>CAILZI010000174.1 GCA_903838675.1 uncultured Verrucomicrobiota bacterium
CTGCTTGAGGGGATCGGACAGCTCGGTCTTGGTTTTGAAGAGGGCGAGGATGACGTGCTCGACGCTGAGGTATTCGTCCTTGAGCTTTTTCTGCTCGTCCTCGGCCTTGGTCATGAGCTCGCGCATTTCATTGGAGAGATGCAGGCCGCTGGTGCCGCCGCTGACTTTGGGCTGGCGGGCGAGGAGGGCTTCGACGCTGGCTTTCAGGCTTTGCGCCGCCTCAGGATTCACGGCAGCCTTTTCAAACAGGGGCGTGGCGATGCCGCCCTCCTGCTCGAGCAGGGCGAGAATGAGGTGAGCGGGCTTCAGTTCCTGATGGCCATGACGGGTGGCGATGGACTGGGAAGCATTGAAGGCCTCTTGGAGCTTAACGGTGAATTTTTCGGGGGACATGGTTGGTGGGAGAAGGGTTGTTTCTCTGACTCTCTTGCGGGAAGCATGCCACAGCCGCGGCATGGGCTGCTACGCTTGATTTGTCGAGGTTGGGGCACTTTTGATACGGTTGGCGGGCGCCGGACAAGTGTATGACTGTCACAGTAAAAAGGCCGAAGTGGCACAGATGTGCTCTATAAATCGGGGGCCATGCCTGATGGCGCTGGGGCAAGCGCGGCCATCGGTAGTTGGGGTGGTATAGGAGTTCTGTCTGGTCATGGAGCCGACGTGGCGGAGCTCATTGCAGGCGTTGCTGGTGGGCGCGGTGTGTGGCGGAATGATGGGTTTCCCAGATTAGACAGCAAAACCCAGGGAAGCTCCGCCAAGGCTCAGCATTCCTGGGCTATATTACGCAGCCCCTTCAGGGCTGGTGTGAGGTGGAGCCGGCTGGAGAAAGGTGGCATCATTATGCCAAGGAACTTTCGAGTGGAGGTATGAGGGATTGGCAGGTGAAAATTGAACGATGTCCCGCCTTAACCAAGTGGCACATACGCCAAGGCCTATTTCTCCCGCCCGGGGATCTCCGTGCTTGCGCTGCTGCCGATGGTTTCGTCCTCGTTCATCTGCAGGTCGTAGCCTGCGACCTCCACTTCGCCGTGGCGTACTTTCTTTTTGGCCATGGCGACGGAGATCCACTGGAATTCGGCGTTGTTGTCGAGCAGCACTTTGAGGACCATGGTGAGAGGCACGGCCAGAAACATGCCCAGCGGGCCCCAGAGCCAGCCCCAGAAGATGACGGAGAGAATGACCACCAGCGGGGAGATGCCGAAGCGGTTGCCGAGCATGGTGGGCTGCACGAAGTTATCGAGGAAGAAATTGATGCCGCCGTAGCCGATGGCGACGAAGATGGCGGTGGCGGGGCCATGCTGCACGAGCGCCTCAACGATGGCGGGAACGGAGGCTGCGGTGCTGCCCACGGCAGGGATGTAATTGAACAGGAACGCCAGCAGCGCCCAGAGGAGAGGGTAGTGAAGATCGAAGAACCAGCACCAAAAGCCTGCCATCAGACCTGTGAGTGCGCTGATGAGGGTTTTGACCCCGAGGTATTTCTGGATGTCGTCCGCGCTGCGCATCAGGCCGGTGAGATCGGGGCCGCCGGAGAGGTGCACGGCCTGCAGACGGCTCTGCGTGCCGTGTGCTTCCATGAGGATGAACATCATGACGATGATGACCATGATCAGGCTGGCGAGAAACGTCGCCAAAGTGCCGAAGGTGCTGATCCCAAAGGAGCCGAGACTGCTCATGACATCCTGCTGGGTGGCCCAGCCGATGAGGTTGTTCCAGTCGAACAGGCCGCTGACCGTGCCCTTGGCACCTGCGACACCATTGGCTTCGAGCCAGGCGGCAGCGTCATTGGAGTACTGCTGTAGACCGCGCAAGTAGCGCGGCAGATCCGCCCAGAAGCTGATGAGCAGGCGCACGCCGACGGTGACCATGCCCGCAAGCGCTCCCAAATTTACGAGCATGGTGATGCCGAGTGCCAAGCCGGCGGGCACCTTGTGCCGCATGAGCCAGCGCACCATCGGGTAGCTAAGCACCGCAAGGAAGAAGGCATAGACGATGGGCACCAGTACATTGGCGGCGATCTTCATGCCGGTCAGCACGACAAACAAACACGCCAGCGTGACAACCGCCTGAGAGCCTTTGCGGCCCCAATCCACGGTCTGATCCTGCTCCTGAAACAATGACATGAGTTGCAATGCCGCAAAATAGCTGCTGGCTCAAGATTTTTCCATGAAGTATAAGGCGATGCATGATCTCCACGCTTCACCGGCTTCTCTTACTCAAGCGAATCTCCGTCTTTGGGGACGACCGCAGACGCGGTGGTCCGGGCCTCAACCCGCGCATCATCATCGGGCTGCTGATCATCGTTGGATCATTGGTTTACAATTGGTTTGCCACCACCCACTACCACAACGAGTTCACGGGGCGGGACCAAACGCTGGCACTGGCCACGCCGCAGGAGGAGATCGCCCTGGGGCTGCAATCTGCGCCGCAGATGATCCGGGAAAGTGGCGGGCTCTCGCGCAACGCCAAGGGGCGGGAGCTGGTAGACCGGGTGGGTGCACGGTTGATTGCTTCGACCGCGGCGCGGGAGACTTCGTATCAGTTCAAATTTCATCTGCTGGCAGACACCGAAACGGTGAATGCCTTCGCTCTGCCTGGAGGGCAGATTTTCATCACCGAGGCTCTGTTTCGCCGCCTGAAGTCTGAAGATCAGCTCGCGGGTGTGCTGGGGCATGAGATGGGACATGTCGTGGGACGGCACTCCAACGAACAGATGGCGCATTCCAGTCTCCTGAGCGGGATTGCGCAAGGGGTGGGGGTGATGTTTTCAGACGGGCACAGCAATACGGGTGCGCAGATTGCCAACATGGTGGCGCAGTGGCGGGTGATGAAGTTCAGCCGCGATGACGAATCGGAATCCGATGCGCTCGGTGTGCGTTTTATGATGCAGGCGGGTTATGATCCTGAGGCGCTGATTGGCGTGATGGAAATCCTGGCCCAGGTGAGCGGTGGCGCGAACAGTTCGGACTTTATGAGTTCGCATCCGAATCCGGCGAACCGGATGGAGCATATACGTGAGGCGATTGCGAAGGAGAAGGCGGGGGCGCGGTGAGACGAGAGGGGGCTCAGGGAACGCTCTAGAGCGGCGCTGAAGCGCCGCAGTCCGGGGACGCTGTCGCGTTATGTTATGGAGCTAGTCCAAGGGGGCGGTTTTCGGTGCCTTGGACTTTGAGCAGGGCATCGCCGAGCTCCTTGCGTGTGGGTTCTGCGAGCTTTTTCAGGCGCTCCACGATCCCGGGGTGGTCTTGGGCGAGGTCTTTGGTTTCGCCCGGATCGTCTTTGAGATTGAACAGGGAGAGGCCGATATTTTCCACGCGGTAGCCGTGGCGTGAGGCGATGCCAGCGATGCCGCTTTGAGTGATCGCCTTGGGTTTCATCTGGCCGAAGCGGGCTGGTTTGCCATCGCGGCCGGGCTCGCCATCCACGGTGATGTAGGGATGGGGGAAGTGCAGCTTCCACTGGCCGCTGCGTATGGCCTGCAGTTCATCGCCGCCATAGAACACCAGCGCTTCGTGGGGAGATTGTGAGCCTGGTTTTCCTTCCAGAAGTGGGAGGATGTTTTTGCCGTCGATTTTGCGTTCGGAGAGTTTGCCGCCGATCAAAGTGGAGATCGTTGGGAGCAGGTCGATTTCCATCACGGGCTCATCGCAGACCTGCGCTGCGGGCACATGGCCGGGCCAGCGGGCGATGAAAGGGCTGCGCACGCCGCCATCGAAGGTCGTGAGCTTGCCCTCGCGCAGGGGCTTGGCGCTGCCGGCGTGATTGCCGTAGCTGAGGAAGGGGCCGTTGTCGGAGTAGAGGATGACCAGTGTGTTTTGATCGATTCCGCAGTGTTTGAGGGTGTCGAGGATCTGGCCCACAGAGACATCGAGCTCCTGCACGACGTCGCCATAGAGTCCTGCGCTGGATTTGCCGCGGAAGGTGGGGGAGGAGAAGATGGGGACGTGAGGCATCACATGGGGGACGTAGAGGAAGAAGGGCTGATCTTTGTGCCGATGGATGAAGCTTGTCGCGCTTTCGGTGAAGCGGTGGGTGAACTGGCTTTGATCGGGATCGGTCTCGATGACTTTCAAGCCGTCGTAGAAGGGCAGAGGCGGCATTTCCTGCGCCAGGGAAGGGTGGTATTTGCTGTTGTCGTTTGAGTAGGGAATGCCGAGGAATTCATCGAAGCCGTTGCGGAGTGGATTGAAGAGCAGATCGGTGCCGAGATGCCATTTGCCGAAGGCGGCGGTGGCGTAGCCGCGTGCCTTGCACATTTCAGGCAGCAGGAATTCGTCGGGATGGATGCCCTCCTTGCTGGTGTGATTCAAAGCCCCCTGCATGCCGACGCGGTTTGCGTAGCAGCCGGTCATCAGCGCCGCGCGCGAGGCGCTGCACACGGCCTGCGCGACGTAGAAGCTGGTGAACTTCATTCCTTCGGATGCCATGCGGTCCATGTTTGGCGTCTTGATCTTGTCTGCGCCAAAGCAGCCCATGTCGGCGTAGCCCAGATCATCGAGCAAAATGATGACGACATTCGGCGGGCGTTGATCGGCGGCGGAAAGAGTGAGGGAGGTGAGGAGCAGGGCGAGCAGCAGACGCATGGCATCATCGTGGCAAATGCAGGGTGAACTGGCGAGTTTTTTTGCAGCGCATTGCCGTGGTGCTTGCCAGCAGCCTCGTTTCCTGACTACTATCTGGCCATGATCTGGCGTGTGGCGGCAGTCTTGGCGGTGATTTTCTGGGCGGTGATGTCCGGACTGCTGGTGCGTGACGTTTATTTTCCTGAAGCTTCGCGCTTTGCCATCGTGCCGCCGCGCATGGTGATGGACATGTTTTTGCGGCAGTCAGAATCCTTTGGCTGCACGCTGCATCTCTACCACCAGCGCGAAAAAATCGGCCATGCGAACCTGCAGGTGAACCGCCGCATCAAGCCGGATAATCAGACGGTGTATGACATGATCGCGCACGGTGTGGTGGAGCAGGTGATGCCGAACGAAACGGTGCGGAGCATCATGGCGACGTGGAGCATGGGCTGCACACTGGCGGATGCCGAGCGCTGGCAAAATCTGGTGATCAAAGCCAGCCTGCCGCAGCGTGACGCGAGCATGCGCGTGGCATGGAGCGAAGCGCAACCGGCGCCTGAAGTGCTGGTGCAGCAGGGGGAGCGTGTGGTGATGAATTCGCAGGATGTGAAGCTGCTCATGGGCATGGGGAGCGGCAAGGAAAGTGCGCTGGCCATGCTCTCGCTGCTGGGCGGGGGGATGCCGAAAACGGGCACGCAACTGGAACAGAAAGACACGATTAAACTGCAGGCGCGTGAGGGCATGATGATGCTGGCAGGCAGGCGGCGGAAGTGCTTTGTGCTCACGCTGCCGATCATGGGAATGTACGAGGTCAAAATGATCTTCACTGAGGCGGGTGAGCTTGCGCGCATCGACCTTCCAGACGACTACGTGCTGCTGGAGCCCACGATTAACGGGCTGCAGGAAGCCGTGCACTGATTCGAACCTTTTTGAAGCATGATCGAGATTGAAGACCTCACGATGAACTATGGCGAGCTGCGGGCGCTGGATGGATTGAATCTCACCATCAAGCCCGGCGAATTGTTTGCCTTCCTGGGGCCGAACGGCGCTGGCAAGACCACCGCCATGAAACTGCTCACCGGGCTGATGAAGCCGGATGCCGGGCGGGTGAAGCTGTGCGGACACGATGTGCAGCTGGAATCCATGCAGGCCAAGGCATTGCTCGGCTATGTGCCGGATGTGGCGGTGTTTTATGAGAAGCTCACGCCGCTGGAGTTCATGGACTTCATTGCGGAACTGTTTGAGATGTATCCGGCCCATGCAGAGGCACAAACCGACGCGCTGTTCACCAAGTTTGCCCTGCACGAGTACTCAAGGCAGCGCATTGAGAACCTCAGCCACGGCACGCGGCAACGGCTCGCCATCGCCAGTGCGCTGCTGCATGATCCGAAGGTTTTTGTCATCGACGAGCCGATGGTCGGCCTGGACCCCATACATGCGCGAACCGTGAAGCGGGAGATCAAGGAGCGGAGTCAGGCCGGCACCACGGTGCTGATGAGTACGCATCTGCTGAACATTGCGGAGGAGCTGGCTGATCGAATTGGAATCATCCATCATGGCAAGCTCATTGCTCTGGGCACGCTGGAGGAGCTACGGCGGGATCATGAGAAGCGGGGGCGGCGGCTGGAGGACATCTTCTTGAGCATGGTGGAATGACCTGAAACCAAGAGGGCATGCGACACGTTCATTTACCCACATGAAAACCCTGCTCCTTTCCTTCCTCATGACCTCAATGGCTTTTGCTGCTGACACCAACGTTCAAGACATCGCGGTCAAAGACATCGACGGCAAAAGTAGCACGCTGAAAGCTTATGCGGGCAAGGTGCTGCTGATTGTGAATGTCGCCTCTGAGTGCGGGTACACGCCGCAGTATGCCGGACTGCAGGCGCTGTATGAAAAGATGAGCGGCAAGGGGCTGGCGGTGCTCGGATTTCCCTGCAACGATTTCGGTGGTCAGGAGCCGGGCAGCGAGGCAGAGATCAAGAGCTTCTGTTCCCTGAACTACAAGGTGACGTTTCCCATGTTTGCCAAAGTGGCGATCAAGGGGGACAGCAAGCACCCGCTGTATGCTGCGCTGCAATCGGCCGTGGGCGGTGAAGTGGGCTGGAACTTTGAGAAATTTCTAGTGAGCAAGGACGGCAAGGTGTTGCAGCGCTTTGGCTCGGATGTGGCGCCTGATTCACCGGAGCTGATGGCTGCGATTGAGGCGGCGCTGAAGTAGTTGCTTACTTTTTGCGCCGTAACCCAAGTGCGATCACCACGGTCAAAAGGATGACACCTTGCATCCAGACAAGGCCGCGACTAACCGCAGGCAATAGTGCAAACCAATGAGGTGGGGTCTTTTCATCGTAAATATACCAGGAAATCGGAAAGCCTACATTCCAGACGTAATGTCTTGGATCTGAACCTTGGTATTTGAAAAACGGACGCCCATGCCGTGGGAAAAAGTCGATGACGCTAAATATGAGGATCAAGCCCGCCAAAAAGTAGACATATGCTTTGGATCGAATGAACTGCATGATGGTGTGTTCGTTGAAATTCAATGCTTCGTCATCCAGTCCGCCAGCTGCCGCCTTTGCACGGGCAGCTTGCGATGGAAGCTGTCTTCGATGGCGGCGGCGGCCATGCCGGTTTCGCCTTCGGGGATGATGCCGAGCATTTCGGCGAGGCGCTGCTCGAAGCGGGTGATCAAGGCGGGCACGGGCTCCTTGGCAGCGAGGTAATCGAGGGCTTTGACGAGCAGTTCGTAAATCTCGGGGATGGGAGAGTTGGTTTCGGCGACGAGGGTGATGAGTTTGACGAGGTAGGTGGCGGCGAGAACGCGACCGTAGCTTTCGCGCAGGCCGAGGCGGGGATTGGTCCAGCGGGCTTCGGCGAGGGTGTGGAGGTCGCTTGATTTGCTGCGGACGAAGCGGAGCTCGGCGGAGACAAAAAGGTCCAGCACGCCGTAGAGCGGGGATTTGGGGCGGAGGGATCCTTTGGCGATGGTTTTGAACAGGCCGACCTCAGGCGAGCACCATTGTACAATGAGGCTGCTCTCCGCGTAGCGCGTGCGTCCGATGAGGATGGCCTCGGTTTTTTCCATGATGACAAAAGGCGTTGAACTCGCACGCCAAGCCGCTATCTACGCTGCATGGAAAAGACCAGCAAGACCATCCTCACCGACCTTCAATCCCTCGACACCACGGCTCTAAAGGCAAGGTTGGGGGAGCTCCGGAGGTATCTTTGACGTCCCGAAATTAAAAGACGAACTGGCCATGCTGGAGGACCGCCTGGCGGCCCCTGGCTTCTGGGATGACGCGAACGCGGCGCGAAAGACGATCGACCGCACGAATGTCATCAAAAAGAAAATCGGACCGCTGCAGGATCTTGAAGCGCGTGCCGGGGACTTTGACGGACTCATCGAGCTGGCCAAAGAGGCGGGCGACACGGATACGTGGCGTGAGGTGGAGCAGGAGCACAAGACGCTCGAAAAGGATGTCTGCACCTTTGAACTGAGCCAGCTGCTGAGCGGGCCGTTTGACCGTGGCAATGCCTTCATCACCATTCATTCCGGTGCCGGCGGCACGGAGGCCTGTGACTGGGCGGACATGCTGATGCGGATGTATCAGCGCTGGTGCCAGCGCCGTGGCTACAAGGTGGAACTCATCGACCATGAAGCGGGTGATGACGTGGGCACGCGCTCAGCCACGCTCGAAATCATCGGTGAAAACGCCTTTGGCTTTTTGCAGGCCGAGCGCGGGGTGCACCGACTGGTGCGCATCTCGCCCTTTGATGCCGCCAAGAAGCGACATACGAGTTTTGCCTCGATCGACGTGACGCCCGACTCCGAGGAGGAGATCGACATTGTCGTGCGGGATGAGGACCTGCGGGTTGATACTTACCGCGCAGGCGGCAAAGGGGGCCAGAACGTGAACAAGGTGGAAACCGCCGTGCGTCTGACGCACATACCCAGCGGCGTCATTGTGGCCTGCCAGATCGAACGCAGCCAGCCGAAGAACCGCGCCAAAGCGATGGCGATGCTCAAAGCGAAACTCTTTCAGATCGAGGAAGACAAGCGTCAGGCCGAGATCAACCGCCAGTATGGTGAAAAGAGCGACATCGGCTGGGGCAGCCAGATTCGCAGCTACGTCTTTCAGCCTTACCAGATGGTCAAAGACCACCGCACAGGCGAGAAGACCAGCAGCGTGCAGGCCGTGATGGACGGGGACCTGGACGCCTTCATGGAAGCCAAGCTGCGCGGGCGGAAGGCCGGGGACAATGACAAGGACGACGATGTCTAAGCAGAGTTGACGGTGGTTTACAGTGGTTGACGATGGTTTACTGTTGTTGGCCAGAGGCTGTGTTGCAAAAAATCGTAAACCACCGTCAACTTTCCCCCATGAAGCCTGTATTCGAGAAAGTCCCCAAACGTCAGTGGGAGTCGTTTCACTGTGAGACGGTGCGTGCGCTGGATTACGGAACGCGCTGGCATTTTCACCCGGAGTTTCAGCTTACCCTGGCAATTGAGAGCCGCGGGCATCGGGTGGTGGGGGACAACATTGGGGCGTTGACGGATGGAGACATCGTGATGATTGGATCCAATCTGCCGCATGTGTGGCATCAGGACACGAGTGCGAAGTCGCGGCGGGTGAATGCGATCATCGTGCGATTCGATGAGGATTTTCTGGGACGTGATTTCATGGCGCTGCCGGAGATGGAGCCTGTTAAGCGGCTGCTGCAGCGGGCGGCGCGGGGACTGGAGGTGCGCGGGGCTGCGCGAGCGGTGGTGCCGGAGCACATGAAGCGTCTTGCCTGCAGCGAGGGGCTCGCGCGGGTGATCGAACTGCTGGCGATTCTTAATGCGCTGGCCGCGTCAGAGGATCTGAAGGCGCTGGCGAGCTCCAACTTTGAACCGAAGCTTGAATCCGCCGACCAGGGACGGATGGAGCGTGTGATCGACTTCATTCACACGCATCTGACGGAAGAAATCGACCGTGAGCGTCTGGCAAAGCTGGCGCACCTCAGCCTCGGTGCTTTCAGCCGCTTCTTCCACTCGCGCACAGGCAAAACGGTGCCGCAGTATGTAAACGAAGTGCGCATCGGTCGTGCCTGCGGCATGCTGGCGGAGGACGTGTCAAACATCACGGATATCGCGATGGACTGTGGGTATCGCAATTTGGCGAACTTCAACCGCCGCTTCCGTGAAGTGATGGGAACAACGCCGAGCGCCTACCGGCAAAAATTTCGCGGCATGGCGGGGCAGTGACGCCCACGCCACTTGCGCCGCCTTTCATCCAGTGAGATAAGCTGTGCATGAGTCAGATGCTTGAACCGGATCTTTCCGTGGTGGACCTCCGCTCCTACTTCGTGCGGAAGCGCAATGCGCTGCTGGTGCGGGGGCGCTTCAGTCCGCTCTACCTCGATTACTACCTGCACCTGATGCAGTACGGCCTGCAGAATGCGGAGCCGCTGGACCAGATGCTCAAGGATGCGCTGGCCGCGCTGGCGCTGCATCTCTGCTCACGCCCGCAGGATGAGGGCTGTGCGTGGACGATCCATGTGAAAGAGCCGCAGCGTGCGAATGTGTTCGTGACCGGCAGCACGCGTCCGGGCCGGGTGGCCGGCCGGGTTTTCACCGAAGATGTGCGCCAGGAGGGGGAGGCGATGTTCATTTCGCAAACGACGCGTCCGGACCAGCCGCCACGGCAGAGCATGATCGAGTTTTTCGGCGATGACATGCTGAAGGCGGTGGAAACGTTTTACACCACCAGCGAGCAGAGGCTCACGCGCTTTTTCCGTCTGGAGGATGAAGAGTTCGTGCAGATCTCTGCCGAGCCGGACTGCGATGAACAATGGCTGTCCGACCTGACGCTGGAGCAGGTGCTTGCACTTGAAACGAGCGAGCATCTCACGCTGCTGGAAACGCGCGGCTACGTGTTTGAATGCGGCTGCTCCATCGAGCGCCTGCTGCCCATCATCATGCGCCTGCCGCAGGATGATCTGGACCACATTTTTGCCGACGGGGTGGCGCAGATCCACTGCCCGCGCTGCGGTGCGGTCTTTCGCACGCCAAAGGAGAGCTTTGAACAGTGGCGGTCCAAGCAGTCTTGAAACAGGCGTCCCGCTTGCATTTTCCAGCCGCAAACGAGACGTTTGCGCTACTCGCATGAAACTTGCCCTCATTCGCCGACAGTTCTCCGCCACCGGAGGTGCGGAGCTGTATGTGCAGAGGCTGCTGGGGGCGCTGACTGCTGCGGGGCATGAGACGCATCTGTATGCGGAAAAGTGGCAGGGGCAGGCGGCAGGTGTGCAGTTTCACAGCGTCAAGGTTGAGGGCTCACGTGCGGAGCGTCCGCTGCATTTTGCGGAAGCTGTGAACGCTGCTTTGCAGCACGAGAAATTTGATTGTGTGTTCAGCCTGGAACGCACGCTGAATCAGGATGTCTATCGTGCTGGAGACGGCCTTCACCGTGTGTGGCTGCAGCGGCGCAGGCAGTTTGCACCCTGGTGGAAGCGTCCGCTGGTGGGACTGGGGGCGTTTCACCGCAACATGCTGGCGCTGGAGGCGCAGACCTTTGATCCGGCGAATACGGGGCGCATCATTGTGAACTCCGAGATGGTGCGCGGCGAGATCGCGCAGCATTTTCCCGACTTCCCGCAGGAGCGCGTGCACATGATCCGCAACGGGGTGGATGTGCGGCGTTTCAAGAGCGCGTCGAGATCAGCGGCGCGGAAACGCTTTGGTCTTGAAGACAATGATTTTGTGCTGGTCTTCGTCGGCTCCGGCTGGGAGCGCAAGGGGCTGCCCTGGCTGCTGAAGTTCATGGCCGGGTGCAGCGATGATCCGCACCTCAAACTGCTTGTCGTTACGCGGGACCGCATGCGTGGCAAGATTTCGCCGAACGTTATTCTCACGGGGCCGCTGAATGATGTGGAGGCGGCGTATGCAGCCGGCGATGTGCTGACTTTTCTGCCCATTTATGAACCCTGCTCCAATGTGGTGAGCGAAGCGCTGGCCACTGGCATACCGGTGATCACGACGAGCTTCAATGGCGCCAGCGAATTGATCGACTCCGGCATCAACGGTCATGTCCTTCATGATCCGGGGGATCTGGCGACGCTGGGCATGTGCATCAACCACTGGCGTGCTCACGGCGGTGCCGGGCCAGTGAAAACACGGCTGCCACTTGATCTGGAGCTGAATGTGACGCTTACTTTGCAGGTGCTGGAGGTGGCGGCGAAATCAGATTGAGAAGCGTGGTGCGAATGGCGATTTCAGATTGGAACCCGGCTATTTCTTTGTGCTGATCGAGGCAGAGGCGGGCTTCTTTGAAATCGCCACAGCGGATCAGCATTTCGGCACGATGGAGCAGGCAGTGTT
Organism: uncultured Verrucomicrobiota bacterium; assembly: GCA_903838675.1. GTDB lineage: Bacteria > Verrucomicrobiota > Verrucomicrobiia > Verrucomicrobiales > Verrucomicrobiaceae > Prosthecobacter. Next base: position 11,929 of record CAILZI010000174.1, read on the forward strand.
TCACATAAAAAGAGGAAGAGGAGTTGTTAGACCGATACCATTGATCCTTCGCAAGATCATAGAAGCGGGCGGCCATGTCGCAGCTGCCGTTTTCGCGCATGAGGTGGGCTAAACTTTCGAGAGTGACTGGAGCCAAAGATCCGGAAATTTTCAGCAGGGCGTCCGTGTTTTTAACCAGCTCGTCGAAGGTGAATATGTTGAGCTGGAGCAGCAGAGACCAGAAGTTGGGAGTGGATATGATGAGCCTCATCTGAGGGGACCCGCCTGCCATCACTTCCTGCCTTATCGGAGCTGATACTCGAGCAATCAATTCGAGCCTCTGCTGAAAAGGCAGCCGGTGTTTTCCTGTGCCAACGATTGACGCGATGAACTCCAGGTATTTCATGGTGCTGCTGACTCCGGTGGGCTCTTCTGCCATTTGAGCTGGCAGCGGTTCTTTTTTGAGCACCGCCCGCCATGCACGGATGCTGGTTTGAATCGCAGCCTGAGACAGATAACCGTTTTCTGAACTGTTCCCAGACTTGCTGGAGAGAATGGCAAGCTGAAGCAGTTTCTCAGGTTCGCGTGCGGTGCCCGCCGACCAAAAGTGCGACAGGCATTGGAACAGGGCGCTGCGGAAGTATCCGAGCGTGCTGTCTGAGATTGTGCCGTGGCGCTTGAGCATGCCGGGGTCAGTGCGCATGCGCTCAGCATGGGCATTGGGTGCGTTGAAGTCTCCTTTGGCTGTCTTCAGCGCAGCGTGCACGGCAATGAAGTCCACCCAGATGCGCTCATTGAAGTAATTTTCACCCAACGAATCAGACATGAACACTTTGGCGATGGCATCGTACTGAGGCAGCAAAAGCAAGGCGGCTTCAGGCTGCTGGAGGCCGAGGAAGGCGAGGGTTTGCGCGCGCTGAAAAGGCTGCTGTGGCAGCGGAATGGCAGCGACCTTTTTGGCAAATGCCGTGAACCGTTCATGAAGTGGCTGCCCTTGAGAGGCCGGATAGAGGATGCGAGTGGCGGTGTCATCTGCTGCAAGTGCGATGACTTCGGCCAGCAGTGCATCCTCAAGGCTGGCGGCCTGCATCTCACGGAGGGTGGCATCTGATGGAGGTTGCCACCAGTTCCTCTTGTCTGAGTAGGTGAATTCGGACTGAGTGGTGCGGAGGTTCAGTTTATTGATCAACTGCCAGGCTCCTTTTTCCAGCAGGATGCCAGCAGATCCAGTGACGTCGTATTTGCCAAGGGTGTTGACAAGCGGTTCCAGGGCGGCCGAATTGGTTGAGCTGGTGGAAAGGCGCAGAATGGCGCAATTCAGCCCAGGATCGATTTGGCGCACTCCATTTTTACGAATGATGGCCTCAAGCTGTTCCCAGCGTTCGAGTGCGAGGCGGCTGGTTTGTTTCCAAGCCTCGTTGACAGGCTGGACGGCGGCGGAGTTGAGCAGCAGTTCGAGTTCAAAGCGTGTGATGGGGACGCCATCATGCCATGCCTTGGCGGCGGCGAGCCCCCAGGTCTGTCTGGCCTGCTCGTCCATCAGTCCGGGATGGGTGAGGGTGAGCCATGCCGCCAGCGACAGACGGACATGGGGTTTGATTTGCTCATCCTGCAGCAGCGCCATGGACTGCCGGGTGGATGCCGCGAATTTCTTCGTTGCAGACGGCGATGCGACAAGAAGCTTCCGTGGACCTTCAGGCCAGCCAGGCACTGCTTCGGTGCTTTCAATCAGTTCAAGCGCGAGGCGGCATTCATGGCGGATGATCTGGAGGCCGGGACTGTTTTCTTCAGCCGCCCACATGGCCACTTCACGGCGTACCTGAGGTCCCATCTGCTCAAGTGACTGGTGCAGCAGTGGCAGCCAAAGCCCGCGAGTGTTTCCGATGTCATACCGCGCTGTTTGACGCATGAAGTCAGCCCAGACTGCTTTCGGCGCAGCCCATCCACCGCGTTGTTCCCAAAGCAGGAAGAGCTCGCCTGGCGTCGGAACGGAAGTTTGAATCACGCGCTTGTCTGCCAGTACGCGAATTTCTGGGAGGCTGGCCGCAGCCAGCATCTGGCAGGCGAGAAGGGCTGGGGAGTCCTCGGCATTGGCGCGCAGCTGGTTCTGAAAATAGTGGCTGACCATCCCGCCATCACGGAAGAAGGGGCTTCGCGCAAAGCTGGTAGAAGGGTCCTGCGGTTCCAAATGACGAGACAGCGCGAGCACGAGTTTTATCGCCTCCTCCGATCTGGCTGATTCCAACAGACGTACCAGTTCGTTCCTGGCCGGAATGGAATAGCCGCGAAAAGGCAGCGTGGCACCGGGCTTGCCGGCAAGCAGAGCGTCAAGAAAGCTGCGCTCCTCCGTGGTGCGGAGCTGCAGCAAAGGCGCGAAGCGTGCCAGATCCCCTTCTGCTTGTTTTGGATTACCAAGTTCAGGAAACTGTTTTTCAAAGGCGTCCAGCACCGCGCCGGCAGCCTGCGGATTCAGCCGTGGGAAATGGGAGGAGCAGAGCTCCAGACGGCGGCTTCTTTCAGGCGAGTCTTTGTTTGTGAGGCATGCGGCGAATAAATAATGACCGAATTTTGCCCCCTTTTGGCTGAGAAGAAATTGCGCAGTTTTTTCAAGCTGATCCGGGCTTGAAGAAGACAGGCGGCTCAGTGTCAGCGCGAGCACGCTGCGCATCCTGTAACCGGGGAGTGAAAAAGCGTCATAGGTGGCGGCATCCGCAAGCAGACCCATTTCGTCGAGTGAACGAACAAGCTTCTCTGCGCTGGCGACAGTCGCTTCTGGCAAGGCAATGGAGATCAGCTGGTGCTCACTCAACGGCATGCTGCCGGGACCGATGGGACGCACAGGGTTTTGACTCCCAAGGTGTTGTGCCCCGAATTGCAGCGCTTTGGGTGCAAGCCGTGGAGAACTGCACAATTTGAGGACGAACGAGTTCAGCGGTGGCATGCGATTGCGGATGGGGCTCTGGCTGAATTCGGTGAGATACAGGCTGCCGATGAGCTGGAGCGCCTGTTCGACCTTATGGATGTCCGTCGGAACCATCTGCTGCAGCTGGTCAGCGAAGTAGTCCAGGTAACTGCGTTCCCCGGTGCTGTAGTTTTGCAGGCCACCGGGCATGCGGAGATTGAAGCGAGACTGTTCTGCAGGGGGAAGAGATTTGATGTAGATCAATTCGAGTTCCCGCCACGTCCTGATCTTGAGCAGGTTTTCGATGAAGGCCTGCAATTTGGCCTGCTGCTCTTTGACCAGCGGGGCGAACGCTTCCTGAAGAGCGGGTACATTTGCAGCAAAGATTTCCACCCATTTCTTGCGTTGAACAATGCCGCCGAGCATGTTTTTCTGCTCGGCTGAGCAGGCGGCGATCTCCTCGGCGTGCGCCTGGGCAAAGGCGGTGATCTCATCGGGCGCATTGTATGTTTTGCTGCAAAGCAGGGTAATCAAATCCACGCCGAAAGTGCGCGGCTGGCGTTTGTTGAGCTCCTCGACAAGATCAGGATGCATGCTGCCACCGGTGAATTCACCGCTCATGACTTCAAGCATGGTCAGATGCTGGGTATTGCTGGGCAGCAGACGAGGATTGAAGGTGGCGGCAGGCTCGAGCATGCCTGCGGCTTCCAGCAGCGCGATGACTCGCTGGGGTTTACCACGGTGCTTGTAGAGGTTGCGCGCGGAGCCAAGCGTGCGCTCCAGCCATGCTGAATCCCTTGCTGCACCGCATTCTTCGGCGCGCTGCATGACTTCGCGGAAAAGCTCAGGCACGGCGGCGGCGTTTTGCAGCCATTTGGCGACCTGGGTTTGATGGGGCTGCTGGCGACCGCCACCCCGGCTGTTCAGTGCATCCTGTTGTGCAACGAGTTTGCTGATTTGATCAAGAAGGGCAATGGCGCGCGGCTTGTCTGATTGAGCAAGACGATCAAGCAAAGGCACACCGAACTGGACGGCCTCATAGACTTCGCTGCCGGAGCTGCTCAGACTGGTCATTTGCATCCAGCGGGCGATGTCGGCTTCAAATTGAACCGAGGTTGCAGTGATCAGCGGTTGAAGGGATTGTTTGAGCGCGGCGTCCTGCTCTGATTTTTGATCCAAATCCGGCATGCGTGCATTGAGCATGGCCAGGAGGCTGGCGGCGGAAGCTGGCTGAAGTCTGGCGAAATCATCGCGGCGCTTTTGAATGAAGGCGAGGATGGAGGAGTCATCCGGGCGTTTGCTGTTGTAAAAGCTGCGCCTATTCGTGTCGTCGCCCGGATCCCGGTGAAGAAACGCCAGCAGCAATTCGGTGCCGAAGGCGGCGGGTTGTTTCGCCAGGAAGTCATGGACCGCAGGCCGGAGCTCATTGCTGTTTTCAATCCGGTTGATGAGGCTGGAAAGCAGGGTCGGTTCCTGGCTGCTTTCAGACTTGGGATCACGGAATTCCGCAGCCTCGGCAACCCAGGGTGTGCCGGAAAATACGAAGCGGATATTTTCGGGATCATGCAATGATTCTTCCAAGTAATTGCGCAGGCTGGCGTTCCAGTTGCGCGATAGTGAGACGCCTTCCTGATCAGCCAGAGCGAAGGTGGTGTGAAGCAGCTGCGGAACCTGAGTGAGCGCTGTCAGCAGACGTAACACGGGTGTCTCACGGTTATTCTGCATAACAGCCTGCTTCTGCTCCGGACTGCCGCGCAGGAGTTCGACGGCGTGTCGGGCTGCGGCATCAGCTTTGGTGATATCAATGTCTACCATGGCACGCAGCAACGCCGGGAACTGCTGGGTAAACTGGTATTCCTGCTGCTTGATGTCATTCCATGTTTTCGTGGCAATGACCTGTTCGATTTTATGGACCAGTCCGGTGTTTTCAGCCTTCAGCAGCGGGGCAAGGACTTGGGCGAGTTTTTTGCCCAGCTGATCAGGTCGCGGATAGCCGCGCAACTCGTCGCGCAGAAGGAGGGAGAGCTCGCTCTGGCTGACGGTGCTCATGGTGGCGATCTCCTGCGCATGGCGTGTCAGGACCACCTGCAGCGCGGCGCTGCGATAGGCAAAGCCGTCTCCATCATTGCGGGACTGGAAATGGGCGATTTGTGCGGTTTCGAGCGGGGTCGGTGTGCCATCGAGATGCAGCACCGTGCGGCTGTTTTTCAGCAGCAACGCCTGCATGAGATCGGCACCAAAGCTGGGTTTGCGTTTGCCGAGCAGGTCCAGGGTGGAGTTGAGCCGCTCGTCGTTCGAGCGCTCGCGCCACTGGCGGCAGAGATTGCCCAGCCAGGTGTTATGCTGCTGGGCTTCGCTCAAATCGTAGGCACGGAAATGGGATGCATCTCCGAGAAATCCGACGGCGGATGCGCTGAATAGAAATTCCTCCGGTGTATGAATGCGGCCGCTTTCAGCATGATGGGAGGCGATCTGGCGCAGCCAGTCAGGCGACTGGTCGAGGCCATCTTCCATGGCGAGATCGACCAACCCGAGGCCGCGGCGGTCCTGCAGTAAATTTTGCAGCCATTGAATGTAACCTTGCACGGCCTGCTGGCTGCGAGAGGATTGAGACGAAAACCTGGCGTTGCGCTGCCGCTGGGAGTCACGCCACCTGGCGATGTTCTGACTGCGCATCTCAGGCGTGGCACCGATCGATTGGTCACGCAGAGTGCGAACGAAACTGCGCAAAGCTTCTGGATCGCGCTGTCCGAGGGCAAAGGCGTAGGAATTGACCGCCTGTGGCAGGTAACCAAAATTGCTGTATGCGGGCTGGGCGGAGGATTGAAGCAGCAAAAGCTGGTTCAAGGGCTCTGTGATTTTTCGCGTCTGCCAAAGCTGCACGATTTCATCCAACGGCCCGCCCTGCTGCTGGCTGAGTTGTGAATAATTGCTTTTGCCCTGGGGTTTGAGCCATGCTGTTGCAGCAGAAACGAAATGAGCGTCGTCCGACATGAGCAGCGCAGCATAGGTGCGGCAGTACTCCTCGATGGTTTTTCCTTCGGCTTTGAGAATGGCAGGGAAGATGACCTCGTCGAGCAGGTGCTGATCCCCGCGCAGCGCGGCGCTGTAGGTGGCGAAGACGGCAGGCACCGGCATGGCGATGCGCTCCGAGGTGGCAAACAATCCGCCGAGAGTCGAGACGGGGCCGAAACCGCCGTAGTACTGCTGGTAGTTGCCCTGAGCCATGAGCCGCCGTTTGACCTTGGGCATGGCGCGCAGGCTGAGCAGATCGAGCGCGATATTTTCTGTCTCGGCGAGATGGAGGTTTTCAAACATGGCCAGACCACCGAGCGGAGCGAAGCCCATGAGAGCGAGCTCGGGGATCTGGAGCATCGCCTGACAGAGTTCGTCATGGGCCGCACGCCGTTCATCCCGAGCTTTCTGACTTTCAGGGCTGAGCTTGAGGGTGCCGTCCGCATTGAAGACCCAGTTGCGTGCATTGCGGTGGCTTTCCTTCGTATAGGGCTCCCACAGGGCAGGGAAGGAAAGGTTTTGTCCGGAATCGCCTTGCTGAATGCTGTTTAAAGCCTGAAAAAAATGCTGGGTGAGACTTGCAGGCTGAGGTCTGTTGGCAGGCAGAGAGCGCAGCCATGTCGAGAGGAAGCCGGCAAGTGCGGCAGGCCGTGGTATGGCGATACTGCTGCGTTCGCTGAACTCATGGATGAGCGCAGGCAGGTACATTGCCTGGGTGACTTCGGGCATGAGTTTCCAATGGTGCAGCGCGGTCTGGAAGTCTCCCTCCATGGCCAGCAGGGTGGCCAGACGCGCATGCGAGGCAAAAGCGCGAGGATTGGCGGTGATCACGGCGCGATGCGCTTCAATGGCGGGCTTGGTTTCGAGTCCGGTGTGTTCGAGCAGAACCGCATATTCCTGCTGTGGTTTCCAGCCGGCACCGGCGGCGGTCTGCATTGTCAGCATCACCTGATCAGTCAGCTTGTATTGAGTGAACAGCTTGATGACCTCATGAATCTGATGATGGGCGTTGGAGCTGTTTTGCGGATTCAAGCAGCCTTGAATCGCCGTGTGCAGCCGCTTGAGGATTTCCTGCACGGCACCCGCCTCGTCGCCCTTCTTCAGGAGTTCATCGGGGGACACCTGCCTTTGCTGCTGCTGGCGGTAGGAGTAGCTGCGCGAATAAGGATTGGAAATCACCTGGGTGTTTTGTGAGTGCGACCTGTGGGTGATGCCCTGCGCCGCCTGCTCCATCTTCTCCGCCTCCTCCTGCATGCCAAAGGAGTTCAGTATTTCAGAGAGCATGTATTTCTCATCCTGAGTGGAGGCTGTTTGGGAGAGGTGTTCGAGCACCGGCTTAACCTTGGGGAGGAGCGTATTGACTTCCACATTGTCTGACTGCTGCAAAAGGCGCTGCGCCTGGTAAAGCATGGCGAAGTCGAGCTGGGAGATCTGTGCTGCATCGGTGGTAAGCGCCTGGGCCTGCTGAAAATAGGCGAGAGCTTTCTCGGACTGGTTCAGCTGCTGGGAGAGCCAGCCGGCGAAAAGCAGATCATCCAACGAGGGATTGGTGGACAGCCTAGGCATTAGATCATCGAGCATGGCCTGCTGTTCGCCCGTCATGAGCCGGAGAATAAGTTTCAGCTTCGGCTCCTGGGTCTTTTCCATGAAGGGCTGCAATCCGTCATGGATATCTTTGATCCATTTCTTCTGCTCTTCGCTGTGGGCGCTCTCCTCAGGCTCCTGCCTTGCGATGAGATTTGAAAGCCAATTGAGAGCGTCCGCAGGCAGCTTGAGCGAGGTGGCAGGCACAGGCATGGGGGATGGCTGAAAATTGCGATAGTAACCACGACTCCGGCCTGTCATCATGGAGGGCGTAACCACAGGGCTATTGCTCTGCGGCTTGTCTGGCAGGCTGAGCCGATGCTGGATGATTTCCACCACGCCGTTCCAATCCTTCACCGCCGCGAATGCAAAGATGACCTCGGAAAAATAATAGGACTGCTGGTCATCAGCTTCGTGCTCCCAGCGTTTCAAAATGGCGCTGATGTCACGAACGTCCTCCGGGCTTAGTTTGACTGCATCGATGTTTTGGCTCCGCCGTTGAAACGTTTCAGACTGGCTCCGAAGCAGGCGGGTGAGTGTTTGCATTTCTTCGACTTCCCCCTTCGGCAGGGCCTGGCAGATATCGAGAATGCGCCGTACCCAGACGGGTGACTGATCTGCGGCGCTGTTCCAAGCCACGGCTGCTGTGCGAAGAGCCAGCATAGGATGGCTTGTCTGGAACAGCTTGAAGGCGCTCTCACAAATCGGCAGAAGCTCCGCAGGATCACCACTGTGATTCTGCATGAGCCATGCCGCATGCAGTGCGGCGTTCTGCGGCTGATCAGCAAGCATCTCGGGGGTGATGACAAGCTGGGGTGAATTTTCCGCGGCTGTGAGCAGCAGAGGAGCATCGCTGACACCGGCCTGCATGAGACTGCGCAATGCAGGGTCACGCTCCGCCACATCCCACATGGAAACGATCTGCAAGACATGGGCGAGAGCGAGAACGGGGGATTCGGTGACGCCCGGTGCCTGCTGAATGAAACCATTCGAAGGCAGCCCGTTGGCAGAGGTGTTGCCAAAGGTGTTGTAGTTGCCGTAGTTCGCACGTCCGCCCTGCTTCTGCCGGTGCACATAGGCCGCCTGCACCATGGTTGGAAGCACCAGCCAGTCCTCCGTGCCTGGTGGCAGTGACACCGAACCATACTGCTGACGCAGCCCGATGCTGCGGCCCGTGCTGAGCACCCCCGGCAGTTCCTCATGCATGCTCATGATTTCGATGAAGGCGCGCACGGCCTCCTTTTCACGTCCGGCTTCCTCCAAAGCCACGGCGTTCAGGTAATGGAGCCGGTAGTCCTTTGGATGTTTCTCCAGCACCGGCTCTAAAAAGGCGATGACGCGCTCCCATTCACCTTTTTCCGCAATGGTGTCCGCCATCTGTTCCAAGGCGCGCGCGTCCATCTGGCTGCCACCGGCGATCTCAAAGAGAATGCGGTAGCCGAGATCGGCATCGCCGCTGTCGATTTGCAGGCGGGCGATGTTTTCACGAGTCTTGCTGGTTTTGTCGAGTTTCGCGGCGCTTTCGAGCGTGCGCAGAGATTCAGCGGTGAGGCCGATCTCTTCTTCACTGCGGGCGATGTCGAGCAGCAGGGCCAGATCCTGCGGGCGCAGCCGAGATGCCTCATAGAGGCAACGACGGCGTTCTTCATCGTTGTTGGTGGTGCGGTGGATCTCCGCCAAGGCGAGCCAGGGCTGCGCGCTGGCGCGGTTTTGTTTCTGGCGCTGCTGGAAGTTTTCAATGAGACGCGGCAGGCTGTTGTGCTGCTGTGCGGCGAGCGCGAGCGGGCCGATCAAGCGCAGGCGTGCGGTGGCATCCGTGGTTTTTTCATAGAGCGCGAGATAGGTGCGCTCGGCCTCGTCTGGCTGGCCGTTTTCCAAGCAGAGCGTGGCATAGCTGGATGCCGCCTCGACGGAGTCAGGAAACTTCCGCAAGGTGCCGCGCAGGAGGGCCAGCGCGTCCTTGGTGCGATTGAGCGCGATCAAGAGGCGGGATTCATCCAGCCATGGCTGGACGGCGCTGGGCGAGAGTTTTTTCCATTCGGCAATCCAGGTCAGGGCCTGCTCCGGTTTTTCGGCACGGCGGTAAAAGTCCACCATTCGCTGCACGCGGGCCGTGGTGCGTGCTCCAGGAAGCGCGATCACCTGCTGAAGCGTCTGCGCTGCTTTCTCCCATTCCTGCCGGGTTTGAAACAGAATCGCGAGATGGCTTAGTGCGACCATTTTGTCCTCTGCTGGTGCCGAATTAAGCGTCTTCTCCGCATCGGCATTTTTGCCAGCATTTTCGAGCAGGGCCGCCAGCAGGCAGCGGTTTTGAATGGTGAGTGTTGTTTGATTTTGCAACTCCTGCTGCAACGGTGAGGAAAGTTTGCCGGGCTCGTCGCTGCGCAGGACCAGCAAGAGGTCCTTCACCGCAGATTCGATGCCTTCCGCATCCTGAGCGAGGCGCAGGCGCGTGCGTGCCCATGGGAGCGCACGTTCCACCTCCTTGTTGGCGATGCCCAGCTGCACGAGCAATGAATAGAAGCGCGGCTCCTGGGCGAAGTCCTGCTCACGTGGCGCGAGCAAATCAAGCGCCGTGCGCGACTCCTGCCTGGCCTGCAGCGCTTGGGTGATGCGCAGCAGGTCTTCCAGCGTGGCGGACTTGGCGAGGCGAGTCCAGATCGCCAGTGCGGCATCACGCTGGCCGGTGCGGTGCAGGTAATGCGCCTGGGCTTCCTGGGCGGAGATGCTGGCGGGGAAAGTTTCCACCAGCCGCAGATAAGCAAGTGCTGCGGGGCTGCCTGGCTTTGCGGGTGCATCCTCCCAGTTTTCCAGCAGCCGTGCCACACGCAGATGATCCGCCTCCCCGGCACCTGGCAGTTTGAGAAAACGCTCCAGCGTGGACTGCGCTGCAGCATCCTCCTTGGCGCGATGCTGCAGGCTGGCGAGCCGTACGAGCATCTCTTTGTCCGCTGCATTTTGCTGAGTGAGTGTCACGGCCTGTTCGACCGCCTCCTTGATCAAATCGAGTGATTCGAGGAGATCGAGGAATCCTTCCTGCAAATCGCGCCGGCCAGGATTCGACTGCAGCAGAGCACGCGCTTCTTTGAGGGCTGAATCTTTCTGACCGGTCTCACCAAGCAACAGCGTGTGCTGCCAGGCCAGGGCCACACGCTGCGGGTGCTCCTTCACGAGGGCGGCCATGAATTTTTCAAACCCGGCCACATCATCGCTCATGCGAAACACGCGGCTGATGCGGCTGAGTACATCGCCCTCCACCCAGGAATCTGCACCGGTGGCAGCCAGAGTTTCCCGCAGGGTTTTCAGCGCTTCGTCGCGCCGCTCCGCCAGCAGCAGGATGTCTGTGAGGCGCAGCTGGCGCAATGTGCGGGCCACGGGATCAAGGGAACGTTTGATCAAGGCCTGCGCTCTTTCGAGCGCGGCCTCATACTGGCCTTCATCGGTCAGGAGATCGATCAGCTCCTCGGAGAGATCTTCGTCATCGGCATGTGCGGCTGCCAGTTCCTTCCAGGTGCGCAAGGCCTCTTCATTTTTACCGAGACGCAGCAGCGCATGACCACGCAGTTTGCCGATCTCCATCGTGCCAGCGGCATCGGGCTTCGCTTTCACGGCTTCATCGAGAGATTGCAGAGCGGTGGCAAAATCAAGCGCGCGCGCCTCCAGCCGCGAACGCTCGATCCACGCGGAGGTGTTCGCCGGATCAAGCTTCAACGCGGCTTCATAAGCAGTGAGGGCTGCACGATCATCACCACGATGGGAATGAAAGACGGCGAACAGCAGTTGATCTGCCGCCGTGGCCGCAGGCAGTTTGGTTCGGGCTTCAAGAAAGGCGCCCAGTTCCGTGGTCGAGCTTTCCTCCAGCCACGCGGCGTAGAAGCGCTCAAAGATGGTGCCTGGCTGCGGACGCTTGATCAGGATGTCCAGATAACGCTGGGCGGGCGCTGGAACCACCACTGCCGGTGTTTGAGCAGTGGAGTTGACACCTAACAAAAGGAGGCAAACGATGGTGCGTGGCTGCATGGATAATGCTTAGTGGCCCGAAGGCGTGGTTTGAAACAGTGGGACGATGATTTTCGCCCATGGCTGAAGCTGAAAGAAGTCGATGAGGATTTTTTGCTGCTCAGGCGCGGCTTTAGCGAACTCAACGGCATAGGTCTGGGCAAATGAGGTGACGTTTTCGTCCTTGGCCTTGCTGCTGAGCAGGAGGAGCAGGTCGATGCCAAAGGTGCGCGGTTTGCGTGCGGTGAGGGCCGTGATGAGGCCCGAATGCTTTTGAAGCTTCTCCTGCCATGCTTCGAGCATCGTTTGCGGATTTTCGGAATGTGGAACGGGCCAGGGATTGAAGGTGGCGACGGGATCCAGCATGTGAAAGGACTCAAGGAGAGGCAGGACGCGTTCCGGATTATACCGCAAGAGGTGGAGGTCCATGACGTGGGTCAGCGCGCGCTGCATCCAGACGGCGTTTCTGGCCGCGCCGCATTCGGTGGCGCGCAGCATGATGTCATCAAAGATCTCCGGAGTGAGGGCGGCAAACTGCAGCCATTGAGCGACGGCTGTCAGATGTGGTGGCTGCAATTTGCCCCTGCTCTGGGCGAGAATTTCCTCGGTGGCCATGAGTTTGCTTACGTGGTCGAGCACTTCGAGGGCGCGTGGTTTGTCCACGGGGGCGAGACGCTCAATGAGCTGCTGGCCGCGCTGCATGAGCTCAAATTCATTGCAGCGAGCCTGCTTGAGATTGACGAGGCCAAGGAAGGCGGCCACCGCCGAGTCAAGCTGACGTGAATCCGCCTCGACAAGCGGCTGAAGAGAGGCCTGGAGCCTGGGATCTGCAGCGATGCGAGACTTTAGGTCCGGAAGGCGCGCATGGAACAAGGCCAGGAGAGAGGTGGCGCTCTGAGGAGCCATGAGGGTGAAGTCGTGGCGGTGCTGGCGGATGAAGTCGAGAATGTGGGAATCATCCGGACGACGAGGCTCGTCGTAAAAACTCAGGAGCCCCGGTTCATCTGCGGAACCACGATGCAGGAGGGCCTGAAGCAAACGGGTGCCAAAAGTCGAGGGCTGTCTGGCGAGCCATCGGCTGATTTTTGCACCGGTCGTGTGTTCATGCTCCAGGCAGTTGATGATGCGTGCCAGGAGCGTGGGTTCACAAGGATCGTCCACCCGCAGGTCGCGGAAGGCGGAGGCGTCAGCGGTGAAGGGGGTGTCTTGAAAAACGAAAAATGTGCTGTCGGGATTCTTGAGAGCCTCTTCAAAAAGAAAACTGTACTTGCTGCACCAACCGAGGGATTGATCGAGGCCGTCATCTTCGGCAAGCGTGAGCGAAGTGCCGAGCAAAGGCGGCACCTGGGCCAGAGCCATGATGAGACGGCTGGATGGAGTGTCGGGCGATCCCTCTGCGACGGCCTCGCGCTGAAGCCTTGCAGCGTGAGTCAATTTCAAGGCATGATGCGCAACAGCGGAGGAGCGCGCCTGATCAATGACCACGAATTTGAGCAGGAACTGGATCAGGTTTTCAGGCTGGCTTTGGTCATGACTGAATTCCTCCCAGGTCTTGCAGGCGAGCATGGTATCAGCCTGCTGGCGCAGACCATCGGCCTCGGCACGCAGAATAGGAGCCACGGCGCGCATGAAAGCTTCATCCGCGATTTCAATTTTGGGAAAGGCCGGCAGATGGCGGACCAGGAGGTCTCCCAGATTTTGGCGTTCTTCTGGAGGCAAGGCAGCGATGTCCGCTGCATCGCGGACGAGCACGTGGTGAAAAGCAGCCTGGCTGAGGTCGCGGGAGGAGGCGGGATCCGCGGATTGGAGCTGCACCGGTTTGCCATCGAGCGTGAGGGTGGTGATGCCTGTACGCACCAGCATGGCCTGCAGCAAGTGCGCGGCCAGGCCGGTGGAGCGATCTGCGCCGAGGTGCGCGATGGTGGCATGGATGACCTCATCTTTCTGAAGATCACGAAAATGCGTGGCGAGAGAGGTCATCAAAGCCTGGTGTTTGAGCCGGGCGCTGGCAAACGGGTGGAGCCCGGCCGCATGGTGAAGGAAGCCCAGCGCACGCGAGATGCGCATGAAGTCATCCGGAGTCTGCAGCCGGGCTTTAAGCTCGGCGGGTTCGATCTGGCCCAGCCAGTCTATGGAGTCGAGCATGCCATCCTCCATGGCCGTCTCCAATGCGGCAAAGCAGCCGCGTCCATTGCGAACCAGCAGCCGCAGCCAGTTCCGGTATTGCGCCGCAGTGCGTTCCGCGAAGGAGTAACGGCCCGAGCTGACATGCTGTTCTTTATCGTGAATTTTACTCAGGGTTTGCCGGCGGATGGAGGCATCAGGACTGACCAGCACATCCCGCAGCCGACGAATCAAATGTGGCAGGGACTCAGGCTCACGGTGAAGGAGCGCGAGAACATAATCATCCAGGGCATTCTGCTCTGGCGTTGACGCAAAGGGATTGTCCTTTGGCAGAATGAGTGTGCGGTATTCGAGGAAAATATCATCCAAAGGCGCGCTGATCTGCCGGGCCTGCCATAGACGCACGATCTCACGAGCCATGCCGCGCGGACCGAAGGTGCTTGCGTGCCGGGCCCAGGGCCGGAGCCAGCTGGCGGCCGCAGCTGGGAACTCCTGATCTGTGGACATGAGCAGGGCGGCGTAGCCACGGCAGAAATCGAGCAGCGTCTGGCCTTCCGCTTTGAGGATGGTGGGGAAGACGACCTCATCAAGCGTGCGGGCATCTCCACGCTGAGCGGCGCTCCAGGTGGCAAAGATCGCGGGATCCGGCTGGGCGATGCTATCGCTGCTTTGAAAGCTGACGTTGATGCCGGCGATCAAGGATGATGAATTCTGCTGACTTTTGAGCTGGCGGCGCAGATGCGGACTGCATTGAGCGAGCAAGATTTGCAGGGCGAGTTTTTCGACATCTTCCACATTGCGGCCGTCGAGCATGGCCAGACCTGCAAGGGGAGTGAAGCCCTCTCTGGCGAGCGCGGGGACGACTGTCAGCGCATGGCACAATGTGTCATGGGCGAGGCGCTGCTCGTTGCGGGATCTGCGTGCGTCCTCACTGAGCAAAAGGATGCCTGCATCGTTGAATTCCCAAACCGGCTGGTTCATTTTAGCTGCGCTGTCTTTGGAGATGATGTCCCAAAGGCCAGGGTAGTCCTGGCCACCCCTTTGAACCTGAGCGAGCACAGCATCGATGGCGGGCCCGCATCTGGCAGACATGGGGCCTGCGGGATCGATATTTTTGAGCCATTGAGCAACGAGGCAAGCATGGGCAATGGCGCTGTCCGGCGCGTCATTACCGAAGTCGCGACGGTTGACGAGTGCAAAAATCACATCTGGCTGCTGAGCCTCGGGCAAAGCCAGCCAGTGCTGCAAAGCAGCGCCGGCATTGGTCTCGGCAAGCAGCAGGACAAGGCGAAAACGAGCCGCATGCGCCTGAGCATTTGCCGCCAGGACGGCGGTGTATTCAGCGATGGCATGGGCGAGCAATTCCTCTGCAGAGAGCGTGCGGTCACCATCGTTGTTGGGAAAGATGAGATTGCCGTCATGCAGCAGCGCGAGCGTGGCGGCGTAATCCAGCCGCTGCTGCCAGCCGGTGGCGGCGGCGGTTTTGATGCTGAGAAGCATCTGAGCGCGCAGGTGCTGGACATCCAGCCGCGACAGAAGCTGCCGAAGGTCGTCTGCCGTCTGCGCCGACTGCTGCTGAACGGGCTTGTGCCAGTCGGCGATAAAAAGGCGCATGCGGCGGCGTGCTTCATTGAGTGCGCCGGAGGAATTGTTCTGCATGAAGAGCCGCTCCAGTGCATCGAGTCCGTCTCCGGATCTTCTTTGCAGCAATGCGCGCGCATAGGGATTGAGGATGGCGGCGGTGGATTGTGCCATGACGGGGACGGAGGCGTTGGGGAGCGACTGCCGGAGTTTTTCCGCCTGGGTCTCCATGGAGTTTTGATCCATCAGGAGGGCGAGGCTTTCCTTTTCCCCGCGAGTGGTGGCAAGCTGGAGCGCGAACTCCAGGGTGGAGCGGATGATTGCAGGCGCCTGCGCGGCACCTTCTCCTTCTTGCGCTTCAGCGAGCTTCTGCGTATTGAAGAGAATGGCGTTCACTGTCTGCAAACGTACCGCATTTAAATTCGTGAGTTTTTGAGCCTGCTGGAAATGAGCGATCGCGGCCGCATGCTGGCTGGTCTCCTGGCAGATCCATCCGGCGGTGAGGAAATCATCCGCCGTGGCGGCGGGGGTGCTCAGGCGGGGCTGCAGCTCTTCCAGCAATGAGGTGCTCTTTTCGCAGAGCATGCTGAGCATGAACTTGAGCGGAGGGTCGGAAATGGCGGCAAGCCGCGGCAGCATGGCGGCCTGAAGGTCGGCGGTCCAGCGGCTTAGCTCGTCGTCGTTGTTGGAGCGGCGGCGTATGCCATCGAGGAAATCAGCGAGGAGCGGGGTAATGAAAGGTGGCAGGTGAACGGAGGCGGGGAGAGGCAAGGGCTGCGCTGTGAAGCCATTCAGCTGAGGTAGCAAGGCTTGATGCCGTGAGGAAACAGTGGGTGCATTGGGTTGACCAGCGAGGAGGATCATGTGCTGCAGGCATTCGAAGACGTCGTCCCACGCATGGGCGTCGATGAGGGTGATCCAAAGTCTATCCAGATCTTCCAACTGGCTGCTGTCCATGGCGAGCATCCAGCGGCGCAGGATGACAGTGATGGCCTGCGATTGCGCCGGAGTGATGGACACCGAGGGAAGGGCTTCGGCTGCATGAGAAGTCCCATCCTGGCTGGAGAGCAGGTATCTCAGAGTGGACCACTCGTTGCTGTGGGAGCGTGGCAGGGGCTCGCAAAGGTCAATGATGCGTTGCACCCATATGGCGGCAGCGGCTTCTGATTCGGCTTCCACGAGAGCGCTGTAGGCGGCCTGGAGTGTCAAAGGAATGCTGCTGCCTTTGAACATCTCAAAGCAGCGCTGGTTTGCGGCAGTGCGGGGCGCTGGATCATCAGCGGTTGTGTGATCGAGAAGCCATGCTGCATGCAATGCGGCATCCTGTGGATGTGCGTTGAGAATGTCCTCAGTGACCTTGAAATCGGAGGACTGAAGGGCGAACTCCATGAGCAGCGGGGCGTGATCGACACCTTCACGCTGCAACTGGCGCAGCAGCCGCTGCTTTTCATCCTGCTGCCAGGCGCTGCTGATCTGCAGCACGTGGGCCAGGGCGTAGGTGGGGGATTGGATGACGTTTGAAGGGAGGAGGATCGGAACGCCGGAGCCGTGTGGCAGGCGCGAGTTGATTCTCGCGGTGCGGTAAAAATAAGAGTCGCGTGCCATTTCTGGCAGTGAGAGCCAGTCTGCTGTGCCTGGCGGGAGGTCCTGCGCGGTGATGGTGGTGAGGGTAGGCAGAGCCTGGCTTTGCTGATGATGCTGGTGCTGCGGGATGTGAACGGGCGCCGGAGGGACGGGCAATTCTTCATGCATGGCCAGCACGTGCATGAAGGCCTGCACGGCCGCAGGTTCGCGGCCGGCCTCCTCCAAGGCCACCGCATGGAGATAGTGGAGGCGGTAGTCCTTGGGATGTTTTTCGAGCAAGGGGTCGAGGAAGAGGATGACGCGCTCCCATTCATCCCGCGCAGCGATGACGTTGGCAATCTGCTCGATTTCGCGCGGATCCATCGTGCCGCTGCCGACGAGTTCGAAGAGCATGCGGTAGCCGAGATCAGGATCACCTTTTTCAATTTGCAGACGGGCGATGCGCTCGCGGGTGCGGGTGGTCTTGTCGAGCTTTGCAGCACTCTCCAGCGTGCGGAGGGCTTCGGTACTGAGGCCTTCCTCTTCTTCACTGCGGGCGATCTCAAGGAGGAGGGAGAGATCCTGCGGGCGGAGACGCGAGGCTTCGTAAAGGCAGCGGCGGCGTTCTTCGTCATTGTCAGTCGCGCGGTGGATTTCTGCCAGCGCCAGCCAGGGATAGGCGGAGACCCGGTTCTGCTTTTGGCGCTGCTCAAAGTTTTGGACGAGGTTCGCAAGTCCATCATGACTCTGTGCTGCGAGGGCGAGGGGAGAGAGCTGCCGCAGGCGTGAGGCCGTGTCCGTGGTCTTTTCGTAGATGGAGAGGTAGATGCGTTCGGCTTCTGCGGCCTGTCCGACGTTGAGACAAGCCGTGGCGCAGGCCGTTGCGACCTCAGTCGCGTCTGGAAATTTGCGCAGGGCCTGGCGCAGGACTTTGAGGGATGCCTCCGGACGAAAAAGTTCTTCGAGGACGCGCGCTTCTGTCAGCCAGGGCTGGACTGCGCTGGGGGAGAATGTTTTCCATTCGGCGATGTATTTGAGCGCCTGCTCTGGCTGGAGAGCGCGGCGGTAAAGATCGACCAGTCGTTGGAGGCTGCTGCTGGTGCGCCCCCCGGGAAGATCGAGCGCATGCTGCAGCGTCTGAGCGGCTTTGAGCCAGTCCATGTGAACCTGATACGTTTGCGAGAGCAGATTGAGGGCGATCAGGGCATGATCGGCGGGAGCCGCATTGAGCAGTTTTTCTGCTTCAGAGGTCTGGCCGTCGAGGTCAAGCAGGGCAGCGAGGAGACAGCGGTCCTGCAAGGAGAGTGGGGACAGCTTTTGCAACTCGGTGATGAGAGGGCGGGCAAGCTTGTCGTTTTCACCGCGCACGATGAAGCGGATGTCCTTCAGCGCATTTTCGATGCCTTCAGCGTCGGGCATGAGCCGCAGGCGCGCGCGTGCCCAGGGAAGCGCGCGCTCGAATTCCTTGTTGGCGAGTGCGTGCTGCACCAGCACTGCGAGGAAGCGTGGCTGCGTGGCAAATTCCTGTTCGCGCCCGAGCAGAACCTCCAGTGCCGGACGTGATTCAAGCCGTACCTGCAAGGCCTGCGCGATGCGCAGCAGATCTTCCAAGGCGGCGGTTTTGGCAAGGCGCTGCCAGATGCTGAGGGCAGCTTCGCGGCGGCCGTTGCGGTGCAGGTACTGGGCCTGGGCCTCCTGGGCGCTGACGCTCTGCGGGAAGCTGGTGACGAGGCGGGCATAGGCTTTCGCGGCTGGCGATTCAGCTTTCGACGGCGGATCCTCCCAGTTCTCAAGCAGGCGGGCGATACGGAGGTGAGCGGACTCATCCGCCGCACTGCCTGCGAGAAAAGTTTCAAGTGTGGCAAGAGCCGCAGGTTCAGCTTTGGCGCGATGCTGCAAGGTGGCGAGGCGAACCAGCAGCTCCTTGTCTCCGGAATTCTGCGCGGCAATGAGCTTGGCCTGCTCCACGGCCTCAGGAAGGAGGCCGAGAGATTCAAGCAGATCGAGAAAGCCATCGCGAAGATCCCGGCGGCCGGGGTTGGACTGCAGGAGCCTGCGGGCGCTTTGCAGCGCCACGTCATTCTGACCGGTGGCGGCAAGCAGCAAGGTGTGCTGCCATGCCAGCGTGACGCGCTGCGGATGAGCCTTTGTGAGCGCGGACAGATGCTGCTGCAGGCCGCTCACGTCATCGCCCATGCGGAACAGACGTTCGAGCCGCGCGAGGATGTCGCTTTCAATCCATGAGTCTGCTCCTGTCGCAGCCAGGGCGGTGTCGAGTGTAGCAAGAGCCTCGTCCCGCCGCTCCGCCAGCAGCAAAATATCCGTGAGCCGGAGCTGACGCATGATTTTGGCGATTGGATCACGGCTGCGCAGCGCGAGGGCGCGTGCGGCTTCGAGCGCGGCCTCAAACTGACCTTCATCGACGAAGAGATCGATGATCTCCTCATTCAGGTCCTCGTCATCCGCATGTGCGGCGGCCAGGGTTTTCCAGATCTGCAGAGCTTCATCACTTTTTCCGAGGCGAAGCAGTGCACGACCGCGCAGCTTGCTTATTTCGACCAGTTCCAAGGCCTGTGGTTTTGCCTTTTCCGCCTGGTCGAGTGATTGCAATGCAGCGGTGAAATCGAGCATGCGTGCCTCGATGCGTGAGCACTCGACCCAGGCGCTGGCGTTGCCCGGATTCAGTTTTAGGGCGGCATGGTAAGAGACAAGCGCCTCCGGGTCGTTGCCATGATGGGCCTGGTAGATGGCAAGGATGAGATGGTCTGCGGGCGAAGCATCCGTTTTACCTGCTCGTGCGGCGAGATACTGATGCAGTTCCGCCGACGTTCCTTCCTCCAACCATGCGGTGTAAAAGCGCTCAAAGAGAGTCCCGGGCTGCGGGCGCTTTGAGAGAATGTCGAGGTAGCGTTGTGCGGCCGGCGGAACTGCTGGCAGCGACTGTTGCGCCGGAAGACCGGTGCAAAACAGCAGCAGGCAGAATGCGGCACGGAAAATCATTCATGGCTTTTAGCGGATCGGATGATTATTTGGCAAGAGCAGAGGTTGATTTGAGCGGAGAAAAGCCTTTAGGCATTAGGCATGTCTCCTGAAGAGTTTTACCTGGCGGCGTCGCGCCTGTGCGCGGCGTGTGGGATGTGCTGTGACGGGACGATGTTTCAGATCGTGCGGATGCAACCAGGAGAAGTGCCGGCGGAGCTGGGCAGGCTGGGGCTGAAGATCCGCTGCCGGGACGGCGAGTATTTCATGGAGCAGCCATGCTCCGCGCTGCGGGAAAAACGCTGCACGGTATACGAGCAGCGGCCGGTGCGGTGCCGCTTGTTCAACTGCCAGCAGCTTGGGCGTGTGGAAAGCGGCGAAACCTCTGAGTCTGAGGCGATGACATTGATTGTAGAGACGCGTGCACTGGTGGATCGAGTGCGCGGTTTGATCGAGCAATGCGGACTGCGCGAGGATGGTCAGGCGCTGGTGGAACGCTACGAGCGCGTGGCTTCAACACCGGTCAATCAAGCACTGGAACCGGAGCTGCTGGCAGTGCGGGAAGAATTGGAAGCAACGATGCGGAAATTGAAGCTGAAATTGAACCGTGAGTTTCGGCTGCCACCGAATTCTCGTTGACGGAATCATTCGTCTTCTATACTTTCCGTGCCAAGATAGAAAATGGATAAGAAACTACTGAGGTTGCTCGGCAGTGAGGATTACATACCCTCCAATGTGCCAGAGCTTCTCTCCCAACTGGGCATGAAGCCCAATCAACAGCAGGTGCTGCAAAGCCTGCTCAAAAGCCTGGAGAAACAGGGAAAAATCGTTCGTACAAAGGGCAATCGCTACATCGTGGCGAAGGAAGCCGACTTGGTGCCCGGAGTGATTCAGATCACGCGGGGTGGCCGCGGCTTTGTGCAGCCTGATGAAGCGGGCATGACCGAAATCAGCATCTCGGACAACAACACGAGCACGGCGATGCATGGTGACCGTGTCCTGGTGCGCCTCGACGTGCAGCCGGGGCAGAAGGACAGGAGCGGCAGCGTGGTCAAAATACTGGAGCGCAAGCGCACCCAATTCGTTGGCACCTTGCAGCGTTCGAAGCAGTTCCTGCACGTAACGCCGGATGATCCGCGGCTGCCGGGGGCGATTTATGTCTCGGAACCGCGTGATGTCGGCCGCAAGCCGAACATCGGCGACAAAGTAGTGGTGGAAATCACCCAGTGGGAATCCAAGCAAACGGCGCCTGAGGGCGAGATCATAGAGGTGCTCGGCCCGCCGGATGAGGAGGGTGTGGACATGCTCTCCGTGCTGCGGCATTACAATCTGCCGCTGCACTTTCCGAAGAACGTGCTGCATGAGGCTAGCACGATTGCCAAATCGCGGCCCGACAACCAGCCGAGTGCGCAAGAGTGTGCCGGACGAGTTGACTGCCGTTCACATAACGTCATCACCATTGATCCTGATGATGCCAAGGATTTTGATGATGCCATCTGCCTGCAGAAGCAGGGTGATCAGTGGCTGCTGTGGGTTCACATCGCCGATGTGTCGCACTACGTCCTGCCGGGCAGTGCGCTGGATGTGGAAGCCAGGAAGCGTGGCAACTCGACCTACCTCGTGGATCGCGTGATTCCAATGCTGCCGGAAGCTCTGAGCAATGAGCTGTGCTCGCTCAAGCCGAACGTGGATCGTTTGACGAAGTGCGTGGAGTTTGTGCTGTCGAAAGACGGGCATGTCGTCAGTTCGAAATTTTATCCTTCGGTGATCCGCTCAAAGCGACGCTTCACCTACAAGGAGGCGTTTGCCGCCATCATGGTGCCGCCGAACAATGAAACCGAGCAGATGCTGCATGACGCGCATGCGATGGCGCAGAAGGTCCGCCATCTACGCTTCAAGAATGGCTCGCTTGATCTCGACTTCCCTGAGAACAAGATCCGCCTCGACGAACACGGCAAGGTGCTGCGCATTGAGCGCATCGAGAATGATGTCTCACATCAGTTGATCGAGGAGTACATGCTGCTGGCCAATGAAGCTGTGGCTGGAAGACTCATGGGACTGAACCGGCCATCCGTGTATCGCGTTCACGAATCACCGAAGGAAAAGCGGCTCAATGATTATCGTGAGGATGTGCTGAGCCATCGCGTGCCGTGTGGAAATCTCACGCACCGCCCTGAGGTGCAGAAGCTGCTGAGCCGGCTGGATGATCTGCCGATTGGCCCGGCGTTGAAGATTGGTTTCCTGCGCTCGATGATGCGGGCGCGTTATGCCGTGGAGCCGCTCGGCCATTACGGTCTCGCCAAGACGAAGTACACGCATTTCACCTCGCCGATCCGCCGCTACGCCGATCTCGTGGTGCATCGCTCGTTGTTCGACAAGGTTGAAATGCAGGTGGGGATTGCGAAGCAGATTGCGGATCACATCAGCACCACTGAGAAGAACTCGTCCGATGCGGAACGCGACAGCAAGGAGGTCAAACTCTATGCCTACTTGAAGGCGCAGCTCGTCTCGAAAAAGCCGCAGCCGTATGCAGCGCTGGTCACCGATGTGCGGAATTTCGGTTTCTTCGTCGATGTGCCTGACCTCGGCCTTAGCGGTGGCGTGCCGCTTTCCTCGATCCAGGATGACTTCTATGTCTTTGATCCCGTCACGCGTCAGGTCACTGGGCGTCACACGCGCAAAGTCATCAGCATCGGGGACACCTTGGTGGTGCAAATTTACAAGGTGGACAGCATCAAGAAGCAGGTGGACTTCATGCCTGTGCCGCAGCGTGGCAAACCGATGCGTTCCGAAGATTCGGAGCGTCAGGATCGGCGTGGGCCACCGAGCCGCGACCCCAAACGGCCCGCAGCGCCGCCGCGCAAGCCGGGGCATGGCCACAAGCGTGCGTCGCAGCAGCCGAAGAAGAGACGATAAGAGGATCAACCACCCAAGCCCACCGCATCGCGCACACGGCCCAGAGTCTTGCGCGCGACGGCGCGGGCTTTTTCAGCGCCCTCCGCGAGGACTTTTTCCACGTAGCCTTTGTCTGCGAGGATTTCATCGCGTCGGGCGCGGAATGGGGCGAAGTAGTCGGTCACGCCTTGGAGGAGGCGCTTTTTGAAGTCGCCATAGCCAACGCCGCCGTTGAGGTGGTCGGCCACCATGGTGTCGTAATCGGCCGGTGAGGCCACCAGCTTGTAGAGGGCGAGGATGCTGCTGCCTTCAATGGGTTTGGGGGCTTCGACGGGCGTGGAGTCAGTCTGGATGCCCATGATCTTCTTTTTGAGCGGCCCGGGTTCTTCAAACAACGGGATGGTGTTATTGTAGCTCTTGCTCATTTTTTTACCGTCAAGACCGGGGACGACGGCAGTCGTTTCCTGGATGCGCGGCTGGGGCAGCTTGAAGAGACCTGCGCCAAAGGTTTCATTCATCTTGATGGCGATGTCACGAGTGACCTCGACATGCTGTTTCTGATCTCTGCCGACGGGGACGACATCGCTGTCATAGATCAGGATGTCTGCCGCCATGAGGACGGGATAGGCAAAAAGGCCGTGTGAAGGAGTGATGCCGTTGGCGACTTTGTCCTTGTAGCTGTGGCAGCGCTCCAGCAGGCCCATGGGTGTGACAGTGCTGAGGATCCAGGAAAGCTCGCAGTGCTCTGGCACGTCGCTTTGGCGGAAGAAGACGCATTTGTCTGGATCGAGACCGCAGGCGAGGAAATCGATGGCGAGTTCGCGGACGTAGCTGCGCAGCGCCTGGCCGTCCTGAACGGAGGTGAGCGAGTGGTAGTCGGCGATGAAGTAGTAGGCGTCGCCTTCATGCTGCAGCTTGAGAGCAGGCTCCATCATGCCAAAGAAATTGCCGATGTGGAGTCTGCCGCTGGGTTGAAGGCCGGAAAGGATGCGCATAAGACCGCTGATATGGCGGGATGATCCGCGTTCGTCAAGGTGCGGGCTTGGAGAGCGGGGGCGGAGGAGGCTTCTTTCGAGCTTGCGCGCTGTGCGTGAGCTGACGCGGCCTGCGGAAAGCGGTAGCTACGCTCGTTCCTCGCTGCGCGACCGCTGTCCAAATTACGCTGGGCGCTTGGGAGGTACGATGAAGAGCGGGACGGTGGCCTTGTGGCGGAGGGCGTCGATGGTGCTGCCGTGAATGATGTCGCCGATCAGGCGGTGGCCGTGGGAGGCGAGGGCGATGAGGTTGACGCGTTCTTCGGCGGCGACTTTGAGAAGTTGCTCAGGAGGTTCACCGAGGACGAGGAGGATGTTGACGGTGAGGTTGGACTCGGCGCGCAGTTTGGCGGCGGTGGCTTCGAGGTAGCTCAGGTCCTGCTTCATCTCTTCGGATTCAGCGAGCTTGAGCTGGTCGAAGTTGCGAGCGGCCCAGCCGTCGGCGACGTGGACGAGGAGCAGCTCACTTTGCATCAGCGTGGCGAGAGCGGTGACGGCGGGCAGCAGTTCCTGATCGGAAGCGCCGGTATCAAGGGCGACGAGAATTTTGCGGTACATGGCGTTAGATTCCGAGGGCGTTGATCCAGGACTGCGGGGCGAAGAAATCGAAGAGCAGTTTGAAATTAAGGACGATGATGACAGCGGCACTGGCCCATGCGAGAACTTTGATCCATGTCGGATTGACGAAGCGGCCCATCTTGGCTTTTTCATCGGTGAAACGCAGCAGGGGCACGACGGCAAAGCTGAGCTGCATGGAGAGGATGACCTGGCTCCAGATGAGGAGGTCGGTGGTTTTTTCTTCCCCATAATAACCGATGATGCAGACGGCGGGAACGACGGCGATGAGGCGGGTGATCAAACGCCGCAGCCAGGGCTTGAGGCGGATGTTGAGAAAACCTTCCATCACAATCTGGCCGGCGAGCGTGCCGGTGAGGGTGGAGTTTTGCCCGCTGGCAAGCAGGGCCACCGCAAACAGCGTGCTGGCCACGCCAACTCCTAACACGGGGCTGAGCAGCTTGTAAGCCTCCTGGATTTCGGCCACGTCGCTGTGGCCGCTGCTATGGAACGCAGCGGCGGCGACGATGAGGATGCCGCCGTTGATAAAGAGCGCGAACATGAGCGCGAAGGTGGAGTCGTAAGTGGCGAACCTGATGGCTTCGGCCTTGCCTTCATCGTCGCGGGCGAAATTGCGCGTCTGCACGATGGAGCTGTGCAGGTAGAGATTGTGCGGCATGACGGTGGCGCCGAGGATGCCGATGGCGACAAAGAGCATTTCACGGTTCTTCAAGATGGCGGCGGAGGGCACAAAGCCCGCGGCGATGCCTGCAAGATCCGGCTTAGCAAAGAACATCTCGGCGGCGAAACAACCGCCGATGGTGAGAATGAACGTGATGACGAGTGCTTCGACGTAGCGGAAGCCGCGGTTTTGCAGCAGCAGCACGATCATGACATCGAGCGTGGTGATGACGCAGCCCCAGACGAGCGGGATGCCGAAGAGCAGCTGCAAACCGATGGCGGAGCCGACGACCTCGGCGAGGTCACAAGCGGCGATGGCGGCCTCACAGAGGAACCAGAGGCCCCAGACGACCGGCCTGGAATAGTGATCGCGGCATGCCTGGGCGAGATCGCGGCCGGTGGCGACACCGAGTTTCACGCACAGGTGCTGCAGCAGGATGGCGATGAGATTTGATATTAAAATGACAGAAAGCAGCGTGTAGCCGTAGCGCGCACCACCCGCGAGATCGGTGGCCCAGTTACCGGGATCCATGTAGCCGACGGAGACGAGAAACCCCGGACCTGCATAGGCGAGCATTTTGCGCCAGAACGAGCCGTCCTTCGGAACGTGGATGGAGCGGAAGACTTCCGGCAACGAATCACCTCCGCGTGAACGCCATCCGGTATCGGGAGTGTTTTCCATGGGTATGGGGATTGAATTAAAGAGGGAAAGTGGCGCCCACAAAGGGATTCAGTGTTTGCAGTACCAGTGCTTCTTTTTAGCGGCGCACATAACGGTGGAAGGGGCCGCCAGCCATGTTGTCACGATGGTATTTGCGCACATTAAAAAATTAGTTTGGACTAACAACATCAGTCTGAGTAAAGCGCAAGTGTTAATTTTAGCCTGGACTAACTTTTTGCTGCGAAACGATTCGCTTTGCCTCCACCGGCTGGCCGGCTACAAATCAGGAATGTCTGCCAAGCGCCAAGAACCCACTGCGCACGTACATTCACCGGCCATCGAGGATTATTTGGAACAGATTCACAATCTGATCGAAGGGAAGGGGTATGCCCGCGTGGTGGACATCGCCAAAAACCTCGGAATTTCACAAGCCAGTGTGACCAACATGATCCAGAAGCTCGATGCTGAAGGTTTTGTGGTCTATGAGCGGTATCGCGGAGTGGTGTTGACAGATGAGGGGCGCAAGGTCGGGGCCGAGATCGCCCGGCGGCATGAGGTTTTGACGCGTCTGCTGGCGGGCTTTGGTCTCGATCCGCAAACAGTTCACGAGGATGTGGAGGGCATGGAGCACCACATCAGCCGTCAGACATTGGATGTGCTGACCCTATTGATGGAGGAACTGGAGGGGAATGCCGTTTTGATGCGCAAACTGAGGCGCAAACTGGCGGGTTTGGGCTAAAGAGGCGGCTGGTGAAGGCCAAAGAAAGATTTAAAAGCTTGTGATAGTCACCATGACAACCTTCCGTTAAAGCACGAGGCCGACCTACTCATGCGCTGGTGCTTGTACATCCCATCCATTATATTCCTGCTCACATTTGGTGTGGAGCTATGCGCCTCGTCGCCTGGCTCTGCGGCGGTGAAGGATCCTTCGCGCCTTGCTTGCGTTTTGGATGGCGATGATGCTGAATTGAAGCTTGGCGCGCTGCGTGAGTTTGCCTTCACGGAATGT
The DNA here is from genome assembly GCA_903838675.1 of uncultured Verrucomicrobiota bacterium. GTDB lineage: Bacteria > Verrucomicrobiota > Verrucomicrobiia > Verrucomicrobiales > Verrucomicrobiaceae > Prosthecobacter. The sequence goes on from CAILZI010000174.1 coordinate 38,490, forward strand.
GATGAAGGGAGTCTGGCATGGCACAGCTTGATGAACGGGTGGCTGAAGGAAAGCTTGATTTTGCCTCTTCGAGAAGCTGAAGTCTGGAAAATTCACATGGGAATACGACGACACCGATGGTTGTGCCGGGAGCGCTGCTGAACAGGCAGTTTGCCCCCGTCTCCATTTTATCGCGGCTGAGTTGATCCGATCTCGTCATTTCATTCCGCAGTTTCAGTCTCCCAGAGATCTTCACTTAACACCTTAATTCTATGAACATTCGTCTTTCGATTCTTTGCAGTCTTCTTTTTGCCAGCATTGCCTCCGCCGGTTCGGTCTCAGTCGCAGTCAAACCTGACAGTGAAAAAAAACCAGGCGACAAGACCAAACCAGATGTCACGCGCGCAGTTTGGCTCAATGTGCACGTCACCAACTCCACTGGCGCCAAGCTTGATGGGGTGACGCTGAAATGGGTCTTGTATGCCGCCACCCTCAAGCGCGGAGCTGACAGCATCTCGATTGAGAAATCCGGTGAAATGAAAATTACCGTGGATGCGAATGGCAGGTACGTGGACGTCGCTACTCCCAAGGTGGCTTTTACCACTATTCCGTACCATACAGTGCGCAAGGGCAGGAGTTCCCAGGTTGTCGAAGCGTCAGGGAAGAAGTTCCATGGCTTTCATGTGCAGATCCTGAATGGAACCGAGGTTCTTGGGGAGGCCGTGAGTGAGGCAGTCAAGAAGGAGCTCAAGTAGTCATAGCTCAAAAGCTTTACTGGCCTGGTCCTTTTGAAAAGGGTCTGGCCATGCCTTTTTAAGGAGCCGCTCCGCATGAAAAAATGCCGCAGTTGAATAAGCGGCAATTTTAAACCGTCTTTTGGAGTTCACGCCGGTTCACTTTCCTGTTAATACTGCGCGAGCCCAGAAAATCCGTCTGCAACCTTCGATCAATGATCATCTCTGTCCCGCCAAATTCTCTCCATCAACCAAACAGGAGCAGCAGGCCTCTTTTGGGTCTTTTTGGGGCAGCCACAAGTCAACATGAAGAGTCTGTCAGATGCCAGTATTCAATAGACGAGCTGACTTTTTTGGCGAACCGCCCACAATCATTGCACGGCATCTAATAATTCGTATCCTCCCTGTCCTTCCTATCCGTCTGTCATTGACGCCGCTACGACACCCATGAAAACTTGTTTCAACTTTCTACTGCTTATGCTGTGCCTTACGCTCCGGGCAGCCGCTGTGGATGCGCCAGCAATACCCGAAGACCCTGCAGGGCCGTCCGTCGAAAGGCTGATGGAGCTCACCAAGCTCTCTGCTCAGCGGAAGCCGATCAAACTGGAGGATTTCCTGGCCAAGGTGGCTGCTTCAAATCTCAACTACGCGTCCCAGCGCTACAATGTAACGATCGCCGAGACTGTGGTCGCCGCCGCCAAGCTCTTTCAGAATCCGCTGCTGCAGTTTAGCAACGCGAAAGACCAGACACATAACAAGTCACAAGCCCTGGCGGGTTTTTATCAGACGAGCATTTCCCAAACTTTCGAAATGGGTGGCAAAAGAACCAAACGATGGATTGTCGCCCGAAAAAATTATGCGGCAACTTCGGCCACGCTGCAGAGTTTCCTGCAGAACCTGCGCCTGGACGCCTCCGCTGCTTATGCCGATGCGATTGCCCTTGGGAAGGTGGCTTCGCAGTTCCAGCGCACGGCCACTCTGCTGAGGGAGCTGCTGCAAGCCCAGGAGGAGCGCCAGAAGGCCGGCGACATCAGTGATGTGGATTTGCTGCAGACGCGTGTGGAAGTCCGCCAGTTCGAGGCTGAACTGCTCAATGCCCAGGCCCAGGCTACGAATGCTGAACTGGCCCTTAATTCCTTTTTGGGGCCGCAATTTTCCGGCACCCACTGGTATCCGGTGGGAACTTTGGATGTCACTCCGCAGAGCACTGAGTTGTTCAAGCTGCTTTCCAGCGCGATACGGAACCGTCCGGACCTGCTTGCCATGCGTCATATGCGTGATGCGGCGGTGGCAAACATCAATCTGGAGAAGGCTAAACGCATTCCAGATCTCACTGCAGGCGTGCTTTGGATGCAAAACACCCCGTCTTACAATGATGTATCTCCCCAGCCTCTCTACAACGCGTTTGGGGTGATGTTGTCCGTTCCATTGCCAATCTGGAACCGTAACAAGACCGGTATTGCCGCCTCTGAGGCCCAGGCAAGCCAGGCGCAGCTGCTTCTCGACGATGCCGAGGTCAAGGCCGGGGTGGCGGTGCGGCAGACACTTTCGCTTTACGACATCGCTCGTGACAGGGTGGCCCTTTATCAAGGCGGTGTGCTGAAGGATGTCGATTCAGCCTTGGAAAAGCGAGTTCTTAGCTACAAGCGCGGCGGCTCTTCGCTGCTGGAACTGCTGGATGCACAGCGCAAGGCCAATGAGGTCTGGATAAGTTTTTACAATGCACAAATCGACCATGCCCGTGCGGTCATTGAACTGCACCGCGCCGCAGGCATTTGGATCGTCCACTTTTGATTCTACTTCATCATGCAAATCGCAAAACACTCATGGCTTCTGGTGCTGCTCATTGCAGCCTGCAAACCCGCTCCAGTGGTCGAGCAGGATCCCTTCCCGATCAAAGTGGAGAAGAACAACCTGATTTTCACGGCGGGTGATCCCCAGCTCAAGGCTTTGGGTGCTCAAAAAGCCAGTGAAAGAGACACGGTCGTCCTGCACCTGACCGGCAAGCTGGTCTGGAATCAGGACGTCACAACGAATGTCTTCTCACCGCTGGCCGGACGTGTCGCCAGCATCAAAGGCGAGCGGGGGCAGAAGGTCCAGGTGGGGGATGAACTGGCCCGCATCACCTCTCCGGATTTTGGCCAGGCCCAGGCAGATGCGGCCAAGGCGGAGTCAGATCTGGTGCTGTCCAAACAAGTGCTGGATCGTACTCAGGAGCTGGTCACGAAAGGGGTGCTGCCGCAAAAGGAACTGGATGCAGCAAACACCGCGTATCTCGACAACAAATCTGACCGTGACCGCGCGGTGGAACGGCTCGCAGTTTGGGGCGGCAAAGGCAGAGATGTGGACGGCGCATTTGTGCTCAAGGCGCCCATGGGCGGCGTCATTGTGGACCGCAATGTACAGCCCGGGCAGGAGATCAGGACAGACTCGATCCTGGCAAATTCGGCCGAAGCTGCTGCGCCATTGTTCATCATCTCAGATCCTGAATCCCTCTGGGTTCATCTGGATGTCAGCGAGCAGGATTTGTCCAATTTGCAGGTGGGGCAGAAGCTGGAGATACGTTCACGAGCCTACGGTGATCAGATGTTCCCGGGCACCTTGACCGTCATTGGACAGTCGCTGAACCCCGACACACGCACCGTCGTGGCAAAGGGCAAGGTGGCAAATCCTGAAAAACTTCTCAAGGCTCAGATGTATGTGAATGTGAATGTCATCACACAGGTTCCGAAGATGCCACAGGTGCCGATCAAAGCGGTCTTTTTGCGTGACGCCAAGCCGTGGGTTTTTGTGCGCAAATCTGACAATGAGTATGAAATGCGGAAGATCACCACGGCGGCCGAGGATGCTGGATATGTATTTGTCAGCCAGGGGCTGAAGGCCGGTGAAGAGGTGGTCGATGAAGGAGCACTCGTCTTGGAGAGCATTTTTGACGAGAATATCAGCACTGCCAATGCGGGTGCAGACAACGTCCAACACTGAGACTCATGGGCACGCTCACAAAATACGTTCTTAAACACCGGCCGGTCGCATTGGCCCTGATGGTGCTGTTTGTTCTGGCGGGTGCCATGGCAATGAATCGCTTGCCGGTGGAAGCTTATCCCGACGTCACCAACGTTTCAGTGCAGATCATCACTTTGTTGCCGGGCCGTGCAGCAGAGGAGGTGGAGCGCCTTGTGACTATTCCCATTGAGAATGCCATGAACAGCATTCCCAACCGGTCCTCGATCCGTTCCGTGTCTCTCTTCGGGCTTTCGCAGGTCACCATCGTCTTTGAGGATAACGCGGACCGCGCCTACTGCCGGAATATGGCTTTCCAGCTGCTTTCTGCCGTCAGCCTGCCGCCGGATGCAGATGCGCGGCTTTCCCCTGACACGACCCCTGTAGGAGAAATTTACCGCTACACGCTCGATGCTCCCAAGAGCATGCCCCTGACGGAAGTGCGAGCGCTTCAGGACTGGGTGGTTGAACGCCAGCTGCGCACCGTGTCCGGAGTGGTTGATGTCGTGGGCTTTGGGGGCGCCACCAAGCAGTATCAGGTCCAGATCGACCCGATGAAGCTGTTGTCCTACGACATTACGCTGCGTCAGGTGCTCGACGCGCTCTCCGCAGGAAATAAGAATGCGGGTGGCGCATACATTGAGCATGGACCTGAAATGTTTATTGTCCGAGGTCTCGGCTTTGTTCAGTCTCTTGAAGATATTGGGCTGATTGCGGTGGATTCGCGTGGCGGCACCCCCATTCGTATCAAAGACCTTGGCCGCGTTCTTTTTGGTGAGCAACTGCGCCTGGGACGTGTGGGACGGAGCATTCCTGCAGAACATTTTGAACTTGATGACGCCGTCGAGGGGATTGTCATGCTGCGGAAGGGTGAAAACGCCTTGCAGGTGCTGGAAGGGGTGCGGGCGAAGATTGAAATCATCAACACCAAGTTTCTGCCGCATGGCGTTCGCACCCACCTGCATTACGACCGCACCAACCTGATTGACCGTACGCTGCACACAGTGCACAAAAACATGGCGGAGGGCATCGGCTGTGTGCTGCTGGTGCTCATTCTTTTCCTTGGTCTTGGCAATGTGCGCTCCGCACTGGTTGTGGCCGCCGTTGTGCCATTGTCCTTGATGGGTGCGTTTCTCATGCTGGATCTGCGCGGCATCCCTGCCAATCTCATTTCCATGGGCGCCATCGACTTTGGCATCATCGTTGACTCATCGGTGGTGGTCATTGAGAACTTGCTGCGTCTGATGCATGAACGGCGGGAGAAAAAGGAATCTCTGTTCAAGCTCCTGCCGATGTCGGTGGCCCAGATGGGTCGGCCGATCCTTTTCTCCAAGGCCATTCTGCTCCTGGCTTTCCTGCCTCTGCACACCATGCAGCGGGTGGAGGGCAAGATCTTCAAGCCGATGGCGCTCACGCTGACCTTTGCCCTGATTACTGGCACCATCATGGCACTGACCATTGTGCCGCTGCTTGCCAGCTACGCCCTCAAAAAGGATGCGGGGGAGGAGGAATCCTTCGTCGTGCGCATTCTCTTGCGCATTTATCGTCCAACCATTGACTGGTCGCTCAGGAACGGCCGGTTGGTCATCTTCGGCGTTATTACCATGCTTGCCATTGCGGGGACGGTGTTCGTCCATCTTGGCACCGAGTTCCTGCCCAAGCTGGACGAAGGGTCATTGTATATTCGTACCTATCTGCCGCAGACCATATCTCCCTCTGAATCAGCAAAAATGGTCAAACGCATTCGAAATGTTTTGGCTTCCTTTCCTGAAACGAAATCCGTCATCAGTCAGAACGGCAGGCCGGATGATGGAACAGACGTGAATGGATTTGACGTCAGCGAGTACACTGTTGACCTGATCAACCGTGAAGAATGGAAAACTGCGCCGGATAGAAATGGCCTTGTGTTGGCCATGAAGAAAAAGCTGCTGATGGAGGTGCCGGGTGCTCAATACAATTTCAGTCAGATGATTGAGGACAACGTCAATGAGGCCGTGTCAGGGGTGAAATCAGAACTCAGCGTCAAGATTTTCGGGGATGAGCCTCCAATCCTGCAAAAGATTGCCAATCAGATCGTGGACATTCTCAAAACCGTTCAAGGCTCTGCAGACGTCAATACGGAACGGTTGCTGGGGCAGCCTCAAGTTCAGATTGCGGTGGATCGGTCTGCCATATCCCGTGCTGGCTTGTCCATGATGGATGTGCAGTCGGTCATCGAAACCTCCATGGGGGGGGGCATTGCTTCCAAGGTGCTCGAAGGTGAGCGCACTTTTGATCTCGCCGTGAAAATGATCCCACGCTCCGTTGCCAGCCTGGATGGAATCCGACGCATCCCTATTACTGGTTCGGGTGGCGAACGACTCACCTTGGGGGCCTTGGCTTCGGTAGATGTAAAGCCTGGTTTTGCCCGCATCTATCGTGAAGAAAACTTCCGATTGACTGCGGTGAAGCTTGCGGTGCGTGGGCGCGACTTGGGAACTCTGGTCGCGGAAGCGCAGCAAAAGGTCAATGCCCAGGTGGTTTTGCCTCCTGGATTCAGATTGGAATGGACGGGAGCCTTTGAAAACCAGCAGAGAGCCGTGAAGCGTCTGGCTTTCGTTGTGCCAATCACACTCGTCGCCATTTTCTTCCTGCTCTTCACGGCCTTTGATTCCGTGAAACTCGCCACTCTGATCCTGCTCAATGTGCCCTTCGCGGCAGTTGGCGGCATTCTTGTCCTCCCCTTGGCTGGATTGACCTTGTCCGTCTCCGCCCTGGTTGGCTTTATTGCTTTGTTTGGGGTGTCCGTGCAGAACGGTGTTCTCATGGTGGAACGAATACGAGAAATGCGCAAAGAAGGCATGCGTATGGCCCAGGCAGTTCGCGAAGGTGCCATCAGTCGAGTACGGCCCATTGTGATGACCGCTGCCATGGCGGCCCTGGGCTTGCTGCCTGCCGCCTTGTCTCACGCTGTTGGCGCTGAAACTGCACGCCCCTTTGCCTGTGTGATCATCGGCGGACTCATGACGGACACTTTCCTAGCGCTCTTCATCCTGCCCATTCTTTACCCCTTGTTTGACGCCGGAGAAGAAGGACTTCACAGCCAGTATGTTCTTATCGAGCAGACGGCGAAGCAGCCGTTCCTGTCTTTGCACAAGAAGAAAAAACTCCAGGATCCAGACAAGCCCACGCCGCCCGAAGTCTGAACCATGCTTGCTTTTCATGCTGGAATATCCTCTCAGGGTATGTTAGCCTGTTTGTATTCGACGATCTGACATGTATGCGATTAGCCATCACACCACGCCTCTAAAAAGGCTGGTACATTTGCTGTTGCTGCTTGGCTGGCTGTTTTCCTCTCATGGGATTGCGCCAGGCATCTGCATGGCGGCGGCTTTGGTCGATGGTGATCATGAGGTCAAGGTGGGGGTGTCCAATGAGGGGGGGCTGACCGTGGTTCTTTCCCATGCGGGCAAATCCACCGCCGAACTCACACACCACGAACATGACGCTCTTTGCAGGGTGCTCGTCGCTTTTGCAGTAGCACCTGAATCTGCCGCCTCGGACCATGTGCTGGCATTCAAAGCTGTCGATGATGCATCACGCACCCAGAGACTGCTTTCGTCCACGCCATGCACCGGCAAAGTGGCGCTGGCATTGCTGGTCCTGGACTGCAACCGCACACTGCCGTTCTTTGCTGAGCGTGTGGTCAGGCGTGGTGTGCAGAGGAGTTCGTGGTCGCATGGTCTTGCGCTGAAGTCTGGCCGGACTGTCATGCGTTGTTGAGGGCGATGGATTGAACATCCGGGTCCGCAGGTGCGGACACAGCGGGCATTACTGCGGATGATTCCGCATTGTCCACGATGCACCCCCCATTCTCTTTTTACGCGCATGAAACTTTCCTCTTTATTCCTTAGCTTGTTTGTTTGTCTCCAGTTGCCCGCGATTGGCGGAACGGAGCCGGTCTCCGTCAATTCTCTCGTTCTCAAAGCGCTCGCCACGCACCCTGAGCTTCGGTATTACGAGGCGCAAATTGACGTCGCCCGAGGCGACAAGACCAAAGCGGGTGAGATTAAAAACCCCGAGCTGATGGTTGGTCTCGGCAACTGGCACTATCGTGATCTTTCCAATGGCGTCATCGGGGACGGTCCTACCTGGGCGGTGCAGCTCACGCAGACGTTCGAGTGGCCGGGCCGTATCGCCCTGCGCAAGGCCATCGCACAAAAAGACATCGAGATGGCCCGGCTCGGGTTCACGCAATTCCGTGCCGCGCTGGCTGGCCGGGTGCGTACGGTTTCCTGGAAACTGCTGGCCGCCCAGGAGCAGACCCGTGCCGCCGAGGAGGTGTCGAAGCGCTTCCAGACCCTCGCGGCTGTGCTGTTGCAGCGTGATCCCGCCGGTGCGGCACCGCGCCTGGAGGCCCGCATCGTCCAGGCCAATGCGCTCACGATTGGCGCAGAGGCCACGCAGGCACGCAACGATCTTGCCGCCGCCCGCTTTGAGTTGAATCAGCTCCTGGGGGAAAGAGCGGATCATCCGCTGGATGTGCGCATGGAAAACATCGTCCTCAATCCAGCGCCGCCCATCGATGTTCTGCTGGCTGAAGCACGGCGTAAAAACTTCTCGCTGCGCGCCCGCTTTCTTGATGTGGAGCAGCAGGGCTACCATGTGGATCTGGCCAAAAACGAGCGCTGGCCCTACATCACCCTGCAGCCCTACATGCAGAACCAGTCAAACCCGATCAGCGCTTCGCGGGAAACGCAGATTGGCATCGGAGTTTCCATTCCGCTGCCGGTATGGAACCGCAACAAGGGGGCCATCGACGCGGCAGAGGCCAGGCAGGTGCAGGCAGGGGTCATGCTCACGGCGCAGATGCGCCAGCTGGAACGGGACGTCGCCTCGCAGGCCAGTCATTACCGCATTTACGTCGAGCAACTGACGCAGCTTCCGGCTGACACGCTGGAAAGCTTTCGCAAAGCGGCGGCGGAGGCTGATGAGCACTATCGTCTGGGCGCGCTGCCACTGGCAACGTACACGGAACTGCAACGCCAGTACATCGCCTCCGTCAAAGCGGTGCTGGCCTCGCAGCTGGGCGCGGTTGAGGCACGCCTGCAGCTTGAGCAGCTCACGGGAAACACTCTCGATAAGTAGGCCACGTCGCATCTTGAAATACTTCCCTTGCGGCCATGCTTAATTTCATTCTCGATTTCTCCGTCCGTCAGCGTGCCTTCGTACTGCTGGGGGCTTTCGGCCTGCTCGGTGCAGGATTGTATTCACTGATGCACCTGCCTATCGATGCGGTGCCGGATCTCACCGGCCCGCAGGTGCAGGTGAACGTGGCCGTGCCAGCCCTGGCGCCTGAGGAGTCCGAGCGCGCCGTCACACGGCCCATTGAAATGGCGCTCTCCGGGATGCCCGGTGTGCTCGAGTCGCGTTCACTCACGAAGTTTGGTCTCAGCCAGGTCACGATTCAATTTGAAGACGATGCGGACATCTTTCGTGCACGCCAGCTCGTCACGGAACGCCTGACCGCCGTGATGCGCGATCTGCCACCGGGCAGCGCGCTCAGCCTTGCCCCCATCAGCACCGGACTCGGTGAAATTTTCTACTACACGCTCCATTGGAAGAAGGGGGCCAAAGAGAAGCCTGCCGATGAACGTGAAGGCCTCATGCGTCTGTGGGAGACACACGAATACATTGTGAAACCTCACCTGCGCGTGGTGCAGGGCGTGGCGGAGATCAACAGCAACGGGGGCCATCAGCGGCAGGTCACCGTGGAACCCATGCTCGAAAAACTGAGGGCGGCGAACATGACCGTGGGAGAACTCGCCGCCATCATCCGCGGCAATGTCGAAAACGCCGGTGGTGGTGTCATCAATCGCGATGGCGAGCAGCTCACCATTCGAAGTGTGGGTCGTGTCAGCACGGCTGAGGAAATCGACAAGCTGCCGATCAAGTTCGGTGCGGCCATTGAACCTCTGCGGGTGCAGGATGTGGCCAAAGTGCAGTGGGGTGCAGGATTTCGCGGCGGTGCCGCCACGATGGACGGTGAAGAGGTGGTGCTCGGAACCGTGATGATGCTCATGGGACAGAATGCACGCGTCGTCTGCCATCGAGTGGCGCCACGGCTCGAAGAACTGCGGGAGAAACTGCCCGCGGGCATGGATGTGACCGTCGTGTACGAACGCTCCGATCTTGTCGAGGCCACCGTTGGCACGGTGGAAAAAAATCTCGTCGAAGGTGCGGTGCTCGTCATCGTCGTCCTGCTCATCCTGCTCGGGAACTGGCGTGCGGCGCTCATCGTGGCCCTTGCTATTCCGCTATCGTTCCTGTTTGCCATCTGCGGCATGGTGCAGGGCGGCTGGTCCGGCAATTTGATGAGCCTGGGCGCGGTTGATTTTGGTCTGATCATCGACGGTGCCGTGGTCATGGTCGAAAACATCATTCGCAGGCTCGGGGTCAAGCAGCATCACCTTGGCCGCATGTTGACCAATGAGGAGCGCTCGCGCGAAGTGCTCGCTGGCAGCAAGCAGATGGCCAGCCCGATGTTTTTCGGGGTGCTCATCATCACCATCGTTTATCTGCCGATTCTCACCCTCACCGGCATTGAAGGGAAGATGTTCCGCCCCATGGCTGTGACCGTGATTTTTGCGCTCGCCGGAGCTCTGCTGCTGGCGCTGACGCTCATGCCCGCGATGTGCTCGTTCTTCCTCGGCGGCAGCATCGCCGAGAAGGAAAACTGGATCATCGCAGCTCTCAATCGCGTGTTTCAGCCCATGCTGCGTGCTGCCATCAGAATGCGCTGGGCGGTGGTGCTTTTGGCCGTGGCCTTTTTTGCATTCTGCGGCTGGCGTTTCAGCTCCCTCGGGGCCGAGTTCGTGCCCAAGCTGGATGAAGGCTCCATCGCCGGGATGATCTACCGCAAAGTCGGCATGAGCCTCAAGGAGTCGCTGCATGAGGATCTCGTGCTCGGCCAGATGGTGCGTGAAAAGTTTCCGCAGGTCACCAGCTTTTTCTCCCGCAGTGGCACCAGCGAGGTGGCCACTGATCCGATGCCGCCAAACGAAACCGACTTCTACATTTTTTATACCCCCGTCTCCGAGTGGCCCAAAGGCCCCGGTCTGCCCACCAACAAAGCCGAGCTTTGTGCCGCCATTGAGAAAGAGGCGCTCAGCGAGCACGAAGATCAGACCATCGAATTTGGCCAGCCGATTGAGACACGCTTCAATGAAATGATGGAAGGTTCCAAGGCTGAGCTCACAGTGCGTATCTACGGCATCGACTTTGATGTGCTTGAAAAGCTTGCCAACCAGACTCGTGACATCATCAACAATACTCCGGGAGGAACCGCTGAGCTTGAGACAGACGGCCGCACCAGCACCGTCGTGATGCAGGTAAAGCGTGAGATTCTGACCAAGTATAACATCCCGCTCGCCGAACTCAATCATGCCGTCTCTGCCGGCCTTGGCGGAGAAGTGTCCGGTCAGGTCATCGAAGGCAACCGCAAGCGTGACATCGTCGTGCGCCTGCCGGAGGAGGAGCGTTCCAAGGAGGAGATCATGAAGAACCTTCCGCTGCGCGTCGGTGATTTTGGGATGCTTTCGCTTGGCGAAGCCGTTGATATTCGGACGGAGAAAACCGTTGAACCCATCCGTCACAGCCGCACCCAGCGCCGGGCCGCGCTGCTCGTTGGTGTGAAGGACCGCGACATGGAAGGCTTCGTCAACGAAGCGAGCGCGCGGATCAAAAAAGAAGTGAAGTTTCCCGAAGGCTACAGCTTCGAATTCGGCGGCACCTTTGAGAATCTGCAGGAAGCCCGAGCCCGCCTGGTCATCGTGGTGCCCACTGCATTGGCGCTCATTCTAATGCTCATCTTCTTCGCCTTTGGCAGCATTCGCCAGACCTTGCTCGTCGCCACGGGCATCCCGCTCGCGTTGACCGGGGGCATCATCGCACTTGAGCTGCGTGGCATGCCCTTCAGCATCACGGCGGCAGTCGGTTTCATCGCACTCAGCGGTGTGGCGGTGCTCAACGGACTCGTGCTGGTCAACTACTTCAATGAACTCCGTGAAGAAGGCATGAGCGTCCGTGATGCGGTGCTCACCGGTGTCTCCACGCGCTTGCGCCCCGTGATGATGACGGCGCTTGTTGCTGCACTCGGTTTCGTTCCCATGGCTCTGGCCCATGGGGCGGGAGCTGAAGTGCAGCGCCCGCTTGCCACCGTCGTCATCGGCGGCATCATCAGTTCAACATTGCTCACGCTACTGCTGCTGCCGATGCTCTATGACTGGATCGAACGTAAGCCCAAAGCAGCATGATCAGATCAGCGCAGCGATGGGCACGCCACGTTTAGCTCCGGTGCCGCCATAGATGCTGAAACTACCGCCGCTTCCAGCGGAGATGGTTTCCTGCGGCGGGACGCCGAGCAGCGCACCAATGGTGGCGTGAAAGTCGAGGACGGTCGCCGGGTTTTCGATCACCTGGTTGCCGGTTTCATCGGTCTTGCCATAGGCCTGGCCGCCTTTGACGCCGCCACCAGCGATGAACGAGGAAAAAGCGATGGGGTGGTGCCCGCGTCCGGTGCCCTCAATCTTGGGGCCGCGGCCAAACTCGGTGGTGAGCACCACCAGCGTGCTTTCCAGCAGGCCAAGTGTCTCTAAATCTTCCAGCAGGGTGCCAACAGCATTGTCCACACGGCTGGCGAGGTATTCAACCTTCAGAAAGTTGTCCTCATGCGTGTCCCAGCCACCGAGTTCGATCTCGACGAACTTGGTGCCGCGCTCGACGAGCCTGCGTGCCAGCAGCACACCCTGGCCGAAGTAATCGTTGCCGTAATCCTCCAGCACCTGGCTCTTCTCCTTTGTGAGGTCAAAGGCATCGAGGTCCTTGCTGGTCATGAGCTTGATGGCGTCGGCATACACATCAGCATGCGCTTTCACATCCGCCATGGGGTAGCGGGAAAGGAAGTCGCCGTTGAGTTTTTCGGCGAGACCGCTGCGTTTGCGCAGATTGGTCATGGAGTCGCCGTTTTGGAGCTGGGTGTGTTCAAGGCCTTTGCTGGCATCCAGCACGGGGACGGGCGCATACCGTGCATCCATGAATCCGCTGCCGGGATGCCCGGCGAGACCCGCGAGGCGGATGTAAGGCGGCAAGGTGGAATGTCCCTGCGTAACCTGCCGCGCCACCCAGGCACCGAGCGCCGGATGGCGCACCGAGGCGGACATTTCGTAACCTGTGAGCACTTTGTAAACGCCCGGTTCGTGTGCGCCCTGAGTGTGATGCAAGGAGCGGACCACGGCGATTTTTTTGCCATGTTCCGCCAGATTGGGAAAGTAGCCGGAGATTTGCAGATCCGGCGACTTGGTCTTGATGGTGCGCACCGGGCCTTGGTGACCAGCGGGTGCGTCGGGCTTGGTATCGAAGGTGTCGATGTGGCTCATGCCACCACGCATGTTGAGATAAATGACGTGGCTGGCAAACTTCGGCGTGCTCGTTTCCAAGGCGCGTGCGAGGCCCAAGGGTGGCACCAAACTGACGCCGAGGCAGGTGCGGGCCATGCCGGTGATGAATTGACGACGGGAGGCGTCATCGAGCTTGTTCAAGGAGTGCTTCATAAAGTGAGGAGGTTATTTTTGAAACATGAATTCGGCGGTGGAGAGCAGGGTGCGGGCAAGAGCCTTGGCATTGCGTGTGTCGCCCAGGGCTTCCTTGCAGGTGTCGAGCTCGGCCTGCGTCGGTTCACGAGTCAGAACGGCCAGGAAGGCGCCGCGCGCGACCTCTTTGACATTGTTAAGTCCCCGCAGACTGTCGGACAACGGGCTGCCAGAACGCGCGACATGGTCGAAGAAATCGCTGTTCAGCATAAGCAGCGCCTGCGGTACCGTGGAGGAGCTCCACGCATCACCGATGAAGTCGCGGTTGCCCTGGCCGAACATGCGCAGGAAGTGACCGTCAGGCGTTGGCTGCGGCAGTTCTGAAGCACGCTCCAGCCCCCCACCGGCAAATTCCCGGGCCATTTCCTTGCGCAGGCTGGCACGGCGTTCCTCCACCTTCATTTCGCGCTCTTCCTTGCTGGCGATTTTGCGGGCCATGGCAGTGACTTCGCTGGCTTTTTTAGCAGCGACGGCGGCTTCGAGGACGGTGACATCGGGTGGATCGAAATTCAGATTCGCATCGAGGTCTTTCACGGCCAGAGCCATCATGGAGTCCCATACCTGCTCAGCAGACAAACGGCGCAGCACCGGGCCAGGGAAGCGGTACACCACGGAGGAATCCTGCGGGGGCAGCCCAGCTTCGCGCTGATAGGCTCGCGTGAGGCTGAAGATATGGAGGATCTGCCGCACGTCGTATTTCGAATCGCGCACGACATTGACGAGATACTGGGCGAGATCAGGATTGGCGCAGTCCGCGACTTCGCGCACTTGATCCACTCTGCCAGCGAACGGCAGGCCGAACAACTTGGCCCACAGGCGGTTGGCCAGCGTGAGAGCGAAGCGCGTGTTGTTGGGAGAGGTGACCCATGCGGCAAGAGTTTCAGCGGGGCGTGCGCCTGCGGGTGGAGATTCGCCGTAGAGCACGGCGGCGGGGAGCAGCTCACCGGGTTTGCCATCGGGGTATTGGTAATCGTCCGGCAGCTTGGCTTGATGGCCTTCGCCATTGACCACACCCGCGCCGCCAGCAGCGCGTTGCAGCGCCAGCAGGGCATCGCGGATGCGCTGGTTTTTTTGCTGCCGCTCGTAGTCCATCTGGCCCTTTGCCTTCGACATGCGGTTATAGCGCTCGGCCGCTTCGCGGATGGCCTTTCCAGAGACTTCACCCACGGCATCCTCCTTCGTGGCGGTGGTGATGCCGGAGGTCCAGGCAAGGAACTGATGGTATTCTTTGCGCGTCCACCGGCTGTAAGGATGGTCGTGGCACTGCGCGCAGGAAATCTGAGTGCCAAGAAAGAGCGTGGCTGTGCTCTCGATATTCGCCGTGCGGTTCTCGCCGTCACGCAGGTAGTAGCCCGCCGCAGGTGCACGCCAGCCGTAGCCTTCGGGGCTGAGCAGTTCGCGCGTCCATTCGTCGAAGGGGGTGTTGTCACGCACACTCTGTTTGATCCAGGCGAGATAAAAATCCCCATGCACGCCTTCAGCCAGGTTGTCTTTGGCGCGCAGCAGATCACACCAGAAGTTGAACATGTGGCTGACGTGGCCTTTGGAGGCCAGCAGCTCAGTGATAAGGCGGCCGCGTTTGTCGGCATCCTTGAGTGCGGTAAAACGCTTGGTCTCCTCGCTGGTGGGAATGCGGCCAACGAGGTCAAGATACACACGGCGCAGCCAGGTGAATTCATTGGCGAGTGGGCGAGGCTCTTCCGCGTGCCTGCTCAGGTCCTGTTCAATGAGCTGATCGATGCGTGCAGCCACGGCCTGAAGTTTGGTAACATCGACAGCCTCGTTCAGCGTGGAGATCGAAACTTCTTTCGCCTGCATCGAAGTCCACGAGCCAAAATTGGCTCCTTCTTCGACCCAGCGCCGAATGAGTTCGATTTCATCGGCGCTCAGTGGCTTGCCATCGTTGGGCGGTGGCATGAGGTCGTCGTCGCCGGGTTTGTGAGAGATGGATTTGACCAGCGTGCTCTTGGAAGCCTTGTGCGGCAGGACGAGATTGTCCGTCTGGCTCTTTTCGCGAATCGCTTCAAGGTCATCCAGGCGGATGCCACCTTTCGGTTTCTTCAATTTGCTGCTGTGGCATTCGAAGCAGGAGCGCTCCAGAATCGGCAGGACATGCTTTTCGAAATCAATCTTGGTGGACGCATCCGGAGTCTCTATCGGCATGTCGAGCCTGGGCTTCGAAGCGAGATTCACCGGAGAATTCGTGCCGGTTTTCATCTTCTCTGGTACCGGTGCAGCGACGTTCCCCATGCTGATTGCGGGTGGTGCCTCAGGAGGCGGGGTAGGAGCAGATTCAGCTTTTTTCTCCACGACCATCACAGTGGGGGGCGGTGGAATTGAAGCCGCTGGCGCAGCAGCTACTGGTGGTTGAATCAAAACCGGTTCAGGAGCGACAACCACACGAGGCGCAGGTGGGTTGGCGATGATGCGGCCTTGGAGGATGACTCGTTTTCCGGTGCGCTGAGCCACGGTGGGGCCAAGGTCGAGCCGGAGAAACACATCCGGCCACGCGAGAGTGCCGCCGAGCAGGCCAATCAGAATCGCTGCGGCTGCTGTGGTCCAGTGGGGCAGGTGGGTGAACCAGCGCCGCTTGCGGCGGCGAATCGTTGCCGCTTCGATGCTGTCCATGAGGTCATCGACTGACGACACATTGACACTGGCTTCAATGGCGTCTGCTAGTGCGGCTGGAGTGTCATTTTTTTCCAGGACCACACGGAGCAGAGCGTCCATGCCGAGCTGCTCTTCCAGTTCCTTGAGCGTGGTGGGGTCGCTCATGAGAACCTGCCATTCATGATTGGAGAGCACTCCCTCCAAAGCTTTGTCGATAGCCTCGTCTGAGTTCATGCGGTTTTTTGCTCCAGGTGAAATTCGATGCACTTGCGCAGTTGCTGGCGTACACGCATCAGCACGGTGCGCACTGCCAGCGTGCTGCGGCCGGTACGTTTGGCAATTTCTTCACAGCTGAGCTGTGTCTCGTAACGCAGATCCAGGATGGTGCGCTGATGGTGGCGCAGCTTTTCAAGGCAGGCCGCGAGATGATCTGATTCATCACTCACAGGTTTGTCAGAGGCTTCCAGCGCCATTTCCCAGCGCACCTGCTCGGAGTAGCGTTCGTGCTTGGTAAAATCTCGTGCATACGCCTTCATCCGGTCGCGCAGCTGATTGAATGCGATGGTTCGCAGCCACGGCTGCATTGAGCCTTCGGTGAAATCACTGAGGTTCTGATAGGCAAACACAAAGGCGTCATGCGCCACTTCGTCGATCAAATCGGGCACCGGTGCTCGCAGGGCCAGATAGCCACGCAGCGGCTGCAAGTGCCGCTGCATCAGCAGTCGGAATGCTGCGTCGTCGCCTGCTTCGACCTGCCTGGCGAGCTCGACATCTTGCGGAGTTTTGGGAGACGTGAGGGAATCCATACACTGAGGATATGGACGCTCGATTGCAAAGTGTGGCAGAAAATTCTGAGTTGTTCTGCGGCAGCCTCTCAACGATAGCCCGGCGGCGGCGGCGGAATGCCAGCAGGGGGAGCGCTGATGCCATACCCTGGGGGTGGAACCGAGGTGGGCTTCCGGTAAGTGGCGGCTGGAGGAGCGTGATACGTTTTCGTTGCTGGTGCCTTGTGAGCGGCGGGCGGAGGAGTTTTGTAGTGCGCAGACGGCGGTGCGCTGTAGCTGGTGGGAGACGGGTTGCCGTAGCTGGCAGGAGAGGGAGAGCTGTAGTTTGCCGCTGGCGCAGGTCCGCTGGCAATGGTTTTAGCCGTCACCGTGACATCGCCCAACTGATGATAAGGGAGCTGAATGTACTCGGCCGCCGCACGCGAGAGATTGATGACGCGGTTCGGATAGTAGGGGAAGCGGTCGTTCACCGTCACATTGACCGTGCGTCCGTTCTGGTTGTTCTTCACTTTGACCACGGTGCCGAAAGGCAGGTTGTTGTGCGCTGCGGTCCAGCCCTGCGGCTGATAAATGGCACCGGAGGTGGTGTAATGGCCCGCATAATGATCCGCAATGTAGGAGGCATAACCACGCACTTCATAGGCGGGTTTGGCGCAGCTGGCCAGCAGAGCGGGCAGCGCGATGGCAAGGAATCGAAGAAGCGCGGAGTATTTCATGATCTGCTGTTCGGAGAATAACAGGATTGGCACTCTGCACAATCTTGCTCATCATCGGCGTGTGAAAAGTAAGCGGATCTTGCTCGGGGTTGTGCTCATGCTGGTGCCGCCGGTGGCCGGTTGGCTGGCGGCGGATCAGCTGGCGCATCCGCCGCGCAGACCGATGCAGGATTATCATCTGGAATTTTTGTCCGATCCGGCGGCACATGGCGTGGTGTTGAAATCCTTCGTCTGCGCCGATGGCACCCCTTGTCTTGTATGTGAGCCCGATCCGAAGGGGGTGCTGGGAAAACGCGGGCAGGTGATCCGTGAACAGCTGACGCAGAAGGGCCTCACCTTGCCGGCACCCGGAAGTGTGGTGGGCAGTCTGATGCTGGTGCATGGCCGCCGTGGGCGCAAAGAGGACTACCTGCTTGTCGCGGAGCGTTTCTGTGCCGTGGGTTTCCGCTGCATTCTGCTGGATCTGCCTGCGCATGGTGAGCATCCAGGGGTCACCGCTTGTTTTGGCGTGAAGGAGGGACACCTTCCGGCGATGGCGCTGAAAGAGGCTGCGGCGAAATTTGGGTTCAACTCAGAACCCGCCGGCATTATGGGAATGTCGATGGGCGGTGCGGTCAGCATCCGCGCAGCGGTGGAAAAGGATGCGCCGTGGCGTGCTGCGGTGCTGGTTTCGACCTTCGATTCTCTGGACCATGTGGTGCTCCACCAGACCTCGAATTGGATGGGGGACTGGCTTGGCTCCGCCTGGAGCCGCATCACAGGCTGGTTTTATCAAAGGCAGGCACATGTGGAAATCAGCGATGCTAACTCCATCGCACTGGTTCCTGGACTGAAATGCCCGGTGCTGGTGGCTCATGGCATTTCAGACCGGGTGATTCCCGTTGAGTGTGGTCGTCGCCTGTATGCAGCACTGCCTTCCAGCATCGAAAAACGCTGGATTGAAATCCCGGGCGCCGATCACGACAACGTGCTGATCACTGATTTTCCGATCTACGCAGAAATGGCGGAGTGGATGCTGCGCCACGTTCCCCAATGAAGACAGTTTACGCGGTCGGTTGTCGCAGTTCCACGCCGCCGCAGTCGGGGCAGGTGTTGTTGCCGCACTGGTATTCGGCACCGCAACGCGGGCAGGTGGGCAGTTTTGCCGTTGCGGGCGGATCGTACTCCTCTTCTGGGATGCCTTCGTGGCGAAAGAATTTTTGCAGCGCTTCGGCTTCGAGCGGGAGCGATTCGTTTTGAGGCCAGCCCGGAACGTAGCGTGACTCACGCCAAAACTGCCGTGCATATTCCAGCCAGCGCTTGTCATCCAGCAGGCCGCGCCAGGCTAGCGGATGCGGCGGTTCGGCATCCGTGGTCAGATTCACGATGTCAAAAGCTCGCATCGCCAGCTGGGGCAGGAAAGCAATCCCAAGCGCACGCCAGCGTCGATGGGGAATAATGAGGCTGCTTTTCCGTGTGCTGCGCAGAAACAGCCAGGACTGGATGAACTGCAGCAGCAGCAGCACACCTGCCGCGACGAGAACAGGCAGGCTGTCGCCAAAGCGGTGGTATAAAACACTGATGATGCCGAAGCACCACATGAAATGGATCGTGGCACACCGGCGCATGGATCCGGTGAGCTTTGAGGTGGCAGCGGCTGATTTGCTTGCAGACTGCGTGTCGAGTGTCGTGCGGGCAAGTTTGAGAAAAGCGCTGCGCCGCTGTTCGGACGTCAGACCACGCCATTCGGTGAGACGCTGCTGCCAGAGTTCAGCCAGCGCTTTGGTTGGCAGGCGTACGCGGGTGGCGCTGTCAAGATGCAGCAGAGTTTCCTCGGCACGCGGGGTCAGCTGGTCCCACGCAAGGCTGACACTCATGCTGTCAGTCAATCGTACATTCAGCGAGTTTTGATCGGGAACAAACACCCAGGGCAGCGCCAATGCATGCGCCTGCATGGGCGGCAGAGGAGAGAGCAGCAGCGGCGAACCGCTGCCGATTTGCAGCCGAGTCCATGGTCGTAACGAGCTCCAGCCCGACTTGCCCGTGCCCGCAGCTATCCACGCGGTGGCTGGCACGAGTCGCAGGCATTCGATGAGATAGAGCAGCACGAAGACTGCGAGAAGCGTCTGGCCGTCGGTCATGCCTTATTCCCCTGGCGGCTGACGCGAGCCGAAGAGTTTGCCAAAGAATTTTTTCACTGCTGCGAAGACCCCGATAACCAGCAGGATCGCCCCCTTGCCCAGCTTGGCGAAGACCAGCCCGAGCTTGCCAAACAGACCCATCTTGGCTGCAGCGAAGGCACCGGTGCCGGCAATGAGGGCAGTGAGGCCGTATTTTGCCACCTTGTCCCCTTCGCGAAACTCAGCGTAGCGCTGGCCTTCGACATAGGAGAATCCGCCCATGACTTTCTGAAATTCGGTCAGCAGCGGCTGGAACTCGGCCGGGTCGCACACAAGCTGGACCTTCATGGAGCCTGTGCGGCCCAGCAGTCGTGTCTCGTAGTTGACGGACTCGCCGCCTTTGCCGTCCAGGCTTTGGATTCGCACCGCCCATTCGAGGGTTTTGGTGGTGTCGTTGAATCGTGGCGGCATGGCCCAGCCAAGAATGGCGAGCTCCTGGATGCCGCGTTGCTTGCGCACTTCATTGGATTCCGCCAGCCGCTCGCGACGGCGCTCGAGCAACTCATCCGCATTGATCTCGTTTTTCTCGTCATCTTTGACATGCCCGGAATCGTCATAAGCAAAGATGATCCATGGGCCCAAACCTTCAGTGGTGAGCATGCCTGAGGCTGAGGGCTGGGGCAGATTGCCAAACAATTCCAGCACACGACTGGCGCCGCTGCCGTGGGTGAAGCGGTAGCCTTGCGGGATGGCGATCTGGGCGACGCCGCCGAGATCTCCTGCGCCTTGACGCACCCAGCCGATCTTTTCCATGTCATCCAGCAGCTTTTTTTCCTGCTCGTTCGCGCTCTTTTCGTCGGGTTGTTGTGCCTGAGTGGTGGATAAAACTGCCAGACAGGCCAGCAGTACGGCGCTTGGGATGAATGAAGACTTCATGCGTCGCCAGTCTCGCAGGGGCTGCGGGAGATCGTCAAGGTGAGGTTTTTACCAGATTCGTAATTGGCAGCGGAAGCCTTAGGCGGCATGTTCACACGTCGTTGTCTCTCCTTTTCACCCCATGGCTGAACCGAATCCTGCTCCAGCACCCGCGCCGCGCCGCGGTCCGGGATGCTTCACCCTGCTGGCCCTGACGTTTCTAGCGCTGGTGATCATTGGCGGAGTCGCGGTATGGAAGATGGTGGATGCGGGATTTGGCATGAAATGGCTTGCAGAGCATTTCCAGAAGCAGACCCTCACCGAGAGTTTTCGTGAAAACGTGAAGCGCATCGCCTCGACCAACGGCGACGTACTGGAACTGGCCACGCTGGACACCGAGGAGACGGTGACAAAGTATGACACCAAGACGTGGTTCAATGATGCGGTTTACCTCGGCACCACGGTGGCGGAAATTCGTGCGATGGTGGTCTATCGTTATCACTTGAAGCTCTCAGACGACTGGAAGCTCACGGTGGAAAACGGACGTTGTGTGGTGATCGCCCCTTCCATCCGGCCTTCGCTGCCGCCGGCGATTCGCACGGAAACGATGGAGAAAAAATCTGAGGCAGGCTGGCTGCGATTCAATGCGGCGGAAAACATGGCCGAACTGGAAAAAGGCCTGACACCCATGCTTGAACGCCGTGCGGCTGTCCCAGGCAAAATCAGGCATGTGAGGGAAGCCAGCAGGCTTTCGGTGGCCAAATTTGTACAGCACTGGGTGCTCAAAGAACAAAAAGAGCACGAACAGGGGGGCATCCATGAGATCGTGGTGATATTTCCTGATGAGCCGGCCGCGGCCAGTGCCGTCGAAGCATCGAAGCTGCCAGCCACATTAAATCTGGAAGTGAGAGCCGACTAAGCCAGGGCTCAAGGCTGCAGCCCTGATGGGTCATAAAGCAGCAGGTCTGAGTCGAACTTAACAAAAGTCAGAGCCCCGGGAAGATCGGTGGGCTGCAGGTTGGTGAGGCGGAATAGTTTGTCTTTCCACATCCCTTGCTGGCCGGTGACTCCGACCATCAGATTGGCGGCGGTGGCCTGTTTGTCGCCGGGTACGACAAAATGTGCGCCTCCCATCGTGGCACAGACCCCGAGGGAAACGATTTCCTGTGCATTCCGCTGGTTGGTCACTCGCTCAATCACAGCCCTGTTGTTTCCACCGAACCAACTGACTGCAACACTGCTGAGGATGCCGACGACGCAGATGACAGTGAGGAGTTCCAACAATGAAAAGCCAGCGGCCACCCACTTATTCGGCGGGGATTGCGGACGGAGGTTGGTGGCGAAGAATGGCAACACTGGTCTTATAATTATCATAAACATCTTTTCACCGCAATCTCTCGTTTTGACGGGTGACTCTCTGCATTTAGACAGAGGCTTTAGCCCGAATGAAACCAGACTTGATGAAACAACTTCCCCGAGCACAGCGCGAAGCTGTCAATTCAGCCGGCTACCGTACCATGCGCTGGATGGCGGCACGTGAGGTTTTGCAGGCACGCGTTTCGAAAGCCCGAATTGTGGGACCAGTGGGTGATTTTTTGGCGCATTGGCTGTCGCTGGCCCCCCCAAATGAGGTTGACTCAGAGCTCTGGCTTTCATTCGATTATGCACAGGAGCAAGAGAAACTGAGACTCGTGGGGGGAAGCGTAGCGCTTGCCCAGTCGAAACTTGAGCGGGCATTGCTGCATTTGCCGTCGTTGCGCTCGTTTTGGCGCCAGGAACTGCGTCAGCAGCA
Source organism: uncultured Verrucomicrobiota bacterium (assembly GCA_903838675.1). Classification (GTDB taxonomy): domain Bacteria; phylum Verrucomicrobiota; class Verrucomicrobiia; order Verrucomicrobiales; family Verrucomicrobiaceae; genus Prosthecobacter. The sequence goes on from CAILZI010000174.1 coordinate 60,749, forward strand.
CTTTGAGGCATTGAGAATCCTGGTGCCCCAAGCTTGGTTCCTCGACTCGGATCAGGTTCCACCCGGAGCGGTGATTCAGGGATTGGGCACGGTTTCCTGGGAACAGACGCAGCGGGCTTTGGGGCAGGACTGGGAAATCCAAGACGCAAAGGGCCAGGTTCACCAAGACTGGCCTGCTGCTCTGGCTGCAAGGGACTGTATTTTGACTTTGCGGAAGCCTGCTGCTGTAAAACTTAAAGCGCGGTATGTGAGGAATGACAAAGCCCAGATGGTTTTGCGCACGATTGAAGAAGCGGCACCTTGACGTCTATCCTGCTTCCGTGCGACATTACGACATACCCTAAAAATCATGGCACGCGGCTCCAACGTTACTCTCTGCTCCTTCTGCGGCAAAAGCCATGCAGAGGTCAAAAAGCTCATTGCAGGTCCAGGGGTTTACATTTGTGACAACTGCATTCACGTCTGTAAAAACATCCTCGACAAAGAAACTTCGGTCGATTCCGAGGGAGGGCCATCTCTGCTGGTGCCACGCCCGGCAGACATCGCGGCACTGCTGGATCAACATGTGATCGGCCAGTCGCAGGCGAAGAAGGTGCTCAGTGTCGCGGTTCACAATCATTACAAGCGCATCCTGCACACGCAGCAGCAGGCCACGCGAGCTGGAAGCGGGGCACCCCGCAAAGTGACGACAGCTCTGCCCGACCCGAATGATGTTGAGATCGAAAAAAGCAATGTGCTGCTCATGGGGCCCACAGGCTGTGGCAAGACGCTGCTCGCCAAAACTCTCGCACGCATTCTCAATGTGCCCTTCAGCATCGCGGATGCCACGACGCTGACGGAAGCCGGCTACGTCGGCGAAGATGTGGAAAACATCGTGCTGCGCTTGCTGCAGGCCGCGGACTACGATGTCGCGCGCGCCGAGATGGGCATCGTGTACATTGACGAGATCGACAAAATCGGCCGCAAGACCGAGAATGTGAGCATCACACGTGATGTCTCCGGAGAAGGTGTGCAGCAGGCATTGCTGAAAATCATCGAAGGCACGGTGTGCAACGTGCCACCGCAGGGTGGACGCAAGCATCCGCAGCAGGAGTACATCCAGGTGAACACGGAAAACATTCTTTTCATCTGCGGCGGGGCCTTTGTCGGTCTCGACAAACTGATGGAGCGTCGTCGTGGTGGCAAGACGATGGGGTTTGTGAATTCCCAGGCTGTGAAACCTGAGGCGGGCAAATCCAGAGCGGAAGTCGAACCTGAAGACCTTCTGTCTTTTGGCCTGATTCCGGAGTTCATCGGTCGTCTGCCGGTGGTTTGCTCACTGGAGTCCCTGACTGAGCAGGAACTCGTGCGGGTGCTTACCGAGCCGAAAAACGCTTTGATCAAACAGTATGCGAAACTGATGAACATGGACGGCGTGGAGCTTTCCATCACACGGGACGCCATGCTTGCCATGTCAAAGGAAGCGGTGACACGAGGCACCGGTGCACGCGGCCTGCGCAGCATCTTTGAACGCATCATGCTTGACGTCATGTATGATGTGCCCAGCCGTCTGGACGTGCGGGGTGTCACCATCAACGAAGGTGTCGTCAAAGGAGAGCGCGCGGCCATGCTGCGCAAGCGCGTCGAACGCAAGGCTGCCTAGTCTGTTTGTTACAAAGCCGGGGCGAAAATTCTTCTGGAGCTTTGGCGGCACCTCAAGTCATATTGAGGATCATCCGCCCATGACTTCCAGCACCTCCTCCCGCCGCCATTTTCTGCAGCTTATTACCGCCGCCGTTGCTGCTGCGGGTTCCCGTCCTGCCATGGCAGCCGACAAGGAGCCGCCGTTCAAGATCTCACTGGCGGAGTGGTCGCTGAACAAAGGCATTTTTGGAAAAGGCAACGCGGAGCGTCATGAGCACCTCGACTTCTGCAAAATCGCCCGCAGCCTGGGCATCGAAGGAGTGGAGTATGTGAACCAGATGTTTTTCGACAAAGCGACGGACACCGCCTACATCGGTGAAATGAAAAAACGCCAGGAAGGCGAAGGCGTGAAAGGCCTGCTCATCATGTGCGATCGCGAAGGCAACCTTGGCGATCCCGATGAGGCCAAGCGTGCGAAGACTGTCGAAAACCATCTCAAATGGCTCGATGCTGCCGCCACCCTCGGCTGCCATAGCATTCGCGTGAATGCCGCCAGCGATCCGAAGCTGAGCTGGGACGAGCAGATGAAATTCGCTGCCGATGGCCTGCATCGTCTCTGCGTGGAAGGCGACAAGCGCGGACTCTTCGTCGTGGTTGAAAATCATGGCGGACTCTCCAGCAACGGCCTGTGGCTCACCGGCGTCATGAAAGCGGCGGATCACGCCCGCGTTGGCATTCTTCCGGACTTCGGAAATTTCTACACCGATCGCGTCAAAGGCGAACTCTACAACCCCTACAAAGGTCTGCGTGAGTTCATGCCCTGGGTGAAAAAAGGCATGAGCGCCAAAGCCTATGACTGGGACACTGGCGCTGGCAAGTTCTACACCGAAGACCGCCGCGAAGGGCGTGAAATCACCCTCGACTTTGAGCGCTTGATCAACATCGTCGTCAAGGCCGGTTACAACGGCTACATCGGCATTGAATACGAAGGCGACAAACACACCGAAATCGAAGGCATCAAGCGCACCAAGCAGGCGCTCGATGAGCTGAAGTCGATGCTCTGATTTTCCAACTGCACCCTTAACTCAAACACCCCGCACATCATGCCTACAGAAGACGCTCCCATTCCTGCCGCCGTAGCGGAAACCTCCCTCTGGTCCGGTCACACCTCCCAGTGGGTTCATTTCTGGTACTACTTTCTCTGCATCCTGCTTGCCGTGGGCATTGCATTTGCCGCCACGATTCCGGCGATTTTTACCGGTGGTCTGGCCTACCTGGCGCTTCTGATTCCATTGGTGATGTGGCTAATCCGCTGGTGGGCGACGAAATGCACCACCTATGAGCTGACCAGCCAGCGTTTGCGCATTCGTTCCGGGATTCTCAATAAGAAGGTTGATGAAACGGAGCTTTTCCGAGTGCGTGATTACACCATGGAACAGCCCTTTTTGCTGCGCCTCGTCGGGCTTGGCAACATGACTCTGATCACCTCCGACGCCACCACGCCAACGCTTATCATGCGTGCCATTCCTGGCATTGAGTCCGTGCGTGAAAAACTGCGCGCCGCTGTGCAAAATGAACGTGATCGCAAGCGGGTGCGCCAGATGGACGTGGACAACGTCGAGGACGGTGCGTCGCTGCACTGATGCCTAAGGTGACGAGCCTTCGACTTTTTCAGACTTCACCACGCTGGTTTTGCCGTCTTTGACTTCGAGGCGCAGTTTCATGCGCGCGAATTCCTTTTTGTAACTCCATCCGGCTTCAACGTCCCAGGTGGTGGCGCTGGTGGGCTGGAGCTTGCGAAGCTGGAGGACAAAGGCGGCGAGACGTGTGTCGGAATCCGCAATGGTGTGGTCGGGCTCGATGTCCTTGAGGTTTTGCGCGTTGATGAACTTGAGCTTCAAGTCGGCAAAGCGTTTGGTGAAGGCATCGGTGGCGGGGGTCATGCCGTCGCGGTTGATCTCGCCGAGCACGATGGAGTAGCTTTTGGCGACGCCGGGGTTGAGGTCGGGCAGGGTGGTGATGAGGTGGCGGATGGCGGCTTCTCCGGCGTCGCACTCATAGAGGTTCAGCGGGAGGGGGGCGGTGTCTGAGGAATCGCAGGCGGCGAAACCGAGGCAGAGGCTGAGCAGGAGGAGGCGGCGTGTCATGTCGGGTGTTCATGGCATGGAATACGCAGCTTGGCAATGCGCTGGCGTGCTCCATACTGGCAACCCCATGTTTGACATCCGAGAAAAACCCAATGCAGTCGAGAGCGCGTTCCTGGTGGGTGCGTACTTTGACCGGCGGCAGAAGCAGGAAGCCACTGATTTGCTGGAGGAGCTGGCGGAACTGGTGGGGACGCTGGGGATCAACATCATCGGCAAGGAGCTGGTTTTTGCGCGGGAGCACACGGCGCGTTACCTCATTGGCAGCGGCAAGTCGGCGGAGCTGATGAAGCAGGCGAAGGAGCAGGGGGCGGATGTCATTGTGTGGGACAATGAGCTGAGTCCGGGGCAGCAGCGGGCCTGGGAAAGCGAAGGGGATATTTGTGTGATCGACCGGCACGAGGTGATTTTGGATATTTTCAACATGCGGGCGAAGACGCGTGAGGCGCGGCTGCAGGTGGAGCTGGCGAAGATGGAGTATTCGATTCCACGACTGACGCGCATGTGGGCTCACTTGGACCGCCAGGGCGGTGGTGCGGGTGGTGGTGTGGGCGGTGCGGGTGCGGCACGTGGTGAAGGGGAGACGCAGCTCGAAGTGGACCGCCGTCTGGCGAGCAAGCGGCTGGACAAGCTGCGGGCGGATCTGGAAGAAGTGAAGAAGCAGCGGGAGACGATGCGCAAGGACCGCCTGCGCACGCCGGTGCCGCATGCGGCCATTGTGGGTTACACGAATGCGGGGAAGTCATCGCTGCTGAACAAGCTGACGGCGGCGGATGCGTATGTGGAGGACAAGCTTTTTGCCACGCTGGACACGACGACGCGGCGGATGGAGCTGCCGGACGGTCAGCCGCTGCTGGTGACGGATACGGTGGGGTTCATTCGCAATCTGCCGCATGACTTGGTGCAGTCGTTTCGTGCCACACTTGAGGAGGCCATTCAGGCAGACTTTTTGATTCACGTGATCGATGCGAGTGCGCTGCAGGCGGTGGAGTTTTATCAGACGACTTCGAAGGTGCTGAGTGAACTGGGGGCCGGGGACAAGAAGGTGCTGCTGGTGCTGAACAAGGTGGATTTGATTGATGATCCGCGGCTGATGGAACTGCGCCGGGAGTTTCCGGAGGCGGTGGTTATTTCAGTCAAGACAGGGCTGGGGATGGAGGATCTGCTGCACCGGTTGCATGACTTCATGATCGACCGGGTGGTGCGGCTGACGCTGAGCCTGCCGCTGGATCGGATGGATCTGGTGGCGCTGATCCACCAGGAGGGGAAGATGCTGAGCGAGGACTATGACACGGGGCGGGCGGAGATTCAGTGTGTGATGCCGAAGCGGTTTGAGAGCCGGTTTGCAGCGTTTCTGCCGGTGGATCCGGAGGCGGGAAAGAAAAAGGGGAAGAAGTAGGGGGGGGCGGTTGTTTGCAGTGGTTGGCGATTGTTTGCGGTTGTTGAGTCAGAGTTCAGAGCCGGAATGGTTGACCGCAAAGGGGCGCAAAATTGGGGGATGGGAGAGCGGGGCATTAGGATGGGGCGGGAATGCCCCGGATACTGTTTTCATTCCGCGCAGAATTGTTTGGCGAAAATTGGGAAAGGGGTAAAAAGGGGCTGCCAACCACAGTTTACATCTGCTCATGTTCTCACTCGCCAACAAAACAGTCATCATCACCGGGGCCGGATCGGGCATCGGTCAGGCCATTGCGATTCTTTTTGCCAAGCAGGGGGCGCATGTGGAGGTGCTGGATTTGAAGCAGGAGGCGGCGCAGGTGACGGTGGATCAGATCAAGGCTGCCGGGGGCCGTGCGCGTGGGTCGGCGTGTGATGTGGGGAATTATGCGGAGGTGAAGGCGTTGTTTGATGATGTGGTGAAGACGCACGGGAAGCTGGACGTACTGGTGAACAACGCGGGCATCGCGCACATCGGCACGGCTTTGACGACGGCGGAGGAGGACATGGACCGGCTGCACAGGGTGAACATCAAGGGTGTGCATGCGTGTGCGCAGGCGGCACTGGCGCACATGACGACGGTGAACAAGGGCGTGATCCTGAACATGTGCTCGATCGCGGCGCAGATGGGGCTGGCGGACCGGTTTGCTTATTCGATGACGAAGGGCGCTGTTTTGATGATGACGTATTCGATCGCGAAGGATTTTATCAAGCAGGGGATTCGCTGCAATTGCATCGCTCCGGCGCGGGTGCATACGCCATTTGTGGACGGGTATCTGGCGAAGACGTATCCGGGTCAGGAAGCGGAGATGTTTCAGAAGCTGAGTGAGGCGCAGCCGATTGGGCGGATGGCGAAGCCGGAGGAGATTGCGGCGCTGGCGTTGTATCTTTGCAGCGATGAGGCGTCGTTTGTGACGGGGAGTTCGTATCCGATTGATGGGGGGGCGGTGAACTTGAGGTGAGAGTTTGCGGTTGTTGACCGTGGTTGACCATTGTTGACGGTGGTTTGGACAGAGTTCCAGCGGCCTGAAGGAGGTTGACTGTGGTTTGCGATGGCGCTGGGACGTTTGTTTTTGCCGCAGAGGGGCGGAGAGGCAGAGGGGGCAGAGGAAGGAATTTTTTTGGCAAGAGATTGAAATGCAGCAGAGATTGTCTGAGGGGCTTTGAAGAAAGGGGTTGAATTTGAAAAAACGGACCCAAGGAGTGTGGGATGCCATGGGGTTTGGCTGTGGCTACCAGTTAATACCATCAACGCTTTATTGTTCAGATCATGGCTCTTCGTTCCTCTTCCAAAAAGGCCCGCGCAGGCGGGGTGAAAAAGCGGCGTGTGGTGAAGGTGGCGAGTTTGAGGAGGTGGGTGAGGCGGGCGCGGGGGAAGGGGGTGCCGGGGCCGGAGCTTGTGTTTGAGCTGCGGGTGCGCCGGGGGCTGAAACTGCGGGAGGTGGCGGAGGTGCTGGGGCTGGGCGTGGCGGAGGTGCGGGAGCTGTGGCGGGAAAGCTGTGAGGCACGGGCGACGCCGCCTGCGCCGTTGAGGGCGGATGTCTCTGCGGTGGCTCCGAGGTCGAAGGGGGATTTTGCGGCGCTGCGGGAACACGTGAGTGTGGCGCTGTGGGAGACGGTGGTGGAGACGTTTGCCGTGCCTGAGGTGACGGCGGAGGACGGTGATGGAGTTGCGCAGTCGAAGGCGTTTTCGCGCATGGTGTCGGTGCGGATTAAGGCGCTGAAGCGGATGGGCAAGTTGTATGGTCTCGGGCGTAAGAGGCGGGGCGGTCGCAGCGCTGAGTTCGTTTCGTCTGCGTGTGCGACGCCAGAGGAGATTGCGGAGTTGGTGAGGGAGTGGAGGAGGGAGAGGTGATGGATGTTTGAAGTGGTTTGCGATTGATTGCAGTGGTTGAAGGGGGCCGGAGGCTCAGAGCAGAACCACGGAATACACAGAATACACGGAAGACGGATCAGAAGTGGAGGCGGGGCTTTGAGGGAGCGTTGGGCGAAAGAACGGTTTTGATTTAGCAAGGGAATGGTGAGCAAGGGAATGGCCGGAGGGAGAGGGGACCGGAGTTGAACCACGGATTGCACGGATATCGGATCTTCACCCTGTTGTTGGGAGGCCTCAGGAACGTTCGATTTTGCCGCAGTGGTGCGGAGAGGCAGAGGAGAGTGTGAAATGATGGTGATCCGGAATGATTGGTGCGGGGCGCTGATAGGGAGGTTGGCAGTGGTGTTGAATGATGGGTTGTGGGATGGCGGAGGTGGTGAGAATAGCAAGGGAATGGGCTGGGCCTCCTGATACGCGAACAACCAAAGGGGCTTTGACTACGGACAGGGATTCGGCTCCTTAGCGGGATGAGCTTTTTTAGAACTCGGCTAAGCCCAGCCCTTCTTGCAATCTCTGCCTTAGCCCTAGCACTTAGCGCGAACGCAGCAGAACCAGTCCTGCCGCTGGATGTTCAGCAACGCCTGGACGCATTGAAAAACGGCTTTGAATCCTTCGTGCTCAAAAGCGTGACGATTCCTTATGATGAAGGGATCAAAGCGTTGAACGCCAAGGTGAAGCCTGCGCTTGAACGTGAAAGCGCGATGGCGGCCAAGAGGAAAGATCTGGATGCCTTGGTGCGGATCAAGGCGGACATGGAACGCACGGACCAAGGGCTTTTGCTGACGGAGGCAGACTCACCGCCGCCTGACTCCCTCAAGAATGTCTATGCGGCCTACAAGCTGGAACTGGCCAAGATCGAGTCTGCGAAGAAGATCACCCTGGCGGATGCGAAGCAGCGGTACGACAAAGGGCTGAGTCAGATTCAGGATGAACTAACGTCAGCGCAGAAGGTGGAAGGCGCGCTGCAGGTGAAACAGCTGCGTGAGGGGCTGGCGAAATTGAGCGATGTTGCGGCCAACAGTGGCGCAGGGTCAGCGTCCAGCCTCAAGGAGGGTTCCTATACCAACAGCCTCGGGATGAAATTTGTCCCGGTGCCGGGAACAAGCATCCTCATGTGCATCCATGAGACCCGCAGGGGGGATTTCGCCAGCTACGCGAAAGAGGCAGGCAATGTCAGTGCCGATTGGAAAAATGTCATGTTCGAGGGGGCTACGTTAAGTGCTGATGATAATGAACCGGTGACGATGGTTTCATGGGATGAGTCGGTGGGATTTTGCGACTGGCTGTCCAAGAAAGAGGGCCGCACGTACCGCCTTCCCACCGATGATGAATGGAGCGCCGCCATCGGAATAGCGAGCAAGGAGTCGAAAACGGGAACGCCAGCGGCAAAGGCCATGTCTGCCGAAAAAGTTTATCCGTGGGGTGGGATTGAAACACCGCCCAACGGATCCGGCAATTATGCCGATGCGGCCTTCAATGCCAAATTTCCCAAGCACTTCTTCATCAAGGGGTATTCGGACGGTTATGCCACAACGGCCCCCGTGATGAAATTTCAACCCAACTCGTTAGGGATTTACGATCTGGGGGGCAATGTCTGGGAGTGGTGCTCCGACTGGATTGATGATGCCAAGACACGGCGTGTGGGGCGCGGTGGGTCATGGTATGGCTATGCGGCCGACGACTTGTTTTCGGGCAACCGAGGCGGGCTTCCTCCGTCCCAGCGCCGGGCCTACTATGGTTTCCGAATCGTTCTGAGTGGAGCAGGTGCGGGCAGTTCGACCTCCAACAAATCGGACGTGGAAAGCGTCTTGGTGGGACGCTGGATATTCAAGGCCGGGGACTTCACCATGAACAAGGAACTGCTGGACGACGGCACCATCATCTCAGGCAATATTCCGGGTAAATGGAAAATCGTGGGGAAGATTCTTCGCATTGATTATGCCAATGGAGCGTGGGCGGAGTTCGACCTGCCTGCGAACGAAGGGCGGATGAAAGGCAAGAGCAACAAGAACGAGGAGATGACAGCGGAGAAGATCAAGTAGGGCGATGTGTGGAGGAACGCTGTTGTGGTTTCACGGACGCGTTTAGAACAGGCAAAGGAATGGGTTGGCATAGGAATGGCCAGAGGCGGAGTTAAACCTCTGAATGCACGGATGTCAGGTCGGCATCCTGTTGTTGGGAAGTGGCAGGGACGTTCGAGTTTGCCGCAGTGGTGCGGGAGGGGGCAGAAATTGAACTCGAGCCGGAGGGCGCAGGGGTGGCGGGAGCGAACGCCGAAGGTGCGATCTCCTGAAAATTGACCACGGAATACACTGAATACACGGAAAAAGAGGCGGATTTGAGCGAGAGGGTGTGGTGAGTGCTCGACACTTCTTGCGCCTTACAAAGCTCTTGCATGCGAATCGGTATTTTTGTTAACATTGCTCGAAGTGATAAAAAAACCGTCGGCTATAAAGGCGTTGGGACAAACCCAACGATTTTGTCGATGATCGCCGGTTGCCGTTCGCCGTCGCCTGATCCGAAGCGTTCGGCCAACTTCTGTGCCGCTCATTCCTGAAAAACGGCTTTTACCAACGCTTTACAGACATCGGTGCACTCACCATGCAGACTTAACACATATGAAATACATTCTGACCTGTATAGCCTTTTGCTTTTTGGCCAACCTATCTCAGGCGGCGATCCCAGCAGATACGATTGTCATTCTGCAGAAGATCAGGAAGGTTACGGTTGAAGATGGCGTCATCGAAATTGTAGCTGAAAAAGCAACGACTCGGACGACATTGCTCGCTGGAGATCCAGATCCAGCCTACAAAGGCGAGACTCGGGATGGGAAGCCTGTCACAACCCTGCAGATACTTTCGCATGATGCCACTTTTACCGTCAAACAGGATCATTACTCCCGATCTGGAGGACCCTTGGAGAATGCGTGGAAGATCAGTTTGGCGTCGGCCAGAAAATTGCAAGAAGGCGCAGAGATCGGAACGGTGGAGATTGAATTTTACGCGCCCGATATCCTTATCAAGCGACACCGAGTAACCTCCATCAGCGGGTCCGGTTTCTTGTATGCCAAGCGCGAATGAGGCCGACCAGAAAGGGACCACGGAGAAGTTAGATTAATCCAAAAACGGGAAGGCGAACAAAACGGATGCAGGCAACGGCTCGTATGGCATCTGTCGTGTCATCGACGCCTCCCGCCCGCCGTCGCCTGATCCGAGTCGTAAGGCGATTCCCGCACGTCATGAAGAAGCCATTGTCTTTAGCCGCGATTCCGAAAGGGATCAAACGGGCTCACATCTTTGGGGCGGTGCTCCTTCTGCTGCTTACGGTGTATGCAGGGACTGCGGTGCCGTTGAGCGCGTGGCTGTTCTACCACCGGGCAGGCGGTGTTCCCGAGTGGCTGGACAGAGCCTATATTCCTCTCCATTGGCTGAGAGATCACAGTGAACTGGCGGAGCGTTTTTTTGCCTGGCAGTCACGCTGTGTGATCGTTCCAGCGGAACGCGGTCTCGTGCCTCTCGACCATGGAGCGGGCCCAGCAGTCACGCCGGATCCAAATGTGGACGTAGAATCGCGGGTGAAAGACCTCGAACGATATTTCAACGAGATTGAACCTCGTCGGGGCAGCAAGCTTGAGAAACAGCGACCCGAAAAGTGAGCCTAACGCCTAACCATTTGAGGTGTTGATGCTGCGGGAGAGTGGCGAGTGTGCGGGGGGCAGAGCCGGTTAAAAATCGGCGGTCCCATTACCGGCTGCTCCCGCATTCGGATTTTTGGTGGCATGCGTGGGCTGGGCGGCCCGTCGAAAGCGGTAGCTTCGCTCGTTCCTCGCTGCGCGACCGCAGTCCAAATTCACTGCGAAGTGCGAGCAAGGCGTTGTCGACGAAACGAGAATGGGTTTTGTGATTCGCTATAAAAAAACGGCAGCGGGGTGAGCCGCTGCCGTTTTGGTTGGAAAAGTGATGTGGGTGTCGGAACGGGCTTCCTTCTCCGCTAATGCTACGAAGGACTAGACGGAGGACACGGAAGCCCGAATCACAAAAGAAGAGCCGGACCGGCTAAAGCCGGGACTACAATACGAAGAAGTGGAACTTGGAGCTATGCTTTCCAGCCGTCGCGGTAGGAGGGGCGGGTGGTGAATTTGTTGGGGGCTTCGACGTTGGTGACTTTCATGGTGGATTTGTCCCACTGGACGGTCTGCTGGGCGCGGATGGCGAGATTGCCGAGGAGGACGAATTCGGTGAGGGGGGCGGAGTAGTCGAAGTTTGAGGAGGGGAGGCCGCCATTGACGATGTGGTGGGCCCATTCGCCCTGGGGATTGTCGGGCATGACGGAGCGGGTCTCGGTTTTTTTGATTTTGCCGGACTGCATGTCTTCGCGGACCTGCTTGTATTTTTCGAGGGGATAGATGATGGGGCTCTTGCAGTAGGCGTCTCCTTCGAAGATGACGCCGTCGGTGCCGATGAACATCATGCCGCTGGTGGCTTTTTTGTAGGTTTCTTCGGGGATGTCGGGGTGACGCTCGGGCTTATTGGGGAGGCCGTCTTTTTCGCCGTCGTGCCAGGAGACGGTGAGGGCGGGGTGTTTGCCGGCGGGCATGTGGTAGATGAGCTTGCTCCACATGGGGGCGTTGAGGTCGGAGATGGGGCCGCTTTCGGCTTCGATCTTTTCAGGGATGAGCTGGCCGAGGATGGAGAAGCTAGAATCCATGATGTGGCAGCCCATGTCGCCGAGGGCACCGGAGCCGAACTGCCACCAGCCGCGCCAGTTGAAGGGGGCAGGGCCGGGGGAGCGCTGCTTCTTTTTGGCCATTTCGGGGTCGAGTTCGAACTCGAAGTAGGGTTCGGAGGGTTCGGAGGAGAGCCAGAGGTCCCAGTCGAGGTTGGCGGGGCATTCGACGAGCTTCTTCTTAATAGGGCCCTGGGGCCAGATGGGGCGGTTGGTCCAGAGGCGGATTTCCTTGAGGGTGCCAATGGCACCCTGCTCGATCCATTCTTTGGCGAGGCGCTGGCCTTCGAGGGTGCGGCCCTGATTGCCCATCTGGGTGACGATTTTGGCGTCTTTGGCGGCACGGTGGAGATCGCGGACTTCGGAGATGTAGTTGCAGAGGGGTTTCTGGACGCAGACGTGCTTGCCGTGCTTGATGGCGTGCATGGCGGCGAGGTAGTGGGTGTGATCGGGGGTGGAGACGATGACGCCGTCGATCTGGTTCGACATTTCGTCGAACATTTTGCGGAAGTCCTGGTAGAGCTTGGGGGCGGGGGGGGCGGGCTGGCTGGAGTCGAGGTGGTGCTTTTCGCGCTTTTTGGCGGCTTCATCGAGGCGCTTGGTGTCGACATCGACCATGGCGACGATGTTGTGATTGAGGGTGACCATGCCGGTGTCGGCGAGGCCTTTGCCGTTGGCGCCGATCTGGACGAGATTGAGGCGCTTGGCGGAGGCGTCCTGGCCGCGGAGGAGGAGATTGGGGCCGGTGAAGGCGCTGGCGGCGAGGCCGGCGGAGGTGGAGAGGAAGCGACGGCGGGAGAGGGGGCGGGTGCTCATGGGCTGGTGTCTATAATAAGGGAGGGTGAAAACGTGGGAGGAGAGAGGATGTTGCAGGGTATGGAGATCAGCTTC
>CAILZI010000175.1 GCA_903838675.1 uncultured Verrucomicrobiota bacterium
CGCCCGGCGGCGGTGGTGGCATAATCGTAGAGCAGCTGGGGCGTGCGGTGGGCGCTGACGACTTTCTTTTCAAAGGGGATGCCGAAGTCCTTGAGCACCTGGGCGGCATTTTGGAGGGTGGGCCAGTCGGAACTGGAGCCCATGATGATGCCCACGAGGGGCTTGCTGGCGGAGGTGGTGCTCATCGGGAAAGGCAGTCAAAATGGCGGGCAGGGTGGCAGCGTCAAATCTTCGATTTGGCGCGGAGGAAAAGCCGTGCGATGAGAGCGAAGCATGACTTTTCTCGACAAACTGAATCAACGCATCGCCAAGACCGGATCGAACCTCTGCGTGGGGCTGGATGTGCGGGCGGAAAACGCGGAGGAATCGACCAAGCGGTGGATTCTGGATGTGATCGAGCAGACGGCACCGTATGCGGCGGCATTCAAGCCGAACTCGGCCTACTTTGAGGCGCTGGGCTGGCGCGGGATGAAGATGCTGGAGGAGATTTTGCAGGAAATCCCCAAGGAGATCCCGGTGGTGCTGGATGTGAAGCGCGGGGACATCGGGGAGACGCAGGGTTATTACGCCAAGGCCTGTTTTGAGGCGATGAACGTGGATGCCGTGACGCTGAACGCCTACATGGGCCGGGACACGCTGGAGCCGTTTTTAAAATATGCGGACAAGGGGTTGTACCTGCTGGGCGTGACCTCGAATCCGGGCGCGAAAGACATTGAGCTGCAGCCAACAGGCGACCGGCAGGTGTATGAACTGGTGGCTGCGATGACCGCCGGGCACCCGCAGGCCGGGCTGGTGGTGGGTTTGACGAATGCCGCGCCGAATGTGCTGGATCACATCCCCGATGTGCCGCTGCTGATTCCGGGACTGGGCGCCCAAGGGGGCGATCTGGGGGCGCTGAAGGGCAGCGGGCGGATAGCGCCGCTGCTGGTGAATGTGTCGCGCGGAGTTCTGTATCAGAAGGATGAACTGAGCTTTGCCGCCCGAGCGGAGTTCTGGATGAGTCAAATCCAGAATGCGCTGAACTGACCTTTTCATATTTAAGAATGACAAAATCGATACGCTGATGGCGCTTGATTGAAGCGCAAACGTGAGGATGGGTGGTATCAGTTATCCCATTTACTGACCGCCCCATGGTTTTCGATCTCAGCGAGCACCTCAAAACCCCCCTTCAGCGCCGGATATACCGTCTGCTCGGTCCGACCGTGGAAAAAGCGCTGGGTCTTACCGGCTTTGAGAACTGCTATCGGGATTCTGCAGCACTCTTCAAGAAGCATCCGCAGCATCCCAATGCATTTGCGTGGTTTGACTCTGTGGCTCATTCGCTCAAGCTGCAGGAGGACGTCGATCTGCCGCCGGAGTTTGAGTTTCCAAAGCAGGGGCCGCTGATCATCGTGGCCAATCATCCGTTTGGGGTCATTGATCCCGTCATGCTGGCGCGCTGGGCCGGGCAGTTTCGTCCAGATCTCAAGGTCATGACCAACTCGCTGCTGCTGGCCATGAAAGAACTGGCGCAGCATGTGATTCCCGTAGATCCCTTTGGCGGCGAAGGCTCCGCCAAACGCAACATGGCGCCGATGAAGGAGGCCATCAAGCTGCTGCGCGGCGGTGGTGCGCTGATCATTTTCCCTGCTGGAGAGGTGGCATCTTACAAGCCCGGACGCGGTGTTGATGAACCGGCCTGGAGCAACCATGTGGGATCTCTGGTGCGCCGCACTCAAGCGACGGTGCTGCCTGTTTATTTCCCAGGCTCCAACAGCGCGCTGTTTCACGCGGCGGGAATGATCCACCCACGCCTGCGCACAACCCTGCTGCTGCGTGAGTTCTGCAACCGCGCCAACACTCCGGTGCCGATGAGCGTGGGACAGCCCATCCCTTTTTCACGCCTGAAGAAATTTGAGGATGATGAATCCCTCACACGTTACCTGCGCATTCACACCTTTGTGCTGCACCAGCGTGGCAAGGAACAGACTGCCAAACTGACCATAGAGGGTGAAAACATCGCGATCACTCCGCCGTCTGAAACGCAGCAGGCACACATGGTGGAGGAGATTGACCGCATTCGCGCACGCGGAGGACGTCTGGTGGGGCAGGGCGGATTGTCCGTCTATCAGGCACACTCCCATGAAATTCCCGTTCTCCTGCCGGAAATCGGGCGTCTGCGGGAAGTGACCTTCCGTGAAGTGGGCGAAGGCAGCGGCAATGAAATCGACATCGACAAATACGACCGCTACTACGAGCACCTCATTTTGTGGGATGAGGAGAAGGAGCAGGTCGCAGGTGCGTACCGTCTTGGACGTGCCGATGTGATTCTGCGCGAGTATGGCTCGAAGGGTCTCTACACCAGCACACTGTTCCGATTTGAAAAACCGTTCCTGGCCAATCTGGAGCACGCGGTGGAGATGGGGCGCAGTTTCATCATCAAGGCCTACCAGCGCAATCTCGCCTCCCTGCCGCTGCTGTGGAAGGGCATCGCGCACTGGATCGCGCGTAATCCGCACTACAAAAAGCTGTTTGGACCGGTGAGCATCAGCAAGGACTACAGCAGCCTGTCGCGAAAGATGATCGTGGAGTTTCTGCAGGACAACCGGATGCATCCGCACCTTTCGAGCTTTGTGAAGGCGCGCAATCCCTTCCGCTACATGCGCACCCGGCGCATGATGCGCGAGTTCATCAGCGCGGATCTGCAGAACGTGGACGACTGCTCTGCGTTGATCTCCAGCCTGGAAACGGACGGCAAGGGCATTCCCATTCTGCTGAAGCACTACCTGAAGCTGAACGCGACTCTGCTGAGCTTCAATGTGGACAAGGATTTCTCCTCGGTCGTCGATGGTTTGATCATGGTCGATTTCACGGAAACCGACGCACGACTGCTGGCGAAGTACATGGGCGAGGAAAACTGCCGGCAGTATCTCGCGAGCCATAAAAAAGAAGCGGCCTGAAATCAGGCCGCTGCAGGGGTTGAATGAGTTAGACCAGCTCTCAAATTCTTGTCCCATTGCCCGGCAGCGTAGCGGCTCCAATTGGAAGGGGGGAGTTGATTGCCTCTTACCCTCGCGAAACGTTTCCAGAGCGGCATCGGAGTGCCGCGCTCCCAGGGGGCAAAAAAGAAGCGGCCTGAAATCAGGCCGCTCCGCGAGTGAGTTAACCGACTGTTTTCGCCTTATTTGGCGACGCCGTTGGTGGCTGCTTCCATTTCCGGCTCGATGAGGCCGTAGTCGCCGTCCTTGCGACGGAACAGCAGGGCGAGCTTGTGGGTCTTCTGATTGTGGAAGATGACGAAGGGGCGCTCGCTGATTTCGAGATCCATGATGGCTTCGTCGGCATACAGCGGGCGGATTTTGTACTTCTCCTTGTGCACATAGGCCGGCTCAATGTGTTCTTCCTCGGTGTGCAGGACTTCCTGATGGAAGACCTGCTCCTCGATGTGACGGATGGAGACCTCTTTGCGAGGGCGGTGATTTTTGAGCAGGCGGGTCTTGTACTTGCGCATGCGCCGTGCGATTTTGGCGGCGCTTTCGTCGATCGAAGCATAGATGTCTTCGGTGACAGACTTGACTTCAATGACGATGTGATCGGCGCAGAAAAGAATGATTTCTGCGAAGTGCCTGTGATGAGTCTGGACGTCGAGCACGACCTTGGCCTCAATGATGCGGGGATAGTCAAGGTGGAGTCCTTCGATCTTTTTATGGGCGTAATCGCGGATCGCATCGGTGACTTCCATGTGTCGTGCGGTGACGATGATGGGGAGGTTGACGTTGTGTTTTTGCATGGTGGTTCTCCTTTTTTGGTTGGATAAAATTTACATGGTGAACCCTTCGCCCAGATAGAGGCGGCGGGCTTCGTCATCATTGACGAGAAAATCTTTGCTGCCGTGGCGGCGCACCCTGCCCTCGAAGATGAGGTAGGCGCGGTCCACGATGTTGAGAGTTTCACGGACGTTGTGGTCCGTGATGAGAATGGCGAGACCGGCGCTGCGCAGCATGCGGATGATCTCCTGAATTTCGCTGACGGCGATGGGATCAACGCCGCTGAAGGGCTCATCGAGCATGAGCAGCTTGGGGTTGGTAACGAGCGAACGAGCGATGGTGAGACGGCGTTTTTCGCCACCGCTGAGGGTGATGGCGAGATTATCCGCCACGTGATCAATGCCGAACTTTTCCATCAGGGACTGGGTCTGTTCAACCCGTTCCTGGCGCGTGTAGGGCTGGGTTTCCATGACGCCCATGATGTTTTCACGCACGGTAAGGCGGCGGAAGATGGACTCCTCCTGCGGCAGGTAGCCCATGCCGAGCCTGGAGCGCATGTACATCGGCTGATGCGTGGTGTCTTTACCGTCGAAGGTCACCTTGCCACCGTTGGGCTGCACCAGACCGACGATCATGTAGAAGGTGGTCGTCTTGCCAGCACCGTTCGGACCGAGGAGACCGACGATCTCACCGCTTTTGACTTCGATGTCGACGCCATTGACCACGGCGCGGCCGTCATAGACTTTTTTCAGCCCTTCCGTGTGGAGGAGGGTGTTTTCGTCAGGAGTGATGGCTGTTGGCACACCCGGGTCGGTCAGGTCATGCCGGGTATGTGCATGCCCCGAGGAGGGCAGGGACTCCCCGCCACCAGCAACCTTCATACTTTTCTTTCGCGGAGCCATGTTCACTGCGGTGCGGGTGCGGGCGAAGCGAGGCCATTCCTCCGGGGCGTGACTTCATCTCCCGTGAGAATGATCGTCTCATGTCCACCCGTGGTGGTAAGTTTGCCGTTCTTGTCGATGATCATGATGCAGCCTGCTTCAGTGGCCTTGTGCAAACGATTGCCAGTCTGTACCTGCGGCCATTCAAGCAGGGTGGTTATCTCGGTTTTGCCGTCATAGATGAGGTGCTTGCAGTGGCCGATTTGCAATTCACCGTCATCGGTAATTTTTTCGATGGTGACCATGGGACCGCGTGCATCGGCTTTGTCGATGGGGGGAGCTGCGTTGGCGGCCTTTTTGGCAGGGGCGAGAATATCTGAGTCCTTTGCTGCGGGAGCGTTCTTTTTGGGCTTGGGCGCGCCGAGGACTGAACCTTCCTGCTTGGTCATGTAGAGTTCCAATTCCTCGCACTCGATGTACATCTTTGGGTGGCGCGCTCTCACATCGCCAGTATACATTCCATAATTATTATTGGCATCGAAATAGGCGCTTTTTTGCGCGGTGATGTCGATCTGGCCTTTGGTGGCTTTTGGAGCCTCGTCAAGATTCAAAGGCTGCAAAGGTTTTGGCTGTGGGCCGACAGGCCGGGGGGGCGGGGATTCAACGACGGCAAGCATGGGTGCTGAAGCCGCTGGCGCAGGGGCTGCGGCTGTGGGCTGCGCGGTAGTTCCGGCCGCAGCAGGAGCATTGCCTTGAATCATCGACTGTGCAGCTTGCATGGCCTTCAGGCGCATTTCAGCGCTGTCGGGGGAAAGCAGCAGCTCCTTCGCCTTGGCCTTCACATCATCCGGCACCTGCTTGACAGCATCTTTGGCGGCATTGATGGCCTTGTCTTTCGTCTCTTCATCCACTTTCTTTTTGCGAAAATCAAACATCGGACGAGGGCCTCCCGGACCTTGTGCCAACGCGCCAACGCTGCTGACCAGCAGGGCAATGTAGAGTATGGATGACGTTTTCATGTCACTTGGAGGGGCGTGATTCAGCGGGGGGTGTTACCTCGCCGCTGAGAGTGCTGCTGTCAAAGATGACCATGTGGATGTTTCCTGTCATGCGTCCCTGATTTTTTGCGGTGTCAAAGATAAGGCCGTCACCCTCGATCTGGAAGTCGGCACGGCTTACGCGGCTGCGCTCCGTGCTGCGCAGGACGCCACCACTGCCGGCCATCTGATAAAAGGCGGTCTTCAGGTCGATGCGCACGTCATTTTTCGTATCGACATTGAACATCTGCACCACCAGCTTTTCGGCGTAGATGCGCTGGTCATCCACGCGGCGGAGCATGTCTGCGGTGATGAGTGAAGTACGGCGGCCCGTGGAGTCAAAGGAGGGGATGACGGCACCTTTGTTGACTGCGCCCGGCGGGACCATCTGCAGAAAAGCGCTGATGCCGGAGTCATCCGGCGGGGACTGCTGTGCGGTGGCGAACATGACCAAGCCCGCCAGCACGCCGAGCGTGATGGAGATGGCGAGTCTGCGGCGATGCAGCAGCTCAAGTGATGTCACGAACGAGGCCATGAATCTTGCGCAAGGTTTCCACCACATCCGCGATCTGCGAAAGGGGGATTTGATTGGGGCCGTCTGAAAAGGCGTTGGCGGGATCCGGGTGCGTTTCCATGAAAACGCCATCGCATCCGGTGGCCACTGCAGCGCGAGCAAGCACGGGTGCAAGCTTGCCATCGCCACCTGTCGCGGTACCGAGGCCGCCGGGACGCTGGACACTGTGGGTGGCATCCATCACCGCCCGGTAACCGAGTTCACGCATCCAGTAAAGGGAGCGCATGTCTGCCACGAGGTTGTTGTAGCCAAAGGTGGTGCCGCGCTCAGTGAACATGAAATTCTGACAGCCGACGCTGGTGAGTTTGTCAGCGATGTTGCGCACATCCCAAGGCGCCAGGAACTGGCCCTTTTTGACATTCACAGCCCGGCCGGTTTCACCCGCTGCGATGATCAGATCTGTCTGGCGGCAGAGAAAGGCGGGGATCTGGAGGAGGTCAATGTGTTCGGCTGCCTGGCGGGCTTCTTCGACGCTGTGGACGTCTGTCGTCACGGGAACACCGAGTTTCGCGCCGATCTGGGCCAGCAGTTTGCAGCCGGCCTCACAGCCGAGACCACGGTAGGAGGAAATCGCACTGCGGTTTGCCTTGTCGTAGGAGGCTTTGAAGATCCAGCGCCAGCCGAACTGCTGCGCCATGGCACCGAGCTGTTCGGCGACGCTCCAGATGAATTCCTCGCTTTCGATCACACAAGGACCAAGCATCAAGACTGGTTCCGTGCCGTCCATGGACACCGAGCCTATTTTCACCACCGGAAGAGAGAACAACCCCATAAAAGCTTAATATTGATTCTGGGAGCCTCGCTCCAGAATCGGTTTTGAAGTTCTCCAACCCCGTTGCGCGGCCCGCTATGGTAGAAATGTAGCGGGCAGGGGGGGAAAGACAATGGGAGATTCTAGCAGGAATTCATGCATCCAAACGTCTGGAGGCGGAGCGACTGTGCAGGAGGAGTCTGCTTGTGGTTTTGGAGGAGGCGTTTCCAGAGCGGCATCGGAGTGCCGCGCTCCCGGGCTATGCATCCAAGCGGCGGACTTCGAGCTCTACCTGGAGGGCCGCAGTGGCGCCGGGCGGGCCATCGAAGTGGCCGGAGACGGGGGCGGCGTCCTGGTAATCCCGACCTGTGGCGATTTTGATGTGGCGTTCGTCGGCCAGGGTGTCGTTGGTGGGGTCAAGGCCGAACCAGCCTTTACCAGGAATGTGGACTTCACACCAGGCGTGAGAGGCCTGGGCGCCGCGCAGGTGCGATTCGGGGCCATTGTAGAGATAACCGCTGATGTAGCGGGCGGGAATGCCCAGGGAGCGGCAGATGCCGATCATGAGATGGGTAAAGTCCTGGCAGACGCCTTGTTTCTTTTCCAAGACTTCATTCATGTGGGTGGAAGCGGTGGTGCTGCTGGGGGCATACTTCCATTCGCGGAAGATGTGATGCATCACCGCCTCGGCTGTTTCAAAGACGTCATTGCTGTCATTGCGGATGTCGATGCCCAGCCTCCAGACTTCCGGTGTGATCTCCACATAGCGGCTGGTGCCTAGAAAAGGGGAGACCATTTCGTCGGTCTCAGTTTTGAGTGCTTCAAAGCGTACTCCGAGCGGCTTGCCATCCTTGTAAGGGTTGGTGGTGTTGATCGTCGATTGTGACTCAATGATCAGATCCGAGTGAGGCTCTGGAATATCGAAGTAGTGGACGTAGTTGAGCCAGTTGTCCCGAAAATGCTGGAGCCGCGCAGGCGGCTTGACGTTGAGCAGGAAGAATTCGAGGCGTGATTTGTCGTCGGTCACAGGGCGCAACCGCACTTCGTTGTAATTGTCACGAACCGCAGCGCGGTAAACGTAGCGCGTGCGGTGGAAGACTCGGAATCGCATGGCGTGCAGCAGGGGATGCCAACGATCTGTTACTGTTGTTGCTGCTGCTGTTGCTGGACTTGGAGATCTTCGTCGGCGTGGGCATGGTAGGCGCCTGGGGCGCTGCTTTCCGCCGGGGAATCTTCTTCGTCGCTCAGTTGCGAGAGTTCGGCGTGCTGTACGAAGGTCTGGAAGATGGCCTCGCCGATCTGATTCAGGCGTGACTGCAAGTCGTCGATGTATTCATGCAGACCGGTGGCGAGCACTTCCTCAACGGTGGTGTAGGCCAGATCGGCACGCAGACGGCCCACATGGCGGAGCGGCAAGGGCATGCCTTTGAGCCCGGCATCGGCACAGAGTGATTTCAGGGCGGACTCGGCCTCTGCGACGCAGCAGGCGATGGAGCGCGGGAAGGTCTCGTCGAGAAGGAGGTAGGCAATGATTTTGGAAGGGTCCAGGCGGCGGTGATGGGCCTGGAAGGCGTGCCAAGCGGAGCAGGAGCGCAGCAGGGCAGCCCAGCGGAGAGGTCTGGCCTGAGCATGAGGGGGCAGCTCGAGGGAGAGACCGGAGCAGGTATCCAGCAGGCGGGACATTTTATCTGCACGCTCCAGGCAGGTGCCGAGGCGGAGGAAGTGCCAGATTTCACCGCGAGGCGTGGTGGAATCGGCGATGCCTTGGAACTGATAGGAACCGCGCAGCACACGCTCGTAGAAGGCGGCGCTCTGGGTGCGATGCATGGCTTTGCCTTCAGCGGATTCGACGAAGAGACGCAGTGAGTTTAACGACTCCCAGATCTCATCGGAAATTTGATCCCGCACGGTGCGCGCATTTTCGCGTGCGGCCCGGATGCTGTTGAGCATGGAGTTGGGATTGTCAGAACGCAGGGCGAGGAACTCGGTGACGTCCTTGCCTTTGATTTTCTTGTGCAGCTTGGAATAAGCCTCTTCATCGCCTGTGGTAGCGAGCAGGGGCTGCCAGAACTGCGCTTCATCAACGCCTTCAGCTCCGGCATCCAGCAGGAGGTCCTGCGTGGAAAGGAGGAGGCGTGAGAGGTTTTCTGCACGCTCAACATAGCGTGCCATCCAGTAAATGCTGTCTGCGACTCGGCTAAGCATGGCGTTTGATCAGGCGGCGGGTGTGGTTTCGGCAGGCATGTCGAGGGGGTCATCCCACAACACCCAGGTGTCCTTGCTGCCGCCGCCCTGGGATGAGTTCACGACGAGGGAGCCTTTTTTGAGCGCCACCCGGGTAAGACCGCCGGGAACGACGCGTACGCGGTCACCGCACAGCACATAGGGGCGAAGGTCGATGTGACGACCTTCAAAGTGGTCATCAACGAACACTGGATGGCGTGAGAGCTGCAGAACTGGCTGGGCGATGTAGTTGCGAGGGTTCTTCTTGATGCGCTCGGCAAACTCGGCGCGCTCCTTTTTCGAAGCGTGAGGCCCCATGAGCATGCCGTAGCCGCCGGACTCGTTCACCGCCTTGACCACGAGCTTGTCGAGGTTGTCGAGAATGTAGGAGCATTCCTTCGGATCAACCCCAAGATGAGTGGGCACATTCGGCAGGATCGGATCCTGATCGAGGTAGTATTTGATCATCTTCGGAACGAGGGCGTAGACCGCCTTGTCGTCTGCGACACCGGTGCCGATGGAGTTGGCGAGGGCGACGTTGCCTTTGCGATAGGCGTTGATAATGCCCGGGACGCCGAGGAGCGAGTCTTTGCGGAACACCTGCGGGTCGAGGAAATCGTCGTCGATGCGGCGATAGATGACGTGCACCTGCTCCAGCCCCTTTGTGGTGCGCATGAAGACGCGGTCATTGCGGATGATGAGATCGCGGCCTTCGACAATCGGCACGCCCATCTGTTTGGCGAGGTAGCAATGCTCAAAGTAGGCGCTGTTGTAGATGCCGGGAGTGAGCACGACGATGGCAGGATCCAGAACGCCGCTGGGAGCGAGATGCGCGAGAGTTTCACGCAGCATGGAGCCGTAGGCGTCCACCGGGCGCACGGGCAGCTGCTGCAGCAGGCCGGGGAAGGCGCGCTTCATGGCATTGCGGTTTTCCAGCATGTAGGAGGCACCGGAAGGGCAGCGGCCGTTGTCTTCGAGGACGTAGTAGTCGCCTTTGCCATCACGCACGAGGTCAGTGCCGCAGATATGGATGTAGATGCCGTGGGGCACCTTGATGCCGCGAAACTCAGGCCGGTAATGCGAGGCGGAGAGCACGAGCTCTGCCGGGACGGCCTTGTCGGTGATGATCTTCTGACCGTGGTAGATGTCGTTGAGGAAGAGGTTCAGCGCGGTGATGCGCTGAATGAGTCCGGCTTCAACAGTCTCCCATTCACGCTGCGGGATGATGCGCGGCATGAGATCGAAGGGGAATATGCGTTCCGTCCCTTGATCGTCACCATAGACAGTGAACGTCACGCCCTGGCGAAGGAACGCGGCATCCACGGCTTTTTGGCGCGCGGAGTATTCGGATGGAGTGAGTGAACCTACACTATCAAGCATGGCTCCGTAGTGCGGACGTGCTTTCCCGGATTTGGAAAACACCTCGTCGAAGAAGCTCTCTGGTTGGTAGTCGTTAAACAGTGACGACATGAGATTATATTACTTAGCAGGGCCTGTGCCAGAGTTTGAAGGCTTTGCAAATGACATTGCGGAAGGGGAGGGTCAGGCTCCAACCGGCTCGACATCGACGCCGACACCCACGCTATGCTTGCCGCCCCCGGTGATGATGCCACGGACGGGGCTGACGTCCGAGAAATCGCGACCGATGGCCACAGTGATGTGGTCCAGCGAGGTGAAGCAGTTGTTGGTGGGGTCGAAATCCACCCAGCCGAAGCCGGGGACGAAGCAGGAGGCCCAGGCATGCGAGGCGTCAACGCCCTGAAGCCGTGGTTTGCCAGCGGGCGGATGGGTGCGCAGATAGCCGCTGATGTAGCGTGCGGGCAGCCCCATGGCACGCAGGCTGGCAATGGCGAGATGCGCGAAGTCCTGGCAGACGCCGCGTTTTTTTTCCAGCACTTCGTTCAGCGGCGTGCTGATGGTGGTCGCCTTGGGATCAAACACAAACTCACGATGAATGCGGCGGCAAAGATCTGCGGTGGCGGCCAGCACAGGGCGGCCTTTGGTGAAACTGGGCAGTGCAAAATCACGCAGGGGCATCTCATGCAGCAGGAGCGGACTGCCGAAAACAAACTGGCAGGGATCCAGCAGGTCCACCGGTACGGGATCACGAAACATGGCCGCGACGGCCTCCCATGCCGGCGTCTGCAACGGATCTGGCTGCAACACGGGCACCAGCGAGACCAAGCTGCGAGAGGTGACTTCAAAGTGCTTGTGCAGTTTCTGCACCGAGAAGCAGGAGACACGATTGCCAAAGGAATCGGTGTGCTCCGTGAGGAGATCCGGTTCCGGATCGAAACTGAGGCCGAATTCCAAACAGCGCTGCGTTTCGGTATCACGCGGACGCAGACGAGCAGCATGATGGGAAACGGCCACCTGAGAGCTGTAAAGATACGTGGTGCGATGTGTGATGCGGTAGTTCATCACGTCGGCGTTGTATCAGCAGGTGCTGCTTCACTGCTGCTGATGGTGGAGTGGGCGAAGTAGCCGGCAGTCAGCGCATCGTTGAGCACCGGCATCGCCTCAATGAGCTGAGAGAGAAGCCTGGCCACCTGGGTCTGCGCCCAGGCACCCGGCTCGACGCGGGCAAGCTCGGTGGGATCACACAGCTGCAGGCGTGTGCTGTTTTCCAAAAACACGCGCATCGCCGGCGTGAGCAGCGCCGAGTTTTGTTCATGGGGCAGATGCTCGAACTGCTGGCGGATGCGCTCAAACTGGAAGCGCAGGCCGCGGGGGTTGAGCTCGTCGAGCATGAGCAGATCGTACACGGCCGCCAGCTGAGGAAGAAGACTGTAGCGATTGCGGTAGGTGATGGTGCTGTCACCCACCTCGAGAATGGCCTCCAGCAGGCTTGGATTTTCGGCATCCGCGCTGCGCAGGCCGGCGCGCAGAAGCTCGCAAATGTACACGGTGCGCTCGATGCGGTGGCCCATGTCCAGGAACATCCAGCCCTGAGCGCGGGTCATGTTTTCCTTCGCCAAGCCATGGAAGGAGGCGAGTTCGAGGATGATGCGGGTGAGCACGTTCAGTGCGTCAGACATGGGTGTGATGCTCGGCGTGTTGTCGTAAGCGTCCAGGGCATCGCCAAGCTGGCTGATGACGCGCCAGGTATCGACCGAAATGCGGTCACGCAACAGGACCCCGATGCGCTGGATGTGAGCCACGCTGGAACGAATGCTGGTGGGGTGATTGGCATCAAAGACGGCTTCCAGCAGCCGGGCTTCAAGCTGCTCCTGCTGGGAGGCGAGAGCGGCAGCATCCGGCACATCATCCAGAACCGTGAGGCTCTTCAATGCCTCCAGCAAGGGCAGCAGCAGGGGCGTTTCGCTCATGCCGCTTTCAGGCGAGCAACGCAGAAGCGTGGAGCGCAAGAGACGGGCGCTGGATTCCGCGCGTTCCGCGTAGCGCCCGAGCCAGTAGAGATGATTTGCCACACGGCTGCCGAGATTGTGCCCTGTGCGACGGAGTTCCACCGGAGTGCTGGTGCTGGCCAGCAGCGTGACGTTTTCAACCGGACCTTCACTGAGCACCCAGGTGTCTTTGCTGGTGCCACCTTTCTGCATGGAAACCAGAGGGGAATCCATGGTGGCGGCCACGCGTGTCAGTGCTCCTGGCATGACCATGTAGCCGTCCTTGGTGGCGACGAGGTAGACGCGCACGCTGACCGGTTTGTGCACGAGATGGCCGTCCTCCCACATGGGGGCGGTGGAGAAGGCGATCTTTTCCTGTGCCGCCCAGCGATCTGGCGCAAAGCGCATGCGCTCAGCGAGGGCGGCACGTTCAGCACCGCTGAGGCGACCCCCAAAGCAAGCCTCACGACCGCGCACGCGGAAGGCGCTTTTGATGACCAGACGATCGAGATTTTTCTCCACCTCGCCACGCGGCCGCTCCTGCCCGCACCACCAGGTGGCCACGGAGGGCATGAGAAGCTCTGAACCCAGGAGCTTGCGGCACAAGCCTGGCAGGAAGGCCATCATCGCCGGAGCTTCGGCAAGGCCTGAGCCAAGGGCATTTCCCAAGGACACGTTGCCAGCGCGCACGGCGCGCACGAGGCCGGGAACGCCGAGCATGGAATCGTTGCGAAGTTCCAGAGGATCGCAGAAATCGTCATCCACCCGGCGCAGAATCACATCCACCGGCTCCAGACCGTTGAGGGTCTTGAGAAAGACCCGGTCATCACGCACGGTAAGGTCTTCGCCTTCCACCAGCGTGTAACCGAGATAGCGGGCCAGATAGGCCTGCTCAAAGTAGGTTTCATTGTACGGCCCGGGCGTGAGGAGCACGACGCGCGGCTCCTCCACGGGCCGAGGTGCCAAGGAGGCCAGCGAGTGCTGCATCTGGCGGAAGAACCCTGCGAGGCGGCGCACGCGCGCATCGCGAAACACTTCCGGCAGCAGCCTGGAAGTGATCAGACGGTTCTCCAAAGCGTAGCCGGAGCCGGTTGGGATCTGGGTGCGGTCAGAAATGACCCACCACTGGCCGTCGGGCGAGCGGGCGATGTCAGCACCGTAGACCTGGAGAGGTTTGGCGTTTGGCAGCTTGATGCCGTGGCAGGGCCGCAGGTAGGCGGGCTGGCCGAGCACGAGGGCCGCAGGCATGCTGCCATCACGGATCAACTGCTGGGGGCCGTAGCTGTCGTTCAAAATTGCGTTCAGCAGCGTCGCGCGCTGGATCAAGGCCTTCTCGATGCCCTCCCATTCGCGAGCGGAAATGACAAAGGGCACGGGGTCCATGTGCCAAGGGGTGTCCAGGCCCTTGTCGTCGTAGATATTGAAGGTAACACCACGCTCTGCCAGGAGGCGGCGGGTAGTGTCCGCGAGCCGTTTGACACCTGCGGAATCACGACGCTGGAGATCGGCGATGATCGGTTCGTAATGAGCCCGCACCTTGCCGCTGGCATCCCGCAGCTCATCGTAATGCCCGCGTGACTCAGGACCATCCAGACGCGACATCACAGCCCGTTGCGAAACGGGAGCGGCGGCGGTGGAACTTTGAGATTGGAAGATCAAATCGAGGACAGCTATGCGAACCGCGATAGTAGGAACCGTTCATGCATTGTGCATCCCGATTCTTTATTTTCAGCTGTTTCGCAGATCCAGGGTGAAAGGGAACTCCGGATTCGGCCTGGGCGGCTCCACCTTCATCTTACCGGGCGTGTGGCCGTGGCGGAAGAAGCGGGAGTAACGGCGGCTTTCGGCTTCGTAGGCGTTCACCGGGAAGGTCTCGTGGCTGAGACCACCTGGATGGGCCACATGATACTTGCAGCCACCGAGGGAGCGCTGGTTCCACTGGTCGACGAGGTCAATCGTGAGCGGTGAGTGAACGCCCACGGTGGGTTGCAGGCAGTTTGGCGGCTGCCAGGCACGGTAGCGCACCCCGGCGACGTATTCGCCGTTGGTGCCGGTCGGATGCATGGGCACGGTGCGGCCGTTGCAGGTGATGGCGTAACGGCCTTCCACCAGACCCTGCGCCTTGATTTGGATGCGTTCGAGCGAGGAATCGACGAAGCGCACGGCACCGCCGGCACCGTTGTCCTCACCGAGCACATGCCAGGGCTCCAGCGCCTGACGGATTTCCACGTTCACATTGCGCGTGCACCAGTCGCCGCTGAGCGGGTAGCGGAACTCGTAGTGGGGAGCGAACCATTCGGGTTTGAGTTCAAACCCGGCCTGCTGCGTATCATGGCAGACGTCCTCGATGTCGCTCCAGGCGAAGTGAGGCAACATCCAGCGGTCGTGGATGTCGGTGCCCCAGCGCACCAGCGGTGCTTCATAAGGTTCCTTCCAGAAGCGGGCGATGAGGGTGCGGAGCATGAGAGCCTGAGCGAGGCTCATGTGCGGATGGGGCGGCATTTCAAAGCCGCGCATTTCGAGGAGGCCGAGGCGGCCGGTGCTACTGTCTGGGGAGTAGAGTTTGTCGATGCAGAACTCGGCGCGGTGGGTGTTGCCGCTGGAGTCGATGAAGAGGTTGCGATACAACCGGTCCACCAGCCACGGGGGCACGTCTCCGCCCTTTGCAAGGGCATCGGATGCGGCTCTGTAGGCCACTTCGAGTTCGTAAAGCGAATCGTTGCGGGCTTCGTCAATGCGCGGGCTCTGGCTCGTGGGGCCGATGAACATGCCGGCGAACATGAACGACAGGGAGGGATGATTCTGCCAGTAGCTGGTGAGGCTGCGCAGCAGATCGGGCCGCCGCAGGAAGGGGCTGTCTTTGGGCGTTTCCGCGCCCATGACGATGTGATTGCCACCGCCGGTGCCGGTGTGGCGGCCATCGACCATGAATTTCTCGGTGCCGAGGCGGGTCAGCCGCGCTTCTTCATAGAGCGATTCGGTGATGTTCACCATTTCGTCCCAGCTCTTGGCGGGGTGCACGTTTACTTCGATCACGCCGGGGTCAGGGGTGACCTTGAGCACATGCAGGCGAGGGTCAAAGGGAGGCGGATAGCCTTCGATCACGACGGGCTGATCCAGTGCCAGGGCCACATCCTCCACAGCACCCAGAGCGGAGAGATATTCTTCCAGCGTCTTCGTCGGTGGCATGAAAATGAACAGCTTGCCGTCACGCGGCTGCACGCAAAGCGCGGTACGCACGATCTGGTCGGCGGATTGCCCCACTGGAGGCGGCTGGGCGGCTGGATCAATTTCGCGCTGCTTTTCTTCCTCGCCTTCCTCGGTCAGTCCTTCTCCGCTGCCAGGGCCTGGGCGCTGAGCGAGTTTTTTCCAGAAGGAAGGTGGAACCCCAGCGATGCCACGCACAAACTGCTGCCGTGAGGGCAGAGGATCGCGGTCTTCCATGGGATCCTGCTCGTGATGGTAGGGATAGTCGGTGGTTTTGACCCAGGGCTGTGAATCGAGCGGCAGACGCAGGCCGATGGGGGAATCCCCCGGCACGAGGTAGCAGCGCTCGGCACGGAGGAACCATGGGCCGGTCTCCCAGCCGTTGTCCGCCGGCTTGATTGGCAGCACATGGCCGATGATTTTGTCGAGACCTTCCTCGAACACTTTGGCGAGCCGCGTACGCTCCTCCTTGTCTTTGAGGTTGGATTTGAGCGGGTCGACGTTAACGGGCAGCTTGCGCTCGCGCCAGAGGTAGTAGAAAGCGTCTTCATACGTCGGCATGATCCATTTGGTGCTGCAGCCAATGCGCTCGGCCAGCGCATGGATGAAGCGCGCGGAGTGGGTCTCGTTCACGCCGTAGTCTTTCTGCATGTCGGCATACAGATGCGGGTGCGCCCACAAAGGCTGTCCGTCTTTGCGCCAGTGGCAGCCATAGGACCAGCGTGGCAGGGATTCGCCGGGGTACCATTTGCCCTGGCCATAGTGCAGGAAGGCCCCGGGGGCGAAGCGGTCCCGCAGGCGTTTGAGGAGGATGTCCGAAAGCTTGGCTTTCATGGGCCCAACGGCGGTGGTGTTCCACTCGGCACCCTCGGCATCGTCGATGGAGACGAAGGTCGGCTCACCACCCATCGTCAAGCGTACATCGTTGGCTTCGAGCTCTTTATCCAAGGCATGACCCAGAGCTTCGATCTCCGCCCACTGCTCCTCGGTGTAGGGCTTGGTGACACGGGGAGACTCGTAAATACGAGTGACCTTCATGTCGAACTCGAACTCTGTTTTGCAGGGCTCGGCCATGCCGCTGATCGGGGCGGCACTCCCGGGGTCTGGGGTGGCGGCGAGCGGGATGTGCCCCTCTCCGGCGAAGAGGCCTGAGGTTGGATCGAGCCCGACCCAGCCTGCGCCGGGCAGGTAGACTTCGCACCAGGCATGGAGATCGGTGAAATCCACTTCCGTGCCGCTCGGGCCGTCGAGAGATTTCACGTCAGGCTTCAACTGGATGAGGTAGCCGCTGACAAAGCGAGCGGCGATGCCCAGGCGGCGCATGAGCTGGACCATGAGCCATGAAGAGTCACGGCAGGAGCCGGTGCGTTTCGTGAGGGATTCCTCCGGCGTCTGCACCCCGGGCTCCAGACGGACGGTGTAACCAATGTCCTTCCACAGGCGCTGATTGATCGCCACGAGGGCGTCAATGGTGCGCGGCGGCCAGGGTTTCATGGCGAGGAGCTCGTTCTCGACCTGGGTGAAGTAGTCTGCAAACTTGGGCGTGAGTTCGCCGCACTTCAGGAAGGGTGCCAGCTCGTGATCGAGCGCGGCATCGTAATCGAAGGGGAAATGCTCGGCTTCAGGCTCCAGAAAGAAGTCGAAGGGATTGAAAACCGCCATCTCCACGACCACATCGACCTCGATGCTGAATTCCTTGGTTTTTTCCGGGATGACAAGCCGGGCGAGGAAGTTTGACTGAGGGTCCTGCTGCCAGTTCAGGAAATGCTTTTCCGGGGTGATTTTGAGCGAGTAGCTCAGGATGCGGGACCGGGAATGGGGTGCAGGGCGCAACCGAATGATCTGGGGGCCCAGCTCGATGGGGCGCTCGTAGCGGTAGCTGGTGCGGTGGTGAAGGGCGACGTGGATGGACATGCGAAAGGGTTGGGGGCGGACGGGAACTCAATGCCTGCTATGTCATAATTAGCAAGTTCACGGCCAATCTTGGATTCTGGGCGGGAAAACTGCGCTCGAACCTTGCCACCCCACGATTTCGCGGGACTATGCGCCCGCATTCAACCAACCCCGCCATGTCCAAGAAAAGCCCAGCCCCCACCACGATCCGCCCCATCAAGAAGCTGATGGTCGCGAACCGCTCTGAAATCGCCATCCGCGTCATGCGGGCGGCCACCGAACTGGGGCTGAAAACGGTGGGCATCTATGCGCAGGAGGACCGTTTCTGCCCACACCGCTTCAAAGCAGACGAGGCCTATGAGCTGAACAAGGACAAGGGACCTCTGGGCGCCTATCTGGACATCGAAGGCATCGTAGCCCTGGCGAAGGAGAAGGGCGTGGACGCGATCCACCCTGGATACGGCTTCCTGTCTGAAAATCCGAAGTTCTCCCAGGCGTGCGAGGACGCCGGCATCATCTTCATCGGCCCAGAGGCGAAGATCCTCGACATGATGGGGGACAAGACGGCGGCCCGCAATGTGGCGCGCAAGCTCAAGGTTTCCATCCTCGAAGGCACCGATGAGCCGGTGAGCGACCGCAAGGAAGCGCTGGCAGCCGCGAAGAAAATCGGCTTTCCGCTGATCATCAAGGCGGCCTTTGGCGGCGGCGGGCGCGGCATGCGCATCGTGCGCGAGGCGAAAGACCTGGAAAAGCTGCTGGATGAGGCGCAGACGGAGGCGGAACGCGCCTTTGGCAACGGGGCCGTCTTCCTCGAAAGATTCGTGGGCAAGGCGAAGCACATCGAAGTGCAGATCCTGGCCGACAAGCATGGCAACGTGCTGCACCTGCATGAACGCGACTGCTCGGTGCAGCGCCGCCATCAGAAGGTGATCGAGCAGGCACCGAGTTACGGCATCAAGCAGGAGATCATCGACAGCCTGTGCGATGCGGCCGTCAAACTGGCCCACGCCGTGAACTACACCCATGCGGGAACCGTTGAGTTCCTGGTCGATCACGAAACGGGCGAGTGGTTCTTCATCGAGATGAATCCGCGCATTCAGGTGGAGCACACCGTGACGGAGGAGATCACCGGCATCGACATCGTGCGCAGCCAGATCCTCATCGCGCAGGGCTACCAGATTCATCAGGAGCCGCTGGCCCTGCCGCCGCAGGACAAGATCGAGAAGAGCGGCTA
>CAILZI010000176.1 GCA_903838675.1 uncultured Verrucomicrobiota bacterium
CAACGGGCGGCTGTCCGTGCATCACATGGAACCACAGGCATCGCTGGGTCGGCGGCTCGCTTGCTGGTTTCTGCGTTTCCTGCCTTGGGAAAACTTTCTGTAGAGCGCCTCAGCGGATTTCTTCGACCTTGATGGTGTGGGTGACGGGTTTGATGAACTTGCGGACGGAGGCGTCCTGCTTGGCATGCTCATCGGCCAGCTTCTTCTTCAGCTTCGTCAAAGCCTCGGCCACTTTGGGATCTTCCGCCGCTTCGGTGGCGATCACACGCATGTGAGTGACGAGATTTTTGATGAGGATCGTTTCATAGCTCTCCTTTTGGGAGACGGCGTTGGTCAGTCCGGCAAAGGCCTCATCAAACGGGGTCTTGGTGAATTCGGCGGCGAGATTGACGCCTGCTTCGAGCTGGTCGCGGGTGAAGTCCTTGCTCTGGCTGCCCCAGGTAACCTTGGCCTTGTCGGTGGTGAGATTGAGAACCCTCAGGTTGAAGCGGTTGAGGTCCTGATTGAAGCTGGTGAAGGGCAGAATGCTGCGATTGCTGCCCGCCGAAGTTGGATCTGCATCGAACACAAACGGCCACTTCGAGCTTTCAAGCGTTGCGCTGCCGAGCTGCAGCCCCTTGATGACGTGACCGGCGCTCGCGGTGTTGGGGCCTTTCATGTCGATCGTTACCCTGCCGATATCACCGTCAAAACCCAGCGCCTTCAAAAACGCCTGCGCCATCAAGAGCTGGCCCGCCGGTGCGGGATGGAAGCCGTCGCCACCGAATGGACCGTACTCTTTGCCAAGCGCGGCCTTCGATTTGGTGAGTGCGCTGATCATCGTGTCATACACGTTGGCAAAGGGCTGCTTGTTTTCTTCGGCGAGCTTTTTGGCGATGTCACGCAGGTGGGAAAGGTTGTCGTTGTAGTCCTGGCCGGTGACGTTCTTTTTGAAGTAATCCGGGTCCACTCCGCCAGGGGAGCCGATGGCCATGACCGTCACGCCGACCTTTTTCAGGCCGTCGATGACCGCACGCATGTTCTTCTCATACTCGGCACCAATCTCGGGCGCGTAGGGCTTGTAGCTGGCGTCGTTCATGCCGTAGCATGTGGTGGCGACATTCGGATTGAACACCGCGAGGTCGTTTTCGAGACGTGCAGCGAATCCGCCTGCGCGTTCACCGCTCCAGCCGAACTGGAACACCTTGATGTCGCTGCGACCCGTGCAGGCCAGCAGGTAGGTCTCGATGTACTTGGAATAAATCTTCTGCTCGGTGATGCTGTCACCGATGACGGCGACACGGGCGTTTGGCGGCAGGAGGGATTCAGCACGCAGGCTGAATGCGGCAAGGAGAATGGGAAGGAACGGGAGGATGCGCATGGTGGTTGAAATGAGAAAGGGAGATACCTCCGAAAAAGGGAGGTTCTGGCAAGGAATTGTTTATCCATCCCTAAACTCACATCTTGTGGCAAGACGACCGAGCCACTAATCTTCACAACTGATGAGCGATTCCAACCCGAGTCCAGGTTCAGGCTTTGAAAAGCCGATCCCGGCTTCAGCAGCCAATGTCCCGCCTGCTCTACCATCATCGAGCCGTGCTGCCCTTGGTTGTCTAGCATTGCCAGCGTTGACGGGCGGGTGCTCAATTCTACTCCTGGCGGTCGCCTTTTTCTTTGCAGGCGCATCATGGGTCGTCACCCGGTTAGGAGGGGAGCCGTTGCAGTTCAATATTACAAACCACCATGGGGATTGGTTGTCATGGTCATGGTTTATCGGGTGCCTGATCGCATGCAGAGCAATGCTTGCTGAGAAACGAAAACCCTGGGTTTATTGGCTCGTCAGTCTTTGCCTGGCTTTTGCCGCCTTTTTGAGCCTCGGAGGGGCATGGTTCAAAATCTCCTGGCCTGGCGCCTCAGATGACCAAACTTTGGAAGTTGGGCGGTGGATCGGTTTTGCCATAGTGATCTCGTTACTTTGCTGGTATGTGCTGGGAAAACAGAGCCGCAGGTACTACCGCGTTTCCGCCGAACCAGCCGTTGATCGCTGAGCCTGAAAGTCATCCTCACCAAG
Organism: uncultured Verrucomicrobiota bacterium; assembly: GCA_903838675.1. Taxonomy (GTDB): domain Bacteria; phylum Verrucomicrobiota; class Verrucomicrobiia; order Verrucomicrobiales; family Verrucomicrobiaceae; genus Prosthecobacter. Next base: position 2,051 of record CAILZI010000176.1, read on the forward strand.
AGCTGTGAGGATCACCTTGATTCATCCCAGCATCGTTTCCGTCTGCGCGAGTACATCGCCAAACGGAATGCGCTCCAGCAGACCGAAGCTGGGATGTCTGCTGAGGCGTTCGCGGGTCGCAGCGGGACTGGTGAGGCCGCAGAGGAAACGGGCGAGCTGGCGGGAGGAGCGCAGCGCGGCTTTGCGCTCGGCGATGACTTCGTGAATGGCAGCCACATGCTCGACGGTGATCGGCGGTGGCTCGGACTGCGGGATTTCGCGCGGTGATTCGTCGGTGCTGCCTTTTTCGTGCTCTTTGCAGCTGGTGCAGGTGCCGCAGTCGGCGGCCATCTCTTCACCGAAGTAGTGCAGGAGCCAGCGGGTGAGGCAGCCGCGATGCTGGGCGAAGGTCAGCACCTCGTTCAAACGCTCCACATCGCGACGTTCGCGATCCGCGAAGAGCTGCTGCATTTTTTTCGTGATCTCTTTCGGATCGCGACGATGCGCGTCTTCGGCCAGACGATATTTCTGGCGGCTGCCACTGGGCTTGAGCTCGATGTCGCCGGATTCCTGCAGCCAGGTCAGGGCTTTAAGCACGCGGTCACGCGGTTCGCTGAGCTCGGTGGCGGCTTCGTCGGGATTGAGGGTGATCCACTTCGTGCCGCGTTTGCCGCACTGAAACAAACGGCGCAGGAATGCCTGACGCTCTGGTTTGTGGCCGGAAAGGATGCGCTGCTCTGGCTGGATGAAGCGGAACTGATAGCTCGCATAAAAAGAGCCGAGCGGACGCAGGATGCCGTCGAGTTCGAGATTGGTGATGACCGTTTCGATGACCAGGGGGCGGATGTCCGTGGCGTGGGCGAGGTCGTACATCGAGACATCGAACTCCGCGCCTTGAAGCAGCAGATGATCGAGCAGCTGGCGGATGGCCTGCGGTGTGGGTGTGTCGCCAAAAGTAAAGTTTTCCAGCACGATGCAGTCGTCCGCACAGGCGAGCAGTTCGCAGACGGAGACCTTGCCATCGCGCCCTGCGCGGCCGGTTTCCTGGGAGTAGTTTTCGAGGGTCTTGGGCAGGTTGTAGTGATACACGGCGCGGATGTCCGCTTTGTCGATGCCCATGCCGAAGGCGATGGTGGCGACGATGACATCTGTCTGGCCGTTCATGAAGGCATCCTGAGCAGCATGCCGGTGCTCGTCCGGCAATCCGGCATGATAAGCCAGAGCGTTCACGCCATTCTTCTGCAGATGCGTGGCCACGTGCTCGGCGGTGTTTTGCAGCGTCACGTAAACGATGGATGGCACCTTGCGCTTGAGGAGCAGCTTGGTGAGCACGGGCAGGCGCTGCTGCGCGGTGCAGGGCGTGATGCGGAAGTGCAGATTTGACCGAAGGAAGGAGGTCTGAACATGATCCTCCTGCGCAATGCCAAAGGCCTTGCGAATGTCTGCCGCGACCGATGGCGTGGCGGTGGCGGTGAGGGCGAGCACGGGCTTGATGCCGAGCTCCTGTGCGACGAGCGCCAGCCGCAGGTATTCCGGACGGAAATTGTGCCCCCACTCGGAGATGCAGTGCGCTTCATCGACCGCCATCATTGAGATGCGCAGGCGCTTGAGCCGCTCGACGAAGTTTTCATTCATGAGCCGCTCCGGGGCGATGTAGAGCAGCTTCAGCGTGCCATTGCGCATGTCGTCAAAGACTTGTGCCGCTTCATCCGGTGACAGCGAGGAATCCAACCGTGCCGCAGCAATGCCGCGCGCGCGCAAAGCCTGCACCTGGTCCTTCATCAGCGCAATCAAGGGAGAGATGATCAGCGCGACGCCCTCCATGAGCAGCGCCGGCAACTGATAGCAGAGGGATTTGCCCGCACTGGTGGGGAAGAGCGCCAGCGCGCTTCTTCCCGCAAGCAGGGCCTCCATCACCTGCTCCTGCCCGGCACGAAAGGCCTTGTGGCCAAAGTGCTGTTTGAGGGAGGCGTGGAGATCGTGGGGCATTATATCCGCAAAAGAGCAATCATGTGGCAAACGGTCAAGGCGGCTTGGGCTGACAAACAGCCGAGCTGTCGTGTGTTGGCCTGCCTGGCGGCCAGCTTTGAAGGATAGGCTGCCGCTATGGCGGACATCAGAAAATACGATTCGCACTGCATGATGTCGTGAACAACCAATATCATCATGCTCATACGCTTCTTGCTCGCACACCTCTTACTTGCCACAGCAGTCTCGGCCGATGAAAAACCTTTCACGATGCTCACAGACGAACTGCAGGCGCAGCTTCCCGAGTCACAGAAAGCAGATTGGAACACCTACCTGGCGAAGTCACGTGCTGCTGCGGCCACCGATCGCCGCATCCTCACTGAAGAGTGCCAGAAAGCCGGCTTGGAGAAGTCAGCCCCCGCCCCGGGAGACCGCAAGGAGTTTGAGTTCGACAGTGACACGCCTGCGGAGTGGTTTGGCAGCGCCGAGAACCAGAAGCTTGCCGAGGTTGTTATCAGCTACCAAACACCCACTGGCGGCTGGTCGAAGGCGGTGGATTACACGAAGGGGCCGCGCCAGACCGGCACGCACTGGACCGCCCAAAAGGGCGACGCGTGGCATTACTGCGGAACCTTCGACAACCGCACGACGACCGAGCAGCTCAAGTTCCTGGCCGGAGTGTTCACCGCGACGAAACGCGAGGACGTGCATGCCGCGCTGATGAAGGGCATCGACTACGTTTTCGCCGCGCAGTATCCCAACGGCGGCTGGCCGCAGAACTACCCTGTGGAGCGCGGCTACCACGAGGCGATCACGCTGAATGACGACGCCATGATGCACGTGCTCGAACTGCTGCTCGCCATCAAGAGGGGCGACAAGCTCTTCACTTTCGCCGATGAACCCCTCAAGCAACGGGCGCAGGCCGCATTCGACAAAGGCATCTCCTGCATTGCCGCCATGCAGGTCAAAATCGACGGTGTCCCCACCGTGTGGTGTGCGCAGCATCACCCGCTCACGCTGGCTCCGGTGAAGGCCCGGGCAAAAGAACCCCCTTCCCTGAGCGGCGGCGAATCTGCCAACTTGGTGAAGTTCCTCATGCGCAACGCACCCGTGACGCCCGAGGTTGTCACCATGATCGACTCAGCGATGAAATGGTTCGAGGCGCATCGACTTACGGGACTGAGGAAATCCAAAACGGCCGACGGCAAGACCGACTACATTGACGATCCCAACAGCACCGAGGTGCTGTGGGCCCGCTTTTACGATCTGAAAACCGGCAAGCCCATCTTCGCGGGTGCCCAAGACGGCATTGTCTATCCCACCTTTCACGAAATGGCCGCGAAGAACAAAGTCGCTTACGATTTCTTCAGCACGCGCCCGAAGGAAGTGCTGGAAAAAAAGGCCACTCGCTGGAAGACCCGGCTGGAGAAAGAGAAGTAAGGTCAAGGGCCGCCATCACGCGACCGCTTGACCCATCTTTGACTGCTCTGCCGCCGCTTACTTGCTGTGCGTGTCGCAGTGTTCTGCTTCAGGCTCGGTTTCTTCGACGATGGCCTTGGACTTGAGGAACTCCATGGCTTCCTGCAGGAGGAGGTCGCCGCGAACGTTGTCGATGAGGCCGTTTTTCTGCGCCTCGGCCATGAACTTCTTGGCGGGGGTCTTCTGACGCTCGGCGATCTGGGCGAGGGCCATGGCGATCTTCTGGCCGGGAACTTCGAGGGCTTCCTTCTTGGCGATCTGCTCAAGGATGAAGCTGACTTTGACGTTCTGGCGGGCCTGATTGGTGGCGCTGTTGAGGATCTCGTCCTGCTGCTTCATCAGTTCTTCTTCGCCGATGCCCTGCTGCATGGCGCGCTGGGCGATTTCGTTGGTACGGCGCTGGGCTTCGCGGTTCACGACTTCCTGAGGAAGTTCGAACTCAACTTTTTCAAAGAGGTGGGCGATGACCTGATTGGACTTCGCGGCATCGCGGGCCTGCTCACGGCGGCGGCGGATGGCGTCGCGCACTTCATCGCGCAGGGTTTCGAGGGTCATTTCTTCACCGCCGACCTTCTTGATGAACTCTTCGGTGAGTTCAGGCACGGCCTTGTTCTTCACACCGTGGCATTTTACAGCCAGGGCGATGGTCTTGCCGCGCAGGGCTTCAAAATTGAAATCGTCTGCAAGGGTGATGTTGAGCGTGCGCTCGTCATCTTTGGCGATGCCGACGAGGCCTGCGTAGAAGCCGGGGAGGAAATCGTCTTCTTCGGCGAGGAGGAACCAGTTTTCCTTCATCTCCTTGAGATGAGCAGGGGCATCTGGAATGGCTTCGCCGAGAGGCTGGCCATCAAGGCTGCCGGTGACGCTGAGCACGACGACATCACCGATGGCGGCGACACGGGCCACGTCTTCATAGGTGGCCTGGTTTTCACGGAGGTGAAGGAGATCGTGGTCCACATCAGCGTCGGTGACTTCGATGCGCGGGAGCTTGACGGGGATGCCGGTGTATTCAGGCAGCTCGAACTTGGGAGCGAGGCTCATCTCAATGGTGAAGCTGAAGCTCTTGTCGGTGTCGTGATACATCTTGTCGTTCACGGCGAGGACGTTGAGGAGTTCGAGGCCTTCGCTCTTCACAGCCTGGCGCAGGCCTTCGCTGATGAGCTTCTTCTCGAGTTCGTCCTTCACTTCGTTTTCGTAGCGCTTGGCGACAATGCTCTTGGGCGTTTTGCCGGGGCGATAGCCGGGCATGCGCACCATGCCGGCGAAGTAGGTGATGATCTCGTCACGTTCTTTGCCGACCTGGTCGGAAGGAACGCGGACGTGGGCGACGGCGCGGCAGTTGGGCTGATGTTCGACGTTGATGTTCATGAGAAAGAGGTTAGGGGCGAAGTGTTTTCCATCGCAACAACCGGGCGGTGGTGAACCGCGTCCGGGCCGGAGGGGCGCGCATGATAGACAGTTTGACGGTTTTGACAAACAGAGAACGACATCCCCGATTTTAGCCCCCATGCGTATTTTTCAGAGATTTGAGGTTTGGCTGCTGCTAATCGCAGGCGGAATCGCCATCTGGTGGTCGTTTCAAACGGCTCCAAACCGGGCTGAAACCGGCCCCGGGGCCGAAATAAGCGCGGATTCCCCCCTGCAACTCCGCCGCTGCACCCTGGAGCGTGATTTTGGCAATGCCCGGCTGGATCTGGAGGTAAGGTACAAGAACGCCAGCCCCCGCCCGCTCTCCATGCAGGCGCCAGATGTGCGTCTGCTCAATGCCGCCGGGAAGGATGTGCCGCCTTTTATTCTCCCAGTGGAGCGCCCGCCGAGCATTGAAGCCCAGACCACGGGAGACATCCGGCTGCGGTTTTGGCTGGAAAAAGCCGACCTCGCCGGCCCCCTGACCTTGGAAATCCGCGGCCAGAAGCTGGAAGTCAAAAATGGTACGCCGCTGGATTTGGAGAAGCTGGAGAATGGCAAGCCGAAGGTGTGGACGAGTCTGAACTGGGCGCCCTGAGGAACCTCAGACCTGCAAAAAGACCCATGTCGCGCCCCAGGAGCCGCTGGTTTCATCGGCAGGCCAGATGAATTGCTGCACTTCGGGCAGTTTTGCCAGCAACTGATGCACGCCGGTTCTGAGGGTGCCGCTGCCTTTGCCGTGAATGATGCGGACGCGCAGGATGCCGCGCTTGCGACATTCGGCGAAATATTCAGGCAGCAGGCTGCCGATTTCACCCGGACGGAAGGTGTGGAGATCGAGTTCCGGGCCGATGGGGTGCTCCACCACATCAGGGATCGGTTCGTCAGCGTCTGCGAGCATGATAGAAGTTGGTTCCAAGGTGACCCAAGTCCAGTGGCAATCGTATTTGTGCACAGTGCTTGTGATCTGTGCTGAGACGTCTAGCTTGGGCCAAGCGTTTCCAAGGAGTTTGTCTTGCTTACCCACCTACGAGCCTGGTTCCAGCAACTGCGTGATTTTGCACGTCAAGGCCGGGCATGGCTGCAAACCATGGCCGCAGAAAGTGAACTGGACCCGTTTCCGCTGCGGCAGACCCTGAAGGGGTACCACAAAGAGTTTTTCAAGGCGGACTGCAAGAGCGGACTGGATGGCGCGCTGCTGGCCATCCCGCAGGGGATGGCGTTTGCGGTGGTGGCCGGGCTGCCACTGTCCTATGGCATCACCTGTTCAGCGGTGGCCTGCGTGGTGGGTGCGATGTTGATGAGCTCGCGACATTCAATCTATGGCCCGACAAATGCCACGGCGTTCATGGTTTCGTCCTATTTCGCCGCTTTTCCCCACCTGAACCAACTGGCATCGATGCCGATGCTGGTGTTTCTCGTGGGTGCGCTGCTGATCTTCGGCGCCTATTTCCGCGTGGCGGACATGGCGCGGTTCATCAGCCGGGCGGTGGTGGTGGCGTATCTCACGGGTGCAGCTTTGCAGATGTTTGCGCATCAGCTTCCGGTGGTGCTGGGCCAGCAGATTGCGACGGCCTCTGGCAAACCTGCGGGACGCACCCTGGTCTCCGATCTGCATGATGTGCTGGGCAATCTCGGGGCCATTCACTGGCCGAGTGTACTGATCTGCGCGCTGGCCCTTGGCTGCTACTACGGCCTCAAACGTTTTGGCAAACGCTTCCCGGCACTGACGCTGACTCTCATCCTGATGTCAGTGATCGCCGCGCTGATGAACAAAGCGGGCTGGCAGGTCGCCACGTATTCCGATTTGTCTTTCACCTGGCGCACGCTGCTGCCGCCGTTCCCAGACTTTACCAGCGGTAATGCTTCGGCGCAGTTCAGCCAGCTCTTTGGGCTGGCGCTTTCGCTCGCGTTTGTGGCGATGATGGAAAACTCCGCGATGGCACGCACGCTGGCCAGCCGGTCAGGACACAACGTGGATGCCAACCAGGACATGCTGAGCCTGGGCGCGGCAAACCTGGCTTGCGCCTACCTCAGCGGCATGCCTGCCTCCCATTCACTGACACGCTCGCTGGCTGCGTATGAGAGCGGGGCAGTGTCGCCGATATCCGCGATTGTCAGTGGCGTGGTGTGTCTGGTGGCGGCGCTGACGATTGGCCCGTTGGTGGCGTACGTGCCCAAGGCCGCGCTGGGAGCGATGGTGATCTGTGTGGCTGTGGCTCTTATCAAAAGGCGGCAGATCCGCATCTCCCTGCGCGCCACAGGGGCGGATGCGGTGGTGTTTATCACGACCTTCGTGGCCACGCTGCTGGTGCCGCTGCATGTGGCGATCTTCACCGGCGTGGGCATTTCGATCATCCTCTACCTGCACAAGGCCAGCCAGCCCTCGCTGGTGGAATATGTCTTCAATGAAGAAGGCAATCTGGCCGAGGCACGCCAAGGCGGGCGCCAGCACCCGGCCATTTCGATCGTACATGTGGAAGGAGACTTGTTTTTTGCCTCGGCTGACATCTTCCGCACTCAAATCCAGAACTCTTGCGCCGATCCCAATCTGCGGATTGTCATCCTGCGGCTGAAGAACGCGCGCCACCTCGATGCGACCTGCGCCATGGCGATCGAGGAGCTGGTGCGGACGCTGCGTGCCGACGGGCGTGACCTCATTGTGAGCGGGGTGTTGAAGGACTTGTACCGCGTGCTGAAGGACGCCGGTATGGTGGAGGTCATCGGCAAGGACAACCTCTTCCCCGCAAGCCCGTCCAATCCCAATCTGTCCACACGCAACGCGTTGCGCCGTGCGCAGGAGATTCTAGGTATCAAAGATGCTGATGTGCGTATCTACTACGACCCATCCAAATCTCCCAAGCCCTAGCTTTGTCTTCTTCTATGAAATGGTCTTTTCGCCTCTTCACCATCGCCGGAACCGAGGTCCGCGTTCACGTCACCTTTCTGCTGCTGCTGCTGTTTGTCGCGAGCCAGAGCTATCTCAGCGGGCAGGGCCTTCCAGCAGCACTGGAATCAACGCTGTTCATCACCGTCATGTTTGGCTGCGTGGTGCTGCATGAATTTGGCCACGTCATGGCGGCACGCGGTTACGGCATCCGCACGCCGGACATCACGCTGCTGCCAATCGGCGGTGTGGCCCGGCTGGAGCGCATGCCACGGAAGCCATCGGAGGAGCTGGTCGTGGCCATCAGCGGCCCGCTGGTCAATGTGATCATCGCGGCGGCTATCTGGCTGGGCTTTGGCATCAGCACTGCGTTCCATCCCGGCTACGACTTCATCAAAACGGGGGGCTTTCTCGAAAAGCTCATGGTGTGGAATATATTCATGGTGGCATTCAATTTGATTCCCGCCTTTCCCATGGACGGGGGCCGGGTGCTGCGCGCCTTTTTCGCCATGTTCATGGAGTACGGCACCGCTACACGGCGGGCGGCTTCGATCGGGCAGGGCATCGCGATGATGGTGGCCATCTACATGCTGCTGAACCACACGATACATCCGATGATATTGCTCATCTGCTTCTTCATTTTCATGGCGGCAGGCCAGGAGGCAGCCAGCGTCACTCAGGAGGAGGCCACGCGGAATCTGCGCGTGAGGGATGCCATGATCACCGATTTTCGCACCCTGCCGCCCGAGGCCACTCTGCGGGATGGAGTTGAGCTGCTGCTCTCCGGAAACCAGCAGGATTTTCCTGTGCTGGACACTCATGGCGGTATGCAGGGCATGCTGACGAGGAATGATCTGATCTCGGCTCTCGCGGAAAAGGGCCCCGGGCATCCGGTGGTCGATGTGATGCGCAGCTGTCCTGTATCGACTCTGGCCACGATTGAACTGACCCAGGCACTCGAGATCTTGAATGCGAGCGATTGCCCTGCATTACCCGTCCTTGATCCGATCGACGGCAAACTCATCGGCCTGCTCACCACTGAGAACATTGGTGAGGCGCTCATGGTGCGTGCGGCGTTGATGAAACTGCGCGCCTAGGCTGTGCCATCCGCCGGGGGCAGATGCACCACTGGCAATGGCGCGACGATATTCACCGGCCATGGGGGGAACTTCTCGAAGATTCCGGGGCCGAGCTCTTTGCTGCTGGCATAGCCACGCCGGAACATTTCGAGCTTGGCGTCTATGTTATCGACGTGATGCAGAGCCACGGCTTCCGGTGTCTTTGGCAGCACGGGGGAGCCGAACTCAAGGCTGCCATGATGAGCTGCAATGAGATGCAGTAGGTGCAGGCGCACGATTTCAGAAGCGGGCTCCAGGGAGGCCCACTCCGCAGCGGCAGGGTCGTCCAGCAGATCCCGCCAAAGCTTGTTCACGAGTTCCAGGCCCAGCGGGATGTGGCCCAGCATTTCGGCGGTGAGATTGTAGGGCATGGTGAAACCGGACTCGGCATAGGCGTTCTCCCAGAGTTTGCCGCAGTCATGAAACAAGACGCCTGCGATCATCAGGTCACGGTTCAACTGCGGATACAGGCCCGCAAGCGCCACGGCGCAGCGCATCATCTGCGCCACATGCTCGACCAGGCCGCCACGACGTGCATGATGGTTTTTGCGCGCTGCGCCGGTGCGGCGAAAACGCTCGCCGTGGCGTTCAAGAAACACGTGGCAGAGCTTTGAGAGACGCGGATCCCGGATAGAACCGACAAAGGTGGTGATGTCGTCGTAATCGGCCTGCTGACGAGAAGCGAGATCGGGATCTCCCAGGAGGAGTGTGCTGGTTTCATCTTCAGCGAGCACGCGCATATGCACCTGCCGTGGTTCGAGGCCGTACTTGCCCTCCACCCACTGACCCGCGAGCTGGATGAAGTTGTTGCGAGCGAGTCTGGCGGCGTCTTGAAACAAGGGGTTGTTGTCAAAAACACGCCAGATGAACGAATCGGCGGCATCGACGAGCTTCACTTCAAAAAATGGACTGCCAGCGCTGGTGGCTTTTTCGAGACGTGACTCGACCTGCAAATGCAGGCGGTAAGGCTGCGGTGTTTGATTCGCGACCTGCCGCAACTGGGTGATCGTGATGAGATCGAGGTCGTCTGGCATTTGTTCGCTCATGAGACGGAGTCTTTGGTGTGGCCGGGATCGTTTTGCCAAGGAGTGCCGGTGGTGTCGGAAAGCGGTTTGCGGCTTTTTGGCGCGTCTCTGGCAGGAATCTTGTCGTCTTCGCTGATGAATATAAAAAGCAGAATGCCGATGACAGGTGCGAACGTGATGACGAGGAACCAGAGGATGCGCTCGTTGGTCTCAAAGCGTCTGCGGTTGAGCAGGTAGGCGAGGGTGGCGCAGTAGGCCAGGGTGTAAATGACCCAGGCGGCGACCCAGAACGGCTCTGTGCTGGTGAGTTTGATGTCTGGCATGGTGCCGCGAATTCAAGCGGCTGCGCCCAGAAAAGCAATAGGTATACCGGGGCTACATGACCGGCTGGCCGATCTCGCGCCAGGGTCCCTGCTTGAGTACTATGTCCGGCACGAGCGACTGCCAGTTGAGATCACGGGCG
>CAILZI010000177.1 GCA_903838675.1 uncultured Verrucomicrobiota bacterium
AGGAATGACCTACAAACTGACCGGTGAGTATGAAAACCAGCGCCGCTTTGTGCAGACCATGCAGATCGTCTTTCCCATCGTGCTGCTCATCATCTTTGTGCTGCTCTACATCGTCTATCACAGCGCACTGGAGGCCGCGCACGTCATGCTGGCGGTGCCATTCGCGTTGAGCGGCGGCGTGCTGCTGCAAAAGCTGCTTGGTTACAATTTCAACGGCGCGGTCTGGGTGGGCTACATCGCGCTCTTTGGCACTGCGGTGCAGACCGGGGTCGTCATGGTCGTGTATCTTGAAGAAACCGTGAAGACGCGCATGGCCCAGCTTGGCAGCGCCTTTGCCTACGCAGACCTGGTGCAGGCGGTGAAGGATGGTGCCCGTTTGCGCCTCAGGCCAAAGGTGATGACCGTTGCCACCATCGTTGCGTCGCTGCTGCCCATCATGTGGAGTCACCGCCAGGGGGCCGAGGTGATGCAGCCGCTTGCCACGCCTGTGATAGGCGGCATGATTTCCAGTCTGATCCACATTCTCATCGTCACCCCGGTGATCTTTCTCTGGCTGCGCGGGCGGGAGTTCCAGCGTGGCACACTCCAAGTTTCACTCGCTCAGCACATTGAGAAATAGAATTTCGACGCTGCCATCAGCCGCGTCGCGAACCCCCAAACTACAAAAACAAACAGACACCCACATGAAAACCAAACTGATCATCACCTTCTTCGGTCTCATTCTCAGCGCCAGCGCCGTGGATGCTCCGGCCTACCCGCTCACCACCTGTGTCATCTCTGGCGAGAAACTCGGCGGCATGGGCAAACCGGTCAAAGTCACTCACGAAGGCACCGAAGTGCAGCTCTGCTGCAAATCCTGCCTCAAGGATTTCAAAGCGGATCCCGCCAAGTATGCAAAGATGGTGACGGACGCCGCCGCGAAGAAATAACTGGCAGCGCTTCAGGCCAGTCTCTGGCAAACCCATTCGCCGATGCCGCGTGCGTCTTGATCGGCCACGCTGGCATTGCTCTGGCATTCCTCGGCGCTGAATTCGCCTCGTGTCGCAATGCGTCCACCCTTCCAAACGTGAACGCCGGACGGATACGGGCCGACTTTGCGCGGATCGCTCCAGGTGTGGATGCCCAGCGTCTGCGGATTGACTGCCGCAGCGATGTGCATGGGACCGCTGTCCACGCTGATGCAGAACTTTGCCTGACGCATGATCCAGATCAGCTCGGGCAGGGAAGTGCGTTGACTCCAGTCGTGAATGTGACTGCCGGTGGGGCGGGCTGGGTCAGCCGTCATGCCAACGAGGACAATCGGATGCGGAGCCAGGGCATCGCAAAGCGCCTGCAAAGAGGAATTCGAGAGGGATTTGCCCTCGCCCCGTGACCAAGGATGCACGGCGATGAAGTTTGGCGGCGAGTTCGGCCAGCTGGCGGGCGCGGTGCCGGGCGTGAGTTCAAAGGCGATGTCTTCCGGCACGATGCGGATGCCCAAGGCACGCGGCAATTCGAGATAGCGATCCACGGCATGGGCTCCGGCATTTACGGCTACCGTATGGTTGTAAAAGAAGCGGGAGCCTTCACGGGCATCTGAAAGGCCGATGACGGCTTGCGATCCACGCCAGCTGCTGACGACTCCGCTGCGCAGCAGGCCCTGGAAATCGAGCACGATCTCGGGTTCCTCACGTGGCCGCGTCATCCAGGTGCGGCGCCAGTTCCAAAAGCGTACCAGACCAGCGAGACCACGGAAGGTTTTGCGCGGGAAGGGGATCACTTCATCGAGCAGCGGGCTGCCCTGCAGGATCGGTGTCCATTCCGTGTTGGCGAGCCAGCGGATTTTCAGTTGTGGATGCGCGGTGCGCAGAGCCTTCACCGCAGGCAGCGTGTGGACGATGTCGCCCAATGAACTGGGTTTGATGATGAGCGCGGAGCGGAAATCGCGCAGGCTGGGAAGCTGGCGCGTGGCTTCGCTCATTTGCCCAAGGCAAGACGGTCGGCCAGCAGAGAGGGCAGACCGGCGGCGCGGATTTTGCCCTGCGCTGTTTCGATGTCGTATTCCAGCCGGCGGATCGAGATCGTTTGCGCCTGCACGTCGTAGATGGCGTAAGCGGCGCGCCAGTCACCGTCACGCGGCTGGCCCACGCTGCCGACATTGACGAAGTACTTCACACCGCGCTGCAGGGTGATGTCGGTGCCGCGGGCGGCACGCACGGCGTCGTCCTTTTCAAAGATGCGCGGCACATGCGTGTGGCCGTAGAAGCATACCTGGGTGAACTGGTAGCTGAAGCTGGCCATCGCATCAAAGCGGTTGGTCACGTAACCCCAGTTGCCGGGGGAGTCGAGCGTGGCGTGGACGATGGTGAAGTCGCGGACCTGACGCACCAGTTTCAGATCCCGCAGCCACTGGCGCTGCTCTTCGCTGAGCTGTTCGCGCGTCCACAGCAGGGCGTTCTGGGCCAGAGGATTCAATTCTTCGAGGGAACTCTCGCTGGCGGCTCCTTCATCGTGATTGCCGCGGACGACGGGACAGCCCATGTCCTGCACGGCCTGCAGGCACTCCACCGGATTGGCCGCATAGCCTACGATGTCGCCGAGGCAGACGTAATTGGAACAACCCTGCTCCTGAGCGTCCCACAGAACGGTCTGCAGGGCTTCAAGATTGGCGTGGATGTCTCCGAATATGGCGAATTTCATCGTCTAAGGTTGGCGGCGATTCGCCTACCTTCGGGACATGAGAAGGGAAATCAAGCACTTCAGTATCAGAAACATCCCATGCTTAAGGGAGGCCAACGGGTGCCCCAGCTGGAAAAGCAAACGGGGCGGATCACACGATCCGCCCCGTTGCTTGATAGAGTCCAACAGCCAGAAGGAACCACTATTTGAAAGTTTTGACTGAACCGTCTCCAGTTCGTTGTCTGGTGGTATTCTTCCACAGCCCAAAAACAATGCGTCAGACGCTCGTAAGTGAGTTGTAAGGTGGTTGTAAATCGATGTTTATCGCTGGTTACAACCGCTGGTAATAGCGGAATTCCAGGCCCTCCGACTGACCCACCACTTCCTTAAGCTGGAAAAGATGCTCGAAAGGAGGGAGCAGGACGTCGCCTTCATAAGGCGCGGAGATCCAGGTGAGGTAGAGCCCGTCACACTGGGGCAGCAGCTCTTCGAAGACCCGTGCACCACCGATGACAAAGACGGTTTCGGCCTCACCGCACACCTGCGGGAGTTCGGCGGTGCTGCGAATGACGGTGAGCCCTTCGCGTGGTGCCATGGTGTGGCTTAAAACAATGTTCTGGCGTCCTGGCAGCGGCCTGCCAATGGAGTCAAACGTCGCACGCCCCATGAGGATGGGGTGACCGAGCGTCGTGCGTTTGAAAAACTTCAAATCCTCCGGGAAATGCCACGGCAGTTTGCCCTCGCGTCCAATGACGCGGTTGCTCGACATGGCAACGATGGCGATGAGGCGCGGCATGGCCGGAAGTTACCAGAGGTCGATCGGCTGATGCGGTTCGGGGCGGATGATCTCCGTCTCTGGAATGGTTTCGTTGAAGCGGCGGGTGAACCACATCTGGGCGGGCTCTTCGCCGTGGACGAGCAGGAGCTTCTTGGGCTTCACTTTCTCGATGTATTCGGCGATCTGCTCACGGGAAGCATGGGCGCTGAGGTCAAAGCTTTCGATGCGTGCGTTCAGCGCCACGGCAGGCAGGTCACGGGCCAGCTTGATCATCGTGCCGGGCGCGGCATTGCGGATCTTGTAGCCGGGGGACTCAGGATCGGTGTAACCGACGAAGCAGACGGTGTTGCGCGGGTTATCGAGGAACTTTTGCGCAAAGGTGTTGGAGACGGTGTGCTCCGTCATCATGCCGCTGGAGAGTGCGTAGAGCGTGCGAGGGCTGGAAACGATCTCCTGGCGCTTCTTGTTTTTGCGCGGCACGAGCATCTTCATGTCTTCGAGCAGGCGGAAGCCGGGGTAACTGCGGCGGCTGCGTGAGGCGTAGTGATCGTAGAGCACGGTGATCTTGGTGCTCAAACCGCCGATGTAGAGGGGCATTTCGGGGATGAGGCCTTCTTGATGCAGTTCGTGCAGCATCAGCATGACCTCCTGCGTCTTGCCGAGGGCAAAGACTGGGATCATGACAGCACCACCCGCTTCATGGGTGTCGCGGATCACTCCGGCGAGGCGCTCTTTTTCGCCTTTGCGGGAAAAACCTTCCGGGCGCGCATAATCGCCACGCGTCGTCTCGGCGATCATCACATCGATGCCGCTGGTGGGGAAATCGGCGGCGCGGCAGATCGTCTGGGCCTCAAAGTTCACATCACCAGTGTAGAACAGCGTGTTGCTGCCTTCACGGACCAGGACACCCGTGGAACCGAGGATGTGACCGGCATCAAACATCGTGGCTTCCAGGTTGGTGTCCGGAATTTCAAACGGGCGGTCGATGTCACGGTAGATCCACTTGGCGCGGATCTCATCCAGTTCGCGGTGGGTGAAGAGCGGATATTCAGGGATGTTTTCCTCCTCGCGCTGCTTCGTCATCACATTGACGGAGTTGTGCAGCATCGCCGAGGCCAGTTCGCCGGTGATTTCAGTCATCAGCACCGGGGTGTGCGGCTGCTTGCGCTGAAGCACGGGCATGGAGCCAATGTGGTCGTGATGCGCATGGGTGATGATCGTTGCGCTGACCGACTTGTGCGGCAGGGGGCTGAAATCTGGCAGGGCTTCGTGGCCTGCGCGTTTTGGGTGCATGCCGGCATCCAGCACGACGCGATGATCTCCGGCTTCGAGGAGGTAGGAATTGGCGCCGATCTCACGTCGACGTGTCAGGTTGCGAAAACGCATGCGATATTTTTTTGGGGAAAGGGAGGGAGACACTAGGGGCTGGCCAGTGTTCCACAAGGGGTAACTTCACCCCTCAAATCTTCCTTTGACCTGCAATTCGGGCAAAAACCGTCGATACTGCGAGCAAAGCGGCTGGAATCGTAGGAGGGCACCAGATCAAACTGGACTGAAAGGCGAGAAAGCAGGTGACCAGCGCTGCGAAGATGCAAAGTATGCCGCGCAGGATGGCTTTGCTGCGTGGCACGAAGAAAACGAGCCAGGCCCCCACAAGCCCGGCCACCGTCCAGACGATCCATTGCGCCCAGTCTGGCAGAAGCCGCAAACGTGGCAGGGCGAGCACTTGAGCGAAAGCCTGTGCATGCAGGCGTGCAAGTCCGCCCTGGGAGCCGTCATCGATTCCGATCACGACCACTTTGTCACCTGAGAGATGCGCCTTGTCCTGCGGGGAGAGGGCATCGGCCAGTTCCGTGGTCATGAGATTGAGCGCATCGACTTCGTGAACCGGCTGTTTTGTGTTGATGATGAATTCACCAGCCGCTGAGAGCGGCACAAAGGTTCCATTGGCGAGAAAGGCGCCCGCTCCAGGTCCCAGCAGCAGGCGCTGAGTGGCATAGGGCGTCTGGGTGAAACGTGCCAGTGCCTGAGCAAGGACGGTGGGCAGCAGGTGGCCGCTCTCCTGCACAGCATAAGGCAGCTTGTTGGTGTTATCAGTTCCTGGCGGTACAACGATGCCGAGTTCAGCCTGCCGACGGATCAGGTCGTCTGGCGCTGTGATCAGTGCCCCCAAGGGAGGTGCTGACCCAATGTCGCCCTGGACCTTTTGAAACTGAGGCAGCGAATTTTCGAGGCCACCCAAAAATGCGGGGGACTCACGGCCTGCCGCCAGCTGGGCTTCAACGCCCAGAACGGTGCTCGGAAAGGGGGCCAATGCCTGCGCTGCCTCATTCACAAACTCGGGTGGAGTGAGGCCCCAAAACAGTGTTTCGGGAATCACGACCACCGCAGGGTTATAGGCTTGCAGGCCCTTCAGTACCATTTGCCAGTCGAGCGGACGTGGCGGCCAGCCGGCATATTCTGCCTTGTCAGCCGCACGCATCTTCACTAGAACGACTGGCGAGGAAGAGACCGCATGGTCATCAGCCGTGAGAAAACGATCCCTCGCGTTGGCGACGAGAAAATCGAGAAACAACTCGTCCACGCTTTGAAACCTGCCTGCCTGATGCTCGCGATCCAACCAGCAGCCAATGCCGCCGAGGAGGAGAACGAGAATCAGAGCACGGATCATGGCAGGCAGAGCCCGGCGGATCGCTCCCGGTTAAGGTGCTGGCGTCTCGGCCGGAATGTCAGTGGTTTCGCGTTTGTCGGCGGCAAATTTGAGGCGCTTGTGCTCCTCGTCGAAGGAGACTTTGACGACGTCGCCTTCGCGGATGTCTCCACGCAGAAGATGCTCGGCCAGCGGGTCTTCGATGTTTTTCTCCACGGCACGGCGCATTGGACGCGCACCATACTGCGGATCAAAGCCCTCTTTCATGAGGAATTCGCGGGCGGTTTCGTCGAGTGTGATGTGGATGTTCTTCTTCTTGAGGCGGAGGACCACCTTGCTGACTTCGAGATCGACGATCTTGTTGAGCTGCTCCTTCTCGAGCATGCGGAAGATGACGATGTCGTCCAGGCGGTTGAGGAACTCAGGCTTGAAGAACTTCTTCGCGGCTTCGGTGATCTTGCCTTTGATGCCGGCGTTGTCGGCGGCGTCTTCCTGCATGGCCATGAAGCCCAGGCTGGTCTGGCGTTTGATCTGCTCCGCACCCACGTTGGAAGTGAGGATGACAATGGTGTTCCGGAAGTCGATCTTGCGGCCGAAGTTGTCGGTGACCTGGCCTTCTTCAAGAATTTGCAGCAGCAGGTGCATGACATCCGGGTGCGCTTTTTCGACTTCGTCGAACAAGATCACGGAGTAGGGGCGACGGCGAACTGCTTCGGAAAGCTGGCCGCCTTCTTCATAACCGACATATCCGGGAGGCGCACCGATCAGACGGCTGGCGGTGTGCTTCTCCATGTATTCAGACATGTCGATCTGGATCAGCGCCTCGGCGGTGCCAAACATGAACTCGGCGAGGTTCTTCGCGAGGAAGGTCTTGCCGACACCGGTCGGGCCGAGGAAGAGGAAGGAGCCAATCGGGCGGCGCGGATCTTTGAGGTCGGCGCGGGAACGACGCAGAGCCTTGCTGATAGCGATGACGGCTTCATCCTGGCCAATGACCTTGCCCTTGAGCTCGGTTTCCATCTTGAGCAGCTTCTCGGCTTCGGCCTGTTCCATGCGTTGCAGCGGAACACCAGTCCATTTGGAGACGACGGACATGATGTCCTCTTCAGTGACATCGACGATGCGCTCCTGATTGTTGGAACGCCAGGTTTCCAGCACGTCATCAAAGCGCTTCTTCGCGTTCTTCTCACGGTCGCGCAGGCTCGCAGCCTTTTCGAAATCCTGCTCCTTGATGGAACCTTCCTTCTCGACGCGAATCTCCTCGATCTCGGCTTCGATCACCTTGAGTTCGGGCGGACGGGTCATGGCGGCGATGCGCGCCTTGGAGCCGGCCTCGTCCATGATGTCGATGGCCTTGTCAGGCAGGAAGCGGGAGGGCAGGTAGCGTGAGCTGAGGTTCACGGCAGAGCGGAGTGCATCTTCGCTGTACTTCGCCTTGTGGTGCATCTCGTACTTGCCACGCAGGCCAAAGAGAATCTTGATGGCATCCTCGACGGACGGCTCCTCAATCTTCACGCTCTGGAAGCGGCGCTCGAGGGCTGAGTCCTTCTCGATGTACTTGCGGTATTCATTCAGGGTGGTGGCACCGACGCATTGCAGCTCGCCACGGCTGAGCGCGGGTTTGATGATGTTGCTGGCATCCATCGCGCCTTCAGCGCCGCCAGCACCGACGATGGTGTGCAGCTCATCGATGAAGAGAATGACGTTCTTGTTGCGGCGGATTTCATCCATCACCGCCTTGATGCGTTCTTCAAACTGGCCGCGATACTTCGTGCCAGCGACCATCAGTGCGAGATCGAGGGTGATGACTTTCTTGTCGCGCAGGATTTCAGGCACGTTGCCAGCGGCAATCTCCTGGGCCAGTCCTTCGACGATGGCGGTCTTGCCGACACCGGCTTCGCCGATGAGCACCGGGTTGTTCTTGGTGCGGCGGCAAAGGATCTGGATGACGCGGGCGATTTCTTCCGAGCGGCCGATGACGGGGTCCATTTCACCCTTGATGGCGAGCTCCGTGAGGTCGCGCCCAAAGGCTTTGAGAGCCGGGGTCTTCTCGTTCTTCTTCTTGTCGCCTGCAGGCGTGTTGCCGGTAGGGTTGACGGGTTCGCTCTCCTCCTCTTCCTCTTCGTTCTGGGAGGAGAAGTTGGGATCGAGTTCCTTGAGGATTTCGCTGCGCGCCTTGTCGAGGTTCACATCGAGATTGCGAAGCACCTGGGCGGCCACACCCTCGCCTTCGCGGAGGAGGCCGAGCAGGATGTGCTCCGTGCCGACGTAGCTGTGGTTGAGCGCCTTGGCTTCCTTCGAGGCCAGGGCGAGCACCTTCTTCACCCTCGGGGTGTAGGGGATGTTGCCGACCATCTTGGTCTCAGGGCCGGAGCCGACCTGCTGCTCCACCTGCATGCGCACGGTTTCGAGGTCAAGGCCGAGCTTGGTCAAAACGTTGACTGCGACCCCCTGGCCGAGTTTGATCAGGCCAAGCAGGAGATGCTCAGTGCCGACGTAATTGTGGTTGAAACGGTCGGCTTCCTTGCGGGCGAGGGCCAGAACCTGTTGGGCGCGTGGAGTGAAATTATTCATCATTAGTAGGGGAGGTTGTACCTCCGTTGTTAGATTGTGATGTCGGAAAACTACCCGGGCCGTCGATGGATTGTAACCGCGTGCGGGTTAAATCAGCGCGCATGCTGTCTCGCTCTTCAGGGGACAATTCACGCGCAGCATTGAGCTGCAGATGCGCAGGTTGAATTTCAAGCAGAAGCATGTCGATCAGGCTTCGGTCGCAGTTCCCGACAAGGTCGAGATCCGCACCGAGACGAAGCATGGATAGCAGGTTCAGTGCCTCTTTGGAGGTAAGGATATGCGCATACCTCAAAATGGCGAAGGCACGCCCGATCTGATCGCGCAGCATGGTCTGGTGGTCTTCCTTGAGCTTGGCGCGTGCCGTCACTTCGGAACGGACGACGCCTTCGATGACCTTTTCGATCTGGGCGATGATTTCAGGCTCCGCCTCGCCCAGGGTGTGCTGGTTCGAGATCTGGAACAGGTTGCCCAAAGCTTCGGTGCCTTCTCCGTAGAGGCCGCGCACGGCCAGGCCGATCTTGCCAATGGCTTTGATCACCGGGTTGATCTGCTCGGTGAGCACCAGAGCCGGAAGATGCAGCATGACGGAGGCGCGCATGCCGGTGCCGAGATTGGTGGGGCAGGCGGTGAGGTAGCCGAGCTTGGGGTCAAAGGCATAGGGCAGCAGGCTTTCCAGCTCCGTGTCCACGCGGTCCACCACCTCAAAGGCGCTGGTGAGGTTCAGTCCGGGGCGGATGCCCTGAATGCGAAAGTGATCCTCCTCATTGATCATGATGGAAATGCTCTGCTTGCGGTCCACGACCACAGCGCAGCCAGAGGAGCGAGCCGCATGCTCGCGGCTGACGAGATGGCGCTCCACCAGAACCTGTTTGCGGATCTTGCTAAGGTCCGTGTAGTCCTCGCTGTAGCCGTCTCGCATTTCGGGCAGCTCTTCCACCACCGGGCGTGCGCGCTCCAGCAGCTCGATGCGCTGGCGTTCCTGGCTGAAGCCTGGAAACGGGTAGCCCCGGAGATTGCGAGCAAGACGCACCCGCGAGGTCATGACCACGTCGGAGTGCGGCCCCGCGCCTTTCATCCAGTCGGCGGGGTTCTTGATCAGGGTGGCAAAACGCATCATGAGATTACGAAATTGGACATTGCTAAAGGGATACGCGTTGAATAACGCGGAAGGATGATGCCACCTGCGTCATCCTTCATTTAGAGGCCTTGGGCTGGAGGTTTTCGATCTCGGATTTCAATCGGGCAGCATCCTCGTAGCGTTCCTCTTTGACGGCCAGATCGAGTTCGGCGCGGAGCTTGGCAAGGTCAGGTGGCGGTACTGCGGGAGGCGCGACCGGGGCAGGTGGAGGTGAATCCTTCAAGGTGGTAGCCCGCTGCCGGGGCAGTATTTGAGGAACGACCGCGCTCGTGTGGCTGGGACGCTTGCCCACATGCCGGGTTCCTTTGTGCATGTTGCGCAGCAGTCCGTCCAATCCATCGCGGAAAGCGGCGTAGCATTCCGGGCAGCCCATGCGGCCGATCTTTTTCAGCTGTGAAGCTGTGAAACCGCAGGCGTCGCACACGATTTCCATCGTGTCCGACTCCGCACGGTGGGAGGGACTCAGAAATGCCTCCGCCAGACCGAAGCCAGTCTCTTCGGTCACGCCTTTGGCCTTCGAGCAGGTCTCACACAGATTCACCGTGGTCATCTGACCGTTGATGATCTGGGTGAGGAACACTGTGGCCTCATTCTCGCATACGTCGCATTTCATGGAATTAATCGTGCATGCTATCATGCCACACAAGTGATACGAACGGCAGCACGTACTGGTTATGACAGGTATTCGCGCCCGTCAACCAATGCCCTGAGCCGCCAGCCATTCGTCGAGCTCCGTCTGGAGCTGCGAATGCTTCGCAAAGCTGTAATGAAATGTCCGAAAACCCAGCCGTTTGGCGGTGGCAATGTTTGCCTCCAGATCGTCGATGTAAAACGTGCGTTCGGGGTCGAGATCCAGCTGCGCGGCGGTCTTGAGGAAGATCTCCTCCCCGGGCTTGGCACAGCGCGCGGTGTGCGAATACACGCCATCCTGGAAGTGGCGGAAGATCGGGAACTCTCTCAGGAAGTAGCTTTTGTGCAGTTCGTTGGTGTTTGAGAGCAGATGCATGGGCAGCCTGCCCGCCAGTGTGCCTAGCGTTGCGTACATGGGTTCGTTCTGCGCAAAAATTTCGCACCAAATGGCCACGAATTCCTCAGGAGTGCCTCGAAAGCCCGTCAGCGCCATGCCCTGCCGCACGAACTCCGCATCATCCATGTCTCCCACTTCATATGGGACTTTGATGTCATCAAACAACGTCAGCACCGTCTCCGCCGGATGGTCGCATTGCTGCGCCAGCCGACGGGCGGCGATGCTGAAGTCGAAATCGATGAGGACTTTGCCGACGTCGGAAAGGAGAACAGGCTGGGGCATGGGCTTTCCTATGCACGCAGGGCTCGCGTGCGCCAGATGAATCAATGTTTCCGGAACCGAGCAGATTATTTCATCAACTCCGCGAGCTTCGGACCGATCGCGTCGGCCCAGATCTGGTAGCCGGCTGTGGAGAGGTGAAGGAAGTCGGGCATGATTTCCTTGGTGAGCGCACCTTCGGGCTGAGGGAATTTGTCGCCGATGTCGAGGAAGAAGATGTTTTTGCCGTCGTCGAGCTTGGAGATGATGGCGTTGACCTGCTTGAGCTTTTCGTTGGCGGCACCGAGTTTGCCTGTGGGTTTGTCGCCACGGGGGAAGACGGCGAGCAGCAGGATTTTAGCCTGAGGCTGCTTGGCGCGGATGGTTTCGACGATGGCGGTGACGCCCTTGGCAATGCCTTCGGCTGGATCCGAGCCGACGTTGTTCGTGCCGATCATGAGCACGGCGGCCTTGGGCTTGATGCCTTCGAGTTCGCCGTTTTGAATGCGCCACAGCACATGCTGCGTGCGGTCGCCGCCGATGCCAAAATTTGCTGGAGTGTAGGCACTGAAGGCTTTCGCCCAGACCTCCTTGCCACTGCCCGCCCAGCCGGCGGTGATCGAGTCGCCGAGGAATAAGAGCTGAGTCTTGCCTTCTTTGGCGATGCCCAGGAACTTCTCATGTGAGGCGATAAAGCCCGGGTTGATCTTGCCGTCTTTGCCATACTTTTCCGCAGGCACATCCGGTGGCTGCGGTGGCATGACGACCACAGGGGCGGCTGGCGGCGCGGCAGGAGCCGGGGTCTGTGCCTTAGCGGCGGCGGTTACAAACAGGAGGAGGGAGAATGCGAATGATGTAATTTTCATGCATTCGTATTGTGGCGGGCTGCTCGCGGGCAGGCAATCCGAAAGAGCATGTTACCTGATTCGTTTAGGAGACCCAGCGGTATCAGCCTCTCCCGGCCCCTGCACCGCTGTAGTCCGTGCCTTCGCGTTTTTCCTTTACCAAGATTGACGAGATCTGCCGGTTCTGATTAGCATGACCGGGAATCCCCAAAATTCAACCAACCACACAATATTATGCCAAGCAATCATGGTGTCGCCTACATGGGTACCGGTAAGGTAGAGGTTCAAAGCATTGATTTCCCCAAACTGGAGCTGCGCGAACAAAAGCGTAAATGCCATCACGGAGTCATCCTCAAAGTCGTCAGCACAAACATTTGCGGCTCTGACCAGCACATGGTGCGTGGCCGTACCACCGCCCAGAAGGGCCTGATTCTCGGCCACGAAATCACGGGCGAAGTCATCGAGACGGGCCGCGATGTGGAGTTCATCAAGAAAGGCGACATTGTGAGCGTGCCCTTCAACATCGCCTGCGGACGCTGCGCCAACTGCAAGGAAGGCAAGACCGGCATCTGTTTGAATGTGAATCCTGCCCGCCCCGGTGCGGCCTATGGCTACGTGGACATGGGCGGCTGGGTCGGTGGTCAGGCGGAATACGTGATGGTGCCCTACGCTGACTTCAATCTCCTGAAGTTCCCGGATCGCGATCAGGCGCTGGCCAAAATCAAAGATCTCACTCTTCTCTCGGACATTTTCCCCACTGGCTATCACGGTGCGGTTACTGCAGGGGTGGGACCTGGTGCGACCGTTTACATTGCCGGAGCCGGCCCTGTCGGCCTTGCCTGCGCGGCTTCCTGTCATTTGCTCGGTGCCGCAGTCGTCATCGTCGGCGATTTGAACAAGGAGCGCCTTGCCCAGGCCCGTCGTTTCGGCTGTGAAACTGTCGACGTTTCCCTGTCTGCCTCCATTCAGGATCAGATCGAGAACATCCTCGGTGTGCCGGAAGTGGATTGCGCGGTGGATTGCGTCGGCTTTGAAGCCCGTGGCTGTGGCCACAACCACAGCAAGGAAGTGCCCGCACAGGTGCTCAACAGCGTCATGGAAATCACCAAGGCGGGCGGCGCCATCGGCATCCCCGGACTCTACGTCACGGGTGACCCAGGCGCGGTCGATGAAGCGGCCAAGGTTGGCGCTCTTTCCATCCGCATCGGTCTCGGCTGGGCCAAGAGCCACACCTTCGTCACCGGCCAGTGCCCGGTCATGCGCTACCACCGCCGCCTCATGATGGCGATCCTGCACGACAAGATCAAAATCGCCAAGGCGACCAACGTGCAGGTGATCTCACTGAAGGGCGCACCCAAAGGCTATGTGGACTTCGACAAAGGCGCGGCCCGCAAGTACGTCATCGACCCTCACGGCATGATCAAAGCCTGACCGGTATAAGAAGCCAGTCTTCGAAGCCCTCCCGCTGCAAAGCCGGAGGGCTTTTTCATGCCTGCGCACAGACCCGTTTGCCCCAGACTTTACAGCGTTTGAATAAACCGGTCCGCTTCCGCGATGGAGCGGTTCATCTGATCGAGAAGACGTTGGATGTCACCCTGGATGTTGTCCGCTGTGCCGCGTAGCGAGCCGATCGCGGCAGCGTTCAAATTGTGCTTCAGGTAGAGCACCTGATCATGAAACTTGTGCAGGACCGGATCCATCGTGGCTTCGGCCGCGTGCAGGGAACGTGATAGCGGTTCAAAGCGGCTGCGCGTCTCCGCCAGCTTGCGGCGGCTGTCTGCCGCGAGGGTGGCATTCTCATACTGCCGGATTTCGCCCTCCCATTCGCGGAATAGATCCTGCGCCACCGTGTCCACCTCGCGGATCTGGCTGCGCACACGGCTTGCCTGGGACTCGCAGTCCTCATACTCGCCTTTGAAGCGGTTGTAGGCGGACTCGAGATTGCCGCCGTTGAACTGACTCAGCTTTTTGAGCTGAGTCAGCGCATCCTGAAACTGCTCTCCGGCCTCCTTCTGCTCGCCACGGGCTTTTTTGACCGCGCTCTTGAGCAGGTCACGCTTCTCGTAGCCCAGCTTTTCCCAGGCGGCGTAATAAATGGAGTTGCAGGCTGCGAGGGAAACCACCAGCCCAAGGAGGAAAAGCCGGGAACGCATGCCGAATCAACCCACGAATTTCAAGGTGCCAACCTGGCCTGCGGCCATTGCTGCGTGCTGCGCATCGGTGCAGGCGGAGTTCGTCGGTGCATCGGCCGGAGCTTCGTTCTTTTCGAGCAGGCCGTTCTCAGTCATCCAGGCTTCCACCTCAGCGCCGCTGATGTCAGGAAGCATGGTGCCGTTGATTTCCACGCAGGGGGACAGCGGCTGGCCGCTCTTCTGTTCCATCTCCCAGCGGAAGGCGGGATTTTTGATGATGTCTTTCTCTTCGAAGGCGAGATCGTATTTGCGGAAGATGGCACGGACGCCTTCGCTCCAGCCGCAGTAGGTTTTCAGGTAGGCGGTGATTTTGGGTGTTTGCATAGCGCGTTTGGTTACGTCCTCAGCCTAGCGGACGATGCAGCGAATGCAAATGGCTGTCATGGCGCAGGTGGCTGGAAAATACCCGCAAAATTCTCAGTGACGGGACATCGCGTAACTAGTTCAATTGCTCCATGAAAGAACGCAACGCCTTCGCCATTCCCGGCACCTTCATCATTTTCGCGGCTCTCGGCCTGGCAGCCTTCAGCGTATATGAATACCCCCAGCTGATTCCCTTCATGGCGGTTCCTGCCGCCATTCTCGGGATTCTTGTGGTCAAAGGAGTCGCCATTGTTTCTCCCAACGAAGCCGTGGTGCTCACTTTCTTCGGGAAGTACACCGGCAGTCTCGTTCAGAACGGGTTCTGGTGGGTCAACCCCTTTGCTGGCAGGCAGAAGATCTCTCTCAAAATCGCCAACTTCCAAAGCGAGCAGCTCAAGGTCAATGACGCCCATGGCAATCCGATTGAAATCGCGGCGGTGATTGTGTGGCGTGTGGTGGACTCGGCCAAGGCGACTTTTGCCGTCGAGAACTGCAATAACTTCGTTCGTCTTCAGGGGGAGACGGCGCTGCGCCATCTCTCCAATCTCTTTCCGTATGAACCCCACGCGCCCGGAGAAATCGCCCTGCGCAGCCATCCAGCAGAAATCGCAAGTCAGCTGCGTGCAGAACTGGCGGAACGCACCAGCGTCGCCGGTATTGAGGTTTTGGAGGCCCAGCTCAGCCACCTTGCCTACAGCCCGGAAATCGCCCAGGCCATGCTGCGCCGCCAGCAGGCACAGGCGGTTCTCGCCGCACGCCAGATCATCGTGGATGGAGCCATCGGCATGGTCGAAATGGCCCTGCGCAAACTTGAAACCGACGGCATCGTGCAGCTCGATTCCGCTTCCAAATCGACCATGGTGAACAATCTGCTGGTCACGCTCGTCTCCGAACATCACATCCAGCCCGTGCTCTCGACCGCGCCGATGAAAAGCTGAGACGCCGGCTTCCTCACAAGGTCATGCTCTTGACCGGTGTTTCCCGCCAGGTGTCCGACTCATTGATTACGAGGTTGATTGTCGTCATCACGGTATGGGCGGTGTAAGGCTTGGGCAGAAAGTGTCTGACGCCCATCTCGGCCAGTTTGGCCGGGCCGCCCAAGTGGGCAACCCCGCTGGCCGCGATGATTTTCACGTCGGGGTTGATGCACTGGAGCATCCGGATCGTGGTGGGCCCATCCATGACTGGCATCATCATGTCCGTCAGGACGACGGCGATTTCAGAGTTGTGCCGGGTGTAGAGCGCCACGGCCTCAGCGCCATCCGCAGCCACCAGCGTGCGGTAGTCCAGCGCCTCCAGGGTCTGCCGCGTGGTCGTGCGGATGGCCTCCTCATCATCCACGATGAGGATCAGCTCCCCCTTGCCGAGCGGCATCGGTTGCTCTTCTGCGGGCGTTGGCTTGATGCTGCAGCCTGTGTTGTGAACGGCTGGCAGGCTGATGGTGAAGGTGGTTTCCTGGTTGCTCTCACTGGTGACCGTGATGAATCCCCCATGGCTCTTGGTGATGCTCAATACCGTGGACAGGCCCAGGCCCGTGCCTTTGCCTATCTCCTTGGTGGTGAAGAAGGGATCGAAAATCTTGTCCAGCACATCCGGCGGAATGCCGTTGCCGGAGTCACTCACGCTGAGCGTCACATAGGGGCCTGGTTTTGCATCCATTTGCACAGCTGCTGCGGCTTCATCCAGCACCACACTGCCTGCGGTGATGGTCAGCGCCCCCCCGCCGGGCATGGCGTCACGTGCATTCACACACAGGTTGAGCAGGATCTGATGCAACTGCGTGGGGTCGCCAAGGAATGAAGGCAGATCCTCAGGCAGATTGCTGACACAGTGAATGTTCTTTGGAAAGGTGTCCTGGACGAAGTGCTGGATTTCCTTGATGAGCTGCCTGGCATGAAGTTCCGTGCGTTTGCCCTCCACTCCACGCGCAAACGTGAGTATCTGCCGCACCAGATCCGCGCCGCGTTTGGCGCTGCATTCAATGCTGCCCAGGATGGAGAGTGTTCGCTCATTCGTGTTGGTGAGCCGCAGCAGCTCAATCGACATGAGTATGGGGGTGAGCACATTGTTGAGGTCATGGGCGATGCCGCCGGCCAGCGTCCCCACGCTTTCAATGCGCTGTGCGCGCAGAAACTGCTGCTCCAGCTTCTTCTTTTCAGTGATGTCGGTCACAATGCCGAGGAAGCCGGTGATCTCTCCATCCTCATCCAGCATGGCTGTGACATTCAGGGAGACGGAGAGACGGCTGCCATCCTTCCGCACATAGGTGCATTCACGTTCACGCAGGATGCCGCATTTCGCATGGGCCACGAACACCTCAAATCCCGGTGCAATGGCCATGCCCGTTTCACGCGAGACTTCGGCGGCCATGCGCTCCATATCGGACACATCATGGAACAGTTCCGGCGTCAGGCTGCCGACCACCTCCTGCCGTAAATACCCGGTGAGCTTTTCAGCCCCGCAGTTGAACGTGGCGATCAGTCCCTTCGTATTGGTGCTGATGATGCCACAGGCGGCGCTCTCCAGCACGCCATTCTGCAGATACGTCAGCTCCTGGAGTTTTACGCTGGTGTCGATCAGCCGTTCCATGGTGGAGATCTGTCCGCGCGTCAGCAGCAGGGCCGTAATCAAGGCGATGCCTCCTGTCACTCCGATTTGCAGCCAGTCCAGCTCGCGAATATGCTCATTGATGTCGGCATTGACCACGATGATTTTTTGGGCGGCCTGATCCAGGGAGCTGGCCATGGCATCACAATCTTCAGTCAGCGTTTCCCCCATGCCTCTCAGCAGGGTGCTGGTGGCATCCGTATGGGGATAGAGTTTTTTCATCACCTGCGCTATCTTCAAATAGCTTTCATGGGCCTGTTCCAGCTTTCTCAAAATATCGGCCAGTTGCCCCCCGGTGGCATGCTGCACCAGTGTGCCGGAGTGGATGGATTCTTCACAGGTCTTCATGACGCCCCACACGAGGTCAATGCGTCCCATGTAATAGGTCTGAAGCGGTGGTTTGCTGCTCTCAGCCTGCAGCATCAGCCGGCTGAGCACCTGGCTGTCTGTGCGCTGCCGCCCCAGCAGATTGACCGCGCTCACACTGGCGGCACGTTCTTGCTCAAGAGTGGAGCCGATGCTCTCAAACACGACAAAACTCAGCACCAGCAGCACTGCGGCGCCGCCAAAGATGAGCCACAGACGCCTGAAAAAATGTCGAAGCGTTGGCAATTCCTGGCGCGCCGGCAGGGAAAATACAGGCTTCTTCAAGAAATTGGTCACGCTCATCGCGCGAGACCATCGGTGAATCGCGGGAGACATCCCTTGGCAGTTGGTTCAAAAGCACCTAAGTCTTTGTCCCGTGAGCCTGAGGCGGTGCTGCGAAAACCGCTATGGGAATCACTTCCAGCCAAGCTGCTGCTTCAGGAACTCAAATGTGCCGACACCGTGGATGGTGTGCGGGCCGTCAAAGTGCTCGATGGTCGTGCGGTCGCCGATAAGGAGCTTGTTGTAGAGCCGGCGCACCTTGGCGAATTCGTAGTTCACCCATTCGTCCGAACCCACACCATCGTTGTGGCCGCGTTCGACCATGAACGGCCTTGGCGCTATGAGGGCGGCCATTTCGGCATAGTTGAAGGTGCGCCCCATGTTCCACTCCCAGATTTCGTACTCATGGGTGTGGATGTAGCTCATAGGCATGTCAGTGCTCACGCACTTGCGCACCCACTCGTTGAAGTCGCCGCTGCAGATGCTCAGGCAGTAATCTGAGAGCACGGCAGGCGTGCGCATGGCGGATTTTCCGCCGTAGCTGAGGCCGTAGAAGGCGATCTTGTCCGGCTGTATGAAAGTCTGCGCCTTGAGCCACTCCAGAATACGCTGGTGCTGGCCGTTGATGACGCTGTAGAGCGTGAGGCCCAGCGGATTGAGCTTCCGCTGCAGCGTGCGGAACGCGTCTTTCCCTCGATACGGATTGTGCGGGGCAAAGGTGATGAATCCCTGCTCGGCCAGCCGCAGCGTGAAGGCTTTGTACGGGGCGTAGGCTTTCTGTGTCTCGTCCGTGGTTATGGTGTCCTCCGGGATGCCTTCCAATCCGTGCTGGCAGACGACGACGGGGCGCTTCTCGCCGGGTTTGAGATCTTTGGGCAGGCACAGCCAGCCCCAGGCAAAGACATCGTTCCACACGTCCATAGTCACCTCATAAATCGTGACCTTGTCCGTTTCACGCACGAAGCGGCTTCTGGCATTCACCGGCAGGTTCGGGTCTGGCAGGCGGCCAATGACATCGTTCCAAAAACGATCACGTTCACCTGCGGTGTGTTTTTCAAATTCGGCCAACGATTTGAGCGGCAGCTTGTCCCAAAACTGCCCTTTGCGCTCCAGTTCCGTCGTCACGAGCAGGCGTTGTGTGAACGTTTCCAGCTCACGTACCATGCGCTTCTGACGGGTTTCATCCAGCCGGGCACGCTGCTCGTTTTTCTGCGGCATGATCGGTTCAATCTTCTTCACAAGCTGCACTGCGACTTCCACTGGCAGCAGATGGGTGACCACCTCTTTCAGACCATGCTCTTCAGTGGCCAGCATGAGCCAGTTGCCAGGCACGAGGGACTGCGCACGGGCGACTTCGGCCTGCACGGCTTCGAGGGTTGGTTTGGTGATCTTTCCTGGTGCGGCGATTTCACGTTCGCCCGGCTTTGCTTTCGGTGGCCCCTGCACATTCGGGAAGCCGAGGTTTTGCACTACGAGCGGGCGTGGCGCGATGAGCGAGGCGACTTCGGCATCGCCAAAGTCACGCAGCAGATTGAAGACATTGCGGTAGATTGGCTCGGCCCACACGTTCTCACGCGGCTCGAAGCAGCCCCAGACATAGACGGAGCTGATGCGCTCATCGACAGCTCCGGAATACATGGCAATGAGGCCGCCTTCACCGAGGCCGGCCACGAGCAGCGGCAATTTTGGCTGGGTGCTGAAGTAATCGACCAGCGACAGCATCTTCTGCACTTCATAACCGATGATGTGCCGCCCAAGCTCGTAAGACTGGCGGTAGATCCACTCGCGGTGCGGCACGTTGGTCTTCAAGCCGAACTTGTCATTGGTGCTAAACTCGCTGCCACGGCTGATGAGAGCAGGGATGACGATCTCGCAGCCGCTGTAGGCCAGCATGGCGTCATTCGCGAGTTTCTCAGGATCGGTGTCCGCATCCGGGATGTAAATCACCCGCGCCACGGGCTTGTCTTTCGGCTGAATCAAAATGCCCTCGCCGTGAACACCGTCAAACACCGGCCAGCGCACCCGCAGGATGCGTGCGGTTGGTGTTTCTGCGAGCAACGCCGGATTGTTTGTATCACCGACGAGTTCGAGCGCGGTGATGGGCAGGCGCTCGTCCACCATGCCGAGGATGGCCTTCAATTTTTCTCGGGTCGGTTTACGGCCCGTTTTCGACTGCTCGATGAGCCGAAGAGCCATTTTGTCGACGCCCGCGA
>CAILZI010000178.1 GCA_903838675.1 uncultured Verrucomicrobiota bacterium
CCCTCAACCAATACCCGGCGTCGTATCTCGTTCCATTGCTCCATATTCGTGAACATCCTTCTGGTTAAACCAGAGGTGCTGCACTTTTAAACCACCACGCCACCCGGCGCACCCGCCGCACTTTTTAACCGCGTTTTATAGAAGCTGATGAGGGAAACAATGGGCAGCGCTTCCACGCCGCACTGCTGCAGCGTCATCCAGAAATCCGAATGGCGGAAGCGTGCGCGCCCGCGCACCAGACGACCGAAAGAAAGCATGGTCTGCCCGACGAAATCCATCAGAGCCATGCCGTTTTGCCAGGAGCTTAACGTGAAGTTTCCCACGGTTTCCAGTTTGGACAGCGGGAGTGTCTCCAAGTGTGCGCCGCCTTCTTCGGGCACCGCAAGCGCGAGCTGAAGCAAGCCGCGGAGATTGTCAGGCAGCCCGTCCAGCGGCGTGGGGGCTTGAGCGCCATCCGTGGCTTTCAGCGTGCGCAGGTGTGCGAGGATGAATGCAGGAAGTGTTGAGTCATGGGTGCCCAGAGCCTCTGTGTGGTAACGAGTGGGGACACAATCAGGAGCCGTGCCCGTCACGCTCACGGCGGGGCCTTCACGCAGCCAGTCTCCGGAGAGGGTCAGGATTACTCCTTCTCCGTCATTCTGCCAGATGGCAGTGGGGGTAGGATGAGAAGTGGGAGTCATCCAAGGGCGCAAAGGCGGAGATCACCAGAATACATGAGGAGGTGGAGCAGCATCCCATGTTGAGCTGGAGTCCGCCATGGGGTGAACACCCACCTGACCCGATGGCTGCAGTGCAGTGATAAGTAGGGTTACACCCCATGGAGAAACAGCGGTGGAGAGCGCTAATTCGATGAATCTAATTCTGCATCAGCTCCAAGCCGCTTGAGGCTGGATCAACCAAATCACGACCATGCTAAAACATATTTGGAAATTCTTGGAGCCTGCCGGCGCACCGACCAATTCCATTGTTGATGCGGTCGAGAAATCCATCATGCGTTCGCGCAAGACACTCGAAGGTTGTGTGGGTTTCAGAGCGTCGAAACGTGCGGAAGCTCTGGCCAAGGAAAGAATCAACCTTGGCAGGTGAGCCTCGATGAAAGCCTCCCGATGAATCAAACCGAAGGATGGATGGCGGGAGGCATGTGGACGTGGTCAATCACCGGCACACTGCTGGTGGTCGTGCTGCTGCTGGCGATCAGGGAGCTGTCGAAAAAATAAAGCCCAATAAAGCCGGAACAAGGCTGACGCCAGAAATTCACCCAATCAAACATTCATGAAAGAGAACAGCCCCCAAAAAGACGCCCTGCCGACTCAAACCGAGGCGGCCGAGACCCACATCCATCCAGTGCCACCCGCTGCCAGCCCGCCAGTGCGCCACCATGGTCAGACGACCATTCGCATCTACAGCCACTCTTCGCTTTTGTTCTGGTGGCCGGTCTGGGTGGTGGGATATGTCATGGCGGCTCTCACTTATTGGCATGGGAAAGAGCAGCATCTGGAATCCGCCACCCAGGTGATGGAGCTGGTATATCCTGGCAACAATCTCGGGGTGATTTACTTTCTCACGCTCTTCCTGATCATCATGATCACGAATTTTTCCGTGCGCGGTCTGGCGTCGGGAATAGTCATCTTGGGAGCTGCGCTGCTGACGGTCGTGCTGGCCTATCTCGGCCTTTGGGACGAGGTGTTCCGGTGGTTTGATCATCTCACCATTCATCTCACGATGGGCGCCTATTTCTGGTTCTCCACCCTGATGTTCATCACCTGGTTCTTGACGGTGTTTGTTTTTGACCGGATGAGCCACTGGGAGGTCACGCCTGGGCAGCTCACACACAAGATGCTCTTCGGCAGCGGCTCCAACAGCTACAACGCCCAGGGCATGGGGCTGGAGAAGCATCGCGATGACATTTTCCGCCACTGGCTGCTTGGCTTTGGTTCCGGGGACTTGAAGATTCGTACGTCTGGAGCCACTCACGAACAGATCGATTTGCTGAATGTGCTCTTCATTGGTTCCAAAGTGGCGGCCGTGCAGAGGCTCATCGCCGAGGTGCCTGAAGGGGTGGATGATACGTGAGGCTGAGTTTTGATTCCGTCATCGAAAGCAGACGCTCCGCCCTTCAAGTAGGGTTACACCCCATGTTGATGGGAATGGTCAGGCTCTAAGCATTGCGCACTTCTCCTGTGTGGAGATGACGCTCCATGAAAATGACGACTCTTTCACCTGAACTCCTTCATCGCATCGATGCCTACTGGCGCGCAGCGAACTACTTGTCCGTCGGCCAGATCTATCTCTTCGACAACCCGCTGCTCAAGCGGCCTCTCGCAATCACGGACATCAAGCACATGCTGTTGGGGCATTGGGGGACCACTCCGGGGCAGAACTTCATTTACGCGCACTTGAACCGGGTTATCAAAGTGCATGACCTCAATATGATCTACGTCTCCGGCCCCGGGCATGGAGGGCCGGCGGTGGTCGGCAATACGTACCTCGAAGGCACTTACAGCGAGGTCTATCCGCACATCAGCCAGGATGAGGCGGGGCTGCAAAAGCTCTTCCTGCAGTTTTCATTCCCAGGCGGCATTCCGAGCCATGCATCGCCGGAAACTCCGGGCTCGATTCATGAGGGCGGAGAGCTGGGCTATTCGCTGAGCCATTCCTTTGGCGCGGTGTTTGACAATCCTGAGCTGATTGTCGCGTGCGTGGTGGGCGATGGTGAAGCGGAAACCGGACCGCTGGCCACGGCGTGGCATTCGAACAAGTTTCTGGATGCCGCGACGGATGGCGCGGTGCTGCCGATCCTGCATCTCAACGGCTACAAGATTTCCAATCCCACCGTGCTCGCCCGAATTACGCGCGATGAGCTGGAGCAATTGATGTGCGGCTATGGCTGGACGCCCTATTTCGTCGAGTATCAGGATAACAATGATGCGATGCATCAAGCGATGGCGGCCACACTTGATGCCGCAATCATCGAGATCAAACGCATTCAGCTTGAAGCCCGCGAGCGTGGCAGCCAGACACGTCCGCGCTGGCCGATGATCGTGCTCAATTCCCCGAAAGGATGGACGGGGCCGAAATGGGTGGATGGCCTGCAGATTGAAGGGACGTTTCGCGCGCATCAGGTGCCGCTGTCTGATCCCGCCGCGCATCCCGAGCACCTCAAGCTTTTGGAAGACTGGCTGCGCAGTTACCGGCCTGAAGAGCTCTTCGATGAAGAGGGGAAACTGAAGCCGGAACTCGCAGACCTTGCACCCAAAGGTTCCCGCCGCATGGGGGCAAACCCACATGCCAACGGCGGCCTGCTGCTGCGCGATCTGCAGATGCCGGACTACCGTGACTACGCGGTGGCTGTGACCACGCCCGGAGAGCCCGGTATAGGCGACACACACGTGCTGGGGCCCTTTCTGCGCGATGTGATGAAGAACAATGACGCGCAGAAAAACTTTCGTGTCTTTGGTCCTGATGAAACCCTGTCGAACGGACTGGAAGCGTTGTTTGAAACCACGCAACGGCAGTGGGATGCCGCGACCGAATCGAACGACCAATGGCTGGCGCCTGCGGGACGTGTCATGGAGATGCTCAGCGAGCACCAGTGTGAGGGCTGGCTGGAAGGCTACCTGCTAACGGGGCGACACGGGGTCTTCAACTGCTATGAGGCCTTCATACACATCGTCGATTCGATGTTCAATCAGCATGCCAAATGGCTGAAGGTGACTGCTGGACTGCCATGGCGAAAGCCGATCGCGTCATTGAACTACTTGCTCGCCTCCCATGTGTGGCGGCAGGATCACAATGGGTTCACGCATCAAGATCCCGGCTTCATTGACCATGTCGTGAACAAGAAGGCCTCCGTAGTGCGCGTCTATTTGCCGCCCGACGCGAACTGCCTGCTTTCAGTCATGGATCACTGCCTGCGCAGCCGGCATTACGTCAATGTGGTCATCGCCGGGAAGCACCCCGCGCCGCAATGGCTCAGCATGGACGACGCCGTTAAACATTGCGCAGCAGGCATTGGTGCCTGGGGCTGGGCCGGCAATGATGAGGGAAGTGAGCCTGATGTCATCATGGCCTGCTGCGGAGATGTTCCCACGCTGGAGACGCTGGCTGCGGTCTCGATCTTGCGAGAGCACCTGCCCGGTCTGAAAATCCGGGTCGTCAATGTGGTCGACCTCATGAAACTCCAACCGCAGAGCGAACATCCGCATGGATTGAGCGATGAAGCGTTTGACGCCCTGTTCACCAAGGACAAGCCTGTCATTTTTGCGTTTCATGCCTACCCGTGGCTGGTCCATCGCCTGACTTATCGCCGCACGAACCATGACAACTTTCATGTGCGTGGCTACAAAGAAGAAGGCACGATCACAACGCCGTTCGACATGACTGTTCTTAATGATCTGGACCGTTTTCATCTCGCCATGGACACCATTGACCGCCTGCCGCAGACGGGCGAAAAGGGCCATGAGCTGAAGGAGCAGCTCAAGACCAAGCTCATCGAACACAAATTGTACATCGACACAAACGGCCAGGACCTGCCCGAGATTCGAAATTGGAAATGGAGCCATTCATCATGAACACCCAGGCATTGATCAATACCGCCAGCGCGCTTGTGGCCGGCGACAAAGGGCTGCTGGCGATGGATGAAAGCACGGCCACGTGCAATAAGCGCTTCGCCGCGCTGGGCATACCTCAGGATGAAGAGATGCGGCGTGACTATCGTGCATTGCTCATCACCACGCCTGGGCTGAGTGCGGGAATCAGCGGCGCGATTCTGTATGACGAGACGATTCATCAGCGAACCAGGGAAGGCACTTCCTTCCTTAATGTCCTGATCGATTCCGGCATTCTGCCCGGCATCAAAGTGGACATGGGTACAAAGGACATGGCGGGCCATCCGGGAGAGAAGATCACGGAAGGTCTGGATGGCCTGCGTGAACGCCTCATTGCGTATGGCGAAATGGGAGCCCGCTTTGCCAAATGGCGCGCCGTTTTCACCATTGGCGATGGAACTCCCAGCCAGAGCTGCATCGAGACCAATGCGCAGGATCTGGCGCGTTACGCCGCCTTGTGTCAGGAGACGGGGCTGGTCCCCGTCGTCGAGCCGGAGGTGCTGATGGACGGTGCCCACACCTTGGAGCAGTGCAGCGCGGTGACTGAGGAGGTGCTGCATGAGGTCTTCAGTCAGCTTTATGCCCAGCGGGTGATGCTGGAAGGTATCATTTTAAAACCCAACATGGTGCTCCCCGGCCTGACATGCCCGCAGCAGGCCACCGCGAATGAAATCGCGGATGCCACGGTGACCTGCCTCCTGCAAGCCGTGCCCGCCGCCGTGCCTGGCATCGCTTTTTTATCCGGTGGCCAGCCCGCCGAGCTCGCGACGCTGCGATTAAATGCCATGAATGTCCGCTTCAAATCACGCCTGCCATGGGCGCTGGCGTTCTCTTTTGCCCGAGCCATCCAGCAGCCAGCGCTGGAAATCTGGGCCGGTCAGCCAGAACAGGTGGCTGCTGCGCAATGCGCCTTGCTTCATCGCATCCGGTGCAATCAAGCGGCCCGTCGTGGGGATTACAATGCCTTGTATGAGCACCCATGAGACTCTCCGCATCCATCTGATTCGGCACGGCGAGACGGCATGGTCGCTCTCCGGCCAGTACACCGGACGCACGGACATTCCATTGACTCCGCATGGCGAGGCAGCGGCCTGCGCGCTCGGGAAACGGCTTCACGGCATCTCTTTCACTCATGTGCTGACGAGTCCCCTGATGCGTGCACTCCAGACCTGCGCCTTCGCCGGGCTGCAAGCAGCGGCCGTTGTTAATCAAGATCTCACCGAGTGGGATCATGGCGACTTCGAAGGCCACACTCCGGCGGAAGTCCATGCCGGGCATCCGCATTGGAATCTCTTTTTGGATGGTGCTCCCGGGGGGGAATCTCCCGCGCAAATTGCCCTTCGCGCGGACCAGCTCATCACGCAGCTTCGACTGCTGAAAGGAAACGTCGCCCTTTTTACTCACAGCCATTTCGCCCGCGTCTTCACCGCCCGCTGGATCAAACTTTCCGTGGCGCAGGCCGAGCACTTTCTTCTCACTACCGCCTCTCTGAGCATTCTGTGTTTCGAACACGACCGTAGCAGCCAGCCAGCCATTGAGCTGTGGAACTCCACTTGAGTTCAATGCAGTCCCAGCGCTGCCTGCAAAACTCGCATTTTGCGGACTCCGCGAGCCTTGGGGCTCCTTATTCGTCGTCCTCTTCCCACTCCTGCATCAGCCGTGCGAGCTTGCGCTTGATGCTGACTTTGGCGACGGCGTTCAGACGGTCGATGAAGAGGATGCCATTGAGGTGGTCGATCTCGTGCTGGAAGGCACGAGCGAGCAGGCCGTCGGTTTCCACGGTCACGCTTTTGCCTTCAAGATCGGTGTAGGTGACTTTGATCTGGCTGGAGCGGCGGATATCGCCACGCAGGCGGGGGAAGCTGAGGCAGCCCTCTTCGCTGATCTCCTTGGCGCTGCCGAGTTCGATCTGGGGATTGAGGAGCACAACGGGCATTTGCTGCACCATGTCCACCTTCTCGCCGTTGATCTTCATGAAGGTGATGCAGTCGGGGTTGTGTGAGACATCAATGACTGCGAGCTGAACATCCTCGGCAACTTGAGGAGCCGCCAGACCGACGCCGTTGGCCTCGCGCATCGTTTCCAGCATGTCGGCGGCAAGGGCACGGATTTCTGACGTGACTTCGGTCACGGGGCGGCATTTGGCACGGAGCACGGGTTCAGGGTAGCGGACGATTTTGCGGACCATATCCCTCTTTAATATCACCGGCTTTTCACCGGCTCAAGCCGGGAGTGGTTTTGTCCTTGCCAAGATGTGGTGGTCTCCCTAGCCTCGCGGCCTCCCTATGACTGACACTCCCGCCAAATCGCCCCACGTGACCAAGCTGTTCTGCATGATGGTACTGGAGTTCTTCATCTGGGGAGCGTGGCTGCCGAAGATTTTCGGCTACCTGCCAGCCATCGGGTTCAGTCCGAATGAGCAACTGGCCATTCTTCTCGCTTTCCCGGTGTCTGCCATTGTAGGCATGATTTTCAGCAACCAGTTTTGCGACCGGCATTTCGCGGCAGAAAAATTTATGGCATTCAGCCACTTGGTTTCAGGGCTGGCGATTCTAGCTTTGGGCTTCATCGGGCCGGATGCCACGGGGAAGGCGGCTTTCTGGCCGTTCTTCGCGCTGATGTGTGTACATTGCGTGCTGTATGTGCCGACGATGTCGATCGCCAACACGCTCGCGTTTGCGAACATTCGCGATGCGGCCAAGGAATATGGTTTCGTTCGCATGGGCGGGACCATTGGTTGGATTCTGGCGGCGTGGCCTTTCATTTTTCTGCTGGTGGATTGGGACAAGGTGGCGACAGCTCATCCCCATGGATTCGTGGCATGGCTGGATGTGGCATTCGCCAGTCCCTTGGAAGGGCAGAAACTGGTGGATGGAACCCGATGGACTTACCTTGTGTCCGGCATTGCATCCCTCTTCCTGGCGGCCTTCAGTCTAACGCTGCCGCATACCCCGCCAAAGAAGGCCGTGGCGGGAGAGTCATCCGCACTGGTGAAGGCGTTTGGCGTTTTGAGACATCCCGTCATTTTGGTGCTGTGGATCGTCACCATGATCGATTCATTCATCCACAACACCTACTTCTTCCACACGGATAGCTTTCTCAAAAGCGCCAGCGTGGGGATTCCTGCCAACTGGACGCAGGCAGTGATGAGCGTGGGGCAGATTGCGGAAATTCTGACGATGCTGGTGCTGGGCGCGACTTTGAAAAAACTCGGGTGGAAAGTCACCATGATCATAGGCATCGCCGGGCATGCGCTGCGCTTTTTGGTTTATGCGCTGGTGCCCCAGTACCAGTGGCTCATGGTCACGGTACAGCTCATTCATGGGATCTGCTACGCCTTCTATTTTGCCACCATCTATATCTATGTGGAGAAGAACTGCCCCACGGATATTCGCACCAGCGCGCAGGGTTTGTTTAACCTGATGATTTTTGGGTTGGGCGACATCCTGGCTAAATTTTACTGGATCTATTTCGGCAATGCCAAGTACACGCTGGCAAGCGGGACCATGGACTGGCGCCATCTTTTCATGCTGCCAGCGGGACTGGCCGTTCTGGCCATGCTCATTCTGGCGCTGTTCTTCCGTCCGCCGACCCACGGGCCGGAGGGCGAGGTGAAGCATTGATCTGCGTTCCGTGGATATGTCCAGAGCTGGTCAAAGGAGCGTCAAAAGGGGCATGGCTCAAATTTTGACCAGGCATGCCATGAAGCTTTAGTCATTCGTTAATTCCTCATTCCTTCTTATGAACCCACCCGGACTCGATCATCTCCTCACCTGCCTGCGGTTTCCTTCCGTTTCCACGGACTCCAAACGACGTGACGACGTGCGTGCCTGCGCTGAATGGCTGCTGAGCAAGGTGCGTGACATGGGGCTGACCGGTGAGCTGCACGAGACGCCGGGGCATCCGGTGCTGGTGGCGAAGAACAGGCACACTGCCGGACGCCGCACCGTGCTGCTGTACGGACATTACGATGTGCAGCCGGCGGAGCCGCTGGGAGAATGGAAGACGCCTGCCTTTGAACCGACCATTCGTGATGGCCGCATATTCTGCCGGGGAGCCACCGACAACAAAGGGCAGCTCATGGCGCACATGCAGGGGCTGGCTGAAACGCTGGAGAAACACGCGGATCTGCCGGTGAATCTGACCGTGCTGTTTGAGGGGGAAGAAGAAATTGGCAGCCCGAACCTGAAGCCTTTTTTGGAGAAGCATCGTGATGAACTGAAGTGCGATGTGGTGGCGATTTCGGACACGGGAATGGTGGCTCCAGGGGTGGGTACTTTCACATATGGTCTGCGTGGCATTGCCTGCATGGAGGCCAAAATACATGGGCCGGCGATTGACCTTCACAGCGGCATTTTTGGCGGGGCCATTGCCAATCCGGTCACTGCCATCGCACGTCTGACGGCGACGCTGCACGACGCGGAAGGGCGTGTAATGATCGAAGGTTTCTACGATGGAGTGCGTCCCATTGCCGACTGGGAGCGCAAGGCCTGGGTGGAACTCGGGGACGGTGATGCGGAGATGCTGGAGCTGACGGGATCACCCGCGCTGTTTGGTGAACCGGGCTACACCGAGCGTGAACGCCGCTGGGCACGACCCACGGCGGAAGTGAATGGCATCGGTGGTGGTTATCAGGGGGAGGGATCCAAGACGGTGATCGGCCGTGAAGCGTTTGTGAAGCTTTCATTCCGCCTTGTGCCGGATCAGCATCCTGACCTTGTGCTGCAGAGAGCCGCTGCGCATCTGCGTGCGCATTTGCCCAAGGGCGTGCGGCTGGAGATCAAGCCGGGTCACACCGGCATGCCCTATTTAATGGACCCGCACTCCGCGCTCGGCACTGCCGCACAACGAGCCTTGAAAAAGGTCTTTGGCGACAAGACCGCCCTCATCCGTGAAGGTGGCAGCATCCCCATCGTGCAGGCGTTCAAAGACGTGCTGAATGCCGACACTCTGCTGCTGGGACTGGCGCTGCCTGACTGCCAGGCACATGCGCCGAATGAGAATTTTCCCATCGAGAACTTCGTGGCTGGGGTGCGATTGAATCAGGCGCTGCTTGCTGAGCTGGCTTGAAATTTTTCCGCAAACTTTGCAACCAAACAGACGGGGGTCTGTTTGAGCCGTCGTGCTTTCACTAACCAAATACACGCACGACATGAAACTCCAAAAAACATTCCTCTACGGGTTCAGCATCCTGAGCCTGACCTGCCTCTCCAGCGCTCAGGACGCACCCAAAGGACCTCCTCCAGACGGGGCACCTCCTCCTGCTGGCCCGCAAGGCGGCCCACCTTCTGGTGGTCCCCAAGGAGGTCCTCCTGGTGGTGACCCCGCCGCGCGCGCCGCAGAATTCATCAAACGCATGGACACCAATGCTGATGGCAAGGTCAGCCGGGAAGAGTTTGATGCGATGAGCAGGAAGATGAGCGATGAGCGCTTTGGCCAGATGGATGCCAATGCCGATGGCTTCATCGACCAGGAAGAGATTGGCAAGATGGCGCAGCGGCAGGGTGGTCAGGGCATGCGCCGCCCCGAAGGCGGTGGCTCTCCCGGCGGTGAAGGCGGCTTCCGTCGTCCGCCTGGCGGCGAAGGCGGTTCCCCTGGAGGATCTCCCGGCGGCCAAGGTGGTCGTGGACGCGGCATGTTTGGCGATCCCAAAGAAACCTTCAAACGCATGGACGCCGATGGCAATGGCAGCGTCTCGGAAGAGGAGTTCACCAAGTTTACCGAAAAAATGCGCGAGGCGTTCCGCGGTGGTCAGGGTGGCCCTGGCGGTGGGATGAATCGTCCTGGAGAAGGCGGTGCGCCGGGAGCACCCGGTGGTGAAGGCGGCTTCCGTCGTCCACCCGTCGAAGGCGATACGCCCAAGGCTCCTGCAACTCCCGCTCCGGCTCCTGATAAGCCGAAGGATCCAGCTTGATCGCGGATTCTGATTTCAAGCACAGCACGGGATGGTCGAAAGACCATCCCGTTTTTCATGCTACGAGAAGGGTTTCAATTCTGTGGCCTACAGTCCCATCACCTGTTTCAGGTATTGAATGCTCTGCCGCGCGATGGTTGGGGCATCAGGGGTGTAATCAAACACTTCGACTGAAAGATAGCCATCGTAATTGGTCTCGCGCAGAGCCGCGATGATCGGTTCATACTTGACCTCTCCTTGACCAGGGCCGCGCAGATTGGGGTCATTCGTATGGAAATGGACGGTCCACTCCTTGCTGTCGCGAATGATGTCTGGGATCGGCTTCGACTCATCGCTCATGGCCT
This sequence comes from uncultured Verrucomicrobiota bacterium, assembly GCA_903838675.1. Taxonomy (GTDB): domain Bacteria; phylum Verrucomicrobiota; class Verrucomicrobiia; order Verrucomicrobiales; family Verrucomicrobiaceae; genus Prosthecobacter. The sequence goes on from CAILZI010000178.1 coordinate 10,866, forward strand.
TCACATCGAGGTGCAGCTTGCAGGAGGGGTGGTCCACCAGCTTGCAGAGGCGGATCGTTTCTTCGGCGGTGTTGAGGAAGTTCGTTTCCTTGCGGCCCAGCGGCTCCATCGCGATGACCACGCCGTATTTGCCGCATTCCTCGGCCACTTCGCGCACGCAGTCGGCCGCGCGCTTGAAGGCGTCTTCATAGTTCCATTCTGGCAGGATGTTGCGTGCCTTGGGGCTGCCCCAGACCATGATACGGCCACCGGCCGCGCCGCAAAATTGAGCCAGGTGGCGGCCAAACTTGGCGGTTTCCTTGCGCTGGAGGGCATCGGGCGTGGTGATGTGAAACCAGGTCGGCTTCGTCAGCAGCCAGTGCAGACCGAGGATTTCCAGGCCGAAGGATTTGGCCTTGGCGCACAAGGTAAGCGCCTCCTCCACGGTCAGTTCGCGGGGATCTTCCTTCAGGGTGAAGGGGGCCAGCTCGATCGCGTGATACCCCGCCGCTGCGGCATCTTCACACATTTTCTCAAAGGTCCAGTTCTGGTAGGTCTCGTTGCAAATCGCGAATCGCATAGGCGGGCAGGGTGCGCGGCTGCCCTGCCGCGTCAAGATGCCTTGCAATCGGGGGGGCTGGATGTGCTATATTTCCCGATGCCAGCCACCCGCCTTACCCTCCTCGTGTTCGCGCTTGCCGCTTCCGTGCATGCGGAACTCTCCCTCGACGTGCCTGCGGTCGAACTGAAGCCGAAGCCTGAGGATGAGGAGGTTGAGACCACCTTCAAGTTCCGCAACAAGGGCGATAAAACGGTCAAAATCCTCGGCTTGGAAAGCGCCTGCAGCTGCTTGAGTGCCGAACTCGACAAGGCCGAGTACAAGCCGGGTGAAGTCGGCACAGGCCATGCCACGTTCAAGGTTTCCACTTTCGTTGGGCGGCATGAAAAATTTGTCACGGTCAATACCGACGACCCGAAACAGCCCGACTGGCAGGTCAATTTCATCCTCGATGTGCCTGCCGTGGTGGACATCAAACCCAAAAATCTGCAGTGGTGGATCGGCGATGATCCTGTTGAGAAGGCCTGCCTCGTGCAATTCACAGGCGAGGAACCGATGAAGATCATCAACATCACACCCACGCGGAATAACGTCACCTTTACATGGAAGGAGATCAAGGAAGGGCGGGAGTACCTCATCAAGGTGAAGCCTAAAACTACTCAGGACATTACGATGGGGGCGCTCAAGATCGAAACCAACAGTTCCATCGCCAAATACCGCTACCAGCTCGCCTTTTTCTCGATCACCAAGAAGCCTGAGCCGCCACCTGCCGCCGCCACGGCTGCGACCAAACCCTGATCTGGCTGCTGCATGATTTCCGCGCTTCGTCAGGCCACGTTCCTCATCCTCCTCGCCGCCACAGCAGCCTGGGCTACCCATGCCTGGCATCCGCGTGCTCCGGCACTGTATCTGGTGGAGGAACCGCTGCGGGATGACGAGGTCTCCATGCAGGTCATTCAGCAGCGCTGGCAGGGCAAGGTGCTTTGGATCGATGCCCGGATTCAGGAGCAGTATGAAGCCGGACACATTCCGGGGGCGGTGCTGTTGAACGAGCAGCGTTTTGAAGAGCAGCTTTTCGGTTTGCTCGACACCCTGCAGAGCAACACCAAGCCCATCATTGTCTACTGCAACGCAGCGAAATGCGATGCCAGCCGCAAGATTCTCGAACGACTCAAGCAGACCCTGCCCATCGAGAACGGCTTTGTGCTCAAGGGGGGATGGAACGCCTGGCGGCAGGTTGCAAAGAAAGAATAGGAATGGAATTGACGGCAGCTGGTCTGAATCCGTAAGATGGCGGTCTTATGTCACTCCAAGGACTTCTTATCTGGTCGGCGCTCGGTTTGGTGGCGGGTATTATTGCCAAACTCATCATGCCAGGCAGGCAGGGGATGAATCCCATCACCACGGTGCTGCTGGGGATCATTGGCAGCATCATCGGAGGCAAGGTGGGGCATCTCATCGGCTGGGGTGTGATGGGAGAATTCAGCATCAAAGGCATCGCCACAGCCGTGGCTGGAGCCTTGATTTTGATGTATGCCTGGCGGTTGCTGTTTGGCAAAAAAGGCTGAAGCACTGTCTGTTGCAGTCCAGACGACAAACTCGTAGTCTTGAACATGCAAATCTTCCGTCTACTTCTGCTGACCTGCCTGAGCTTTCTTGCAGCCAAAGGCTTTGCGGCCCCGCTGACCGGCCAGCTGGCCCGCGTGGGAGTGACTGATTCAGATCTTGAGAACATGGGGCGCTGGCGTGAAATGCGGCACTGGATGGATGAGGCCATCAAACAGGGGGCTGCTGGCCTGATCCTCGACATAAACGTCACGCATAGCAGCGCCCAGGCTGCATTGCCAATGGCGGAAGAAATCGCCCGTCTGAAGATCCCAACGCAGGCCTATGTGAACACCTGTGCCATCGGAGGAGGTGCCTTGCTGGCGCTGGCCTGTGATGAAATCTGGATGGCTCCCGGATCCCGAATCGGTGCGGCTCCGCCGAAGTTGCAGGAAAATGAAACGCTCTCCCCCAAAGCGCAGGATATGGTGATGGCGGAGTCATTGGCCGTGCTCAAAGCCGGGGCTCGCAGCCTGTGCAAGCTCAAGGGGCATCGTTCAGACCTCGCCGACGCCTTTGTGGATCGTGACAAGGGGCTGCTGCTTGGCCTTGTGATGCTGGCGGAAAAAGGTGAGCTGCTGATGCTGGATGCAGACACTGCTGTGCAGATAGTGGACGGCAAACCTCTGCTGGCACGTGCAATCGTTGCCAATGTGGAGGCACTGGCAGAGGACGCCACGCCTGGGGGGAAACTGGTTTTCCTCAACGGAGTCTGGTACGACCAAATTCTTAAAAAAGTGGTGCCAACAACGCCTGCGCCTGTGCCTTCGCCTGTGCCTTCGGTGGAGCTCAAACCGCAGAAGAGACCAGCGCCTGCCCCTACTACTAACAGCCAGGGGTATGCGGGCAAAGTCGTGGTGATTCCCGTGGGCCTGGACGATTTGAGCATTCCAGCATGCTTTGAATTCATGAAGCGTACGCTGATCCGCTGCAACAATGATGGCGCTGAGGCGGTGATCTTTGAACTCGATACGCCCGGCGGTCTGGCCTGGGACACCATCAGCCTGATGATGAAGGAGCTGCAAAGCCTCAAGGCGCGAAGCTTTGCCTTTGTGAACACGCGGGCTATCTCCGCCGGGGCCATGATCGCCATGGCGACTGACACCATCTACATGGCACCAACCAGTGCCATCGGCGCCTCCACGCCAGTGTCGGGTGATGGCACCCCGCTGGATCTTGCCCAGCGTGCGAAGAACAATTCCGCCTTCATGGGCATGGCCCGTACGGTGGTGCGCGAAAAAGGGCACGATGTCCGCATCATTGAAGGTATGATCGACATGGATCGTGGTCTCACCATCAACGGCCAGGTGATCATTCCCAAAGGTGAGATTGTCACGCTGGATTCCGCGCAGGCGACGATGCTGATCAATGGCAAGCCGCTGCTGGCCAAAGGAATCGTCAAATCGATCGAGGAGATCAAACAACTCGAATCCTTGCAGGGTGAGGTCATCACCGCGGAGCCTACTGGTTTCGAAAAGATCGCCATTTGGGTCACACGCTACGCCGCTATCTTGATCCTGATCGGCCTCGCAGGAGGGTATCTCGAAATGCAGGCACCCGGCTTTGGAGTTCCTGGTTTCGTCGCAGTCGCAGCTTTTGCGCTGTTCTTCTTTGGGCACTACGTGGCCGGAAGTCTAGCCGGGCAGGAGACGATGGTTGTGGCGGCGATATTTGTTGTGGGCATCGTTTTGATCGGGGTGGAATTGCTGGCGGCACCAGGGACCATCCTTCCAGGGGTCCTGGGCTTCGCCTGCGTCATGGTGGCGCTGGTCTATGCCATGTCAGGCTGGGAGGTGGTGACGCCGAGTGGTGCCACTGCCGGTGACTTCAACTTCTCCACGTATGCTCTTGGTTTTAGGAATTTTGCCTTGGGCGTCACTGGGGCTGCAGTGATCATCACGCTTTTGTGCCTCTGGCTGCCGGACTTGCGGCCGTTTCGCTCCATGATCTTACAAACCTCCGCAGGCGGCACCTTGAATGATGCCCCGGCGATGCAGGCCGCCAGCAGGGCCCAAGTGGGAGAAAGCGGCATCGCCCGCAGCGCTCTGCGGCCCTACGGGACCATTGATCTGGATGGAAGACTGATTGAGGCGATGGTCGAAGGCGGCTATCTTCAAAGCGGCACCTGGGTGCGCGTGCGGGAAATCCGGGGCGAAAAGATCATCGTAGAAGCGGTTTAATCTCAATTTTTGAGCATGCATTCGCAGTTTTTGATCGTTAATCTTCCCGTACCAACGCATGTCCAAAAATCTCAGTGCCCTCTCTTTCCGCAAAGGTGTCGAAAAAAACGTCTTTGAGCGCATGGTTGATGCCGCTAGCAAAGCGGGAACAGCTGAGAAACATGACCTCGTTCACCAGATGGGGCAGGATCACCTGTTTGGCGATGCCATCACCCTCGGCGCGGTGTCATTCTACGATTTCCTGAAAAAGGAGAACGAGGGTAAGAAGGTGTTCGTCTGCAACGGCAGCGCCTGCTTGTGTGCTGGCACTCAGGAAAAGCTCCACCACACGCTGGAGTCGCATTTCAATCCGGAAGAGATCGGCCACATCTGCTGCCTGGGCCGCTGCCATGAAGGCGGCGCTTTGCAGTATCAGGGCAAAAACTACTCTGGCCAGAGTGATGCCGCACTGGCCGAACTTGTGAAGACAGGGAAGGGGGACGCGGAAGATCGCTACGCCGTCGTCTCGCACCTGCAGCCTGCACAACTCACCGCCGAGTTTCCCGGCATCGACGCCTATTACGCGCCATTCAAAGCGCTGATCACGGGTGGTGATCGCGATGCCTTGGGCGCGGAACTGAAGGACAGCGGCTTGCGTGGACGTGGCGGTGCGGGCTTTCCATTACATTTCAAATGGTCCAGCTGCCGTGCAGCAGCGGGCGCGGTGAAGTACATCGTCTGCAATGCGGACGAAGGAGATCCCGGTGCCTACATCGACAAGTACCTTATGGAGAAGCAGCCGCACAGCGTCTTGCTTGGCATGATGGTCGCCGGTTGGTTTGCGGGAGCGGAGAACGGCATCCTCTACATCCGGGCCGAGTATCCGGACTCCGTCACCCTCATCAATGAAGCTATCGAAGACCTGCGTGCCGCGGGTCTGCTGGGGCAGAACATCCTGGGCAGTGGCTTCAACTTCGTGCTGAAGTCCATCAAAGGCGCTGGTGCTTACATCTGCGGAGAGGAAACCGCGCTGCTCGCCAGCCTGGAAGGCCAGCGTCCGGAAGTGCGCACACGTCCGCCATTTCCCACCATCGAAGGCCTCTTCCGCAAGCCGACCATCGTTAACAACGTTGAGACCTTTTCCAACATCCGCACCATCCTTACTCTGGGTGGCAAAGGTTACGCGCAGATCGGCACGCCGCAGTCCACCGGACCGAAGCTGCTCTCGCTTGACTCCCATTTCGTGAAGCCCGGCATCTATGAAGTCGCTATGGGGACGCCGCTGCAGACGGTCTTTGACCTCGCGGGTGGTTTCAAAAGCACGATCAAGGCCGTGCAGATTGGCGGCCCACTCGGCGGCATCGTGCCACTCTCTCACATCGGTCGTCTCACGGTGGATTTTGAGAGCTTCAAAAAGGCAGGCTTCCTGCTCGGCCACGCCGGCGTCGTCAGCATCCCCGAATCGATGCCGATGATCGAGTACATCCAGCACATGTTTCAGTTCACCGCGGATGAAAGCTGCGGCAAATGCTTCCCGTGCCGCCTCGGCAGCACGCGCGGCAAAGAACTCATCGCCAAAGCCCGCAGCGACAGCAGCTACAAGATCGACCGCGAACTGATCACTGACCTGCTCGACACGATGGAGCAGACTTCCCTCTGTGCCCTCGGTGGCGGCGTGCCACTACCCATCAAGAATGCGCTGGAGCATTTTGATGCTGAACTTCGTCCTTATTTCAAAGCCTAGACTCCATCCCAAACCACCCCTGTTATGGTCAAGGATCTCTCCACCCTCACAGCTTTCATTGATGGCGATGCACATCAGTTCAAAGAAGGCGACACGCTGTTGAATTTCATCGACCGTCATCGCGGACGCGGGCATGTGCCGACGTTGTGTGATGCGCCGCAGCTTGAGCCGTATGGCGCGTGCCGTGTGTGTTCGGTCGAAGTTGCGCTTCAGGCCGATGGACCGCGCCGCGTGGTGGCCTCCTGCCACACGCCGCTGACGGCGGGAATGCATGTGTTCACCGAATCGCCGAAGGTGCGGAAGCTGCGCAAGAACATCGTAGAGCTGGTGCTGACGGACCATCCGCTGGACTGCCTGACCTGCGAAGTGAGCGGCAACTGCGAGCTGCAAACCGTGGCCGCGAAGGTGGGTGTCCGCGGTGTGCGCTATCCGGCGGGGGCGAACCATCTGGACCGCAAGAAGGACCATTCGCACGCCTACATGACGTCCGAACTTTCGAAGTGCATCAACTGCTCGCGCTGCGTGCGCGCGTGCGATGAAATCCAGGGGCAGCATGTGCTCTCCATGCATGGCCGTGGCTTCAATGCGAAGATCATCAAAGGGCTGGATGAATCGTTTGCGGACTCCGAGTGTGTCTCCTGCGGCGCCTGCTCCCAGGCCTGTCCGACTTCGGCCATCAGCGATGTGTTCTTCTCCAAGTCCATCGAAGCGACGAAGAAGACGCGCACGATCTGCACCTACTGCGGTGTGGGCTGCAATCTCAACGTGGCCACCAAGGGAGACCAGGTGCTCAGCATTCAGGCTCCGGTAGATGCTGAGGTGAACCACGCCCACACCTGCCTGAAGGGCCGCTTTGCCTTCAAGTTTTACAACCACAAGGACCGCCTGCGCACGCCGCTCATTAAGCAGCCGGACGGGCAATTCAAGGAATCGACTTGGGACGAGGCGTATGATCATATCTTCGCCAATCTGACCCGCATCAAAAATGACCATGGAGGGCAGGCGGTGGCGGGTATTTCCTCCGCACGCTGCACCAATGAGGAGAACTACCTCATGCAGAAGTTCATCCGCGGCGTCATGGGCACAAACAACATCGACTGCTGCGCCCGCGTCTGCCATTCGCCCACGGCCTGGGGCATGCAGAAGAGCTTTGGCACCGGCGCGGCGACGAACTCGTATGAGGACATCGAGCACACGCGCTGCGTCATGGTCATCGGAGCGAATCCCACGGAAGGCCATCCGGTGACGGGTGCGCGCATGAAGCAGCACATCATGAAGGGCACGCCGCTGATCGTGATCGACCCGCGCAAGATCGAGCTCGTGCCGTATGCGAAACACCACCTGCAACTGCGCCCCGGCACGAACGTGGCGCTGCTGAACATGTTTGCGCGCTGCATTCTCGACGCTGGTTTGGTGAAGACCGAGTTCGTCAAGAAGCGCTGTGAAAACTGGGATGAGTTTGAGAATGGCCTGCGTGCGCTTGACCTGGAGGCGCTGCAAAAGATCACCGGTGTAAGCATCGATCTCGTGCGCGCCGCCGCCATCGAATACGCCTCCGCCGAAGCCGCGATGAGCTTCCATGGGCTTGGCGTCACCGAGCACGAGCAGGGCGCGAAGACCGTCATGCTCATCTCCAATCTCGCCATGATGACCGGCAACATCGGACGTCCCGGCGTGGGAGTGAATCCGCTGCGCGGCCAGAACAACGTGCAGGGCGCGGCTGACATGGGCTGTCAGCCGCATCAAGGTGCGGGCTACTTCGAGATGGCCGACGTGGAAGTGCAGAAGCGCTACGCCGATTTCTATGGCGTGCCTAGCCCAAGCGAGCCCGGTTGGAAAATCCCGCAGATGTTTGATGCCGCCGTGGAAGGCAAACTGAAAGCGCTCTGGCTGATGGGTGAAGATGTGGTGCAGACTGATCCCGATGCCCATCACGTGCGCCATGCGATGGAGAGCCTCGAATTCCTCGTGGTGCAGGAAATCTTTATGACAGAAACGGCGAAATACGCTGACGTGATTCTGCCAGCCTCCTCCTTCCTGGAAAAGAGCGGCACATTCACGAATGCCGAGCGTCGCATGCAGCGCGTAAACGCCGCCGTGAAGCCCCTCGCGGGCACCAAGCCCGATGGTCAGATCATGTGCGAAGTCTTGCAGCGCTTTGGCTTCCCGCAGGCAGATTACACGCCGGATGGTGTGCTGGCAGAGATTGCCCAAATTGTGCCCTTTTTCAAAGGCGCCACCTGGGAAAACCTGGGCATCAATGGCAAGCAGTGGCCGGTCAAAGAAGGTGGCGTGGACACGCAGATCATGCACCAGGAGCAGTTCACGCGCGGCAAAGGCCACTTCCATTTCTTCCCCTGGGTGGAGTCCACCGAGTTGAAGACCAACGGCCAGGAGTTCCCCTTCATCCTCACGACCGGACGCATTCTGGAGCACTACAACTGCGGCACCATGACACGCCGCACCGGCAATAGCGACATCGTCACGCAGGACCTTCTTTCCATCAATCCCGAGGATGCCAAGCGCAAAGGCATCCGCGATGGTGACATCGCCCGCCTTTCAAGCGCCCGTGGCGAGGTGGAGCTGGAAGCTCGCGTCACCGATGAGGTGAAGCCCGGCATCCTCTACACCACCTTCCATTTCCCCGAAGCCATGGTGAACAACGTCACCGGCCAGGGCTGCGATGGCGACACGATGTGCCCTGAGTACAAAGTGGTTGCCGCCGATGTCGAACTTGTGCGCATGGGCAAGCTGAAGAAAAAGCAGAAGGATGGTTTTGCGCCCGCGCTGGTGTGAATAATCGGTTCAAGTACTTTAAATGCGTGCGGCGTGCTGTCACAGCACTTCTGGTGGTGTGCACACTTTGCGGTGGGGCACTGCGTGCCGAGGTGCTGGTCATACCGGTGGTGGGACAGGGATGGCGGATCAAATTTGAGGGCCCGGTGCTTGCTGTGGAAAGCCAGTATTTCGATGCGGACGGACTGATCTATCGAGGCAATGCGGGGCGGTTCAATGTATCGGCTCGTGTGGAAGGTCAGCCCAGCAGTGGTGGCGACAGCAAAGCCTGCCGCGATCACCTCTGGAAGAAGGCCGCCCAGAATCCGATGATTCAAAAGGAGAGCATCAAGCTGTGGAGCGCGAAATGGTGCGAGTGCGTGGAGTATGTGACTGTAGACGAGAGCCAGGGGGAGCGAATGACCCAGGCGAACATCAACTGCTACTTCGAGCTTCTGGGCAAATGGGTCGATGTGCATGCGTCGGTCATCTCACCGACTGACGAGGACACCCAGATGCTGAAGAGGATGGGGGAGTCTTTAATCTACTGCACCTTTGCCCGGCCCAAAAGCGGGCCGCAGGAGTTTTTGATGGGTGGAATGGGCCGGTTGAGGATGATTGTTCCTGAGGAGTGGCAGGTGGGAAACCAGTGTGTGACCAGGGGGATCGGGACGGCTGAGCAGCACACGCTCTCGCTCTTCTCCGCCACGGATCTTAACAAGAACTGGAAGATGACCTTTTTCAACAGTGCCGTGAGCTACAAGACGCTGAAGGATATCGAGACGACGGCTCAGACTGCTGTGCAGTCTGCTGCCGCCCGTTCGATGGAAGGGGCAGATCAATTGCAGGAGATCAAGCTGAAGCAGGGCGTTGGCTGCCAGGCGGTTTATACGGATGCGGCGCTGGCGGATAAGCCGGTGGAAATCGGCAATGCGAAGGTCATCTGCTCGGGCTTCGTGGCACCGATGCCGAACGTGCTGGGCACGGTCACGATCTTTGCGGATGATGCCAAGGATGCAGATTTACTGGCCGCGATTCAGGCGCTGGGGACGATTGAGTGGGTGGCAGGCAAGGCGCAGTGAGAAATCTTGAAGCTTTCACTCATGGCCGTGGCGTATGCTCTGGCCAGTATCAACCCCCATGTCAGCCCGCATTCTCATCGTCACAGACCTGCACCAGCGCGCCGTACTCTATGCGGCGCTGTTGAAACTGGCGGCTGAGATCAAACCGGACGTGGTCATTCTCGGCGGGGATTTTCTGCATGGCACCGGTCTGCCGCCGTATGGGAGCACGCCGCAGCTCACACCGATGCAATGCTCCGTGGAACTGCAAGAGATCGCAGCGCCGCTGTTGTTTGTACGCGGCAATCACGAAGACGAGAACTGGTTTGAGTTTCGCGATGCCTGGAAGGCGCTGCACACCTCCGCGCCGGTGCGTTTGAACGGAGGCTTTGCCATGATCGGAGACATCGGCGTGGTGGGGTTTCCCTGCGCCATGGGGCATGAGGCGGCCTTCAGCGAAGGCGATCCTCTGGGTGGTGAGCACTATCAGTACTGGTTCAGGAACCTGTTTGCGAATCATGGCGATGATGCGATGCGGCTATGGATCATGCACGAACCGCCGACGGGCACGCGGCTCTCTGCTGCAGGCTCTCCAGTTGAAGGCAATTCGTGGTGGCGGGATGCCATCGAGGAGCATCAGCCTGAACTCGTGGTCTGCGGTCATGATCACACCACGCCGATGGATCGCGGTGTGTGGCTGGATCAGATCGGTACGACGAACGTCATCAACGTCGGTCAGAACATGGATGGTCCACTGCATGTAACGCTGGTCGAGAGCTCTGGATCAGGGCGGCTGAAGTTTGAAAAACTCGTGATGGCTTGATCCGCCATTCACCCAAACCGCACGCAGTACACCGGTGGCAGATCCGCGCTGAGTCGTTCCCATGAGTCTCCGCCGTTTTCGCTGATCCAGACGGAGCCGGTGGTGCTGCCGAAGGCGAGGGTGTTGCCATCTCTGGTGACGTCGAGGCAGTGGCGATAGACCAGATGGTAGGCGTGCTCCTGTGGCAGGCCGTCGCGCAGCGGCTCAAAGGTCTGGCCGACGTTGCGCGTGCGCATCACGCAGAGGGCACCGTCGCAGGCCACGCGGAATTCGTCCTTGATGCCCGGCACAAACCACGCGGTCTGCGGATCGTGCGGATGCATGGCCACGGCAAAGCCGAAGTTGGAAGGGTTGGCGTTCAAGATCTCGCGCCAGTTCCTGCCGCCATCGGTGGAGTGAAAGATGCCGTTGTGGTGCTGCATCCAGATCGTGTCCGGGTCCACTGCGCTCCAGGCGATGCGATGCGCATCCTGAATGCCGGGATCATAGACCTGCTCCGGCGGCACGTATTCCGCACGAATGCCCGCGCCGATGTTGGTCCAGCTGGCGCCATTGTCGGTGGATTCCCACATGCCGCCGCAGGAGACGGCGATGAGCAGGCGGTGGCGGTTGCGTGGATCGACGAGGATGGTGTGAATGCCCGGCCACTCCGCGCCGCCGCCCATCCATTTGGCACGTCCGGGATCATTCCACAGGCTTTCAACGAGATGCCATGAGGTTCCGCCATCGAGTGAGTGAAATAAACCGCCCGGCAGCGTGCCGCACCAAAGTTCTCCTGCGGCTCCGCCAGCCTCCAGCGCCCAGACTTTTTTAACATCCCATGGGATGGGCTGCTGGTTCACGAAATTGATCACCTCAGGTACATCCTCCGGCTTCGGCGGAAAAGCCGGGCAGGCGAGTTCTTTCCAGCTCGCGCCGGAATCCTTCGAAGCGTGAAACTTGGTGCCGAAATGTCCGTGCTCCACAGCGGCATAGAGCATTCCATCGCGCGCATCCGGCAGCAGCATGGGCACCTGCACGCCAAGAAAGGAATTGCGGGTGACGCGCCATCCAGCAGCGCTGCGTTCTGCTTCGATGAGCCCTTTGCGGGTGCCGAGGTAGAGTTTCGTGTTCATGATTTCATCCTCCCGAGAGTGCCTGCATGACAAAGATTTCTGAGTCTGTGCGCACGGCATCTGCCAGCCGCCGCCGGTCGGTGATGGCGGTGCCATCCACAAACACGACGACATGCTGCCGCACAGCGCCCTGATCATCCAGCACATAGCTGCGCAGAACCGGATGCTGCGTGAACACGGCGTGCAAAGCTTCGTGCACCGTGGCTCCATCCACCTGGCAGATGGGTGCTGCCGTCTGGCTTGCGAGATTGGCGGTAAAGTGAACCGTGGGCATGGGCGCGTTTTTTATTCGGGCAAATCTTCTCCTTGCGTCTCCGGCAGACAAGTGAGGAAAATCAGGCCGAGCAGGAAAAATCCGCCAAGGCAGGTGATCGCCGTACGAAGGTCCAGGGTCGATTTCATCCAGGCGCTGAGCCAGATGAGCACGGGCGCAGCGAGCATGCGGCCCGTGTTGAAACAAAAGCCGGAACCCGTGGCGCGAAGGTGTGTGGGAAACAGCGCCGGGAAAAACGCCGCGTAGCCCGCATGGATGCCCTGGGCAAAGAAGCCGAACACCGGCAGCAGCACGAGCAGGAGGGTGTAGCTGCCGACATAGGACGGGAGCCAGCAGACGATGGGAGTCATTGCCAGTGCGGCGAGGTGCATGATGACAAAGGTCTTCTTGCAGCCCCAGCGGGAACTCAGCGGCCCAAACGCCAGCATGCCTGCACCAGCGCCTGCCGTTTGAATGAAACCAAAAGCGATCTTCGATTTGCTGGCCCAGTCTGGATCGCCTGCTCGCTTGAGGAAATCAGCGGCGATGTCCTGACCTGCGACCACCACGCCCCAGAATGTGGCGAGTCCTACCATAGCCAGCAGCGCACCGAAGATGGCCCGTGTGCGCCAGCGTGGTGTGCCGAGAAGCTCGCCAAAACTCCCCATGCGTTTGGCTTTGGACTCACGCGCCTCCTTCCAAGTCTCGGGCTCCTTGATGCTGAGCCGCACCCAAAGAACGAGCAACGCCGGAACGACTCCGAGCATGTAGGCCGTGCGCCATTGACTGCCGACCCACAAACCGGAGGCGGCGGCGAGCCAGAGGCCTGCGACACTGGTGGCGTGGAAGATGCCACCAGCGCGCTCGCGTGCTTCTTTTGGGAAGACTTCTGCCACGAGTGCCGCGCCAACGGCCCACTCACCTCCTACGCCCATGGCCACGAGGAAGCGTAGGGTGCCGACCTCCCAGATCTCACCGGCAAAGGCGGTGATGCCAGAGAATACGGAGTAAAACAAAATCGTCAGTGCCATCACTGGATTGCGCCCCCACTTGTCCGCCAGTGAGCTGAACAGCAGGCCGCCAAAAGTGCCGCCGAGCAGGAAGATGCCGAGGAAACGCTCGCCCCATATCTTCACCAGCGGATCGTCAGCCTTCACATGCAGCAAGTCTGGCAGCATGTCTGCACGAGTCAGATTGTAGATCTGTCCTTCAAACGCATCAAAAACCCAGCCAAGGGATGCGACGAGAAGCACCAGCCATTGGTAGCGGGTAACGTTGGTGTACCATTTGGGAGAAGCAGAAGACATGGTTGGGAATGAGTAAATCGGAATGCTGAAGAAATGTAGAAACAGGAATCAGGAAAAGCGTTATGGGAACGTACCCGGCCATGAATATTGAACCCTCAACCTGCCAGAGCTGTGGAGCGTGCTGTGCGCAGTACCGCGTCTCCTTTTACTGGCAGGAGGCGGTGCAGCGTGGTCTGGATGAAAGCATGCTGGTGCAGGTGAGTCCGTGGCAGGTTTGTTTTCGTGGCACGGAGCAGCAGCCGGTGCGCTGCGCGAATCTCGTGGGTGAGGTGGGATCGTGTGTTTCATGTCGCATCTACGAGCAACGTACGACGCCGTGCCGGAGTGTTGAGATTGGCGATGACAAGTGCCTGCAAGCCCGGGCTGCGAGTGGATTGGGTGCATTGGCATGAGAGACGATCTCACACGGGCATCGTCGTCCCGGGAATGGCCACAGGATACCAGCCATCTGCATCGGGCTTCACCGGCGGCTCCGTCGCCCAGGTGATGTTGTCGGGGACGAGGGCTTCCTGCGAATTCATCGCCTGCTCCCAGGTGATGACCTGGCCGGTGTAGCTGGCCATGCGGCCCATGACGCCCATCATGGTGCTGTGCGCGGCATAGTCGGCATCGTTGCGGACTTTGCAGGTGCGGATGTTTTCGAACAGACCATCGTGTTCGAGCTGGTAGGGATCTTCTTTGTTGCGCAAACGTTTGCCGCCTGGCGGCTGGCCGTTGATGAGGAACTTGCCGCCATTGGCCAGATCCGCCGCGCCCTTGGTGCCGTGGAAGTGTTCGCTCACGTCCCGTGCGCACTTGCCGCCGATCTGGCAGCACTGGCTGAGGATGCGCATGCCACTGGCGTATTCAAACTCCACGGTGTGGTGGTCAAAGATGGTGCCGTTCTCTTTTCCGCGGCGTACTTGCCTGCCGCCCTGGCCCACGGCTTTGATGGGCATGACGCCTTTCATCACCCAATTTGCCACGTCGAGATTGTGGCAGTGCTGCTCCAGAATGTGGTCCCCGCTCATCCAGGTGAAGAAGTACCAGTTGCGGATCTGGTAGTGCATTTCGCTTTCATCCGGCTGGCGTGGAAATCCGGGGCGCGAGGTGCCGTTCCAATAGACGCGGCCAAAGACAAGATCGCCAATCTCGCTGGCATGGATGCGGTCGATCATGTCGATGTAGCTCGGCTGGTAGCGGCGCTGAAAACCGACGCAAACATTGAGATTTTTCTTTTTCGCCTCCTCGGACGCGGTCAGCACGCGGCGCACACCGGCTGCATCCACTGCCACCGGTTTTTCCATGAACACATGTTTTCCGGCCTTGATCGCCTGCTCAAAGAGAAAGGGACGTGGGCCTGGGGGCGTGGTGATGAGGACCACATCCGCCAGTGCAAAGGCCTTCGTATAATCTTCAAAATTCGTGAATACCTGATCTGGCGGCACCTCCACCTGGCCCTCGTGCTTCGCCTTGAGTATGTCCAAGGCAGCCTGCGCCTTGCCCTCCAGGGGATCGACCACGGCGACGAGCTTGATGGTGGAGCCCGCGGAGAGCGCCTGATTGCAGGCCCCTGTGCCGCGTCCTCCGCAGCCGATCAGGGCGATCTTGATGTCGTTGTCTTTTGGTGCCGCAAACGCATGCGTGGCGGCAGTCATGGCAGTGGTGGCGAGGAAGGTGCGGCGGGAGGTCATGGTGGTTGGTTGGACGCACTTGAGAACCGCGCAGGAGCAGGCGACCTTTCATTGGTTCGCAGCTCCTGCCCGCATCACTTTGGGAAGCCTGCGGCACTGCTTAGCGCAGCAGCCCGGCCCAGGCCTTGCGCTCCGACCAGAGCAGGAACAGCGATAGCACCGAGATGCCGATGAGCATGGGCTGGAAGATGCCATCACCTGCCACGAAGTGATGAAAGGCGAGAATGTTCACGATGATGGGACCTAGACAGAGCAGGCCGAGATTCCGCGTCTTGGGGACCAGGAGGAAGAGGCCGCCGAGAAGCTCGACCACTTTCACAAACTTCATGTAACCCGTGGGGCCGAAAGCTGTCATAAAGTGGGATATGGGTGTGTCCTTGGGAAGCTCTGGCATGGGCGCGAGGTTGAACAGGACGGTGATGGCGGACATCACAAACAGAAGACCGAGCAGGATAGAGGCGAGGAGTGGGGCATATTTCATATGAGCGGTACGGGAAGAATGAGGACTGACAATAAAATTGAGGCGGGCTTAGCCAAGGAAGGTGGCGAGGCGGTCGAAGTTCTCTTCGTTGGCCGGGATGCAGATGGATTTGAATCGTTCGCAGATTTCGGCGCTGGGAAACCCCATGCACCACGTCATGCGCGTGCCGACTTCAGCGTCGGCCAGCGTGATGGTCATGCGAAAGCTGGGCGCGGTGTGATCATAGACGATGAGCTCGTTCTTCACGATCTCTGCAAAGACGCTTTGATTCGCGTAATCCTTCCCATCTGGGCCGTGCATGGTGAATTTCCAGTCGCCGCCGGGGCGGAAGTGGAACTCTTCAAATGTGTTCGTGAATCCCTTCGGTCCCCACCACAGCTCGAGCTGGCGGGGATCACTGAAAGCAGTGAACAACCGCTCCCGGGTAACCGGGAAAACGCGGGTGCTGATGATTTCCGAGTTCATGCCTGTGGCCCTACGGTGATCATCCAGCCCATGCCAAACTTGTCCTGCAACATGCCGAAGCGCGGGGACCAGAAGGTTTTGGCCAGTGGCATGGTGACTTCTCCTCCAACAGCGAGGGCGTTGAAGGCAAGATCAGTTTCAGCTTCCGTCGCCAAAGCGAGGGACAATGAGAAGCCGCGGAAGCCCTTGCTCTCTTCTCCGCCGCAGCCATCGGAGGCCATGAGGACGGTGCTGCCGATCTTGAAACTGGCATGCATGACTTTGCTTTCATAGCCTGCGGGCAGCATGCTTGGAGGCATGGGATCCGGGCTGTCGCTGTAGCGCATGAGCATCTGCACCTCGGCACCGATGGCGCTTTTGTAAAAGTCGAGGGCTTCTTCACAGTGGCCGCCGAAGAAGAGGTAAGGTTGGATGTAGGATTGGGACATGGGGTGTTGTGAGTTGAGGTTTGCGGGTGTTGCGGATTGATATAATGTCGAACAATAAGCTGTATAATTCTGTGAATAGTGCGAGCTACTTGTCGCCCATCAATTCCACGAGTTGATCGAAAGCCTTTCCCCAGCCTGCGATAAAGCCCATGGCGGCGTGTTTTTCGCAGGCTTCTTTGGTCCAGTGGCGAGCGCGGGCGGTGTAGCGGGTTTTGCCAGTGGGCAGGGTTTCCCACGTGAGTTCGGCGGTGAAGAAGTGATTCGGATTGGGCTCCCAGTTCGGGAGGTAGGCGTCGGTGAAGACGAGCTTTTCATTTGGCACGATTTCAAGGTAGACGCCCACATTGGGAAACTCCTGGCCTTCGGGGCTGCGCATGGTGGTTTTGCAGGTGCCGCCGGGGCGTAGGTCGATCTCGCAAGTCGTGGTGGCCCAGGGCTTGGGTGTAAACCATTGGACGACGAGATCGGGCTGCGTACAGCCAGCGTAGAGTTTGGCAGCGGGGACGTCAGTTTCACGCACGAGAACGAGTTCGCGTTCGGAAAGCGGGGATTCGATGGGGACGGGCAGGGGCATGTTGAAGATGAATTAAAGGATGGGATGATTCAGTTCAGTTTGGTAATCGTTGGGATTAGGCGTCGTGGATGGATCTGTCAGATAGCGTTCCCAGAGATTGGGAGCACGGGTGAGGCCCTGCGCTTCGATTACGTCGATGAAGTCGCCCCAGGAATCACCAAGGCCTTCATAGGGACCGGTGTAAACGGTGCGTGCGACCTTGGCGGCGGGCAGTTCGCTCTGCTTCACACGATCTGTGGGAGTCACGGTGCCAGAGACCGGCACTCCGACTTCGAAATTGAAGATGCCAGGTGTCATGCCAAAGTGATGAGCAAACACCGGCCCGATGGGGCCGATGCCCTGCTCTGAGGCGGCGGATATCGTCTCCATGATGGCAGGACCCATCACTTCCTGAATTTTGTCACGTACCACGGTGATGTGAATCACTGCAGCAGGCTGGGCCTCGGTTTGAACAACGGTGAGTGGAGCGAGCATGGAGTGCGCTGGGATGAAAGTTCAGGCCTTCGGCTCGGCTTCGGCGATCTTTTTCAAATTAGCCAACCCTTCGAGGAACTGGTCGCCGCACATCTTTTCGCAGTCCATGAACAGGCCCATGATCTTGCCGATGAATGGCTTCTTGCTCTGCATGGCCCAGGTGATCTTGGTGCCGGTGCCTTCCGGAGTGAAGGTGAACTGAACATCGCTCGTGCCGGCAAACGGACGCACAAACTCCAGCTTCATGCCGACCTTCTCATTGGGCTTGCTCTCGATGAGCTTGGTGCTGCCTTCACCTACTTCATTGTTCCCGTTCCAGCGATACAGGGCACCCACGCCTTCGGGAGGGCCTTCGAGTGTCTTCTTCATTTTGGGATCCAGCTTGGACCACGGCGACCATGCGTCCCATTGGCGGAAGTCGTTCACGATTTTGAAGACAGTCGCGGGCGGAGCCGTGGTGGTGGCGGACCGTGTGATTTTCATGTCGTCAGACTGGAACGAAGCGATGACGAGGATGATGACGATGACGGCGAGGAGGCCGAGGAGGCCGAGGAGGCCGAGGAGGCCGAGGAGCAGTTTCTTGATCATAGGTGCGCGTTGTGTGTTTGGGTTGAGAAAATCAGGTGGTGGAAAAGAGCCCGTCCACATAGTCACGGGCCAGTTTGAGATTGTGACGAATCAGTTCCTGCGAGCGGCAGGTTTTAGCGACAAGCATGGAGCCCTGCCACAGGCTGTTGAGGAACCAGGCCACGCTTACCGGATCAAACTTCGTTTTTGGTTTGTGCAGCTTTTTTGCGGCGGTGAGCATCTTGGCAACGTTTTCAGTCCAGAGGTTCAGCTCCCTCTCACATGCGGCCTGGAACGCTGGATTCGTAGCGGACATCTCCTGTGACATCATGCCGACCATGCAGACGACGGGATCATCGCTGCGCCGGGTGAAGCCGACCATGATGTCAAACATGCGGTGCAGATGCTCCAGTGGATCGAGAGTCGTATCCTTCCAGGCATCGGCATAGAGGGCGGTGCCCATCCGGCCCCACCATTCGACGGCGGCGGTGCCGAGGGCTTCCTTGTTTTCGAAGTGATGGAAGAAGCTCCCTTTCGTCATGCCAGCTTCTTTGCAGATCTGATCCACTGAAGTCCCGGAAAAACCCTGCTGAAGCATCAGGCGCACGGTGGCGTCGATCAACCGCTGCCGGGTGGCGGCAGGATCGCGCTCACGTTTGATGCTGGTGGCTTTCTTGTACATACAAACCGGTCGGTATGTATCAAAATGAGGACGGATGGCAAACGTTTTTTGCTGTCCTCAAAAAGGTGCAGCGCCGTTCAGGTGATCACTTTCCTGACTCGCCGACGCACCACAGGTACTCCTGGCGGGTGGGGCTGGTCTTGGCGGAGCGGAGGTAGATGCGGTTGTCGCAGATGGCGGGAGTGCTGAAAGACTCGTCTCCAAGTTGGTTTTGCGAGAGCAGGGTGAACTTTTCCGGCGTGGCCTCGAAGATGGAGGTGACGCCACCTTTGCTCGTGACATAAATGCGGGAATCCGCCATGACGGGAGAGCCGTAAAATTCGCGGTCCACTTTCTCCGACCACAGCTCTTCACCGGTGGCGGATTTCCAGCAGGCGGCGCGTCCTCCATCTCCCACAGCGAAAACATGGCCGTTCTTCACGATCATGGATGGCACGTAGGTGCGTGTGACGTTCTCCCAGGCGATCTTGCCGGAGCCGTCGGCCTCAACAGCCATCGTATGATTCTTCGGATAACCACCGCCGAGGAAGATGCGGCTGCCATCGGTCACAGCCGTGACCACGGTTTCCTCCGTGCTGCCATCGATGCTCCAGAGTTTTTTACCCGTGAGAGGATCAAAGCTTTCCACCTTGTTGCAGCCTGCCAATACGGCCTGCGTTTTGCCCGCAGCCTGGATAACAGCCGGGGAGGCGTAATTGGCCACTGGCGGGCGGTCCTGCTGCCAGACGATCTCACCGGTAAGTTTATTGAGGCCGGACATCTTGCCGCCGCCGCGGTGATCTGCCGACACAAGTACGACTGACTGGTAAACAACCGGCGATGAGCCAAAACCCTGATGCACTTGGAAGTCGCACACGCGGCGTTGCCAGAGCTGCTTGCCGGAGAAATCGAGCGCGGTGGTGTAGATGGCGCCGTTGTTGAGGAAATTGACGAACAAGCGCTCTCCATCGCTCACGACATCCGAAGAGGCCTGCGAGGAAATTTTATGGCCTTTGGTGTTGAGGTTGCCATGATGCACGACGGCTTCCCATTTCTTCTTTCCTGTCGCCCGGTCATAGCAGAGCACGAGTTGCTCTTCGGTCTCCATGTCAGCCGTCGCTAGATAGACCTGGTCTGCCACGAGGGTTGGAGAGCCATGGCCACGACCACGCACCTCGGACTTCCACAGGACATTTTCACCTTCGTTCCACTTCAAAGGGAGCTTTTGTCCTGGTGCTGCATGGCCATCCATCGTGGGGCCACGCCAGGCTGGCCAGTCAGCGGCGATGAGGGGAGTGGCGAGAAGCGCGGAAGTGAGCAGGAGGGCGTGGATTTTCATGCGGGCGTTGCATTACGCTGTGAAAGTCGGAGTGCTGTCAAAAGCTCCGTGAGTTGAACTATTTGGCAGCGACGGGTTTCATCATGCCGGTAAGGGAATGGTGAGTGACGGTGTCCCAGGCAATCTCCTGCAGCAGCTTGTTGAGCTTCGCCTTGTCGTCATCGCTCATGTCTTTAAGTGCTTTGAAGGCGTTTGGCACCGGCAAGCCCACGGGACTGTGGCGATAGATGACGGCGAAGTGGCAGTAGCTGGAGAGGATCTGCAGCGGTGGCAGGGCGTGGCCCCAATTGTCGCGAAAGAGCTCGGCCTGGGTTTTTAATCCGGGTGCTTCGCCTTTCACGATCTTCTCGCGCAGTGTCACGGCGGCCATGCCGACGGGCACGATGAAAACGGACTGCTTGCCCAGCCGCTGGTTGATGCCCTGGACATAGTCTTCGATGTCCTTCGCATAGCGCATCGTCGCATCGCGGAGCTTACCGATGTCGGTGGCGTTATGATCAACCTTTTTGCGGGTGTCGAGCGGATACACCGGGTTGTATTCGTCATTTGGCATCCAGTACTCCTGCACGGTGATGCGCAGTGCGGGGTTGTGCTCGATGCCCAGCTTCACGAACTGCTCGATGGCATCATCGGGCAGCCAGATGGGGGAGAGGGTGAGGACGTCCACCTTGCCGGTTTTCAGCACCTGCTTCACCGCGCTTTTTTCCTCCGGCACGTCCCAGTGCTTCTGCACCGTGGAGCCGCCAATGGTGGAGAGTCCGACCAGTTGATGCTCCAGCCCGGCAGACTTCGCGATTTCATCGACCTGTTTGTAGGTGAATACGTGGAAGCTGTGCCCGCAGGTGGCGACACGCTGTCCCTGGGTGATTGGCGGCAGCAGATCGTCCGCATAAACGATGGGCGCAGTGAGGCAAAAGGCGGCGAGAAGGAGAGTGGGTTTCATATGTGGCAGTGGCTGGGGGGAAACGACCGTGAGTGAATAATCTACCCTCAATCGGCTCTCTAAAACTTCAGCATCTCCCCCACTGGCAGTGGCTTGCCCTGGCAGATGGATTCTTCGGCGACGAGGCACAGTCCGGCAGACCAGAGGCCGTCGAGGCCGGTGGCGATGGGCGGTTTGCCGGTGCGGACCATGTCGATGCACTGGGTGATTTCTTCGCGGAGTTCGAAGACTTCGCCGCTGTGCTTTTTGAGCTTCACGGTTTCGAGGTTTTCGCCATCGAAGACTTTGAGGAAGTATTCGGGTTCGAGGGTGCGATCGAGCGCCCCGCTCCACGCGGCCCAGAGTGCCCCCTTGGTGCCGCTGACTTTGACGGTTTGATGGTGCTCGAAAGCGGCGAGCGTTTGCGACACCACGGCATAGCTGCCGTTGGCGTATTTGAACATGGCGCTGAAGTTGTCGAACAGGGTCGGGCGCTGTGGATCTCGAGAGTTGGCGTAGGCGTGGAGTTCGACGGGATCTCCGCTGCTTTCGAGATACCAGCGGGCGAGGTCGAAGAAGTGGATGGGTTCTTCGAGAACCCAGCTTCCCACGCGGCTCTGATCATAGCGCCAGCCGCTGGCACCCTGGCGGTAAGGTTTGCGCGAGAGTTCGACGAGAACGTACTGCGGATCACCGATGGTGCCGCGTGCGATGATGTTCTTGATTTCTCCCCACTGACTGGAAAGACGCAGTTCATGCCCGACGGCGAGATGCACACCGAATTGTTGTGCCCCGGCGACGATGGCCTTGCAGTCGTCAAGAGTGATGGCCATGGGCTTTTCCAGCAGGACATGCTTGCCTTTCGCCATGGCAGCGAGAGCGATCTCGCGATGCGTGTGACTGGGAGTGACGATGTCGATGAGGTCAAACTCGGCCTGGGCTATCATCTCCAGACTGTCTGCAAAGATGTGGACATCTGGGTAGAGTTTAAGGGCTTCTTCACGCGAGGACTCCGAGGGTGCGGAGATGGCGACGAGACGCGCGTCTGAATTTCCTGCGATGGACTGGGCATGAAATTTACCCCAGGCACCGAAACCGGCGAGAGCAAAACGAACGGGCGAAGACATATCAGTGACGTGGTGCAGTAGTAAGCGGAGTGACGGGATCAGGAACGCGCCTGCCCTGCACTTCATTCAGGCGGCATGCCGGGAGATGAGGCAAAACATGTTTGGCAAAAAGGTTGCATTCTTGGAGATGCGGGTAGCCGCTGAGAATGAAGGCACGCATGCCAAGGTCCATGTAGCGATTGAGCTTGGCGAGCACCTGATCGGGATCGCCGACGATGGCACTGGCGCAGCCGCTGCGTGCTAGGCCGATGCCGCTCCAGAGATGCGGTTCGAGATAGAGGTCGGAGCTCTGTGCACGGAGTTCGTCCTGGCGCTTGACCCCGGCGCTTTGGCTGTCCTGTGAGCGGGCTTTGATCTCGGCACCTTTTTCGGCGGTGAGTTTGGAAATGAGACGGTCTGCAGCGGCTCGTGCTTCAGACTCGGTTTCGCGCACGATGACATGCGCACGGAATCCGAAATCGATCTTGCGTCCGTAGCTGGCGGCCTTTTCGGACATGATGCGCATGGTTTCGGCGATGCGTTCCTCCGTCTCGGGCCACATGAGGAAGACGTCGCAGTGTTTGGCGCACAAATCCTGCGCAGCAGGCGAGATGCCGCCGAAGTAGAGCAGGGGACCGCCGTTTTGTTGGTATGGTTTAGCGGGTTCGGTGGTGGGCAGGCTGATGTTGTAGAAGTCACCCTTCCATTCAAACGGGCCGTCGGTGCGCCATAGACCCTTCAGGATCTGGATGATCTCACTGGCACGGGCGTAGCGGACTTCGTTGCTCTCCTTCATGCCGGGCAGGTCGGAGGAAATAATGTTGATGCAAAGGCGTCCTTTAGCGATGTGATCGACGGTGGCGAGTGCCCTTGCGAGCATAGGGGGCCAGACTTCCCCCATGCGCAGGGCGACGAGCTGATTGATCTGCGTCGTCAGCGGTGCCATGGCAGCAGCAAATGCCAGCGCGTCCTGCCCGGCGATCCAACCGGAGGGCAGCAAAATATTTTGGTAACCGAGGGCGTCGGCCATTTTCACAATATCGCCGCAGTGTTGGAAATTTGAGCGGATGGAGCCATCCGGAATGCCGAGGAATTTGTAGTCGTCAGAGCAAAGAGCAGAAAACCAGGCTACTTCACACTTGCGGTCAGGGGTGCGGATGGGTATTTCACTCATGAGAAGAATTTTGAAGGGAGTGCATTGATCCTGCTGGACAGAGCGAGATCAACAGTCTTTTTATTCGAATGCGAAAAAACCCAATAGTCCAACGTGAAACCCTCGGGGCCGCCGTTCTGCAGGTGCGCAGCGGGCGTGCGACCTCGCGCACGACTCTGGCCAAGGCATTAGGAATTTCCCCTTCCACGACCGGGTTGTATGTGGATCACTTGATCGCTGAAAATTATCTGAGTGAATCGGGCTTGAATCAAGGGCCGATGGGGCGGCCCCGGCGCATTTTGAGCACTCAAGCGGAGGCGGGCTGGTTTGCCGGCGTAGAATTCAATGCGCAGCGAGTTCAGGCCGTAGGAGTGGACTTCTCCGGTAGCCTGAGGGCGACTGTGGAATTGCTCCTGCCCGCTGATGTGGTCACAGAGCAGGTGATCAAATCGATTCTCACCTGTGTGGCCAAGCTGGCCACGACGATGCAAGGTCCTTTGCTCTCGGTTGGTCTGGGAGTCGCAGGGCTGGTGGATGCGCAGGCAGGGGTGGGATTGTACTATGCATTCATCCCAGATTGGAATCAGGTGCCGGTGGCTGAAAAAATTGGTTCCAAACTGAATGTCCCAGTCATTTTGCAGAACAATCTGAGGGCGATTGCACTGGCTGAGCGCTGGTTTGGTATTGGACATGGTTTGAACGATTATGTGATCCTCGGACCGCGTAGTGGTTTTGGCGTTGCCATGGTCCAGGACGGCAGAGTGGTCGAAGGTGCGCATCATGCCGCAGGGGAGGTGGGGCGCTGGCCCTGGCCGTTGATGGGTGGGGCAATTGACGGCCAGGAACTGCACCACGCGTTGAGTGCTCCCGCGACATGGCGGCGGCTGGCAGGAGTGGATGGGCGGGCAAAACTGCCCGAGGATCTGCGCGCAGGTCTTGCGGCTGTGTCTGATTCGGCAGGGCCGGAATGGGACGCCGTCTGTGGAGATTACGCACGTGTGATCGGCTTGCTGCATATGATCGTCGACACCGGAGTTTTCATCCTGCACGGACCGCTGACGATGCTGGGGGAGCGCTTCTGCCATTCGATTACCGATGCCGCGTGTGCTCTGATGCCCGCGTTGCGTAATGGCGGATTGAAAGTGGTCCCTTCAACTCTGGGTGATAATGCCGGAGCGCTGGGTGCGGCGAGTCTGGCCATGGAAGCGTGGGCACCGGCTTGATCTGTCAAGATTTGGGCACAAAAAACCGGGTGGCAGGAATGGCTCCCGCACACCCGGTGAGTGGTGACTCTTGAAGAATTACTTCTCAAGAGTTTCGTTGGCGGCTTTCCAGCCCGAAATGCCAGCCGAGAGATGCTTCACATTGGTATAGCCGAGCTGGCTGGCGGCATTGGCTGCGGCCTTGTAAGCACTGCAGGCAGGGCCACCGCAATAAGCAACGACGAGAGCGCCTTTGTCAGCAGGCAGGGCGCTGGCGAGGCTGGAGCCCTGGGTTGCGAAGTCGATGGCGGTTGGCACATGGCCAGCCTTGTAGGAGGCGGCACCGTTGACGTCGATGACGGTGACCTTCTTATCAGCGATGGCCTGCTTGAGATCGGCAATGCTGATGTCCGGGAATTCTGCGGCGAAACCGGCGGTGGCGACGAGAGCGAAGACGAGTGCGATGAGTTTCTTCATGATTGGATTTGGATGGTTTGAGTTAAGTGGTGCGCGTTGGACTGTGCGCGGCAGCGGCCCCGTCTGCCGGGGCAAAGGGATCAAAGGCTGGAGCTTGATGGCATCATGCGTCCAGGTGAGATGTTGCATTCTGTGGGTTTATTCCCGAGAAAAACGACCACAGCCCTGCCACGGCAAAGGCCGGAGCATGGATGGAATGGCAGTAACCCGTGAGGCTTCATAGCAGGCTTGAGCTTACAACGTTGCTAGATACGACTAGTTTTGCCAAAAGATGCAAAAGTTCTTACAGCGCCGGGATGAACAGTCGTGCAAAGCCGTTGCGCAGGCGCTGAAAGGCTGGCGCTGACTCCAGCATTTCTTGGGTGATTTCACGGCTATGGATCATCTTGGAGTCCATTTCCGCAGCAAGACGCTGGCAGAGTTCCGGGTCATGGCAGGCGAGGTTGAATTCAAAATTTAGGCGCAGGCTGCGCGGGTCCCAGTTCGTGGAACCGAGGAAAGACCATACGCCATCAATAAGAAAAATTTTGGAGTGATCAAATGGCGGAGCGGATTCAAAGATGCGGCAACCCACCGACAGCAGTTCTGGATACAAGGTCCGTGCGGCCCATCCTACAAAGGGGATGTTGTTCTCCGCCGGGGTGAGGATGGTTACTTTCACACCGCGCACGGCGCACAGCCGCAGTGCCGCAATGAGCACGGCATTGGGCAGAAAATAGGGGGTGATGATCTTCACCTCCTCGCGGGCAGCATTGAGTGCGGCAAAAAACGCGGCGGGCATTACTTCCATATCCTCGTCGGGACCATCGACGATGCCTATAGCGCTCGTACTACCCGTGGCGGCCAGTTCGGGGAACCACAGCGGACCTTCCAGATTCTCGCTGGTGCAAAAGGCCCAGTCTTCGGCAAACACCCGCTGGATTTGCGCCACACACGGACCGGTGACTGCAAAGTGCAGATCATGCACTGGGTGCTTTGGTTTGCGGGCGACCATGTTCCCCTCGCGGATATTCATTCCACCGGTGAATGCTGTGTGACCGTCCACCACGAGGATTTTGCGGTGATTGCGCAGATTCATTGTGATCAGGCGCAGGACCATCCGGCTGGGCATGAAGCGGCGTGCTGTCACTCCGGCCTTCGTCAGGGCCTCCACAACCGGTGGCCAGGAGTAGCGTGTGCCTGCGTCATCCACCATTACACGCACCTGCACGCCGCGCTTCACTGCATCGGAGAGTTCGGTCACGAACTCCGCGCCAATTCCGGTGGCCTCAAAGATGTAGCTGGCAAGCGAGATGCTTTGCCGCGCACTCCGAATCGCCTCCAGCATGCGCGGCATCGCCTCGTCACCGTTATGCAGAATGTCGAGGCGATTGCCTAGCGTGAGGCTGAAGCGAGAGATGCGGTCCAGTGTGCGTGCCAGTTGCTGGTGCTCTTGGGTGGAACAACTGCCGGAGGCAGTGACAGGCAGCGGCTGCTCTGGCACCGGATCTCGCCAGGGTTCATGAATTCCGCTGCGGTAGCGCCGACCGCTGCGGCGCAGAATATTGATGCCCAGCAAAAGGTATAGTAGCGGGCTGAAGAGCGGCTCGACAACGATCATCGCCGTCCAAAATGCCGCCGAGCGGTAGTCACGGTGTCGCAGCAGCAGATGAATCAGCGCAATAATTGAGCCCACGATGGAAACGAGTGCCAGGGTGTCGGTCCAGAAAGTGTGTAAAAACCAGCTCATGTCACAGCATGCGCACATCAAGGCGGAGTGCCAGACACAAGTCAGCGAGATGCCGTGTCAGGCATTTTCAAACTTTCGCCAATACAGCAGTGCGATGGGGACCATGCTGAGGCATTCCTGGCCTGCCTTGGCGACACCCGCCATGGTGTGTGTGCTCCAGGCTCCAAGGACGAAGGAGATAGCGATCAAAATGGCGGAGCCAAAAGTGAAAACTGCCCGTGGTGAGATGGTGAGGTGAACGGGACGGGTTTCTTCACCGAGCAGATCAATGAACCGTGCAGCGCAGAGTATGAGAACAATGACAGAGAGCCAGCCGTTGTCATCGAGCCTGCCGGGGGTTAGGTAATCATAGGCGCCGTGTGCAGTGACGACCAGCATGAAAGTGACGATGAATTCATCTGCACGCGCGAAGCGAGTGAGCAGCATGCGGTAGAGGCTGTGTGCGCAGATGCCGGTCAGGGAGATATGGAGGAAATTGGCGGAGAGGAAGCGTGTCCAAGCGACGCTTCCGCCGAAATTCTGATAGTAGCCGATGTTTTCCTCCAGCGAAAACCCAAGCCCGACAAAAGCACCCGTAAGAAGTGCAAGTCCCGGAGTACGACGCCACATCAACCATGGCAGAAAAAGAGAAAAGAGCAGGAGCTTGCAGCCCTCCTCACGCAGTCCTACTCCCAGGATGAAGTAGATCAGGTCGTGCGGAAAGGGGGCCGCAGAAGTCATGCCCTGAAAGAACTCCTGATAGGCGAGTATGCTGAGTGTGGGCCATACGCTGGCCACCCCGGCAATGATGGCTGCGATTGGACGCGCCCAGCGCCAGCGCTCGTGGTCGCTATGCTGCACCAAAATGAAATACCATAGAGCGGCAACAAAGAATGCGAGACCAAGCATGCCATATGGAATTGCATTGAGGCGGTGAAGGATGAGCCCATGCCACTGCATCCAGACATCGCCCAGCAGTGAGCCTGCATGGTGTTGGAGCAGGGGCGGGCATTGCTCGATCCAGCCGGGCTGTGCGGCAATGGCGCGGAGCAGTTTAAGGTCGCGCAGTGTCACGGCCAGATGCAATGCATCCTCACGAGAGGTTTTGGCATCTGCGAAGTGCAGGCCCTCGGTGTAAAACGCCTCCATGGCAGCCGGGATATTGTTGCGGCGCTTTTGCACACTCCCGAGAAGCTCTGCGGCGAGCATTTCTGCAGGCAATGCCCGGGCATTATGCTCCAGCTGCTGCAGCGCAGCGGGATCTGCGGCGAGTGTCGCAGCAAGAAAACTTTGGAACAAACCGGCGGGTGCATCCGTGGTGGCATGCTGCTGAATGAGTTCTGCCACTTCATAGCCGCCAATTTTTCCCGCCTGAGTAAAATTTTGAAACACACCCGCATCGTTTTCTTCTGTCAATTCAGGCAGCTGGGCCAGGGAGCATGCGCAGCCAGATGGCGAGCTGGCGCGGCTGTGGGGTGGGTTCATGCTGCAGGCGGTTAAATTCCTCATGCAACCGGCTCAATTCGAGGGAGACGCCAGGACTTTGTTTTGGTTCCCCATGACTGACAGCGCCAATCACGATCACACTGGCAATGATCATGCCTGAGGCGATGATGCTGGCGGCTGTGCGCAGCAGGAAAAGACGATTGCGTGTGAGGTAGTGCGTTCGAGCACGCCAGCCGTGAAAAAGAGAACGCTCCTTGCTCATGCTGAATTCAAGGGTCCACTTTTTTCCACCAGTCGGGAGCTTGCTCCCAAGGAGCCCGCGATCCAGGCTCCTCTTCTGGATTGGTTGTGCGGGCTTCTGTTGCGGACTCTTCCTCCAATTCCATCAGCAGTTTGACATGCGGCTCCGGCTTTGTGGTGCGCCGCCAGATCAGCCAGGCCCACATGGCAAATGCGCCCAGGAGAAAAAACAGCGTGCCGAGTGTGAAAAGCACAAACCAGTCAGAGGCCTCAACCCATTCACGCGGCACCTTGGTTGTACCACCTTCGGGCCGAGGGAGGAAGGCGAGGAGCGCGTGCATGATGGCTGACTGCTTTAGATGTCGTTAAAGACGAGGCGCATAGGGATCATCTTGGAAAACTGGAAGCCGTGTTGTTGAAAGAAGGACTGCGAGTCGGCGCTGATGCGGTCAGTCAGAAGAGTGATGCGGCGGAAGCGTTTTTCACGCGCGAATTCGATGGCGTGATTGAGCAGACGTCCGCCATACCCCTGCCGACGGTGCTGAGGATGCACGATGACGTCCTCCATGATCAGGACCAGACCACCTTCCGCAGTGCTGATGGTGAAGAGCAGGTTGATCATGCCGATGACCTTGTGTTCCGTGCGCAGCACAAAGATTCGGCCGCGATTAGGCTGTTCCAAAATGAGACGCAGGCCGTGTTCCTGCTTGGAGCGGTCCGGCTTGAAATCCTCTTCTTCACTGAACAAGGCAAGAAGCAGTTCCACCAGCTGTGGCAGGTCTTCGATTGTTGCCGGTTCGATATGGGGCTCAATGTCGGTGGCGGGCATGGCTTACAGAATAACGGGCTCGTGAACAAAGGCAATGCGTTCAATGCATCGACTTCGGCAGGCAGCGTATTTCGCCCCAGAATGACGTTTATTTAATCCGCCACCTCAAGTCTGCCGTTTCCTAGCGCTTTTGCATTGCCTCCCGCAGGTTCTCCCAGGCTCGGCGATAGTCCTGCTTCAACGTGTATAATGTGGCGATTTCTTGGCGGACGTACACAGGGGCATTGGGGAACGCGGCTACTTTTTCCAGTGTGCGCAGCGCTCCGTCGAGGTCTCCCTGGGCCTTCTGTGCCTGGAATAAATCAATGCCGCGTCTTGTATCGGTCGGATTGTAAAGCAAGGCACGCTCCAAGGCGGGGATGTCGGTGCTGGTGCCAGGTGAAGTTCGAATGACCGATGGGAGGTAGGGGATGGCTGTTTGACACGCACGCTGGAAATCGGAATTGCGAGCATAGTGTTCCGCAAGAATGCGCCAGCCGTCGTCCCGCCACTTGCGGTTGGTTTCCAGAGCAGTGATAAGAGCCTCTTGGTTGCCAAATTGATGCCAGATGCTGAAGAGATTTTCCCGATGCGAAGGATCCAAACCTCGGAGATCGGGTTGTTGGGCCAGAAGACTTTTCAAACAAAGGTCAAATTCATCCCTGGTCTGAACACTCCTAAGAAACTCGAATTTTAATTCCGAAGTTGTGGCCAGCGTCCAAAGCGGTTCACGCAGTTCGGGGTGCTGGTAGGAATAGCCAAGCATTGCACGATAATAACCAAAGTCTCCGGGGGCTGCCTCTGGATAGCGGCGAAGGAATTCGCGCCAACTCACGAATGCATACTGAGGGTCGAAATCGAGCCAATACAGCCCTTCAGTGAAGCAGGTCAAAGCGTAAGTGGGATCAAGCGCGCGGGAACGAGAAAAATCCAACAAAGCCTTCTCCTTTGGCTGGCCGAGACGGAGACGCAGACACGCTCTTTCGTAGTAGTAACGAAAATCCATCGGCACCATTTCAATGGCCTGATCCATAAGCGGCAGCGCGCCCGCAGGAGAGCCGGAATCAGCCAGTTTGCCTGCCCGGTTACGTAATGCTTCCGCCGCGCTTGTGCCGGGTAAAACCGGATGCCCTAGCGCTATGGCCGTCCAGGCCGAGCCAAGTGCCAGCAGCATGACTCCACACAGACGGAAGGTCATTCGTAGTGGCATGCTGGCTGCGTTTGGAAGCCTGCGTGGCCGAATCGCAATTCCTGCCAGCAGGGCCATTAGGAGCGCATAACCGAGACCATGATTGGGCACATCACCCAGGCCGTGAATGACTCCAATACTAAAAACGATGGCTGAGGCGTTGCGCAGACGACGATCCTGCATGCCTGATTTGCGTTTCTTTTTCTTGCCATACCAGGGGCCGGTAGACATGAAAATCCAAATGAGCAACAAAATGGCTGGTAGAACTGTCAGCAACCCGCCTTCTGCCAGAAGCCAGAGCAAATCACTTTCAGGATGGAGGTAGCGTCGGATGTGCTCGGACATGCCGGACACTTGAGGAAAAACGGCATCGAAATTTCCCAGTCCGATGCCAATCCAAGGGTGATCAAGGGGCATCTTGAGGCTTTCCAAAAACAGGGAGCCACGACCGTTGTCTGAAGCAAATTGTGCAAGGCCACCTTCTGACAACCGCTTGGAAACGTTCCCACCGGACATGATAAGCAAAGTCGAGATGATGAAAACCAATGCTGTTGAGACCGCCAGTTTTTGAAGGAAACCACGCCGCATGGCAATGGTGCCAAACCAGGCGGTCATGCCAAAAAACAGCAGGAGCAGGCCTGCACGAGAACTGTTCATGAATATGCAGATGACAGGCGGTATAAACCCCAGCAAACAAGGGATCCATATACGCGATTTGCGTCGATGCGCATCAAAGCCGGTCGCAGCACAGAGTACGCAAGTCATAGCAGCGATGCTGCTGATATGATTGCGATTGGCAAAGGGGCCGAATGCATTGCCCCATTCCTTGGGGTTGCGCGGCCACCAAGGGATGGTGATTGACTTGGTTCCCTCAAAGATTGACAGCACGCAAATCAGGATTCCGCCAAAGGTGACGATGTGGATCATCGCCCGACGTTGGTGGTCTGAAAATCCCCGGGTAAGACACCATCCGAGCCAGGCACAGCAGGCGGCAAAAAATAACCATGCCTCCATTGTTACGGATGATTGGGGGGTCAGGCTTTTGGACAGGTGGATGTCCCAGTCTTGGACCAAGGCTGTTTGCCAGGCTGGAGGATGAAACAACCAACTGGATGGCAGAAACGAGAGCAGCGGAGCCAGTATGGCACCCAGCAGACCCAGCAAAGCTACTGGCGGGAGTTTGCGCTTGGGCGCAAAGAAGATCAGCAGGAGGGCCAGCAAGATGGTGATCAGCCCTTTAGACCATGTTTCGCGGCCAGCACCGAAAATGCAGGCAACTATGGGCAGTGCTGCAAAGACATATCCCTGCCATGCAGGCCCTGGGACATCATAGCTGCCCGCCTGAGCCTTGGTGCCGTCGTCT
Source organism: uncultured Verrucomicrobiota bacterium (assembly GCA_903838675.1). GTDB lineage: Bacteria > Verrucomicrobiota > Verrucomicrobiia > Verrucomicrobiales > Verrucomicrobiaceae > Prosthecobacter. The sequence goes on from CAILZI010000178.1 coordinate 42,522, forward strand.
TCAAAGTCGTCTTCCTGTGCGTCATCCGTCCGAAGAGGCGATTCCGTCTCATCAGCTTCATCCTCAGCAAGGAGTGGAAGCTTTTTCACGGCCTCTTCAAACTGGTCTGACTTGTTTTTCATGCCGTGGTTGGGAGCGGAATATGGGGAGGAGTTGCTGCAGATTCGATTTCAGGGCTGGACGGCAGAGCCTTCCATTTTTCCAGACAGCGTTCGAGCGCAGGAACCAGCACATCAAGTCGGAGATGCCATTCACTGAGCTCAGTGTCATCTTTTGGGCGGTGTATTGTGAAATTTCTGCCGCCCCCCAAGACTAATACTTCTGGCTGGCTGCCGTTCTGGGCGTTCATGCTCAACCCCATGCGTTCCAGGCCATGCTGAAACATGGAGGCAAAGCTTTGCAGATCCGCGCAGCGCTCCACCTCAAAATCCAATACTCGACCATAGGCCCGAAAAAATTCCCGCTGTCTGCGGCGCTCCATCGTGTCGCTGATTTGGGTGCGGAAATTGGACCAGCTTCGGATATATCCAAGATAGCGGGCTGTGCCCAATGCCAGCAAAAATAACAATGCTCCAATCATTGGCAGAGCAATTCCTTTGGTCATCAGGATGCTCACCCCCACCAAGCTCAGGGCCAGACAGACGGCATACATTGCTGCAAGTGCCCCCCCCTTGCTGTAACCAAGCAGAATCAACCGATGATGGATGTGTTCAGCATCCGCGTTGAAGATGGAAACTCCCCGGATGGCTCTGCGGATGATGGCAAACAGGGTGTCCAAAATTGGCACGCCCAAGGCTATGATGACAACCAGCAATGCGCCAATGATTGAACCTTTGTTCGATGTGAACAGTGACACGGAAGCGATGAAAAAACCGATCAAATAAGCTCCTCCATCACCTAGAAAAATCCTGGCTGGTGGGAGATTAAAGATCAGGAAACCCGCAAGTGCGCCCGCCATTGCCAGTGAGACCACCAGCACGTCGGGCTGGCGGCTGTAATAGCCGAGGAACGCAAGGGTAAGGCTCAGGAACAGACCGAAACCGCCAGCCAGCCCATCCATGCCATCAATCAGGTTGACGATGTTGGGAATGCTCACCAGCCAGATCAAGGTCAGCGGCAGACTCCACCAACCCAATGACACAGAGCCCTCCCCGAAAGGGTTGCTGAGAATGTCAATCGACACCCCCAGAGAATACAATATTAAAGCCGTGCCAATTTGGCCCACCAACTTCACCCTGGCACCCAAGGGTTTAAGATCATCCACGAAGCCCACGCTGAATATCAGCGCATTGCAGACCGCTATAGGCAGCCAGCGCGTCCAGCCTAGTCCGCCAATGTAACCTGCAACCAGCGAGGCCAGACCTACGGCCAGGAAAATAGGGGCACCACCAAGTCTTGAAATCGCTTTTTCATGCAGTTTTCGCCGCGTATCCGGTTCATCCAGGCCGATTCGCCCACCGCGCTGCAGTATCCACCAAGTCCCAATCGCGGCCACCAGCAGGGCACCGCCAAAATAACAAGCCATTTCCAACCAGGTGACGTGCCTCGGAGCCCACGGGCCCATGGAGGTGTCTTGGATGGCTGGATCAAACATGTTTAACTAGGGAAATTTGGTTGGTAAGTGGACAAGCATAAGCGTTGCATATTGAAGGATCAAGACTTCAGCGTTGAAGAAGTCTTTTGTTGCAACTTCCCGGAACGCTTCTTGAACTTTTGCAGCGCCCCCCCACCATCGCCAATGCTCAACGACACCATCGCCGCCATTTCTACCGCCTTGGGAGAGGCTGCGATCAGTGTTGTGCGCGTTTCCGGCCCGCGGGCGCTGCAAATCGCCTCACGGGTCGCCAGGTTGCCGTTGAATGTTACACCACGAAGGGCGCAACTTGTTACCATGGTCGATGCGGACGGAGCCGCACTCGATCAGGGTCTGCTGCTTTATTTCAATAGCCCGGCGAGCTATACCGGTGAGGATGTCATCGAATTCCACGGTCACGGCGGCGTTCTCGTCACTCAGCGTGTTCTGGATCGTTGGCTTGCCTGTGGGGCGCGTGCCGCTGAACCGGGTGAATTCACCCAGCGTGCCTTTTTGAATGGCAAAATGGACCTCACGCAGGCTGAGGCCGTGATGGATTTGATTCATGCCCAAAGCACGCTAGCCCTTCGTGCCGCCAATGAGCAACTCGGCGGTGCCATCGGTCGCGAAGCTGCTGCTATGCAGCAGGAGATCATCCCTGTGCTCGCCCATATAGAGGCTTATATCGATTTTCCCGAAGAAGACATATCGCCGGAAACTGGGGCTGATCTCCTTCGCCGCATCGACGTCGTGCTCGGGCGTGCGCAAAAACTCATAGCGACCTCCGAACAGGGCCGCATCCTGCGTCATGGTGCCCGGACGGTCATCTCGGGCGCTCCTAACGTTGGTAAAAGCAGCCTTCTCAATGTCCTGCTGGGATTCGAGCGTGCCATTGTTAGTCCCACCGCTGGCACCACCCGCGACACCATTGAAGAAATCATTCAAGTCCATGGAATCCCTCTGCGTCTCATCGATACCGCTGGTTTGCGTGAACCGGGCGACGACATCGAACGCGTTGGCATTCAGCGTACTGAGCGCGAACTGGATCGCGCAGATCTCGTTATCGAAGTCGTCGATGCCAGCCAACCGCAATGCCCAAGTCAACGGCTTCAACTTCCGGCCGAACTTGCCCGCCGCAGGATCCTTATTCTCAACAAAAGCGATCTTGGAATGCATGCTGATTGGAGCGGCGTTCAAGGTGCAATCCCGCTTTCCTGCCTTAATGGTGAAGGCATCGAACCGCTAAGCGATGCCATTCGCGATGTCATTGCCACCGCTGGACCGCTCGCTGCGGATCATCCCATTGCCATCAATGCACGGCACAAGGCCGCTTTCGAACGCTGTGCCGAGCGTCTCCGGGCCGCCAGAGCGGCCTTGGATCATAATGAGGCTCCTGAATTCATCGCGCTTGAAATTCGAGACGCTCTCCTGGCTCTTGGCGACGTCATCGGCCAGGTCGATGTCGAGCGCATCCTTGATGTCATCTTCTCCACCTTCTGCATAGGAAAGTGATTCTGGCACCGTTTGACTCCACCTACCATGAACCGCCGCCATTTCTTCACCACCGCGCTCGCTGCTACCGCTGCTACGCGTCTCAGCGCTCAGTCCATCGACAAAGCCGCCGCTGATCCGGCCTACATCATCAAAAACCATGGAATCAAGCACTCAGTCATGGGCTGGTGCTTCAACCCCATGGACACGATGGTTCTGGCCAAGCACGCCAAAGACATCGGCCTCGTCGGCATGGAAGGCATTGATCGTAAATACTACACCGATGTTAAGGCTCTTGGCCTGGACATCTCCCTTGCTGCGGGCCACGGTTTCACCAACGGGCCATGCAATCCCAAGTTCCGCGATGAAGTCATCTCCAAGCTCAATGATGCCATCGACGTGGCCGCCGCTGTCGGCTGCAAAAAGGTTATCACCTTTACCGGTATGAAATTTGAGGGCATGGACCGTGAGCAGGCCATCAAAGACTGTCTCGACACCTGGAAAGTCGTCCTTCCGCATGCCGAAAAGAAGGGCATCACCCTCGTGCTTGAGCACCTGAATTCACGCGACAACACCCACCCGATGAAAGGCCATCCCGGCTACTTTGGTGATGATGTGGATTTTTGCGTAGATCTCGTCAAACAGATCGGCAGCCCCAACTTCAAGCTGCTCTTTGATATCTACCACGTCAGCATCATGAACGGCGACATCATCCGCCGCATGCGCATTCACAAAGATTACATCGGCCACATCCATACCGCTGGCAATCCTGGTCGCTGCGAGCTCGACGAGCATCAAGAGATCAATTATCCCGCTGTCATGCAGGCGCTGCTCGAAATCGGGTACCACGACTTCGTCGCGCACGAATTCATCCCGACTTGGGACGATCCGATTCTCGCGCTGCGGCATGCCGCGATGGTGTGTGATGTTTAAGCACTCTACAGCCTGGCTGAAAACTGCCAGATGAGAACAAACGAAAAACCCCGCCGAGGTGAGACCCGGCGGGGTTAAAATTATTCAAAGAGAGGGGATCAGGCTTCGCCAGCGACCTTGCTGATCACCTGACGACCGCGGTAGTAACCGCAGGAAGGGCAGGCGACATGGCCGGGGACGGAGGTGCCACATTCTGGGCAGCTCTTGAGGGTGGGCGCCTTCCAGCGGTTTGCGCCTTGACGCATGCGTTGGCGGCTCTTTGATTGTCTGCGCTTCGGATTGGCCATGAGAGTATCGAGGTGGGGTCTGTTCTAGTTTAACTTGTTTAAAGCCTCCCATACACCCGGACCCGCACTTTGAGGCTCGTCGGGTGCTGTCTCCAGCACCGGTTCAAACCTGCCTTCGGCGGGACACTGACGAGGCTGGACATTGCCAGCTTCACAGCGTGGGTAGCTCGGAAGGGCGAGCAGAGTATCTTCCCGGATGGTATCCGTCAAGTTGATCGTGTCATCCTTTGCAATCTCGATTTCGGAAGTGTAGTCGGCAAGTTCGACGCGGTAGTCGAATCGTTCCATGCATGCGCCGCATTCCAGGCTGAAAGTGGCATCCAGACTGCCGCTGATGAGCAGGTCCTTGCCGTCTCGCTCGACGTGCAGGTCGTATTTCAGAGGGGAAACGGGCTGGATGGAGTCTTTGGCGTCGAGGGCAAAAAAAGCCGGGATTTCCTGCCCGATGATGTCCTTACCGCCTTCCGGCAGGGAGCGTAAATCAATAAAAAAGGGGCGATGCATGTGGGGAATTGGTTAACAATCAGGGAAGCTGAAGCTTGTTGCGGAGCGCATCCACGACATTGGGCGGGACGAATTGATCAATATGACCGCCAAGGCGGCATATTTCCTTGACCAACCGGCTGCTGATGTAGGTGTATTCTTCGCGGGGCATGAGAAAGAGTGTTTCGAGATTAGGCTCTAATTTACGATTCATGAGAGCAAGCTGGAACTCGAATTCAAAATCTGATACCGCCCGCAGGCCGCGGACGAGGGCACAGGCCTGATGTTTTCGGGCGAAATTCACCAGCAGGCCGTCAAATGGCATGACCTCGATACCGGGAATTTCGGCAGCTGCGTTGCGGATCAGTTCGACGCGCTCTTCGACGGTGAAAAGGCTCTGTTTGGCGTTGTCGCGGGCGACGGCAATGATGAGATTGTCAAAAATGCCCGCTGCACGCTGCAAGACGTCGAGATGGCCGTTGGTAATGGGGTCGAAGCTGCCCGGATAGATCGCACGTCGCATGAGGGTATGGGCCTGAGTGTAGCGGCTTGGGGGGCGCGTGAAAAGAAAAAGCTCACGCGAGCAGCACCTGTGCCATGGCCAGGTCACGTGTGTGCGTGAGGCTGACGAGGCAAGTGGCGTCACCGGCGTGCTGTCTTGCAGCGCCGTGCAGGAGTATGGAAGGTTTGCCGTTGGCAGCACGAACGACTTCGATGTCGGTCCAATTCACGCCTTCCGCCCAGATGCCGGTGCCAAGTGCTTTGGCCACAGCTTCTTTGGCGGCAAAACGTGCGGCATAGTTCATCGCGGGTTCGGCGCAGGCATCGCAGTAGGCGATTTCGCCAGCCGTGAAGGTTCGTTCTTTGAAGCGCTGGCCGTGCCTCTCCAGCATCTCGCGGATGCGCGAAACTTCCACGAGATCTAGGCCGATGCCGGTGGCTTTCATTGGGGATCAATTGCGATAGCTCGCCATGACGGCGAGCATCTCACGCACCGCGCCATGAAGGCCGATGAAGACGGCGCGTGAAATAAGGTGATGGCCGATGTTCAGTTCCGCCAAGTGTGGCACGGGCCAAAGGGAGGGGAGATTTTTTGTTGTGAGTCCGTGACCGGCATTGATCTGCAGGCCGAGGGCATGGCCCAGTTCTGCCGCGGCGCAGAGGCGCTCGACTTCGGCTGCTCGTTCTGCTCCGGTGCTATTTGCAAAGGTGCCTGTGTGAAGTTCGATCATGGCCGCACCAATCTCGGCACTTGCGCGCACCTGTTCGAGATCGGGATCAATAAACATGCTGACGCGGGTGCCGTTATCGCTAAGTGCCTTCACTGTTAGGCGCAGCGCATCAAGCTGTCCGGTCACATCTAGGCCTCCCTCCGTCGTGACCTCCTCGCGGTTTTCCGGCACCATGCAGACGAAGTCGGGGCGCACTTTGAGTGCAATGTCCAAAATTTCCCGGGTGTTGCCCATTTCCAGATTCAGCTTTGTGCCGATGTTTTTGCGGAGCAAATACACGTCCGCGTCCTGAATGTGGCGGCGGTCAGCCCGCAAATGCACGGTAATTGAATCAGCACCTGCCCCCTCCGCCGCCAAGGCGGCTGCAAGTGCTGAAGGCTCCGCATGAGGGGATTCTGGCATGCTTCGGTAGCGTGCCTGACGCAGGGTCACGACATGGTCGATGTTAACTCCAAGGAGCAGGTTGGTTTGGGGCATGAGCGCTATGTAGCGCATGCCCTTCCAGCCGCAAGTTTCCGGTCCATGAGTCTTTTGACGCAAAGTTGACAGGAAAATGTAACTGCAGTCCCAAGAAAATGAAGTACTCAATCGCTGTATCATGCGATGGCGCGTGAGCATTTACCTATCAATACTCCCATGAAATCTTTATTTTATACAATCCTCATCATTGGCGGCGCATTTCTTGCATATGACTACTTTGGGGCTCCTCCCGGCAAGAAATTGGTCTTCAAAAGTCTCAACCTGCCAGTGAAGCCCAAGGTTTTGACGGTGAAAGCTGCTGAAGAGGAAAAACCTGTTGTAATGGAATCGCCCGCCGCGCCTGTGAAACCTGTTGCGGTCGAAAAGCCGGTGGAGAAGCCAGTAGAAAAGGCTCCTGTGCCAACGACTGCACCGGCCTCATCAGGACCAAAGTTTGAACCCATTGAAGCGTTGACCGGCAACTGGTTGAAGATTCCGGCGTCCGCCTTTCCACGTGAAGTTAAATTGCTGCAGGACGCCATGTTCAAGATGAGTGTGGGCTCGAGCAAGATTGCCGCCGGCAGCAATGCCTATGCCCTAGCTGCAGCTAACGGGGTGCTCACCTTGGCGCCCAGCGCCTCCTCACCAGCGCGTGCGCAGCTTCCAATTGACGGCACAGACTTGAAGGCTCAGCTCAACGTATCCTACGAAAAGTGGAAGATCACACGTGCGGAAGAGCTCAAGGCCATTGCTGCGAAAAAGCAACTGACTCAGCCTGCTGCATCGGCGGCTGAAGCCGCACCTTCTAGCAGCGAGGTGGATTCGGATGGCAAGCCCGTGCGAGATTCCACCAACGGCTACCCACTGCTGATTGCCAGCATGAAACGCGGCCAAATCACCGAGATCAAGCCCGAAAACATCACCAACTGGCAGGATCCTCAGTCAACTGTGATTCAAGGGAAGCCAGGCTGGGCAGTCAAAGTGGGCTGCAATGTGAAGACCGTCTTTGGAATGCAACCAACCGAAGCCCAGGCATTGGTGCTCAATGGCAGGGTCGTAGGCTGGTATTACACCGGCTCTGGCGAAGAAGTGCCGTGATGATTTTTTTCATGCATGCAAGTTTCCGTTTGCCAGCACGAAGGGAGCGTTTACTATCGCGACCCCAAACGGCAAAGGAGCGGTAGTTCAGTTGGTTAGAACGCCAGCCTGTCACGTTGGAGGTCGCGGGTTCGAGCCCCGTCCGCTCCGCCAGTTGGGTTATTCAGGCCGCCTTGCATATAGCAGGCGGCCTTCTTCCTGCCGTCAGGTCAATATTATTGAGAGCGTGAGAAGAGGGCGGTGGAACTCAGCACCGCCGCCGCAGGTAAGGCGGACGTAATTGATGTTTGCAAGCCTCTGGTGACTTGCTGCAGGTTCCAGAGTGAAGGGGATCTATTTCTTTGCTAAAACACTCTCAAAACAGCGCTGCTCCTCTGGCAGCATGCTGGCCTTGGGATTGATGGCTTTGATCACGCCAAGCGCCTCGTTATGAAATCCTCCACTGTTGGCGATGGCCGCAAAAACGGCACGTTGTCCCTCGGTGAGTGGATTGAGATCAATGTACTGAAGATTTTGTAGCGCCTGTTGATTATCACGCAGCCGCCAGCGTGCCAATGCAACAGTGAGTTTGCGTTGATTGTCTGCCGGCTGACTTTTTAGCAAATTGATGGCGTTGCGCAGGGCAAGCTCGATGTTTTTGCCGGCCAGCAAGCTGACATAGAGATATGTCTCAATGAAATTCGTGTCGTCCGGCCAGCGTGTCACCGCCTCCTGAGAAGCCTGAATCAGAGCTTCAGTGTTGCGGTTGGCCAAACACGCTTTGATCAGACCGGTGAAGGCATCGCGCTCGATGCGGGGGGAAGCTGAAGCGCGCTGAGCGGCCTTGATGGCAAGTCGGTAGGCATCTTCGGCGATGTCAAAGTGACCACGGTCCTCACCATACCTGGCAATTTGAAGAAGGGCAGGATAACGTCCGTTGAATTGAGCCGCGTCTTTGGCGGCGATCAGTTTTGAGCGCAGTTCTTCGGAAGGCTTGTTCAGAATGTAGGCCAGATGCGCACGGAACATCGCCACAGTCGTTGGATCCAGCACTTCTCCGACCTTTGGATCGTTGACAAGGCGTTCAAGATCATCAAAACGCTGGAGCATGGTGAGGGCGTTAAGGTAGTTTTCCAGCAGGCCCTGATGGGCTTTGGCTTCATCTTCAGAAAGGACGGACAGCACCTGGCGAAATTCCCCCTCCTCAACCAGCCAGCGTATGAATGGCAGCAGTTGATCACGTTTTTTATTCTGGTATTTCGCCGTGGCTGCCATGACAATTTCCTTTTTGCGTCCTGGCGATTGCTGAACTTCACGCTTCAGCGCCATGACGTAATGTCTGTCATCTGCTTTGGGATGGTTTTTGAGGCGCTCGATCAACCGGGTGGTGTCCGCGGGCGTCAAAGATGGCAGGCTGCTGATGTACTCAAGAGTTTGCAGGCCGATCACATCATCTCCTGAAGCCAGCTTCCAAAGTGATTCCATGCCCAGCCCAACTTCAGTCGGATTACCGGAGGCCAGCTGTATTTTGGCGAACCGCAGAGCTCCTTCCTTGTCATCTGGATGTGTCAGCATGTAGTTGCGCAACACATTTAGGAGCGGTTTGTTGTGTTCACGCTGTCCCCAGACCTCCTCGGCCAGTTGCATCAGCGCCTCACTGGGTTGCTCCACCCGCATCAGTAGTTCCAGCGACGCAGAGGCTTCCTTGGGTTTCCCCAGGTTGATGAGGCAGCGTACATGGAGCTGTTCGTCGGCGGGCGTGAGGGCGCCAAGCACCTTCAGCTTGTCATAGAAATACAGCGCCGTGTCACGTTTCATCAGTGTGAAATACTCAAACATCAGCCGGATGGCATCTTCGCTCTCCGGGGCTTTCGAATAAGCCTCCTGAGCTTTCATCACCGCATTCACGCCCTGGCCGTTTTCCATCATTTGCCGGGCTTCTTTTACCATGCTCTCCGCTCGCATGTTTTTGTATGAGTTTTTCAACGGCCGTGCATACACAATGCCGAGAATGAGCAGGGAAGTGCAGATGCTCACGATAACAAAGGCGGCCACCCAGCGCGCCAGCGGCGACTGCCGGTCCCGATGCGCCACTGTCGGCGGCACCAGCCATTCCCAGACGGCGATGAACGGACGCCACAAAACGAAGTGTTTTTGCGTGAGATCTTTGGTGGGGTCAATGTTTTGGTTCCAAAGCATGAAAAATCGTGACTGGGGCGCTCAATGTAGGTGTGCAGAATGCGCAGTCACGTTGAAATTTATTATGTAACCTGATTGTCAAATTTGGCGTTGGAGGCATCCCGAAACCTCAAGAAAATTTAGTTGAAAAGCCCTGCATACCTCCTAAAGCAGCACTCCGCGATTGAACGTCCGGAGGGGGCGAACAACCAGAACCGCCTCCCCGTGGCGTTCCGTTTCCCCAACCAACTGATCCAACGACGTTATGATCCAAGTTAAGAACCTCATCAAGGTGTTCGGCACCAAAGTGGCTGTCGATGATGTCTCCTTCTCCGTGGAAAAAGGAGAAGTGCTGGGCTTTCTCGGGCCGAATGGTGCTGGCAAATCCACCACCATGCGCATGGTCACCGGCTATTTTCGTCCCACCAGTGGCAGCGTGAACATTTGTGGCATCGACATGCTGGAAGAGGCTGAGCAGGCGAAACAGCACCTCGGTTATCTCCCTGAGAACGCGCCGCTTTACTCTGACATGACTGTGGCCAGCTTCCTCGGCTTCTGCGCCGAACTGCGCGGCCTGCATGGCGCGGAGCGCACCCGGGCCATCGACCGAGTGCTGGACCTGTGCTTCCTCGACAGCGTGCGAAATCAGAGCGTGGACACCTTGTCCAAAGGTTACCGTCATCGTACCTGCTTTGCGCAAAGCATCATTCATGACCCGGATGTGCTTATTCTCGACGAGCCCACCGACGGTCTTGATCCGAATCAGAAGCACGAGGTGCGAAGCATGATCAAGCGAATGGGCAAAGACAAGGCAATCATCTTTTCCACGCACATTCTGGAAGAAGTCGAAGCAGCCTGCTCCCGCGCCATCATCATTGATCGTGGCAAGGTGGTGGCCGACGGAACGCCTGAAAGCCTCAAGAAGCTCGTTCCAGGCGCAAACTCGCTCGACGAAGTGTTCCGCAGCATCACAAAATCAGACACAGCTGTCAAAAAGGCAGCTTGAGATTCTTTATTTTTCCACCCTCAATTCAACCAACGCATGAGCAATCGAGCACTCCAAAACACTCTGGCCGTCTTTAAGCGGGAGTTTATGGCCTACTTCAACTCTCCCGTGTTTTACGTCATCGTCGTCATCTTCCTGCTGGCGACAAATGGCTTCACGTTCTTTTTCTCCCGCCTGCTGGACAGTGACGACGTTTCACTGGCCACCCGTTTCTTTGTCTGGCATCCTTGGATTTACACGGTTCTGGCTCCTGCCGTAGGCATGCGCCTGTGGTCGGAGGAGCACCGCCTGGGCACTATTGAACTGCTCATGACCATGCCCGTCTCACCTTGGCAGGCCATTTTGGGCAAGTTTCTGGCTGCAGCCGTGATCTGGCTCATTGGTCTGGCTCTGACATTTTTAATCGTTGGGACCGTGTCCTATTTGGGAGATCCTGACAGCGGGCCTATCATCAGCGGCTATGTGGCCAGCTACCTTTATGCCATGGCATGTCTAGCGGTGACTTCTGCCATCAGTGCCTTTACGCGCAGTCAGGTCGTATGCTTTATCATCAGCGTCGCATTTTGTCTGGTCATTGCTCTCATTGGCGATCCAGGTCTGACGCAGACGGTTGTCAACGCTGTCCCGAATGGGATGGAGGGAATTGTACGATTCATCAGCTACTTTAGCTTCATGGATCACTTTTTTGAAATGACCAAGGGCATCTTCGTCCTGCGTGACGTGCTCTACTTCGTTTCGGTCATCGTTGTGGCGCTTCTGGTGACCGACCTGGGTCTCCGTTCCAAGCGCGCCTGATCGCCCCATTGAGCTTCCCTCTAACCAATTTTTTCACATCATGAGTGCTTCCAACAAGAACGCCGCAGCTGGCGTCACCACACTGTTGATCATTGCCGTCATTTTTGCCCTCAACTTCCTTGTCGGCGGGGTGGGTTTTGGCAACCTCCGCCTCGACCTCACCGAGGATGGTTTGTTCACCCTCTCCCAGGGTACGAAAAACATTCTCAGCCGGATCAATTCCGACGAGCCAGTGACCATCAAATTCTATGCTACGAACGATGATCGGGTCATGCCGAACATTCTCAAGCCGCACGCCCGCTCAATCGAAGATCTGCTGCTGGAGTATGAAAAGCAGAGCAACGGTGGCGTTTCCCTTGAGGTTATTCATCCAAATCCAGACACGGATGATGAGGACAAGGCAAAGGACGATGAAATCCGCGGCATGCAGGTCAGCCAGGACGGCGACCAGATTTATCTGGGGCTCACGGTCCAGTGTCTTGACCGCAAGGAGGTTCTGCCGTTCCTCAATCCTGAAGATGCCACGGCTTTCGAATACGATGTGTCCCGTGCCATCGCCAAGGTCATCAAGCCCACCAAGACTGTCATTGGTCTCATGAGCGCGATGCCCATCGGTGGGGTGCCCTCCATGCCCTTCCAGCAGCAGCGCGGCCCGGAAGCCTGGGCGATCATTCAGCAACTTCGGGCTGACTACGAGGTGCGTGAGTTGACGATGACCGTCGATAAAATTGACAGCGACATCACCGTCCTTCTATTGGTGCATCCGGCAGACATCACCAAGACAGCTGAGTTTGCAATCGACCAATACCTCCTCGGAGGTGGCAATGTCATCGCCTTTGTGGATCCTCAGAGCCTGCTCGCCCAGGCCATGAGCAGCCAGCCCAACCCGATGACCGGACAGCAGGGAAATGTGATCAACACTTCCTCCGACCTGCCTAATTTGTTTAAGGCCTGGGGAATCAGCTATCAAAAAGACATGGTGCTGGCGGACATGAACTACAAAGGCAACCTCCAAGGACGTCTCATGCCGACGGCTCTGCAACTTCCCGGCAAAGCCATCAATCAGGATGACCGCGTGACTTCCGGCCTGCAGGCGTTCACTCTAATCAATGCCGGTGTCTTGGGCGTCGAACGCAAGCAAGGGCTCGATGTGATAACGCTTGCGACCAGTTCGGAGGCTTCGGAGCTGATTGACACTGCTACGGCTGAAAAACTGCGCAGGGACCCCACCTTGGTTAACTTCACTCCCAGTGGCAAAAAGCTGGTGCTCGGTGTTCGCATCGCCGGCAAATTTAAGACCGCCTTCCCAGATGGCAAACCTGCGGCTCCAGCTGCATCCAAAGAAACTGGGGGACCTCAGCAGGATGCCACCGCGCCAGCCGCGAACGCGCCGGCGGTTGCAAAGACACCGGAGAAGAAAAAGGACGACTCACTCAAAGAGTCGAAGGACAGCGAACGCAATGTCATCCTCTTCTCAGATGCGGACATGCTCTATGACGCCTTCTGCCTGCGCCAGGGTGATCTTGGAGTCGGCCTCATCACCAATGGTGGCAATCTGCCCATGCTGCTCAATGCCGTGGAGGTTCTCGTCGGCGGTGGCGACCTCATTCAAGTTCGCAACCGCAAGTCTCCGATCCGTCCTTTCACCAAGCTGAAGGAGATGCGTGAGAAGGTTGAGGAAAAATATCGTCCACAGTTGGTTAAGCTGGACAAGGAACGTCAGGAGCTGGCGGATAAGCTCAGCAAAGCGCGTCCTCAGCTCGATTTGAAGAAGGGCGCTTTGATCGTGGATCAGGCCACCATGAACAACATTAAAGAGATGGAGAAAAATTCGAAGACCATCGACAAGGAGGTGCGCAGCATCCGAAAAGAGGTCAACAAGGAGGTGGAGTTCCGCAAGACTCTGATCAAGACCCTCAATGTCCTTGCCGTTCCTCTTCTAGTTGGAATGGCAGGTCTCGTGTTTGCCATGCAACGTCGCACCCGTACAGCGGCAGCCTGATTTCATTAAAGTTCATTTCAAGCACCCTGTTTTTTCCTCAACACCATGAAGAAGATCATCATCCTTTTGGTTGTACTCGTTGCCATCGCCGGCACCGCTTATTTGCAGTCCAACAAGCGCAACTCCCGACTGAATCGTTCCATCCTGAACGTTAAATCCCGGGAACTTTTGTTTCCTGAATTTGACATCAACGGCATCAAAAAAATCAGGATCAAGGAGGACAAGGCTGAGACTACCCTCGCCGTTCAGAATGACACCTGGGTTGTCCTTGAGCGTGGGGCATACCCCGTAGAGAAAGAGAAGCTCCAGACAGCGCTGCTGAGCCTCAAGTATGAAAAGATCAAAGCTGGCCGGCACATCGGTAAGGATTCCTGGGGCAAGGTTGGAGTGAATTCTCCCGGCAATGCCTCAGCCTATGGCGTGGGAACGCTCGTCGAATTGTACGACGAAAAAGACACGCTGAAATACTCTTTTGTGCTGGGCGGGAAGGTGAGCACTTCAGGTGGCTCCAACAATGAGCAGATGAAAATGTTTGGGGGGCCAGCAGGCAACCGCTTTGTTCGAATTCAGGGAGAGGACACTATCTGGGAGATCAACGATCAGCTGCCGGATCTGGTGACCAAGCCGGACGCGTGGCTGGCGAAAGGCTTCTTTGATGTACAGAAGCTGAAGTCTGTGGAAATCACGGCCGCGAAACCGGAAGATTCATGGAAAGCAGCCCGTGCAGACGAAACTGCAGATTTCATCCTCGATGGTGCCGGCCCCGGTGAAAAAATCGACGCTGGCAAAGTCTCACTCGGTACGCTGCTCTCAAGCCCGACCTTCAACGACGTGGTCAGCAAAGACAAGGCCGCCGCCACCATGAAAGGCGGGGTCAAGGCATTGCTCACTACTTTCGATGGCTTCACCTACAACGTCCAAGCCGTAAAACTGGCCGGGCAGGGGGATGGAGACAAATATTACCTCACTGTCGGTGTCGGTGCCAACATCCTCAAAGAGCGCCCCGTTATGAAGGACGAGAAACCAGAGGACAAAAAGAAAAACGACAAAGCTTTCGCCGAAGAAAAGAAAAAGCTTGAGGAGAAACTGGCCAACGAGACGAAGTTCGTAGGCTGGGTCTTTGAGGTCACTGAATACACCGTCAGCAGTCTTTTGAAAAAGCGCTCAGAAATCATTGCCGCACCTACACCGGCGAATCAGCAGGTCCCTGCTGCAGGTGGCAATACGGGTCCTTCTGGGCTGCCCGACATCAAAAAGATGATTCCCGGGCTGAACATGACTCCGTCTTCTGCCATTCCAAGCAGCTCTGCGGCTCCCGCCGTTCCGCCATCGAATCCCTCCCCTCCCATTAGCGTGACTACGCCGGCTGTGCCATTGCCGACAGCCCCCAAGCCCGAGCTCAAGCCCACCCCGGCTCCTGATGCCAATCCCATCACCGGTGAGAAACCTGCAGTGCCTGCGGCGGCTCAGGAACCTGGTAAACCGGCCGCTCCTGCCCCTGCTGCTGAGCCTAGCAAACCGGTGAAGCCTTAAAGCTCTCGATCTGCAGATTGTTTACCCCAGAACGGAGTGATGAGTGGCATCACTCCGTTTTGCTTTTGTGAACAAGGATGTTGAGGCGACTGCTATTGCTTTGGTGCCCATTTATTGAGGTCATCAGCAGAGCGGGTATTGATTTGAAAAAGGTGCAACGATCCTTTCATTTCAAGTGGAGCTGAATGGATGTGGCTTGTGTCGAGGAGCAAATGGGGACCCTTGTTCTAAAGCTTGTTGGTCATGCGGTTTGAAACGGCATTGTCGTTACATCTTTGTGGTTACGACTGATCTGCACTTTGCTCTTCCCATCGTGCAAGAAGCCAGAGGACATCTGACAGGCGGTTGAGGAATCGGATGAGTTCTTCATTGGGAACTTCATCGACTGTGCCTTGCAGGTCGATGACGTTGCGCTCGGCACGGCGGCAGGCGACGCGGGCGAGATCGGCATAGGCACCGCTCATGACTCCGGCTTCGCCGGGTAGCGCCCAGCCTTTGAACTTTAATGCACCGCCAGCCTCCAATTTTGCCAGCCACTCATCTAGCCAGACGACATTGGGGGGGGAAATGCGCTCAGGGTGGGTGGCTGCATAGCGCGCTTCATCTCCGGGCGGAGTGGCGAGCTCTCCCATGAGCTCGATGAGCCAGCGCTGGACCTGGGGGACGATTTGCTGTGTCTCCTCGCGGGCAGCGGCGATACGCAAGGGGCCGAGGGCGGCGTTCAATTCATCCACAGCACCAAGAGCATGGATACGAGGATGGGATTTGGCGAGACGACAGCCAAAAAGCAGGTCGGTCTGACCTTGGTCTCCTTTGCGAGTGGCGATGGACATAGGAAGAGAATGACGAAATCAGAAGGAGGATTGATTGAAAAAGAAGGTCACTCGTCAGGGAAAGTGTTTGGAGGTGTTTCGAGTGGTGGGGTCAATATTGCGGGAGCTGGGGGCTTGAGGAGGGCTGCTTCTCCTTTGCGATAGGCGCGAACGGTCCAGCCGAACAGCAGGGTCAGCAGGAGCAGGGCTGCCAGGCGTGCGGAACGTGTGGAAAGCATTTGAATCTAAGCTGCTTCAGCCACGTTTGGACTGCTGATGGCGTTCCACTTCGCGGCTGGCACGTTCCAAAGTGAGAAGCTCATCTGCCGTGAGGCTGTCTTTGCCGTGCATGTTCATTTTATCCAGCAGAGGGTTCACTACCTCCTCCATCCAGGCTTCCACCGAGTCCAACGGACGCTGAGATGCCAAGGGGACGGTATCAATTTCAAGATCGCTCGCAGGCCGCGTGCGTGTGCGTGCCATGGCTGGTTTGCGCCGCTGCTGGTACTGTGCGGGCTGCCACTGGCTGGCGTAGGTGAGAGGTCTGCCGCCATAGCCGAGGCTGCGCGCGTAAAACCAGCCCATTGCGGCACCACCGAGATGGGCAAAGTAGGCGATCTTGAGCCCCTCGGGTAGGATATGAAAAAGAACACCGGCCAGGCCGAAGACCAGCTGGATGATGAAGAGCCCCTTGGCCAGGGTCCAAAGGCGCAGCTGCACTGGAATGATGAAGTAGATGAACGCCGTGATTTTTTCATCCGGCAGCACCACGGCGAGAGCCATGAGCAAACCAAAAACCGAAGCCGAGGCACCTACGAGCGGTGTGGTCATGTCGCCTGTGACAAAACCATTCACCGCCATCTCCGTAGCCGCTCCCACGATGCCGGAGAAAAGGTAGATCAGAGTGAAATGGCGGCTGCCGAACAGGTGCTGCACGCCGCGCCCGGCAAACCAAAGCAGCATCATGTTCAGAAGAAAGTGCACCACACTGCCATGCACAAACATGTAGGTGAACAGTGTCCAGACATTGCCACGAGTCAGTTCATGTACGCTCACGCCTCCAAGAGGCATGTACATTTCCCCCGTCAACGGGTGCCGGACCCAGCCGGTCTCAAACACGAACTGCATGATAAATACAGCGACATTGATCCCGAGGATCACATGGAATGCTGTGAGCTCCCGCATCATTCCGGTCATGGAACGTGGCGGTCCTTCACGCATATAATCGCGGTCATACAGGGCCATGGGGCTGAATGTGCCCGTCTGCGCGTCGTGTGCGAGGTTTTTTTCGCGTTGGCGATGACAAGCGCCGCCGACGCTGTTACGATTTCCTTGCAGTATGAAATCTTCCTCTGAATCCCTGCTCGATGCCGTATCCCAAAGCGGGGCGCATGATGCTGCCGACCTGCTGGAACGCGCTTCGGGAGAGGATGCTGCCAAGGTGCTGCAGCAGTTGAATCCCATGGTGGCCCAGCATGTGCTGGAGGAAATGCAGGATGAACCGCGGACTGCCGCCCTGACGTTTGTCCCGCAGCAAAAGGCCAGACAATGGGCCAGCAACCGTGAACACCCTGAAGACAGTGTCGGCTGGCTTATGGAGGCACCGGTCGCAGTGTTCAGCCCTGAGGCGACCGCACGCGATACCATTGAAGAAGTCCGCAAACTCGCGAAGAAGGCCTTCATCACCTACGGTTACATCACGGACGAACAGGGCCGCTTGCTCGGCCTGTTGGTGATGCGCGATCTGATGCTCGCCGAGCCGGAGACCAAGCTCGCAGAGGTGATGGTGCGGGATCCTTTCAAGCTCGATCCTGAAATGGAGCTTACCGAGGCCATGAAAATGGTCGTGAACAAGCACTATCCCGTTTATCCAGTGTGCAGCAAAGACGGTATCCTCCTGGGGTTGGTACGCGGGCAGACATTGTTTGAGGCGCGTGCCATCGAAATCAGTGCCCAGGTTGGGTCGATGGTGGGGGTGGAAAAGGAAGAGCGACTGTCCACTCCTTTGCTGCGAAGCTTGCGCTATCGACATCCATGGCTGCAGATCAATCTCCTCACTTGTTTCATTGCGGCGGCAGTTGTGGGCTTTTTCGAGGGGACGCTTGACCGACTGGTGCTGCTGGCGGTCTTCCTGCCTGTGCTCGCTGGCCAGTCCGGCAACACCGGCTGCCAGGCACTTGCTGTGGCCCTTCGCGGGATGACCCTGGGAGATTTAAAGGCGGGTGAGGAGCGCAAGCTCGTCATCAAAGAAGGCCTGCTCGGCTTGTTCAATGGCATGTTGGTCGGCATTTCCGCAGGGGCCGGCATGTGGGTGTATGCACGCATGAACCATCATCCCAATGCTCTAATGCTGGCATTCGTGGTATGGGTCGCGATGACATTCAGCTGTGTCGTCAGTGGATTGAGCGGGGCTTTGATCCCGCTGCTGCTGAGAAAATTCGGCGCCGATCCTGCCACCGCATCGAGCATCTTTCTCACCACTGCCACGGATGTGATCAGCATGGGGACTTTCCTCGGACTCGCGACTTTGCTGGTGCCATGATCGTTTGGGGCAGGGAAGAGTGGCAGAGGCGCATGCATGAGCATGCAGCACGTGTCGCTGCGCACGCGGATGCTTTTGTGGACCGCCGCAGTCGTGAAGTGAAACATCCGGTGCATGACTTTCTATTCACCTACTACAGCTTTGCGCCGGCTAAGCTCAAGCAATGGGTGCCGCCCTGCGGTGTTGGATTGGAAATCACCAATGCTGATCTTGCAGCCTGCCCATGGTTGCAAAGTGAACGGTTCATACATGAAAACGGTCTGCTGCATCTCGACACGCGGCGCTTAAGGCGGCGTGAGCATGAATTTGCCTCCTGGGTGGCCATGCTTTGCACTCGCATCCTTGGCAAGGCAGGGCGGTTCACCTGCTATGGGCTGCATGAGTGGGCCATGGTGTATCACCAGTCGGCACAGCAGGTGAGGCATCAGGGCTATGAACTGCGACTGCCTCCCCATGAACTTGCCGCCTTTGTCGAATCGCTTCCTGTGTGCTGCTCGCACTACGACGCCTTCCGCTTTTTTACGCCGGATGCGCGGCCATTGAATGTGCTTCAACCCACGCTCGATTCGCGTCCGGATCTCGAGCAGTCCGCATGTCTGCATGCCAAAATGGATTTATACAAGTGGTCATCCAAGCTCTGGCCCTGGACGGGTTCGGATCTGATAGGCACGTGTTTTGAGCTGGCGTTCATGGGCCGTGACCTCGACATGCGTGCGAGTCCGTATGACCTGAGTGCTCTAGGCTACGAGCCAGTGAAAATCGAAACGGTGGAAGGGCGAGCCCGGTATGAAAGTGAGCAGCGAGGGCTGGCAGCACGCGCTCAAGAGCTCAGGGAACGGTTGCGCATCTGCTGCGAATCGCTTTCTCTTATGGAGCGTGCACCAGTCCACCTCCTCGCAGAGCTTGATGAACGTGAGCTCGGGCAGATTTAACAGCCGACGCACTACTCAATTCTTCGCACGGACAGCAGAGTCAGCGCCGGTTTGCCGTCCTCACGGGCCTGCGCCAGATTCACAATGAACTCGGCCTGCCAGTCGTTTAGTTCTTCAGGGTCAATCAGCACCTGGCAGATGCGCCATGAAGTGTTGTCCGTGCTGGGTTCCACATAGGTGTGGCGGCCGTTTCTGGCTTCGTTGTCCAGTCTGATGCGCTCATGTTCGCTATAATACGGCTCAAGGAGAGTGCTCAATGATTCGGCTGTCCATGGGCCGCTGACGGTGCTGACTGCGGCGGCGTAGTTTTCCACTGACAGCGGAAGCAGGAAGCGGAAGATCTCGGTGCGGATGAGGGCGGTGAATTCACGTTTGTTCCGTGTGATGTCCGGCGCATCCGCTGGCTTGTCCTCCAGTTCGTCTGGCTTGAAGTTGGGATCACGCATGCGTTCCCATTCATCCAGCAAGCTGGAGTCCGTGCCGCGCAGCACCCCGGCGATCCATGCCTCCATTTCCTGCACAGGCTCGGTCTTGAAGTTTTCCGGCACAGTCTGCGCCAGAACCTTGTGCACGCCGGAAAGATGCCGCAGCAGCACGCCTTCGGCGCGGTGTAGTTCATAGTCGTTGATGTAGTCGCTGAAGGTGCGGAAGTTCTCGAACATTTCGCGGGCGATGCTCTTGGGTCGGATATTCTCCTGGCCGATCCACGGATGCGCTTCGCTGAAGGCATTGAAGGTGCTGTAGATGAAGTCGCGGCAGGGTTTTGGGTATTCCAGTTCCTCCAGCTTGGCGATGCGTTCTTCAAACGGAACGCCTTCGTTCTTCATCGCCAACATGGCCTCATCCTTCACCTGATCAAGCTGACGGCGCAGGATGATGTCCGGGTTTTCGAGGATGGATTCGCACAGGGTCATCACATCCGCCGCATAGGTTGGGGAAGCGGGATCAATGAGAGCAAGCGTGTCGATCAGATAGAGGGAGAGAGTGTAGTTAAGGGAGAAATCCTCCTGCAATTCCACGTTGAGCCGCAGCTTGGTGCCGTCGGCGGCACGCTGTGCGGTGGGGATGATCTCAACAATCTTGCGCTGCACCAGCGCGCGGAACAACTGCCACGCGCGTTTTTCGTGCTGCAGCTTGGCATTGGTGGTCTCATGCGAGTCAGTGATTAGCTGTCGCATCGCTGCACAAGCATCTCCTTTTCGACTGAGTACCTGCAGCAGCATGCCATGGGAGACTTGAAAGCGTGAAGTTAGAGGCTCGGGGGTGGCGGTTTGAAGTTTCCTGAAGGTGTCTTCATTCCAGCCTACGAAACCCTCCGGTGGCTTCTTCTTCACCATCTTGCGCATCTTCTTCACATCTCCGGCGGCCTTCGCTTCCATCTTCGCATTCTCCACGACGTGCTCTGGTGCCTGGCAGACGACATAGCCCACATCGTCATAGCCACGCCGTCCGGCACGCCCGGTGATCTGATGGAAATCACGTGCGCTCAGTGTCGCCACCTTCTCTCCGCCATACTTGCTCAGACGCGTGAGCAGTACCGTGCGGATTGGAACATTGACGCCGACACCAAGTGTGTCGGTGCCACAGATGACCTTCAGCAGGCCGCGCTGCGCGAGTTTTTCCACCAGCACGCGATACTTGGGCAGCAGCCCTGCGTGATGGATGCCGACGCCATGGCTGAGATACTTCTTCACCTCCTTGCCGTAGGGACTGGTGAACTTAGCGCCCACCAGCGCTTCTTTGATGGAGGCCTTTTCCGCCGCCGAGCAAAAGTTCAAGCTCATCAAATCCTGAGCCGCCTGAGCGGCTTCGTTTTGTGTGAAGTGTACGAGATAGACCGGCGCTTTGTTTGCCGTCACGAGCTCCTGCAGTGTCACATCCACTGAAGTCTGCGCATAGCTGAACTCCAGCGGCACTGGCCTCTCGTAAGCGGCCACCACCGTTGTCTCTGCTTTTGTCAGCCGGGTGAGCCCTTCTTTGAAAAACTCCGTGCCGCCCATGGTGGCGGACATCAGCAGAAATCGCGAATCACTCATGGTCAGCAGTGGCACCTGCCAGGCCACGCCGCGCTCCCGGTCCGAGTAGTAGTGGAACTCGTCCATGATCACCTCACGAAAGGGGGCCTGGGCACCATCACGCAGCGCGTAGTTGGCGAGAATTTCCGCCGTGCAGCAGAGAATTGGAGCAGAGCGATTTACCGTCGCATCACCCGTCGCCATGCCGACGTTGTCGGGGCCAAAGTCGCGGCATAGCGAAAGAAACTTTTCATTCACCAGCGCCTTGATCGGGCACGTGTACACGGAGCGCCGCCCCTTTGCCAGTGAACGGAAGTGCATGGCCAGTGCGACCAGCGATTTGCCGGAGCCTGTGGGGGTGTTGAGGATCACGTTGCGATCATCGAACAACTCCAGAATCGCCTCCTCCTGCGCCGGGTAGAGCTCCAGGTTTTTCTCCGCCACATAGTCAAGAAACGCCGCCAGCAGCTCATCATTGGAGCAGTCGGTCGATTTCGGCAGTCGGCGCAGCAGGGGATGGTCGGTCATGTCCCTGCACATCGCCTGCGGCAATCACGCATGCAACAGCCTGACGAGATCAAAACGGGGGCGGTCCGAAACCGGGTGGGGGGCGCATGCCTGGGCCGCCGGGGGGACCTCCTGGGCCACCACGCCTGCCGCGACCGGGCGGACCGAAGCCTCCGCCGGGTGGTCCGCGACGTGCAAAGCTGGCATCCGGCGTTCCGGCGAATTGACGTGGAATATAGGGATACTCGTCAGTAAGTACGTAATAATAAGTGCCCTGTGGAAATTCGGGTGTCACGCCAAAGCGTCCGTTGCTGGCATCGAGATCACCTGTGCCCTCGATGTACTCGTAGTCCTGCACAAAGGCACCATTATAATTGCCACCGGGAGATCCAGCGGGGCGGGTGCCTTGTTTGATGGCGTAGCTCGTGCTGAGTTTTTTCAAGGAACTGCCAGCATTTTTGGCCTCGCTGTATCCCCAGGGGCCATAAATGGGGAAACCATCCGCCGCCCAGCCAACGAGCACCATTTGAGGTTTATTACCGCTGATCTTTTCGATCATTCCATGGGGAATGCCATGGTAGTGATAGGCCCCGTTGGGCTGCACATGCGCGTTGCTCTCATCAAGTCCGAGATCAATGGCTCCTCCATGAGGTTCATACTGCCAGCCGCTCGCTGGATTGCCCAGGAACCACTCGGCGGCAAATGGATCGAACACGACGCCGTTCACAGCAATGCCGAAAGGCTGCATATGAAACGGCACCGGCTTTTCAGCGACCTTGGGGTGCAGCGGTACCTTGTAGTCATAGCTCTGCGGCGCGATTACGTTCGGGTTGTGCCGGTTTGGAAACTGGCCGGGCGCGTGATCTGGAATGCCGTTGGCCTGGATGTGGCGGTAATTGTCATCCGTGGTGATTTTCACCACGCTAGGCGGCAGTTGCGACGAGGCTGCCAGGCAGGCGGACACAAGAATGAGGCTGCTTATTTTGAGCAGCATGGATGGAGTGGCAGAGAGGCGGGAAAATCTCATGTCGTGTGATGTTAACCCCATGGAGGAGAATTCGTTTCAAAAATAATCCATCACTGAGCCTCTCAATTCCTGCTTGCTTCCGGGCGAGGAATCCGGTTTGCATCCCTTAATGCCGAAGGCTTCATGTTCCAAACCCGCAAGCATACCGCAGGTCGCTGTTCTCGTTGATACTTCGCGGTCATACGGCCGTGACATCGTGCGCGGCATTCGGCGGTATGTGGCGGAGCACGGTCCATGGTCGCTATACCTGGAGCCACGTGATCTGCACAGCCGTTTCCCAGACTGGCTCAAAGACTGGCCAGGAGATGGCATTCTCTCACGCACGGTCGATGACGCACTGCTGCGCCAGCTCAAGGCGACGAAGCTGCCAGTGATCGAACTGCGAACCACCGTGCTGCCGCATTCATTTCCCTTTGTCGGCATGGACAACAGCATCGTCGGCACACGGGTGGCGGAGCATTTGCGAAATCGCGGTTTCCAGCGATTCGCATGTTATCTCGACACTTCCGAGGCTTTTTTCGTGGAACGCAGTGAGTGCTTTGCGCAAACTCTGCGTGCGCATGGATTCGAGTGTTCAGTGTTCAAGTCGGGCAGGGCAGGGAGGCAGCGATTGCGTTGGGACGAGCATCAGCGGGCGCTGTCTGAATGGCTGGTATCCCTTGAGAAGCCCGTGGGAGTTTTTGCCGTGAATGACCAGCTCGGCTTCTGGCTGCTTGATGCTGCCCGTCGTGCGGGAATTGCCGTGCCGGAAGAGGTGGCAGTGGTCGGGGCGGAGAATGACAACATGCTCTGTGACACCGCATCACCACCGCTTTCGAGCGTGCGTCTGCGCGGGCAGGCCGTGGGTTACGAAGCTGCGCGCATTCTTGATGAATGGATGGCGAAACGGCGGGTCCCCAAGCCCGGTGAAAAACATCTTCTTGCCCCAGGTGACATTGTCGTTCGTCAGTCCAGCGACATCGTTGCGGTGGAAGATCCCCGCATCGCTGCCGCTCTGCGCTTCATCCGCCAGCATGCCACAGAGCAGATTGACGTTACCCGTGTTGCCCGGGAGACGGCACTTTCACGCAGTGTGCTGGAGCGTCGTATGAAGGCGCTTATTGGCCGCAGTCCCGGGGAGGAGATCAACCGCATTCGCTTTGCTGCGGTGGAAAAGCTGCTCACCCAGACAAACCTCACTCTTGATGCCATTGCCGCCCGCTGCGGCTTCACGCATCCGCAATACATGGCCGAGGCCTTTCGGAAGCGTGCCGGCATGACGCCGGGGGAGTTTCGCCGGCAGAGGGCGGTGGTTTAAGACGCCGCAGAGGCCGGAGACTGCCGCTTGGATTGAAACAGCTTCACCGCCTTGAAAATCATCGAGGCACGGGCTCCGATGACGAATTGATCGAAATCAGGACGCAGTTCCATGATGTGCAGACACATGGACTGCAGAATCATCAAATCCGCTCCCATGAAGGAGATGGGCTTTTGGCTGGCAAAATAAAACTTCGCACCGCTGCCAATGGCGACTTCCACTTTCGTCAAATCCTCTACACGCCCTTCACCGAGCTTCCAGCGTCGGCAGAGCCAGTGCGAGATCATTCCCTCTTCGATGCGTATGGACACCAGAAGGGTGGGCAGGACGAACACCGGGATCAAACAACCCATGCCAAGGCAAATCCCCAGCAGAAGCTTCAGCTCCATCGGGCGTCCTTGATGATGGTTCATGGCTCCAATCGCCACGGCTGCCACCGCGCCAATCACCAGACCCGCGAAAAAGGTGGATCGAATCTGTTTCCAAGTGTTGCCGAATTCGGTGCGCATGAGACAGACGCTTTAGCTGAAACCGACCTGCGAAGGCAATAAAAAAGGCGTGCCCGACGGAATCGGGCACGCCTTGATCGATTGTCAGATCAAGGAACGGACTTCACGCTGGAGAAGATCTTGCCCAGAGTTTCCAGGTTCTTCTCGCTGTCCTTCTTCGAAATCCAATACGTGATGGTCAGCACTTTGCCGTCTCCCACTTCGGTGAAAAGGAATCCGATCACCGCCGGGCCCCATTCCTTGCTGTCGCCATCCCAGGAAATACGGCTCCATTTGCGGCCGCCTTCTTCAAAATCTTTGGTTGCCTTGGTGGCGGCGTTAACCTTCACGGAGTGTTCTTCTGTCAGCCATTTGAGGCTCTCTTCGATGACGCCATCCATTTCCTTTTCATTGGAGACCACTTCGAGGTAGATCGTGGCCACATTGTCCGGGGATTCGGCAAGGATGCCGTCATCGGATTTTTCCGGCTCCCAGTCATCCGGGATGTTGGCGTTCATCGCCGGTTTGTCTTCCGGAAGTTTGATCGTACCAGCGGGAGCCAGTGCAGGGAACAGGGTTAAAACAAGGGTGGCAGCGATAAGAGAGTGTTTCATGGTGGTATTGGATGACTTCGGCCATACCAATACGCTTCAATGCTGGTTGCGGATTGATGAGTAAAAAAATGATCGAATATTTCAGGTGATCACCAAAAAAACGGGGTGGATCACCCGATCCACCCCGGCTTTTTGAAGTGCGAACCAACAGCCATGCAGGAACCACTGTCTGAAAATTGCGACCAGCAGCCTTGCGCCGCCCTTGTTGTCTGTTGGGAGATTCGCACAACTTCGGAACGATGTGTCAGAACGGTGTAAAACCTTCGCAAGAAAGTGGAAAAATCCTGGCAGGTGCGGGTGCCTGCGCGGGCTATTTAGGCAGCCCGTTTTTCTGCTTTTGCAAAAGCACTCGTGTCATCAGGAGCACGATAAGGAGATTGAATACCAGCGCCGACACACGCACCCAGGTGACTTTGGCGTAGATCTCATAGACCTCGATAGGCAGGTAGATGCAGCCGCCCGCCAGGGCCAGCCACTCCGCCCAGGTTTTTTGTTTCCAAAGCCCGTAGGCCTCCACGAGACGGATGGTGGAATACAGCAGCGCCATGCCTGCCAGTGACCACAGCCGGGTGTCATTGAGCGATGACATGAGGTCGGTGAAAATGCGCGGGTATTTTCTGGCCGGATTCAAATGCAGCTGCGCCACCAGCTCCTCGCCCAGGGCGTGGAGGTCACGATGAAGAAGTCCTAGCAGCCCGAAACCCGCCAATAGCACAATCACTCCTTTGGCCGCTTCAATGGCAGCCACAATATCAAGACTTTTACGCAAGCCGGAAGATGTCATTCGGCAGAATGCGCGGCATGCTGGCAGCATCAATGAAAAAGCAGACACATTGCCGCCTCAGCACATTTTATGAGCGGCTACTTTTCGACTTTCGCCTGCTTCACAAACTTCACTATCACGCCTTTCACCGTCGCAGCCATTTTTAGTCCGCGTTCCTTTCCCATGACGCAAATCGCCGTGTCCAGAGCATCGCTGGTGGTGCAGTCGGGGGCGATCACCGAGCAAGCGATCCTATCCGTCAGCCCCAGTCCGGTCTGGGGAGAGACGATGTGCGAGTATCGCGTTCCTTCAATTTCGGTGAACTGGTAGAGATCCCCCGATGTGGATACGCCGCAGTTGTGCAGCCGCACGGTTGTCAAGTCTTCCTCGGGCGCCGCACCAGCAAACTGCCGCAGCTTAATCTCCCACGCATCCTCCCCGGGCGGAGGATCGCCGATGGCAATGTCGCCACCCGCCATCATCAGGGCACGGGTGAGGCCGTGTTCCTGTAAAACTTTCAGGCCGGCATCGGCAGCGTAACCTTTGGCAATGCCGCCGAGATCGAGCAGCATGCCGGGCTTTAGAAGCGTGATGGTTTGCGCTTTGTCATCCAGCCGAACAGCTCTCCAGTCGGTGGCAGCGAGCGCCTGCTGCAACCTGTCGGCAGGTGGCAGTTTGTGGGTGCGCTTGGTGCGCCGCCACAGGTGCGTGAGATTGCCGCACGTGATGTCGAGCGCTCCTTCAGTAAGGCGTGCGAATTCGAGAGCGCGAGACACGAGCGTGAAGAGATCGTCGCTGGCTTTGAAGGGTTTGTCCGGGCCGGAATTGCAGAGCTGCATGAGCTCGCTGTTGGGCTCGTAATCGGAGAAAACGGCGTTGAGAGCGGCGATGCGTTTGAAGGCGGCGGCGGCTGCTGCTTCGGCTTGTGCTTGGGTTTCCGCATGCAGAGATATGCGGAATGTGGTGGCCATCAGCGGCGCGGAAAAATCAAAACGCTCAAGAGCCTGCGCGGGGAGGGCGCAAAGGAGCAGGCATAGGGAGAAAATGAAAGACACGGAACACACGGCAGGAGAGTTATATCGACGAAAAACCCGGCCTTGGAAAGGCCTGGGTATGCAGGGGGGGCGAGAGCCCCCTTTCCTAGTTACCAAGCCGGTTCTGCGTGCAGCGCGTCGGAGAGGTTGAGTGCGGGCAGAGAAACGGGGCGGATCCGGGTCGTGATGGGTTTGGCCAGCGTCTGACATGCAGTGCGGATGGCGGGGATGGCGTCAGTGCTTTGGCAGCGCACGAGCAGTACCCGGCGCTGCGGCAGGCCGTGAAGATAAATGACACCCCCATCATGCTGCTGGACGATTTCCAAACAATCGCCGCTGCCAGAGCGACGGCCAAGCTCAGAGGCGGCAGAGAGCGTGGCATGCGCCAGCACCAGGATGGCGGCAGTGGGTGGCTCAGCATCGCCAGCGCAGTCGAGCAAACGGCCTGCGTCATCGGCGATGGCTATCTGAATGACATCAGGAATGGAGGCGAGGACGGTGAGTTCCATGGTCAAAGCACAAAACAGGGTTACGCTGCGAGAGCGTGGGTAGGAAGCTCGTGAGGTGTGGCTGAGGTGCTGTCAGACGGCGCGGTACGGAGGCGGAACTGATGCAGCACGGCCTGGGAGATGGCATTGAGCGTGGCCAGCACGTTGCGACCGCTGCGTGCGTCGGATTCAAAACTGAGAAAGGGTGTCGGACGGTTGTTGAACAGGTATTCGAGGTATTCGACCGGCGCAGCATTGGGCAGGTCGCGCTTGTTGTATTGAATGACGACGGGCAGGCGGTCGAGCGAGCTGTCATTCATGCGCAGGTTGGCATCGAGGCTTTGCAAGGACTGCAGGTTGTCGCGCTGGCGGTCCATTTGTGAATCAGCCACAAAGACAACACCGTCAGCCTGCTTCAGCACGAGCTGCAGTGTGGCATTGTAGGTGATCTGTCCAGGGACAGTGTAGAGATGAAAGGTTGTCTTGTAACCTGGAAGCGCATCAGCCTCGACGGCGAGGAAATCGAAGAACAGAGTGCGATCTTGAGCGGTCGAGAGTGATACGAGGTCGCTGCAGCCGTTGGGATCGAGCTTGGCGTGAATCTGCTGGAGATTCGACGTTTTCCCGCAGAGCGGGGTGCCGCAATAGACGATTTTGAAGCTGACGGTGTGGTCGTCGTGATTGATGCTGGGCATGGCAGAGAAAAATGACGAATAAAAGAGAATGAATGCCGCAGCCTGTCGCAGAATGCCGGGCTTTTAGCCCAGCATGCGGGCAAGTTCGCGGGCGATGAGAGTGATCTTGTCGCGCATGCCGGTGGAGGGTTCGTCATCGTGCAACACGCCGATGATGGAGTCTCCTGGAAAGCAAAACGTCAGCAAACGACCGCCAGCATTGAGTGTGAAAGTTTCCGCGCCTTCAATGCCAATGAGCGGAGCCAGACCGCGCAACTGACGGGCGATGTCTGGTGCCTGGCGCTGGAATTCCACAGCATCCGTCTTGGAAGAATCCGCATGGCTGAGCACGTGTGAGCCATGCAGGCAGACGCATGCGCTGAGACCCTGCTGCAGGGCCAGAAGTTCGACGACTCGTGGCGCTGAGAGCTTCTCCTCGGTGCCCAGCAGGGCGCGCAGCAGGAGCTGATCTGTCTGAGTGTCGAGCGGGGAAAGGCCGAGAAAGGAATGTTTCACAGCCGCCATTTTGGCTGGAGCCGCTGAAGGCGTTGCCTGAAGTGCGGGCGCAGCCGGAACGGGCTTGGGTTCTGGCCTGGCCTGGGGAGTCACTGGCTCAGAAAACAGCGGCACGGTCGCAGCCTGCGTGCTGAACAATCCACGAGAGGCAGGCTGCGGAGCGGGGGGCGCTGGTGTGGAGAAGGACGGAATTTCTTCCAAGGCTGGAGCAAACGAAGGGGTGGGCTGAAACGGGGAAAGAGCTGGTGTCGGAGTGGCAAACAAGCTGGTAGCTGGTTTGGTTTCAGGCGCTGGCGTGAAAGCGGAGACAGGTTGCTGGGGTGTGGTGGGAACTTGCCCGAGCAATTGGGCACTGTTAAAACCTGATTCCGCAGATGCTTTGGCTGCCAGTGGTCCTGTGGAAGAGGAGGCAAAAGGATCGAATGGCTTGGCGGTTCCTGGGTGTGTTGAATTTGGAGGGGGTGCCGTTTGGGCCAGAGAGGCTGCCTGCGAGGCACCGAACGACTGAAATGCTCCGATGAGAGGTTGCAGAGGTTTAGAGGGAGACGCAGTCGTAGGCTGAGCGGCGGGGAAGAGTGCCGGTGAAACTGGAGGAGGTGCAGTTTCCGCCGGAGGAGAGGGAGGGGAAAACGCAAATTGAGCGGGACCGCTGGCAGCCTGAGCGGAACCAAAGGCCGAGACAGGTGCAGAGGCCGGAGATGGCTGGCTTTGCGTAAATGGAGCCAAAGCCGCTCCGAACATCGGCGGTGATTCTGCAGGGGCTGGAGCAAAAGAAGCAGCGAACATGGGCTGCGAATTCTGTGTTGGCTGCTGCGGAGGATTGGGTTGAACTGCCAGGCGAGCGGGTAGCGTAGTGGGGCTGGGACTGCCAAAGGATGCCGGAGTCGCGGGAACTGCCGACGTGTTGGTGAGAGAATGAAACACTTCGTTCTGCGGCAGCTTGATCTTGAAATCACGCTTGGCGTTGGTGAGTGTGTTGCGGAAGCCGAGATCGGAAATGCCATCGATAAGCATTCCGAGTTCGAGTACGATGTTGCCGGAGGAAATCTGCTCGTTCAAAGCGCTGGCCTGAACGCTGGTTGTGATCCATGCCGGCAGGGTGGTCGGATTGAAACCAAGTTCTTCGACACTGTAACCGCCTAACACCGCAGCGAATCCTAACTTGGCCATGCCGCCCGATGTAGAAGAAGCATTGCCTGGTGCCGCTGATTGTGGTTGTGAAGCAAAAGCATTCGGAGCTGGCGATTCTACCAGTGGTGCAGCATCTTTCATTGCTGCGACGAAGGGAGAACCGAAGGGCATTGCAGGTGCAGCTGCCATGTCCGAAGGCGTGGATGCTCTTTGCAGCGCTGGCGGAGTGAATAAAGTGGAAATAGATGCCTGAGGCTGGCTTGCAGCTGGAGCGGATGAAGCCCAATTTTCCGGCGGTGCAGGGGAGAAGGGAGATCCGGGTGATGTGGCCGGCGGAGCTGCTACGGGCTGTTGTGACATGCCGAAAGGTGAGCCACCTTGGCCTGATCCAAATGAGAAAGGCGAACCAGGTATTGGTGGGGGCTCAACCGCTGCAGGCTGTTGTGCCATGCCGAAGGGGGAGCCACTTGAGCCTGCTCCCAATGAAAAAGGCGATTCAGATAATGTGCTGGGCGCAGCGGCTGCAGGCTGTTGAGACATGCCGAAAGGCGAGGCTCCTGGACTAGCACCTAATGAGAAGGGCGATCCGGGCGAAGGTGCTAGCGAAGTGGCTTCGGGCTGTTGAGACATGCCGAAGGGGGAGCCACTTGGAGTAGCACCAAATGAAAAGGGAGATCCTGGCGAAGGTGCTGGAGCAGCCGCTTCGGGCTGTTGAGACATGCCGAAGGGGGAGCCACTTGGAGTAGCACCAAATGAAAAGGGAGATCCTGGCGAAGGTGCTGGAGCAGCCGCAGCAGGTTGTTGTGACATGCCGAAAGGCGAGGCGCCTGGACTAGCACCTAACGAGAAGGGAGATCCTGGTGCAGGAGCAACTGCAGCAGGCTGTTGAGACATGCCGAAGGGCGAACCACTTGGACTTACTCCCAATGAGAAAGGCGACGGGGGAGGCTGCTGCACCGCAGGATTGGAGGCCAGCGGAGCCATTTGGAACGGTGAGCCGACAGGGGCGGGCGTGGGCGTTGCGGGCTGAGCGAACGAAAATGGGGATGGCGAAGCCGCAGAGGCAGGTGCAGGCAGAGCACCATTCCCTTCACGGGCCTGAGCAATCAAACCCGGAAGCTTCGCCGCCGGTAGTGCCACAAGACGAGGATCCTGGGGGGAAATAGGCACTTGGAAAAGCGCTGGGCAGACACGGTACAGTTCAAAAACTGGCAAGGCCGCCTGACCGCTGCGCAGTGCGTTTTCCAGCAGGGCGGGCGGCAAGGAAAGAGGCTGTTCCGCAGGCAGTGCGCCCATGCGCACAACCTCAGCAGGCAGTTGGTTGATTACATCGCCTACAGTAAGAGGCGAATTTGTGGGAGTTGCTCCAATGATGCTGAACGGCGACATTCCTGAGGCTGAATTGATCGGCGGTGCCGCAATTGGCTCATTGCCAGCCGTTTTGAAAAGTGGATTGCCCCCGATTTGAAAGGGGGAAGCACCAGCTGGAAACTGTAGAGGAGGAGACGCTTGCATGGAAGAGAGGCTATTTATGCCTGGGCCAACCATTCTCTGAGGATGTGCTCCCGCGAAGTTTTGCTGAGCATCTAGCCCCGGTTCGTTAGAACCGGCTCCACGCTGGAACAAACTTCGGAACGAAAAACTCATCGGCGGATAAAGCGGCCCGACTCACCAAAATAGCAAGCCTGTGTGAAAAATCTAGTAATTATAAACAAATACCTCAGCATTTGAGTTATTTAACTGAGGTTAAGTATTATTGCCACACACTTCAAGCATTTTTCATCAGTTTTGACGCATCTGAATGATTGTTCAGCAACCGCGAGGTCTTGCTTGCCAGCTCGCCATGACCAGGACCTCAACATTGAATGTCTGCGGAGTCTTTGAAAATTGGATCCAGCTTGTCAGAAAAAGAATTTCAAACTCCATCAATTTTCCCTTGCGCAATCTTTCTTTGAAAGCACTATCCCCGCCCGCTCAACCCGAGCAAAACGACCCCTTCGTCTAGCGGTTAGGACACATCCCTTTCACGGATGCGACACGAGTTCGATTCTCGTAGGGGTCGCCACTCTCATCAAGAGAGTGGCGGCCAAAATGGTTCAACAAAACTTGGACAACGTCTTCAACGCCGCTCCTTGCTTCGGGGATTAATTCTGATGTGAATTGCAGTGGTATTATGTCATGTGATTGTCGCTGGAAAATGAAGCTGTGCTGGACACCGCATCTGCATCCGCTAGGCATGCTTGTATGTCTTCTTCAGGCGGCAAGCTTTTCATCACCGGTCACCAGGGTCTTGTTGGACGCGCATTGATGCGTCACTACGCCGACAAGCCTGAATGGCAGATCATCACCCGCACTCGTGCCGAGCTCGATTTGCGTGATCAGCATGCCACGGATGCATTCTTTGCAGCGGAGAAACCAGATCAGGTCATTCTCGCTGCGGCAACTGTCGGCGGCATCAAGGCCAGCTACACCCAGCCGGTCGATTTCCTGCTCAATAATCTGCAGATTCAAAACAGCGTGCTGTCAGCGGCGCATCGCTTCGACACGAAGAAGCTGCTCTTTCTTGGCAGCACCTGCATCTATCCCAAGGTGGTGGAAATGCCCATTCGCGAAGACAGCCTCATGACCGGGCCAATGGAGGAGACCAATGCGCCGTACGGAGTCGCCAAGATCGCGGGGATCAAACTCTGCCAGGGCTACCGCCATCAGCATGGCCGTGATTTCATCTGCGGCATGCCTGCGAATTTGTACGGCCCCTTTGACAATTTCGATCCCGAACATTCGCACGTCCTGCCCTCGCTGATCCGCCGTTTTCACGAAGCCAAGCTTCACAGCAAGCCTTCCGTCACTCTCTGGGGGAGTGGCAAGCCAACGCGTGAGTTCCTTTTCGTGGATGATCTTGCCTCCGCCTGCGCCTTCCTGCTCGAAAACTACAGCAGCCCTGAAATCATCAACATCGGCACCGGTGCGGAGATCAGCATCCGCGATGCGGCAGAGGCCATCAAGACGATCATCGGCTACACCGGTGAGATCCTTTGGGACACCACGCAGCCTGACGGCAATCCGCGCCGCTTGCTGGACGTAAGTCGCATGTCAAAGCTGGGCTGGAAGGCCAGTACCGACTTTCGTGAGGGCGTGGCACGAACCTACCAGTGGTTCCTTGACAACCGGGCCACCGCCCGGGTGTGATCTTGCCTCAGAAGTCTAGCTGGACACGCCAGCACAACAATGCCAATTGAGCCAATGGCCATCCAAGCTTTCCGACCCGTCCTCATCACCCGCAACACTTGTCGTATTTGCGGCTCACGCAGCCTCACCCCTGTTGTCAGTCTTGGGGATCAATTCATTGGCGGTGTTCTCGCGAGCGCGGATGGCAGTGCGCTGATTAAACGTAAAGTCCCCCTCGATCTCGTACGCTGCGACCCCTCACAGGATGAAAACGCCTGTGGCCTGGTCCAGATGCGTCACTCCGTGCCGCCGAAGGTGCTTTATCATCGCTATTACTATGAGTCTGGCATCAACCAGTCCATGATCGACAACCTCACGGGCATCACCCAGCTCGTCGAGCAGACCGTCAGCCTTCGCGCCAAGGACATCGTTCTCGACATCGGCTGCAATGACGGCACACTGCTCTCCAGCTACAAGACTCAGGGTTTGCGCCACATTGGTATTGATCCTTCGGACGTCGCCCTGAAAGCCCGCGCCAAAGGCTTTGAAGTCGTGAACGACTTCTTCTCCGCCCGCGCCTTCAAGAGCGTGCACGCCACGGAGAAAGCCCGCGTCGTCACCAGCATCTCCATGTTCTATGACCTGGAAAACCCGCATGCCTTCGTGCAGGACATCGCCGATGTTCTTGCCAGCGACGGCATCTGGATTCTGGAGCAGAGCTACCTGCCTGCGATGCTCGACATCAACAGCTTCGACACCATCTGCCACGAGCACTTGGAATATTACTCTCTCGCAGTGCTGGAGCGTCTCTTCGGTGATCACGGCCTTGAGGTTATCGATGTTCATCTCAATGATGTGAACGGCGGCAGCTTCCGCCTCGTGGTGGCCAATGCCGGGCAGGTCAAACCTTCCGCAGCCGCAGCTGCCCGCGTGCAGGATCTCCGCATCCGCGAGTTTGAAATGGCGATCGACTCCGATGCTCCTTACGCCGTCTTCCGCGAAAACATTGAGCGGATCCGCACCGATCTCACCGCCTTCCTCCAGAAGGCCAAGGCCGAAGGAAAAGTCGTCCATGGCTACGGTGCCTCCACCAAGGGCAGCACCACGCTGCAGTTCTGCAACGTCACGCCCGACCTCGTTTCTGCCATCGCTGACCGCAATCCGGTCAAATGGGGCAGCTACACCATCGGCACGCACATCAAGATCATTTCCGAAGAGGAATCCCGCGCCGCCAAGCCCGACTACTACCTCGTGCTGCCCTGGCACTTCATGCCTGAGTTCCTCAAGCGTGAGACCGAATTCCTCGCCCGTGGCGGAAAATTCGTCGTGCCAATGCCGCAGGTGCATCTGGTTGGTTGAATCAATCTGCCATTGGGCTCGTCTAGTGCACACCCATGGACGACAAGCCCGAGCCAATGACCAATCGCAAAGCGCTGGGCCGTCTGCTCACGTTCGCACGGGGGCACTGGCGCATTGCGGCGTGGCAGTTCGCGCTGGCCGTGGCAGGCACCTCGCTCATCTTCGTCTTTCCGGGCGTGGTGCGATGGTTCATGGATGAGATCATTCCGCAGAAGCGAAGTGATCTGATCTGGCGTGCCGGCGGACTGGCGCTGCTGGCCTTCACTCTCCGCGAGGGGCTGTTTTACTGCCGCACCCGGGTGAACTGCACCTTTGAGCAGCGCATGATCACCGATCTGCGCAGCCAGCTGCACCGGAAGATTGAACTGCTGCCGATGCGCTGGTTTGACCATCAAAGCACCGGCGACATCCTCACCAAACTGGCCGACGACGTGCCGGCGACGCAGCGGGTGATCCTCGAAGGGATCGAGCAGGGCAGCACTGCCGTGCTGCAAATCGTCATCACCGCCATCGTCATGCTGGTGGCAGACACCCGCCTGGCGCTGCTCGTGCTGGCACCCACGCCGTTCATTGCCGCCGGTGGCTGGATCTACTCTCGCTGGGTATCTCCGCGCGCCACCGCCGCCCGCGAAGCCACCAGCAGGCTCAATGCCACGCTGCACGACACGATCACCGGCATCCGCCAGATCAAGAGCTTTACCGCCGAGGATATGCGGCAGTGGAAATTTCTCGCAGCCAGCCATTCGCTCCAGGAAAAGCAGACGCGCCTCATGGCCGCGTGGGCCTTCTACGCGCCGTCCATGACGCTGCTTGGGAATGCAGGCCTTGTGCTGCTGCTCTCAGCGGGTTCGTGGTGGTGTGTGCATGGCAGCATGACACCCGGCCAGTTGATGGAGTTCCTGCTCCTCGTCGGCTTCCTCTACGAGCCCATTGCGCGTCTTCACGGCGTCAATCAAACGCTGCTCAACGGCCTCTCCGCCGCCAAGCGCGTCTTCGCCATCCTGGATCGCGAAACCGAGGAGGACCTCGATGCAGGGCAAGCCTTCGGCACCATCCGCGGCGAGATCGCATTCAACGCCGTCTCCTTCAGCTACCGTGCCGACAAGCCGGTGCTGCAGGAAATCACCCTGCGTGCCGCCCGGCATCAGACCATAGCCATCGTTGGGGCCACCGGTTCGGGCAAGAGCACGCTCTTTCAACTGCTGACCCGATTCTACGATCCTCAAAGCGGCACGATCACCCTCGACGGCGTGCCCATTCAAAACCTCAGCAAGCGCACCCTTCGCGAGTCCCTCGCCTATGTCACGCAGGAGGCATTTCTCTTCGCGGGCACTGTGCGGGACAATCTCCTCATAGGCAGATCCAGCGCGACCGATGCAGAGCTCTGGACAGCGCTGCGTGAAGCCTGTGCGGAAGACTTCGTGCAGCGCATCCCTGAAGGCCTCGACGCCGAAGTGGGGGAGCGCGGAGTGCTGCTCAGCGGCGGCGAGCGCCAGCGCCTCGCCCTGGCGCGCGCCTTCCTCAAAGACGCCCCGATCCTTCTGCTGGATGAAGCCACCTCCGCCGTCGATGTGAAGTCCGAGCATCTCATTCAGACCGCACTTGCCAAACTCCGCGCCAACCGCACAAGCCTTGTCATTGCCCACCGTCTGAGCACCATCGTCGAGGCGGATGTCATCTATGTGCTGCATCAGGGGCGAATGCTCGCCAGCGGGACGCATGAGGAACTGCTGCAAACCTCCGCTTATTATCGGGAGATGGCGGCGCTTGCATTTGACCAAGGCGAGGGCTGAAATCAGGATGCCAAAAAAAGTGGGCGTCGCGGTTCGACGCTTTCCACGCAATGCAGCATCGCGCAGTTCACCGGCCGCAAAAACAAAAACGCCTGAGCGGTTCCACACTCAGGCGTCGGTTGGTTGGATCGGGTCAGCTCAATCAGTTCGAGCGGCCGAGATAGGTGCCGTCTTCTGTCTTGACGCTGATCTTGTCGCCAGGTCCGATGAAGAGGGGGACCTGCACGCGCATGCCAGACTCCGTGGTGGCTTCCTTGTAAACGTTGTTGGCGGAGTCGCCCTTCACACCGGCAGGGCTGTCGGTGATGGTCATGATGATGTTTGCAGGCAGTTCGATGCCGGCGACGACGTCATCCGCAAAGACGACGAGGTACTTCTGGCCTTCGATCAGGTAGCCGCGGGTCTTGGCGTCGAGCTTGTCTTCACCGATGAGCACGTCTTCAAATGTCTCGGGATGGATGAAGTGGTAGCCGTCGCCGTCCTTGTAGCTGAACTCGTGGTTGTCTTTGACAAGATTCACGGATTCGAGCGACTCATTCGAAGTCATGCGCAGGTTGTACATCTTGCCGATGGTGATGCTGCGGACGGACATCTGCACGAACGAGGCCATGCGCGGAGGCGTCTTGAGTTCAGTGTCGGTGACGACGCAAACGTCGTTGTTGTAACGGACGGCGTGTCCTTTGCGGAGATTGATAACTGGGGTGGCTGGCATAAGAGCGTGCTTTCATGGCGAGTTTGGCGTGCTTTGCAAGCGCCGGTTCTCGCCCCCCGGCGCGGCAACGGGGGCAAAGGAGGATTGATTTCGAGGTCTTTTGGGGCATTTTTTCAACGCCATGAAAGCAAATACATCCTACCTCTCCGGCAAAGCCGGATTTTGTCTGCTCTGTGTCACCGCAATCCTGAGTTTCACCAGCTGTGATCCCGCCTTTTTTGGTCCGGGCTACGGCGGTGGTTATGGAGCCTACGCCCCCGCATACGGTCGCAGCAACTACACCTACTTCCCGCGCTACCAGACGTACTTCCACCCACAGACAAACATGTACCATTACCGCAATGGTAACAATTGGATGTCAGGCCCGCGTCCATTCGGCGTGAGCCACAACGTGTTTCACAACTCTCCCTCGGTGCCGTTGTTCCTGAACAGCCATCCGCAGTATCATCACAACAACGTGATGAATTTGTATCCGCATAATTGGAATGGCAACGGCCGCTGGCACCGCTAGCCGCATGGGCCAAGGTCGCCCGCTGCTGCTGAGAACGCAGCTGTGGGAGGAATATGATTCAAAAAGGCGCAGGACAGCAAAGTCCTGCGCCTTCTTTTTGTGACGTTCTCGATTAAGCCAGGTTCAGCGCCCCGCCTGTGCAAAGCTCCTTCTTGCCGAAGGTCTGCAGGTCGTGGCCCATCGCCTGCGCGACGGACATCCAGAGACGATTGTGCGCGGCTTTCTCAAATTTCAGGCTGCGGCCCATTTTGAAACCGCATCCGCCACCGATCATGATGTAGGGGATGTTGTCCAGCGTGTGGCTGTTGCCCTTGCCGAGTTCATTGGTCCAGACGAGGAGGGTGTTGTCCAGCATGCTGCCGCCACCGGTGGCTTCGGGGGTTTCGCTCAGGCGCTTCGCCAGGTAGGCAAACTCACCGGCAAACCATGTGTTGATCTTCATCAGCTTTTCATAGCTGTCCTTCTTGTCATCCGGATCGTGCGAGAGGGAGTGGTGGCCTTCCTGGATCCCGAGCCAGCGCATCTGCGCCATGCCCACGGAACGCATGTACTGCAGCGTGCCGATACGAGCCATGTCGTTGGCCAGAGAGTTTACCAGCAGGTCGATCTGGATGCGGCTGATTTGCGGCGTGTTGTCGTTCACCAGTTCGATGCTCGGGTCCACCTGCGGCACGGGGTGTGCCAGCTTGCCCTGCTTGTCGGCATCGGCCAGGTCCTGCTCCATGCTGCGCACCAGGGTCATGTGCTGGTCCAGCAGCGCCTTGTCACGTGCGCTGAGCTTGGACGACACCTTTTTCAAATCTTCGCGCACATCATCCAGGATGCTGACGAGGCTGTCCTTGTCCTTCATACGGCCATAGACCTTCTTGAGAATCTGGTGCGGATCATCGATCGGCGCCACGGGCTGGTTGCCACCAGCATAACTCATGCGCGTCCACGGGTCGGCGCGCTCCGGCACCGCCACGCCAAACTCCAGCGAGCCAAAGCGCGTCTTCGTCTCCGCGCGGCTTTGCAGGAAGTTCTTCAGCTCCTGATCGATCGAGATGTTGCTGGCCCAGCCAGCGGGATTGCCGCCGCCGCCCATGATGTTGCCCTTGAGCAGTTCATCGCAGGTCAGCAGGCAGCTCATGCCGCGCATGTGGCTGTCGCCATCGCCTCCCACCTTGTTGGCGATGCCATGCAGCACGAGCATCTGTTTCTTGAACGGCTCCAGCGGTTTGAGGATCGATTTGAAGCTGAAATCCGCGCCTTCCTGATCCGGCCAAAACTCGTTCGGCAAGGTGCCATTTGGCGAGAACATGATGATCAGCCGCTGCTTCCGCTGCGGGGCAGGGGCACCGGTGATGCTCGGCAGTCCCGCAAGGAAGGGCAGGGCACCTGCGGAGATGCCGAGATCACGCAGGAATTGGCGGCGGTGAAAGAGTTTCATGGGGGGCAAGCTGTCTGAGTGGCTCAATAATAATACCACCGCAGAGGAGCCTATCTAGCACGGAGGCACGGGCATTTATGATTTATGATTTACGATTTTTGATTTCAGAGGCGGAGTGCATGAGGGTTCTGCCATATCATAAATCATAAATTCCCCCTCCCTTAGTCCCATCATTCTTCCTCAGATCAAGGCACTTCCTTGATCTGAATATGCCGGTACTCCATCACACCGCGGTCGCCTTCAAGGCCGATGGGGCCGGTGGGAGGCAGTGGGATCGCGAGTTCGAGGTCTTCGCCGTTGCAGGTGGCGTGGGCTAAGCCGTTCTTTACCTCGACGATGATTTCGTTCCACTCCTGCGGCTTGTACTTCTTCAGTGCCTTGTAGGGGCCTGCGACCAGGTAGTCACGGCACTGCAGCTGAGGCTTGCGGATGAAGACGCCGCTGTCGGCGTTCACGCTGGCGCGGAACTCCAGCTTCAGGATGAAGTCCTTCGGGAACTCGGCCTGGGTGTAGATCTGCCCGGTGAGCTTGTCCATCTCCGTGGGGAAGGTCACGGCGATCACGCCATCCTTCACGATGTAGCGCCCCGCGTCCGCAGCCTCGGTCTTGCCATCATGCTTTTCGGTGATGTCGCCCGCATTCGGGTCTTTCTTGTCCGTCTTGGCGCGGAAGCACCAGCCCGTGAGATCCTTGCCGTTGAACAACGAGGTGAATCCCGCCTCCGGCTTCCAATCTTCGGCATGCAGGGAGGAAATGGCGAGCGCGAAGAGCAGGGCGATGTGTTTCATGGTTGTTGAGAATCAGTTCACTAGGGTTTTCTTCTGCCAGACGGAAAAAAGCAAAACAAAAATCAGCACGAGACCCAGAGATGAAAACTCTGGAATAGGCACATTGCTTATCTGGACAACGGCAGGCTATTTGGGAATGACCGTGAATCCCTCTTTGCTGTCTTTGATGAGCCAGCCGGCGGCTTCGAGCTGCTTTCTCAAGGTGTCGGCGGCGGCCCAGTCTTTGGCCTGTTTCGCATCCCAGCGCTGCTGGGCCAGAGACTGGATGTCGGCCGGGACATCCACGGCGGCGTCATCGGCGACGGCGGGCAGCGTGAGGCCGAGGGCCTGGAGCATGAAGTGCAGGCCGTTGCGCGCGGCGGTCGCTTCCTCGGCGGAGAGGGCTGTGGGCTTGAGCTTGTTAAGCACGCCGAAAATGGAGCCGATGGCACCAGGGACGTTGAGGTCATTGAGCAGCGTTTCCCAGGCTTCGGCAAACGGACCGGGAGCGGAGGGCAGGGGAGCCGTGCCGCGATCCAGCGCCTTGTCGGCTTTGGCGAGCTTTTGCAGCGCCTGCCGTGCGGAGTCCAGGCTGTGCATGGTGAAGTTCAGCGGCGCGCGGTAGTGGCCGGAGATCAGGACGTAGCGCACCTCCACGGCGCTGTAGCCGCGCTTGGCCAGGTCTTCCAGGGTGTAGAGATTGCCGATGCTCTTGCTCATCTTGCCGCCGTCCACCATGAGGTGGGCCACGTGCATCCAGTGGTGGGCAAAGTGCCCGTGCGTGCTGCAGCAGCTCTGGGCGATCTCGTTTTCATGATGCGGGAAGATCAGATCCACGCCGCCGCTGTGCAGATCAAAATCCTCGCCGAGGTACTCCAGAATCATCGCGCTGCATTCCAGGTGCCAGCCGGGCCGCCCTTCGCCCCAGGGGCTGGGCCAGAAGTTCTCGCCGTCTTCCGGCTTGCGCGCCTTCCACAGGGCGAAGTCAGTGAGGGAGTCCTTGGTGTATTCATCGCTGTCCGTCGCGCTGGCGGCTTCGCTGGCACCCAGGCGCAGCTCGCGGTCTTCCAGGTGGCTGAGCCTGCCGTAGTCTTTAAAGGAAGAGACGCGGAAATACACGCTGCCGTCTGCAGCCGCGTAGGCATGCCCGCCTGTGATGAGTTTTTCGATCATGGCCACCTGCTGCGTGATATGCGCCACCGCCGACGGCTCGATGTGCGGCGGCAGGAGGTTCAGCGCGGCGCAGTCGGTGTGAAATTTCTGCGTCCAGCCCTGGGTGAAATCGAGCAACGTCTGCCCCGCCTTCTGGGAGTCGCGGATCGTTTTGTCATCTACGTCCGTGATGTTGCGCACGTGCAGCGTGGGCGTGCCGGAGGCCTCGACCACACGGCGCATCACATCCTGCGCCACGAAGGTGCGGAAGTTGCCGATGTGCGCCGGGCCATAGACCGTGGGGCCGCAGCAGTAGAAACGCAGTATCTTGCCGTCCAGCGGCGTGGTTTCGCGGTCAGTGCGGGTCAGAGTGTCGTGGAGCTTCAGGGCAGGCATGGGGGCGGGGAAAGTGAATGTCGAATGACGAATGTCGAGCACGGAATGAAGCATGGCTTGCACCCTGGCGGGGATGGGTTACACTGAGTCCTCTCCAAAACGGGGGCGTACTGGTTTCGACGGGTAGCCTTAGTTCGGAGCTGCATGCCGAGGATGATTCGTTGGCCTCGTTAAACACCGGATCAAAAACACAAATGCAAACTCTAACGAGCTAGCACTCGCAGCTTAAGCCCTGCGACATCCTTCAGGCAATGTCTGGTAGCCTGAACGATGCCACTACCAGGCTGGTTTGTTGGCCGGGCGACCGGGTCACAAACGAGATCAAACAGGACGCTGGGTGAAGAGTAGGCTGTCTCAAGCCGCCTCCCACCGAGACCAAAGATGAGACTGAGCATGGAGACGCTACGGGCAACGGTTATTCGGACAGGGGTTCAACTCCCCTCGCCTCCACCATATTCATTGTTAATGAATATGGTGGTGATCTATCTTGGGTTGCAATATGGCTGTTCTTGCCAAAAAAAGCATTCCTACTTGCCCAGTGGGCGTAGTCATTTCATTATATCCTTATGCGACTGACCAAACGTGGAGAATATGCATTGCGCACCCTGATACGGCTGGGCATTGCCGAGCGTCAGAAAGAAGGTGTGATTTCTGTCTCTTCTTTGGCAGAGCAGGAGCATCTGCCCTTCAAGTTTCTTGAAGCCATCCTCTTCGAATTGCGCACGGCAGGTTATGTGGAAAGCATGCGCGGCAAGTATGGCGGCACGCGTCTGGCCAAACCGATGAAATCGATTAAAATGGGCGAGATTGTCCGCCTGATTGATGGCAAGCTGGCCCCCATCGGTTGTGCCAGCGAGACGGAGTACGAGAAGTGCACCTGTCCAGATGAGACCCACTGCGGATTGCGCATGCTCATGATCGATGTCCGCAACGCCATCGCAAACATCCTGGATCGTTACACATTGGAGAATGTGGTGGAGGTTACGCTCCGCAAGCAGGAGCAGTGTGCAGCCACGAGCAAAAAGACCACCAAGAAAAAAGCCAGCCAGACTCGCCATGCCGATCCGTCGGATGGATTCCTGGCCGTCCTGTTGGACTCAG
The DNA here is from genome assembly GCA_903838675.1 of uncultured Verrucomicrobiota bacterium. Classification (GTDB taxonomy): domain Bacteria; phylum Verrucomicrobiota; class Verrucomicrobiia; order Verrucomicrobiales; family Verrucomicrobiaceae; genus Prosthecobacter. The sequence continues at coordinate 84,799 of CAILZI010000178.1, forward strand.
TGGCGTAACGCCGCATCCGGTCATTCGCGGTTCGATTCTCCAGTCATCTCCATTTTAAGGAGCGAATGAACTGCGTCCCTCCGGCGTGTGATGGGCGGACTCACATTCTCGCAGACTTTATTCCCGCTGCCCAGGGCCAAGGTCGACTGCCATCATTGAAGAAAAGCGCGAAAATGGATGCCTGGAAAAATTCTTTATTCATACTTGCGTGGTGTATATTTATACATAATACATTGCAAGCAATCTCATCAGGACCCGTTCCTCACACAGGCTATTCTCAACACGAACCTCCCTTCCTCACACCATGTCTCAGCAAACCGCAGAAATTGAAGTCGAGTCCTGGGTCGAAATCGTCAAGCAGAAGGTCTCCGCGCTGAGATTATAAAACGCGGATCAAAAGTGCAGCGGATCGCGGATCAAAAGTGAGTCACCTCTGAGCGATTGAACAGGTGCTGGGCGTGTTCGTCAAGGCTGTGATGAGCTTCGTGCCTGCCTCG
>CAILZI010000179.1 GCA_903838675.1 uncultured Verrucomicrobiota bacterium
CATCGAGACGGCAGGCGGCGTGGCCACCCCGATGATCCCGCGCACCACCACCATTCCGAAGAAGCACAGCCAGGTGTTCTCCACCTACAGCGACAACCAGCCCGGTGTGGAAATCGTCGTCCTGCAGGGCGAGCGCCCGATGTCTCGCGACAACAAGACGCTCGGCACCTTCAAGCTCGACGGCATCCCGCCAGCCCCGCGCGGCGTGCCACAGGTCGAAGTGACCTTTGACATCGACGCCAACGGCATCCTGCACGTCAGCGCCAAGGAAAAAGTCAGCGGCAAAGAGCAGAAGATTTCCATCCAGGGCAGCTCCGGCCTCAGCCAGGAAGAGATCGAAAAAGCCAAGCGCGATGCTGAAGAGCACGCCGACGAAGACCTCAAGCGCAAGGAAGCCGTCGAAGTGAAGAACAAGGCGGAAGGCCTCAGCTTCGAAATTGAAAAGCAGCTCAAGGAGTGGGAAAGCAAAGTACCCGCCGACCAGCTCGCTCCGATCAAAGACAAGCTCACCTCCCTCAAGTCCGCCGTGGAATCCGGTGACACCGACAAGATGAAGGCCCAGACCGAAGAACTCGAAAAACTCTTCGCCGCCGCCTATCAAGCCGCTGCTGCCGCAGGCGCAACCGCCGGAGCCCCCGGTGGCATGCCCGACATGAGCGGCATGGGTGGCGCAGGCCCCGATGTCGCCGCTTCGGAAACGAAGTCGCAGGACAAAGGCAAGGTCGTCGATGCCGACTTCGAAGTCGTGGACAAGGACAAGTAATTAAACCTAAAAATATATGGCCGATAAAACATTTAAAACCGGAGACCTGGCTCAGCTCAAGTCTGGGGGTCCTGTTATGACCGTAGGCGAGGTTAATATGGTCCACGAACGTGCTACTTGCTCATGGTTTAGTGGCAGCAAATGCGAAACGAACGATTTCAAACTGGCCATGTTACAGGAGCCCGTCGCTAAAACTCGGAGAAGTATTCGTTAATGAACCAGGAAGAAGTCGCCAAATGGATGAAGACCCGAGTTGAATCGGAAGGAGAATTGTCTCAACAAGATGCAGTTTTCGAAATAGCGGATCTGTTTGGCGACTCGTTCATCTATATCAACGATAATGGAAATGAGGCTATAGACAGAGATGTCTTGATTAGCTTTCGCAAAATGACCGCAGAGAACGTTGTATGGCTGCGCAGCGAAAAAATGTGGCGTTTAAGAGGCGAATGGGATGAGGAGTCAAGGCTTCAATCCTGAGTACTTAACCTTCATTGCCATCCACGCCGATCAACTCCTCGCCACCGAAGCCGATCATGAACTCTAAATCTGACATCCAAACCGACGACAACATCGTCGCTGAAGTGCGCCGTGTGAAGGAAGCCCTGTTTGACGCCTGTGGACGCGATGTTCACAGCATGTTCGAGCAGCTCCGCCGTGAGCAGCAGGCCTCCGACCATCCGATCATTCCTCGCGTCGGCCCCATCCAGCAGCCACACGCCCTCGCTGCCTGAAATCATGTGTTCTGTCCTGCCAACTTTTAACCCTGATACGCTGCCACGATGAGTCTTGAGGCGCTCAAAGAACTATCAGCACTCGACGGGACGGCCAAGGGCCTTCTCGCGAAGCATGATGAGCTCCTGCTGAAGATGCGCCGCAGTTTCCTCAATAAGATCGTGGAATGCTTCACCGGGCTGACCGAGGCCGAGGGCTTCCGCATCACACGCGATCCCATGGGCGCCAGCGCCCGGCTTTCTGAGACGGAACTGGTGATCAGTTGCACCGACCCCTCCCACACGCTGGTGGATTCGCAGGCCAAGTATTCTGTGACTTGCTCGCTGGCGCTGAACAAGGCCTACGGCATCCTGCTGTGCCGCCAGCCGCTGGTGCAGTTCACCAATCAAAGCGCCGATACGAACGACCAGATCACGAACAAGAAGCTCGAGATTGAGTATCTGAAATCATTGATCGAAAACCAGGGCGGTGATCAATGGTTCGTCATGGGCCGCATGGAAAACACCTCCGACATGCGTGGTTTTACCGGCATGCTGGGAGCGCCGTATGAGTCCTTCCAAACTTTCGATCTGGCCGTAAAAACGGCGCTGCGTGAAATCTCCAACGCCGCCATCGCCCCCCGCGCGCCATGAAGACGAACCCACTCCTCATCATGACGGCGCTGGCGCTCGCCTCCTGCGGCAAATCGCCCGAGGCAGCCAAGACCCCCCCTGCACCTGCAGCCCCCAAGCCTGCGGCGGTGGCCGATGCGCGCATCGAAGCTGAAATTTCCAGCGCGCTCACACCTGCAACGACCGCTTCTCCCGCAGACGAGGCTTTGAAGAGTGAAGCGGACAGCATCATCGCGCATTACCCCGGCAAAACCGCCACCGAGCTGCTGAACACGCCGGAAGTGAAGGACAAGCTGGCCGTGGCGATGAAAAAACTCGCTGCTGATCCCGTCCTGACGAAGCGCGTGAACTCCACCGTGGACCTCGCCGCACAAATCAAAGGCCTCGACGGTGCCGCAAAGCTTGACCTGGACATGAAAGGCTACGATCAGGCGCGCACCTCACGCATGCTGCAGTCCGTGCTCTCCGAAGAGCCGCAGCGCATCGTGGATTTTCTCGTCAGCGAGATCGGCGAGGCAGCCCCGGATCTCAGCTACGGCGGCCTGGAGCGCGCTCCGAACGGCGTCGCCATCGTCCCCAACACCATTCCCGCGCCAGCCGCTGCGGCACCGCCCACCGACCCCAAATGAATTTCCGCCCGGCCAGCCGGCACACCCAACCGTGTGACAGCAGGCCGGGCAGACAACCCGAAACCAAACCAGAACCAGAAACCCTAAAAGCACAAACCAGACCAACTATGGCCACCTCCATCACACCCCTCGGACGCCGCGTCCTCGTCAAGCGCTCCACCAGCGAAGAAAAGACCGCTGGCGGCATCTTCCTTCCTGACACTGCCAAAGAAAAGCCACAGGAAGCTGAAGTGCTCGCCCTTGGCACTGGCAAGGACGACGAAGGCAAAGACGTCGCCACTCTCTTCACCGTGAAGAAGGGCGACAAAGTCCTCATCTCCAAGTACGGCGGCACGGAAGTGAAGCTCAACGGCGACGACGTCCTCATCATCAACGAAACCGACATCCTCGGCATCATCGGCTAATCCCCCACAAACCTCATCCCCCAACTCAATACTTAAAAAGTTATGGCTAAACAACTCTACTTCGACGAAGCCGCCCGTCAGGCACTCCTCCGCGGCGTCACCAAGCTGGCTCGCGCCGTGAAGGCCACTCTCGGCCCTGCAGGTCGCAACGTCATCCTGGAAAAGAAATTCGGCAGCCCAACGATCACCAAGGACGGCGTCACCGTCGCCAAGGAAATCGAGCTTCCAGATGCTTATGAAAACATGGGCGCCCAGCTCATCAAGGAAGTCTCCTCCAAGACCTCCGACATCGCTGGTGACGGCACCACGACCGCAACGGTCCTGGCTGAAGCCATCTACGCTGAAGGTCTCCGCAACGTGACCGCCGGCGCCAACCCGATCTCCCTGCAGCGCGGCATCATGAAGGCCACTGAGGCCATCGTGGCCAAGCTCAAGGAAATCTCCACCCCGGTCAAGGACAGCAAGGAAGTGGCCCAGGTCGCAACCGTGTCCGCCAACTGGGACTCCAGCATCGGCAACATCATCGCCGAAGCCATGGACAAAGTGGGCAAGGAAGGCACCATCACCGTCGAAGAAGCCAAGTCCATCGAAACGACCCTCGAAGTCGTCGAAGGCATGCAGTTCGACAAGGGCTACCTCTCCCCTTACTTCGTCACCAATCCGGAGACGATGGAGTGCAACCTTGAGAACGCCTACATCCTCATCAACGAGAAGAAGGTCAGCAATCTGAAGGACATGCTGCCTCTGCTTGAGAAGGTCGCTCGCTCCGGCAAGCCCCTCCTCATCATCGCTGAAGACGTCGAAGGTGAAGCCCTTGCCACCCTCGTGGTGAACAAGCTGCGCGGCACCCTCAACATCGTGGCTGTCAAGGCTCCTGGTTTCGGCGACCGCCGCAAGGCCATGCTCGAAGACATCGCCATCCTCACCGGCGGCCGCTGCATCACCGAAGACCTTGGCATCAAGCTTGAGAACATCGAGCTCGCTGACCTTGGCCGTGCCAAGCGCATCACCATCGGCAAGGAAAACACCGTCATCGTCGAAGGCGAAGGCGGCAGCGAAGCCATTGCAGGCCGCGTTTCCCAGATCAAGAACCAGATCTCCGAAACCACCAGCGACTACGACCGTGAGAAGCTCCAGGAGCGTCTTGCCAAGCTCGCCGGCGGCGTCGCCGTCATCAACGTCGGTGCTGCCACCGAAACGGAGATGAAGGAAAAGAAAGCCCGCGTCGAAGACGCCCTGCACGCCACCCGTGCAGCCGTCGAAGAAGGCATCGTTCCTGGGGGCGGCGTCGCCCTCATCCGTGCCCAGGCTTCCATCGGTGATCTCGGCCTTACCGGCGACGAGAAGACTGGTGCTGAAATCGTCGCACGTGCGATCGAAGCTCCTCTTCGTCAGCTTGCTGCCAATGCAGGCATCGAAGGCGCGCTCGTCGTTGCTGAAGTCAAGAAAGGCACCGGCAACCACGGCTACAACGTCGCCACCGGCAAGTATGAAGACCTCATCAAGGCAGGCGTCGTTGACCCAGCCAAGGTGACCCGCAGCGCTCTTCAGAATGCAGCCTCCATCTCCGGCCTCCTCCTCACCACCGAATGTCTGATCTCCGACATTCCGAAGGAAGAAGCGGCTGACGCCGGCCATGCCCACGACCACGGCGGCATGATGTAATCCTTTGACCGCTGCGTGACCCAACCCACGCGGCGAATCAAAACCCAAAACCCCCACGCGGCCCGGAAGTGATTCCGGGCCGCTTTTTTTTGTACTCGTCTTGGAACGAGAATTTCGTACATTTCAGCCATCACACTTCCCATCATGAACATCCAGCACGCACTCCGCTCCCTGACCGCCCTCGCTGCGGCTCTGGCACTCTCCAGCTGCGCCACCAGCACGCCAAACGCCATTGTTGTCGCGCCTCTCACGGCGCAAATCTGCCAGGGGGATGCAGTCAGCACGACAGTGACCGCCTCGGATTCCCGCATGTCTGAAGAGGAGTGTCAGATGCTTGGCGGCCAGATCACCCAGACTGTACAATCGATGGCACAGCCTCCTTCGGGTGCCCCAAACAGCTACGAGCTGGCCGTCAACATCACGCGTTACTCCCGAGGGAACTTCTTTGCGCGCACCTTGCTGCCGGGCACTGGCCAGATCCGCCTGTTTGGAGAGGTGACGGTTTATCAGATGCCCAAACGGATTCCCGTCGGCCAGTTCATGATCAACAAGTCCTTCTTCATCGGTGGTCTTTACGGGGTGTCGGTGAGCATGAACACCATTGCCAACACCTTCGCCCAAGCTGTCGCGAAAGCGGTCTGCCAGGTGAGATAAGGGAGCGCACGCGAGGACCTGTGCGCCGCAGCAACTTTCCCTCAACGGCGGCGTTCCCATCGTCCCATGTTCCGCACCATCGTTCTGCTTCTATTTGCCTGCGCACTCTCCGCCAGTGCAGCCAGCCAGCCCAATCTCGTTTTCATTCTCAGTGATGACCTCGCGCAAGGTGATCTGGGCTGCTACGGGCAGAAGCTGATCCAGACGCCGAACCTCGACCGCATGGCGAAGGAGGGCACGCGCTACCTGCAGGGCTACTGCGGGACGAGCGTCTGTGCGCCTTCGCGTTCCTGCCTGATGACTGGTCTGCACACCGGGCACTGCCCGATCCGGGCCAATCGCGAGATCGGCAAGGAAGGGCAGAAACCGCTGCCTGCAGGCACGATCACGGTAGCGCAGATTTTGCACGATGCCGGCTATGCAACCGCCTGCATGGGGAAGTGGGGCATGGGCATGTTCGACACCACGGGGAGTCCGCTAAAGCTCGGCTTTGACCACTTCTATGGCTACAACTGCCAGCGCCACGCGCACAGCTACTTCCCCACCTACCTTTACAACAACGACCAGCGCTTTGAACTGCCCGGCAACACCGGCAAAGGCGTGGGCAAAACCTACGGACAGCAGCTCATCTCCGATGAAGTCGTGCGCTGGGTGCGCGAGCACAAGTCCGGCCCTTTCTTCCTGTACTATTCGATCACCCTGCCCCATGGTGATTTCGAGATCGACAGCCAGGGCATCTACAGGGACAAGCCGTGGACCGAGACGCAGAAGAACTATGCCGCCATGGTCACCCGCCTGGACAGCGACGTGGGCCGTCTGCTCGACACACTCAAAGAGTGCGGCATTGATGACAACACGCTCGTCATGACTGCTGGCGACAACGGTTCGTCTTTTGATCCCCAGTCCGAAATGGGCAGGCTCTTTGACCAAGCTGCCAACGGCCTGCGTGGCTACAAGCGCGGCCTTTATGAGGGCGCTCTGCGGCAGGCGGCGCTGGCCCGCTGGCCTGGCCAGGTGCCTGCCGGGCGAGTGACGGCTGAGCCGTGGGCGTTCTGGGATTTCCTGCCTACGGCGGCCGAACTCGCCGGGGCGAAGATCCCCGCTGCCTGCAATCCTGACGGCCTCTCACTGGTCTCCTTTCTCAAAGGCGGTCCGGCACCGCAGCGTGATCACTTTTACTGGGAGCTGCACGAAGCAGCCTCCTTGCAGGCGGTGCGTTTTGGCGACTGGAAAGCGGTGCGCAACGGCCCGGAGAGCCCCATCGAACTCTATGACCTCAAGGCCGATGCGGCCGAGGCCTATGACCTCGCCAAAGAGAAGCCCGATCTTGTGGCCAAGGCTGCTGAGCTGATGGAGTCGTCCCGCACGGCGCATCCCGACTGGCCGTTGGTGCAAAAGAGGGCAGGGCAGGGGAAGAAAAGGCCCTGAAGTGGCAGGGCTAACAGCCGGGTCCCCCCTTACTCCGCAATGATGCGGCACGACTAGACTTCTGTCTAAATTCGATTCAAAACATCCCTGAACATTGATTTACAGTGTGATAGAACTTAAAAATTAGAGATCTAAATCGCTAATATTTTGAAATTCTATGGAATTGAGAGTGAAGAAAGCTTGATTATTTATGGAAATTTTAATAGATTTGACTCTGCATGAGCCTCCAATCACCCAACGCCATTCTGCCTTCCGGCCTGCCTGCTCGTTCAGGGGATCTTTTTTCCAATGAGCTGGCTGCCCTTGTACAGGACATCCAGCGCACCCGGGAATGGTTTAACAGTCAGCTCGATGCCCAGCTCGCCAGTCTGCATCAGCTTTGTGCTGCGACACGCACTGATGTATCGAAGTGCAGTCTTTCCATGGCAACGTTGTTTGAAGCGCCACATGCAGTGACGAAAGCCCCTGAAGTTGAACCCGCACCTGTGACACCGCCTGCAGCAGGGAAGCCAGTTTCGAGCATGCATCAGGCGATCGTGCTGCCACCGACTTTGACCGCCTCACTGGATCCGCACCTCGAACAGGCGACGCTGCATGAACTGAACAATGCGCTGACACGCGCCTTTTCGGAAATCTCCGCCCGCGGTGGGATGATCAGCTGAATTCAGCCTCGCATCATCTTCAGTTACGATTTCTCTCGGCAAGCTCCGGGCTTTCCGCTACGTACATGAGCGCTCCTCATGAACACCATCACCGACCCCGTCACCGCGTCGCGACGCGAATTTCTCAAAACCACATCGAAGTCCTTCGCCGGCCTTTCCGTGCTCTCCGGCATCAGCCTCCCTCACGTGCATGCCGCCGGCAGCGATGAAATCCGCACGGCCTTGATCGGCTGCGGTGGTCGAGGCACCGGTGCCGCGAGCAACGCGATGGGCGTGCAGTCACGCGTGACCCGCCTCGTGGCGATGGCGGATGTTTCCAAAGACCGCCTCGATCAGAGCTTTGATGGACTTACCAAAAAGCACCCGGACCGCATGTCCGTGTCCGAGGATGCTAAGTTCATCGGCTTTGACGCCTACAAGCACGCCATCGACAGCCTGCGCAAAGGTGACGTGGCCATTTTCACCACGCCGGTGGCTTTCCGCTGGGTGCATTTCAAGTACGCCATCGAGAAAGGCGTGAACATCTTCATGGAAAAGCCGATCTGCACCGACGGCCCCACCGCACGTCGTTTGCTGGCACTGAATGAAGAGGCGAAAAAGAAAAATTTGAAGGTCGGCGTCGGCCTCATGTGCCGTCACTGCCGCGTGCGCGGCGAACTCTTCAACCGCATCCAGGACGGCGAGATCGGCGATCTCATGCTCATGCGCGCGTATCGCATGCAGGCCATCATCGGCAGCGTGTTCACACCGCGTCGTGATCCGAAAGTGAACCCGAATGAGCTGCTCTGGCAGATCAAAAACTTCCACAGCTTCCTCTGGGCCTCCGGCGGCGGCTTCAGCGACTTCAACATCCACAACATCGATGAAGCCTGCTGGATGAAGAACGACTGGCCCGTCGAAGTGCAGGCCAGCGGCGGCCGCAGTGATCGTGGTGACAACGTTGATCAAAACTTTGACCACTATTCCTGCGAATACACCTTCAAGGACGGCGCAAAGCTCTACCTCGAAGGCCGTACCGCCATGAACACGCACACGCAGTTCGCAACGCAGGTGCATGGCACCAAAGGCTGCGCCATCGTCTCCACCGCCGGTCACTTCCCGTCCAAGGCCATGACCTTCAAAGGCCAGCAGATGCAGCGCGGCAACATCATCTGGCGCGGCAAGCAGCCGGAGCCAAATCCGTATGACCTTGAGTGGCAGGATCTCATCGAGGCCATCTCCAAAGACAAGCCCTACAATGAAGTGGAGCGCGGCATCAAATCCAGCGTCACCACCGCCATGGGCCGTGCTGCTGCGCACACCGGCCAGGTCATTCGCTATAACGACTACATCAACAGCCCCTACGAGTTCTCCCCGAATGCGGATCAGCTCACCCTCGACGGCCCGCCTCCCCTCGTCGCCGACAAGGACGGCAACTATCCCTTCCCGAAAGCCGGTCAGTTCAAGGACCACGAGTACGCCATCGAGCCGCAGGCCAATCCTTTCCCGCTCATCCAGTTCCCGCCGGAAGCCGCCCCCGAGCCGCTTTCCCCGCCAGAGCGTCCGAAGCCTGCTGCGAAACCGAAAGCGAAAGAGGCCAAGAAGGCCTGAGGCTGAAAGCTGCAGCGCATCCGCCCCCCCCGCCAACCGCCGCCCTTCACGGGGCGGCGGTTTTTTGTCTCTGCCGTGAGCAGGGAGATGATCGCGTGTATCCTTTAGCATTGCCTAAATCACGAGCTGATACTATCCCAGGTTCCGCGTCTTAAGAAGCTAAGACTGCCCTGAGACTCATCTGAATGTGTCCTTAGACGCTGAGGTCAGACACTGAGTTAGCTTGTTCACGTGGACAAGAATAAGGATGACACCCCCATACCGGAATCTCTGAATGACACGCCCGAAGCCGAATGTGTGCGGCAGCTGTTCGGACGCAGACATTGGATGAACCTGGGTATGTGGGGTGCCTTGGGCACGATTGGAGGAGGCTTGGGCTATTTTATGGCGCCTCCTACAATCGTGCCACTCTACTTCAACGGGCTGTATGCCTACGCACATGAAAGCCATCCTCCCGTGGTTCACCAACTGGTGGCTGCCGCCAATGAGCTCGTTGGGAAGCCCTACAAATGGGGAGGCGGTCATCAGTTTCTTTTTGATAACGGTTTCGACTGCTCCGGCTCCGTCTCTCATGTGCTTTATCGTGCGCAGCTGCTGAACCATCCGCTCAGCTCCTCTGCCTTTGCTAGTTACGCCTGGCCTGGGCCTGGGAGTTACGTCACGCTTTTCGTCAATCCAGGGCATCATGTTTTCATGCAGATCTGCGGCCTGCGTTTTGACACCTCGGGCATGATCACTGGTGAAGGGCCCCGCTGGCGCGTCGCCAGCCGTTCCTACAACGGCTTTTACCCGCGTCATCCCGCCTGGCTCTGAAGGGCGTGTCACGGGCATTTGTGTGCCGTTCCACTCGAAATCGGCAACACTGGCCTGCTGGCGGAGTTTCATGGTAACCCACCCGCCATGAGAACGCACTCCCTTGCTGTCACCTGCCTGCTGTTCCTCGCCGCGCAGCTCCTTGCCCAAAACGCCGCTCCGCAGCCGAACCGCCGTCAGATGCCCAAGCCCGAATGGGTGGACCCAAACCAAGAGGCTCCCAACGGCACACTTTACAAGACGTTTGCCAGCAAGGTCATCAGTCGTGACGTGAATTATCTCATCTATCTGCCACCGGGCTATGACAAAGACACACAGCAGCGCTACCCCGTCATCTACTGGCTGCACGGCATGGGTGGCAACATCCGCGCCGGCGCGATGATGTTTGTGCCAGCACTCGATGCTGCGATCAAGGATGGCAGCATGCCACCCGCCATCGTGGTGATGCCGAACGGCATGGTGAACTCCTTCTACTGCGACACCGTCGAAGGCCCGCATCCGGTGGAAAGCGTGATCATCAAGGACCTGATCCCGCACATTGATCAAACCTACCGCACACTCCCCAAACGCGAGGCGCGCATCATCCAAGGTTTCTCCATGGGCGGCTATGGCGCGGCACATCTGGGCTTCAAGTATCCCGAACTCTTCGGCACCGTCATCGTGAACTCGGGCGCGTTGCTCGATCCTGAGGCAGCGATGGGTGCCACCGGCCCCATGCCGCATGTCTTTGGCAATGACAATGCACGCCGCAAAACCGAGCACCCGCGTGAACTCGCCAAACAAAACGCCGACAAATTGCGCGGCCACACCCGCATCAGCATTGGCTGTGGCTCCATCGACTCGCTCCTCGCAGTCAATCAGGATCTGTACAAGGTGCTCACCGGCCTGAACATCGAACACCAGTACGAGACCGTGCCCGATGTGCCCCACAATGCGGCGCTCTACTACAAGAAGCTCGGCCCGCGCATGTTTGAAATTCACAAGCAGGTTCTTGCCGGACTCAAGCCATGAACTCCGCAGGGCTGGTGGATGAACCGGGCTTGTGATTCATGCCATATGCATGGAAGCTCTCCCATGAACTCCCCCCTGCTGGTACTCACACTTCTACTTGTCTCGGGCGTGATAGCCTGCCACAAAAATTCGACGCCTGCCCAGGCGGACATGGATGCTGAATCCCGGCAAAAAGCAGTCGACGTAAGGGCGGCGGCCGACAAAGAGACTGCGGCACACAACGAGGCATCTGTCCTTCAGCAGACGGAGGATAGAGAAGCCTCCACGCCTGCACCTGCATCAACGCCGCCGAAGTAGTGAGGTTGCGGAAAGCCGCTTCACCTTTTTGCAGTCGAAGATAGGACATATGCTGATTGACAGCTCCTCTTCACTGCGGGCAAAATGCGCGTCGAATGAAGACTCCCTCCCCGGCCATCCTGTTTACCTTTCAACGCTGGCAGGTTTTGATGCTGCAGGCTGCTGCGCTCGTTGTGCTGGCATCGTGCACTTTGCCTGCAGGCAACGGTGGACTTTCTGGAGCCTCCACGCCCAATGTGCAAGGCATCTACCAAGGCTCCTACACCTACGGCAGCGCCTACCAGAAGCTGGCCGGGCAGACGGTCACCTTTGAGATCTCCCTGCAGCAGGCGCGCGGTTCCAGCAAGATCAAGGGGGTCATCAAGGAAACGTACACCGGTTTTGGTACACTGAAGGATGGCTTTGTGTGGGCGGACATCACCGGCACCTGCGAGGGTGAGGGTGGCTATACCCATCTGCAGTTCACCAAAATCTACCGCCACTCCAAAGAGCCACCCGTGGCTTATCGCGGCTCTCTGCCGCCAAACTCGGGCCTGCTCGCGGGCACCTGGTACTTTCCCGACAAGCCGAGTGACAGCGGCATGTTTCAAATCAGCAACATCCATGTGCAATGAACTCCTCCGCCATCCTATTGCTCGCGGCCTTCGGCCTGACGGGTTCTGTATTGCGTGCGCAAACCTCCACTGCGCCAGCGCCTGACATCTTGGTGAGTGGCTTTGAAGCCTTCGGTGGGCGCACCGAAAACGCCTCCTGGAAGCTGGCGGAAGAAATCGCCAAAGCCTTCCCGCAAGAGGTGCGCAGCTTGCAGGTTCCCGTGATCTGGGGCGCACCGCTGACCTGCATCAACAACGTCAAACCGCTGCCGCAGGTATGGATCGCTTTTGGTGAAGGGACCTCCGAGTTTCAGATCGAAACCATCGCCCACAATCTGCGCGGCCGGTATCCGGATAACCATGGCACCAAACCTGCCACGCCGGACGTCGTCAAAGACGCGGAGCCGGAGCTGCATCAGACGGTGAAGGTGGAGGGCCTGGCAGAGGCGCTGACTCAGGCAGGATTTCCCACACACGTCTCCCAAAACGCCGGACGTTACCTGTGTGAAGAGATGCTCTACTCCCTGCTGCATGAGCAAAAGCAGCACCCCGAAGCACTGCGGCTGGTGCTTTTCATCCACGTCCCGCCTTTGGCGCAGTCCGTGAAGCTTGCTCCGCCCAAAGCCGGTGCTCCCGCTGCCAAACAGAAGGTGGACGCCGAATGGCTGCAAGCTTTTGGCAAACAACTCTTTGCCTCCATGCGCCAGCTTGGCCTGCTGGCTGCAGCACCTGGCCGCTGATTTCAGCCGCAGTATTCTTCGACTTCGGCTTTCGCTTCTGCCGGCAAAAGACCAGTCTGTTCCCGGTGCAGCTTGATTGCGGCTTAATGGTGGTGACCACCGCCGCCGCCGCCCATATGGCCGCCACCGGTGGAACCGCCACTATGATGACTGCCACCACCGCCCGAAGAACCGCCGGAATGATGAGCCCCGCCACTGTGACCCATAGACCCACCTGTGTGACCCGTATGCCCAACGCCGTGACCCACGACACTCACCGGAACATGGACACCACTGACGTAGTAATTTGAACGCGAATAGCTGGGACGATAGTAGCGACGGCTGGATGACGCGTAATGATGAACCACACTGGAATGCGTCACCCACCGGAACATGGGATTTCTAGCCATGTCAAAGCCCACGCATTCATAGACAGCATACACCGGCGTGCCGTTGCTCTGATAATTCACGATCCGGCGCTCATTTGGAACCGGCGTGTCTGCTTTCGATGAGACAGTGAATCCAAAGAAACAGGCTGCAGCAAAGAGACAGAGACATGTTTTCATGAGATGTTGGAAAGCTGGTGCAGCTTCGAAAACGACGGCTCGAAGCAAGTATATCAATCAGATACCAGAATTGAGCCTTTTATTATACAGGCTCAAGTCATTTTCTTATCGAAAATATCTCTGCAATGCTGGCCCGAATCATCTGGAACCTGGCCTTACCCTTGGCCTGCCCAGAAACTCCTATCCCGCCGCCAATGCTGTGGCACCGCTTCAGCAGAAACTCACAGCGCTGAGGCAGATCACTTTGAATATCACAAACCGATGGGATTCCAACTTACCGATGATGACCGCCGCCACCATGGCTCACGTGGCCACCACCGCCATGACTCACATGCCCGCCACCACCATGGCTCATGTGGCCACCACCATGGCTCATGTGGCCACCACCATGATTCACGGCACCACCAAAGTGGCCCAGGCTGCCTCCATGGCTTCCGAAATTGAAATGCGGACTGACATGGGGAGGATTCACAAACGTGGGTCGCACGTAGCTGGGACGATAGTTGTAACTGCGGTAGCCGTAGTTACGATAGCCGTGGTTGTAACCGTAGTAGGGGCGCACATATCCCGAACTGACGGGCAGCGTCACCCACTGGTAGATAGGATAGCCCATGGCATCAAAGCCCATGGCCTGATAGACCGCATACACCGGCGTACCATTGGTCAGGTAACTTACGATCCGGCGCTCACCGGGATAGGGCTGCACACCCGCATTTGACATGTAAGGTGAAGCTGCGCCGACTGCAAACGGCTGCAGGGCTGCATTGGGAATATAAGGCGGTGCCGCACTGACTGGGATTGCGATGCTGTACACACTGACAGCAGCAAGGAGACTGAGAACTGTCTTCATATGAGTTGATGGAGTGTTGCTCCATTCTATTAAACGATGCTCCACAGCCATTATTCATTTCGATCACCGCACTGCAAATCAGCTGGCCCCTGATCCCCTGCGTGGTTCTCAAAAAACCTTCATCGTGAGATCATTCCACATTTGGGGACTTCGTTTTCTCCATGGACTTGGCGATGTTGCGCAGTGATTCTGCACTGAGGGCCTCGGCGATCACTTTTCCGTTCTCGACGACTTCCACGATGTAGCCATGGTACCGCTGTCCGGTTTCGGCTACATAATGGGATGATCGCCGCCCTCTCCTTTTCGAATGCCCCAGGGTCCATTTGAAGGTGACTTTGGGTGTTATGATGTCGGTATATTCATTGTTACCGTTCACCGTGAGCTTTTCCTCTCCGGACTTTTCGATCACGATGGGATGATGCGGCTTGCCCACCTCTTCAGCGAAGAGCCTCCAACGCAACGTGGCGCCAACAAGACGGTTTGCGGATCCATTGGTCACGCGCACGATGAGCCATTTGAGATGCTGCTGATGGGGATCATGATCCTCGCTCTGCGTTTTGAGTTTCACATCCAGAGTGACGAATTCAGCTCTTGAGATCTTGGCGCTGACAGACCAGGCAAAGAGCGCAACCAAGAGATAACAGGGCATGTTGTTTTTCATGGCAGGGATGGCTTCTGCCTGTTGAACGAAGCGGCTGGCTGCGTTCTTCAATAGAATCGTTTGGGTAGTCGTGCTCCCAATGCGCAGCCTAGGGCCTCCATTAACCAAGCAAAACCCCTAAGCCAAACTGTAAATGTAAATTTATTTTGTCTAATATATGGCTCGCCATCTGCGTTAATGTACAAACGTTTCCTACGCTCCAAGCCCCGATAGTATGCACAGCACCTCCCTACCAGCACCATCTCTCGCCATGGCTTGGAACCATGTTGGCGGATCTCACCTGCTGGCAACTGCCTCGGTCAAGGAATTCGCGCAGAAGGAGCACCAGCGAGAACTGGAACGCATCGCCGAAGGTTCAGCAGACACGCGCGCAGCAGACTTCACCACTTATGTGATCGTTCCTTTGTTTCTGCTGATATGCGCCATGGTCGCAGTACGCAAAGTCTTCACGTTTTGACACTGCGGCCGGGCAGTTCCGGGCATCGACAAAGTCCGCTTGCTGCGCATTCTCCGTCGTCATGGCCGCCCGTGGAAAATCCATCGCCTTCGCCCGCATTCGTGCGGAGGTCATTCGCCTGGTCGCTCTGATCCCCGCCGGCCGGTTCACCACCTATGGCAGCATCGCCATCCACATGAACGTCATCGCTCGTCATGTGGCCACGGTGCTCAGCCATCTCACGCCCGAAGAAGCGGCCGCGCTGCCCTGGCACCGGGTGGTTTCCGCCAATGCGCGCCTGAGCCCGAACATGGACCCCAAGCTCTCAGGCAAGCAGCGCCGCCTTCTGAAAGCCGAGGGCCTGCGCATCGACAAAGAGGGCTACATCCAGGCCGCCGATGCCCACTTCCACAATGTGGGGGTACGGCGGGACATCCGCTGGAGTGAAGGGTGATTTCACCCGCGAGGGCTGGAGCTCGTTGCTGCTGGATGACTGCCGCTTGAGGGGGTTGCCACGACTGTTTTGTCGTCCTTCAAAGCCTTTTCGAGCTGTGCATGCGCGGAACCCAGTTCCTTGAGGATGTTCTCGATCTTCTGCAGCTTGTAAGCCACCAGCGCGGGCTGCCAATTGGGCTGGCTTTGATCGATTTTTTGAATCAGTGTCTGCGCCGACTTCAGCTTGCCCATCGCCGTCTCCAACCGGCCCGCTTCCACCGCTTTCAAGCCGTCCTGATAGAGAACCGATGCACGCGAGTAGCTTTCCATGGGATCTGCCTGCCGCTCTGAGGCTGGTGCCCATGCTGCAAGCCCAAGCAGGGCTGCAATAACGAGGGCTTGAAACAATGTGGCGCTTTTCATGACAAATATTTTCCGGATTTCTTAGTCGAACAGACACGATGATCCATAATTTTGTTCACTTGTCAGTACATTTTTGTCACACAACTTTGCTGCCTCGTGGTTTCAACTGCCCCAAGAACACCCCCCAGTACGGCCCCTTTGAGGACCCCAGGCTCCGGGCTTGCCATCTGCCGCGCACTCCGCTTTCATTGATGAACCGCCGCTGCCATGCACCGACCTCCCTTCCTCTTTTCCCGGCTGACTGTCATGGCTGCCAAATTGCTGCTTCAAGCCACTGACATGCTGGCCGCCGCTGCCAACACCCTCACTCCCCAGGCGCAGGCCGCTGGCTGGAAGCTGCTGTTTGATGGCCGCAGCACGGCAGGCTGGCATACCTACGGGAAGAAGTCCGTGACGGCCGGCTCGTGGAAGATCAAAGAAGGCTGCCTCGTCCTGCCTCAGGGCAATGGCCGCCCGAATGGCACCGGCGGCGATCTCGTGACCAACGCAATGTTCACGAACTTCGAGTTTCAGTTTGAGTGGCGCGTCGGCCCCGTGGGCAACAGTGGCGTGGAATACCTCTTCACCGAAGGCGAGAAGCGCACCACCTTGTTTTACCCCGGCGACACTGGCGACAGCCCGATGGGTTTTGAATACCAAGTGCTCGATGACGCCCCGCACGCGAGCAACGCGGCGAACCGACTGGCCGCCTCCATCTACTCGCTCGTCACCCCGACGAGGAAAATGCTGCGTCCCGTGGGCGAATTCAATCAGGGCCGCATCGTCGTGGATGGCAACCACGTGGAGCACTGGCTCAATGGCCGCAAGGTGGCCGAGTGTGAGCTGGGCAGCCCGGAGCTGCAGCGCATCATCGCCGGCAGCAAGTACAAGTACTACCCTGGTGTGGGCGTGAAGCGCGCCACCGCCATCGCCTTGCAGGATCACGGTGCCGAGGTGGCCTACCGCAATCTCAAGCTCCGCGTGCTGCCCCCCACCACCGGCAGTGCCCCGACTGCTGCAGCACCACCACCGCCAGCGAACACTCCAGCCGCGGCACCATCATCGCCCATGACCGCACGCAAGATCCCCATGCAGGCCGCCGACTGGTCGGTCTGGTGCTGGTCCAAAGCCGACAACCGCTGGATCGAGCACCCACTGGACAAGATGACCGTGCAGATCCAGGGCGGTGTGCTCAGCGCCAGCAACACCACCAACAGCAACTGGCCCCGCGCCATCCTCCTCTATCGCGGCACCCTGCTGGACGGCGACTTCATCGTCTCCGCCGACTACCGCGGCCAGCTCGAATCCTTCGACCTCCAGTCCGCCGATGGCGGCAACCAGCGCCTCTCCTGCCTCAACCCGCCCCAAGACAACCAATGGCACACCATTCTCCTTGATCGCAAACAAGGCCAGTACTCCGCCCGCATCGAAGAAGCCCCCGTCCAAGTGCAGAACAGCAAAGCATCTGCTGGTATGAAGGGCTACTTCTGCTTCAAGCTAAGGCCTGGGGAGACGGTGGAGGTGCGGGGGCTGGTGGTGCAGGTGGGGAGGTAGGCTAGCTTGAGATTGAGGAGTCCACTGCCTAGAGGGGACGTTGCGTCCGTATCCTGAGAGCTTTTTGAGTATCGGAAGTCGATTTCATACCGTTTCTTCCATATTTTTTATAAAACACCCGTCATTTCGCAGAATATTCTCAGATTTTTCTAAGAAATTTCTCAGATACGCGTTTGTGATGTTGATTGACCCTGCCATGCCTATCGCCTCCGAATCCTCTCAAAGGTCCGACACTCCGGACCTAAGGACGTCAATCTTTATGCGCCTCGCTGAGGCGGCTGAACGACTGGCAGGGACAGTGGATGAATCTTTGACCCCCAATCTGAAAGTACTTCCCTTTGTTCAGGAAGAGACGGGAAGAGCCCTGAAGGTGGCCGATGAAGGGGTTTACAATTCGCCCGAGCTGCTCCGCTGTCGGCTCATGCAATCTTGTTTCGAAACGCAGGCAACAGACAATGATCGGCTTTTGCTGGTGCATCGAATGTATCACCTGGAAACAAAGGAAGAATGGTTGACCACCACCAATGCAACCGAATTGCTGCGATTGCTCGATCCAGTGCTGAAACCGGCCAATGCCGCCACCTCTTTACGGCTCATGGCTGAAAGAGCTCTTCCTCAGGTAGAGGTGATTCAGGCACCCCACGGGCATCGTGAAAAAAGTTTTCGTCTCACAGCAGCCGGACTGCTGTGGGTAAAATGCCTTCTGGCGGGGTTGGTTTATGCCCGCCCCCCCCACCCCTGATTGGCATATTCACTCATTTTCCCTTCTCACTTCATTCATTTTAAAACCTGCTGCCAATGAAAAATGACCCAGAAGCCGACAATACACCAACTTCTCAGAATAAATCGTCAACTGATGGAGATTCTGAAGCGCCTGAAACCGTTCATGAAAAGAAAACTGCTCGCCGGGCCGCCAGTTTCAATACCAGTCGGCAATCCAACGGAGTTCCATCACCTAAGAGCGAAAGCACAACTGCAGCCTTTCCGAGCCCCCAGCTAAAGCTGGAACGCACATCCTTGCGGACTTGGCGGTTCACCGGTCCTGAAGGAGCTGTCACTAGGGCTCTTGCCATTAAAAAGCTTACACAGCTAGCTGCCGGAGCAGGCGCGGTAGGCGTTGGCGGGAGCCTCTTGCATGAAACCGTAATTTGGATCGGCGGCGTGATCACTATTGGAGCTATGACTTTCATTTTATAAAACGCGGTTAAAAAGTGCGGCGGGTGCGCCGGGTGGCGTGGTGGTTTAAAAGTGCAGCACCTCTGGTTTAACCAGAAGGATGTTCACGAATATGGAGCAATGGAACGAGATACGACGCCGGGTATTGGTTGAGGG
>CAILZI010000180.1 GCA_903838675.1 uncultured Verrucomicrobiota bacterium
TCTCACCTGCTCCCTCATCGAGCACCGCCGGATTCGCACCACACTCGCCAAGGCCAAAGCCCTCCGCCCCTACGCAGAGAAGCTCGTCACCCTCGGCAAGCGCGGCACCTTGCATGCACGCCGCACCGCCCTCTCCTCACTGCGTCACAAAGACAGCGTGAAGACGCTCTTCGAAGAGATCGCCGTCGCCTCCAAGGACCGCGTCGGTGGCTACACCCGCATCACCAAGCTCGGCCAGCGCCGCAGCGACTCCGCTCCGATGGCCTACATCGAGTGGGTGGACGCCTACGTGCCTAAGGTAGCCGCAGCACCGGAACCTGAAGCCGCAGCCGAGCCTGTGGCCGAAGAAGCCGCACCTGCCAAGGCCCCAGCCAAGAAGAAGGCTGCCCCCAAGAAGAAAGCCGCCGCTGCTGAATAAGCAGGCGTCTCTCATTGAGAACCCATCCAACGCGGGAGTCGTAAGACTCCCGCGTTTTTTTGTACACTCACCTAGCATCAAGGAGAACCTGTCCAAGATCCCCGCAGCACAGGCTCACCAAAACATGGGAAACCGGCATTCGTGTATTAGCCAGACCTGTTGCATGCCGCCTGACATCGCGTTCAATGCACGACCATGGAATCCACCATCAAAATCGCCCTCGTTGGCGCCGGCATGTTCGGCGGAGATGTTCACGCACGCGCCTACGCGGACCTGCAGCGCTTCGGCATCGCCGGGCAGCTTGCCCGTGTCGGCCTCGACAAATACTCACGCGAACTCGCCAGCGTGAAGTTTGACCTCGTCGCCGTCGCAACACGCAGTGAAAAGTCGGCGCTCAAAGCCGCAGCCGCCTTCAAAGACCTTACCGGCCATGAGCCGCGCGCCTTCCACGGCGATGCGCCTTGGGATGACATCCTGGCCGCCTTTCCTGATCTCGATGTGATGTCCGTCGCAACCCCCGACCATCTGCACACGCAGCCGATTCTCGCCGCACTGGCCAGAGGGGTGCACGTCTTGACTGAAAAACCCATGTGCCTGTCGATTCAGGAGTCGGATGAAATCATTGAAGCGGCCAAGGCAAACAATCTCATCGTTGCTGTGGACATGCACAAGCGCTACGACCCGGATCACCTGCGCATCCGCGATGACATTCAGAACCGCATTGGCGCGCCTCTCTATGGCACCGCCTATCTCGAAGAGCCGCTCGAAGTCAGCACCAGCACTTTCAAGTGGGTGGAGAGCAGCGATCCCTTCAGCTACGTCGGCCCGCACTGGACGGATCTGATCTGGAGCTATTATCACAGCAAACCGGTGTCCTTGACCGCAGTCGGCCAGAAGAAACGCCTGATCCGGGACGGCATCAATGCCTTCGACGCCGTGCAGGTGCGCGTTGATTTCGACAACGGCATGTCGATCAACTTTAATAACAACTGGGTGACCCCCGCCGATTTTGAAGGCCCTGTGAACCAAGGTCACGAAATCGTCGGCGCTGACGGCAAAGTCGAAAGCGACCAGCAGTATCGCGGTTTCCGCTGGTGGAATCAGGGCGGCGGCACACGCACGAGCAACAACCACTTTACCCGCGAAGTAACCCGCCCGGATGGCAGCAAAGGTTACATAGGTTATGGGGTCGATAGTCTGACCGTAGGCTTGGTGGCCATCTGTCGCGTTAAGTTTGCCAAAGAGTCCCGAGACAATGTGGCCGCACTCTATCCAACCGCTGAAGATGCCCGCATTACTTGCGCCATCGTCGATGCCGCCGCCAGGGTGCGGGATCTCAATTGGAAATACATGCAGGAAGGCAAAGGAGCGACTGTTACGGCACGATTTGACCAAAACCGCATAACTATCATAGACCCAAATGCCTCTGAATTATTCCAGAGCATCTATGATAAGGCACTTTAGTTGGTGATCCGGGTATAAAGCCGTAAGTTCTGTGCTTGACTTTAATCTATGTCTTTCATAAACAAGGCATTGTACCCCTATAAATAAAACAAATGATCCTATCCTCATCCCAACTGCGCCGCGCTGCTGCACTTCAAGAAAAAATCGAAGGTCTCCAGCAAGAGCTGGCGCAACTGCTTGGCGGTTCTTCCAAGTCGTCCGCTGCATCAGCATCGGCGGCTGATAAGCCAGCCAAAAAGAAGCGCGTCATGTCCGCAGCCGCCCGCAAGAAGATCGCGGATGCGCAGCGCAAGCGCTGGGCCAAGCAGAAGTCCGCTGCCCCCGCCCCCGCCGCTGAAAAGAAGGCAAAGTAAGTCTCTAGTTCACGGTTAACTCCGCGATAACAAGAAGGCCCCAGTTCGCAAGAACTGGGGCCTTTGTTTTTGAAGCAGTTACTTAGGTGAAGAGTTACTTCACAAACATCGGATCGTCCGGATTGCCCTTGCTCAGCAGGTAGGCCATGAGGTCGAGAATGTCGTCTTCCTTGAGCATGAAGAGGAGCCCCGGCGGCATCATGCTGATCTTGCTTTCCTCCGTTTTCACCACCTTGCGGGCATCCACATTGGTGAAGTTGTTGGGGTCCATCATGTTGGTGCAGACCATCATGATGTTCTCCTTCATGTTGGCGATTCGTCCGATGACGGTACTACCGTCCTGAAGAGTGAAGACCGTGCTGCCATACTGGTCGCTGATTTCTTTGCTGGGCTCCAGGATATGTTCCAGCAGATCACGCGGGCTGTACTTGCCAGCCACACTGGTCAGGTCAGGGCCGATGGCACCGCCTTCATTGTTGAAGCGGTGGCAGGCAAAGCAGGTGGCGGCTCCAAACATGTTGCGACCATTGGCGAAGTTACGGTTCCCCTCCAGGCCGACACCGAGCGACTTGCTGAGTTCAGCCAGCGTCCAGGCTTTGACGAACTGCATCGGCTTTATCGTGAACGATGGTGCTTTGACCTCCGGCTTGGCGTCCAGTACATCCTTGATGGCCAGCTTTTCCTCCTCCGTCATGGTGGAGAGCGCGTTCTGCTTGATCTCGCCAATGAACAGGTCAAACGACGCACCTCCTTTGTAGTTTGCGGCACGCAGGAACCAGCTGAAGTAGTCAGCACGCAGCTCCTTGGTCCAGCCAGATTTGGCAAAGCGCAGGATGCGGGCGTAGTCGATCTGCTCCTCCTGAGTGGGCGAGCCATTCACAAGCGGCTCAGCTTTGGCGACGATGCTTGAGTCTCCCAGATAGACCAGCACTTCGCATAGGTCACGGTTCAAGGCCGGATCATTCGTCGGGAACAGCGGCGCAAGATGCTTGATCAACGACTCCTTCGCCGCTCCATCCGGCTCTCCCATGCGTGTAAAGGCGAGCATGTAATCGCGGATCAGCGTGACGCGGTCGAGGCCTTTGAGCGCCACGAAGTCGATCTTGTTCAGCGCGGCCAGCACCGGCTGCTGCAGCACCTTGTCACCACCGCTGCTACGGATGAAGCCCATGAGCGCGGTGAGTGCGGCGCGGGGATTGGATTCGTTCAACGCCTTATCCTTCCAAGAAGCAATGGGCTGGTGCTCCAGCGCGATGCGGGCGGCGAAGCGGACATTGCGGTCCGCAACACCGAGGGCGGGCCAGCAGTACTCAATTGCCTTGGGATCTTGTTTACCATGAAACGCCTCGCAACCAGCACGAAGGCCTGCCTTGGCATCCACCTGAAGAGTGGAGTGGTTTGTGCCTTCAATGCTCTCACCACCAATATAAGTCACCCGATACAGTCCCGACTGCACCTTGCGCCCACCCACGCTCACATACATCGCGCCATCTTTCTTCGAGACTTCAATGTCCGTCAGCGGCAGCGGCGAGGCGCTCATGAATTCCTCGGCCACACCCGTATAACCACCGCCGTTTGGTGAGAGATGCACGGCATACATTTTGCCGTAGCTCCAGTCGCAGATGTAGAGTGCGTCCTGATACTTCGCCGGGAACTTGGCACCGTAGCCAAAGGCCACGCCGGTGGGCGAGCCAGGACCAATGTCCACCACAGGCGGCAGGCTGTCCTCCCAGCGCACGGGCCATTTCTTGCTGCAGGTGCGCCAGCCAAACTCGCCGCCGCTCTGCATGAAGCACACACGGGTGGGGCGGTACCACGGCATGCCGGTGTCCCACTCCATGTCAGCATCGAAGCCGAATATGTCGCCATTGCGGTGCATGGCGATGTCGTAGGTGTTGCGGGTGCCGGTGTTCACCAGTTCCCACTTTTTGCCATCGAGATCGGTCTTCGCCAGCCAGCCGCCGGGAGCCAGCACATCACGCATGAAGCCACGGCCCAGCAGCATCGGATAGAGCTGGTCCTCCGCCCAATGGCGCGGCACCCGGCTGGTCTCACAGCTCGGCTCAGGCGTCTGATTGCCGCACATCACGTACAGGCTCTTGCCATCCTGGGAAGCAATGACGCCATGCGGGCCGTGCTCGCCAGCCTTTCCGGGAAAGGAGCGCAGCATCTCCACGCTGTCGAATTGATCATCGCCATTCGTATCCTTGCAGCGGTAGAGCCCGCGGCCCTGATAGGCGTCGTCATTGACCACTCCGTAAAGCGCGCCGGCATGATACAGCAGCCCCTGGCAGTGACCGAAGTCGATGCTGAGCTTTTCCACCTTCGTCTCCCCAGGGCTGCCATTCAGCTCAGGCGGAGTGATGCGATACAGCGCGCCATACTGGTCGCTGCAAATCATGCGGCCTTTGTCATCCTGGGTCATGGCCACCCAGGAGCCTTCCTGCTCCTTTGGCACGGAGTACAGCAGTTCCACTTTGAATCCTTTGGCGACCTTGACCTTGTCAGCCGGTGTCGCTTGATCGGCCAGTTGCGCAAACGACGCAGTCGCAAGAAGTAGAAGTGGAAGAAGAGCGGTTTTCATGGTTGGAAAAATAACGGGGAACAGGCGAATGAATTGCGCCGAATATCAAACGGGTACGTGATGCCTTTACAATGAACTACTTCATGAGTTCCTTGACCTTGCCTTCGATGGCGTCGGCCCACATCTGGTAGCCTTGGGCGTTGAGGTGGAGAAGGTCCGGCATGATCTCCTTGGGCAGCGTCCCATCAGGCTTCAGGAAGGTGTTGCCAATGTCCATGTAGTAGATGCGTTTGCTGTCAGCGAAGCCGGAGATGAGGTTGTTGGTGGCGACGTTCTGTTTGCGCAGTGCATCCTCCTTGGTGGCTCCGCGTGGGAAGATGCCCAGCAGCAGCACCTTCGCTTGCGGTTGTTTTTTGCCCAGAATGTCGAGGATCATCTTCACCCCCTCGGCGGTCTGCTCGGCGCTGCTGGCATACACAGCGCCACCATATTCGGCCGCAGGACGGCCCTGATGCCCGGTGTTGTTGGTGCCGATCATGAGCACCACGAGCTTCGGCTTGATGCCGTCAAAATTGCCGTTCTGCAGACGCCAGATGACGTGCTCGGTGCGGTCACCACCGATGCCAAAATTCGCCGCCTTAAGTGGTGCCCACGTTTTGGCCCAGACCTCCTTGCCATTGCCTTCCCAGCCTTGGGTGATCGAGTCTCCCAGAAACACCAGCTGTGCCTCGCCCTTTTTTGAAATTGCGTTGAAGCTCTCGTGACGCTTCATCCAGCCGCCTTCACGCGGCTTGGGATCGATGGCGAGATTCTTGGCTGTTTCAGCAAAGCTGGTGGCGGCAACACAGAGGGAAGCAAGCAGGATGGCGTGGAGTTTCATGGTCAGAGGCGGCGATGATGCCGGGAAGCCATGAAACTGGCAAGTCGCGATTGTTATTTCACGCCTTCAGCGCCCAGTCGAGCAACGCCTGTGCGTCACGCCAAACGCCTTCATGGCTGTCGTTCAGGACAACCACGATGCGGCGGCGGCCATTGCGCTCGCCTGTGGCCACGAGGCAGTAGCCGGCAGCTTCCGTGTAGCCGGTTTTCATCCCATCGCAGTAGCTGGCGCTGCGCAGCACGCGGTTGGTGTTGGCCAGGTCGATGAATTTACCGTCGGGCTTGGTGAACTTGAAGCTTTGCAGCTTCACGATGGCGCGGATGTCCGGCAGCTTGTCAGCCGTCTTGGCGATCATCGCCAGATCACGTGCCGTGGAGTAAGGATCTTCATCGGTGAGCGAGGGCAGGCCATGCGGATTGATGAAGTGCGTGTTCTTGAGGCCGAGAGCCTGCGCACGTGCGTCCATCTTCTCTGCAAAAGCAGACACGCTGCCGGCATTGTCTCTGGCCAGCGCCTGCGCGATGTCGTTGGAGCTTTTCACCAGCATCGCGGTGAGCAGCTGGCGGCGGGTGTACTGCTCCCCCACCTTGAGACCGATCCGCACCGGGGCGCACTGCGTGTCCGGAAGTTCAATGGTCACCACTTTGTCGAGGTCTCCCGCTTCAACCACGAGCAGACCGGTCATGATTTTCGTCGTGCTGGCGATGGCACCCCGCTGGTCGGCGTTCTTTTCAAACAGCACATCGTCGTTCTCAGGATCAATGACAATGCAGCGCCCGGCATTGATCTGTGGAATGGAACCCCGGAGATTTTTGATCTCAATCTCACGGCGCACCTTCTTCGTTTTCTCGATCTCCTCCGCCAGCTGGGTCTCCAGCCTCTTTTTGAGCTGCTCGACGGCCACCTCACGCGCGGCGATGTCCGCCTTCGCCTGCACAATCATCTGCTTCTCTCCAGCAAAATCCTTCTCGCGTTTGGAGATGGCTGCAGCCTTGGCTTCGATCTCCTCTTCGCGCCACTGCAGCTGCTGCTCACGTTTGGGGTCATCGCAGCCCGGGATGGAAATGCAGAATAGGCCGGCCAGCAAAGCGCGGCGGAGGGTGTGTGACTGACAGCGGGTGATCATTTCAGAGTTCAGCGAGGAGTTCTTTCAGGCGGGCGACGGGCCACTGTCCGGGAGCATTCGAAGCACCAATAAAGCCGTAATTCAACAGGCTGCCACATTTAGCCAGCACCAGACGTGAAACACGCCCCAAGGGCCCCATGCCCATGACGGAAAGCCGCAGCCGATGCGTCTCACCCGCCAGCTTCATAAGGCGCGCCAGATCATCCTGTGTGTTCAGGTAGGTGGCGATCTTGACGGCATCCAGTCCCGCCTGCTGGGCGAAATTCACCGCCCCGCGCAGCACCTCCTCTGCCGGTGTGGCCTGAAAGTCATGGAATGAACCCACCACCGGCACCCCTGCTGCACGCGCTTTCTGCACCGTTCCCTGCATCTGAGCCGCGCTGCGCAGCTCAAGGTCGATCAGCGTCGCCAGATCCAGCAAAGGCTCAATCATCGCAGCGCGTGCGGCTGGGTCCTCAGGGGCCTGCCCGCCCTCAGCTGGATGCCGGGCGGTGAGAAGCAGTGGCAGGGTATTGCCTGCCAGTTTGGCACGCAGCTCTGCAGCTGGGATCTGCAGCTGGTCCAGCCGAAGCTCAGCGACGTCACATAAGTTCGCGCGAGAGGCCGAATCGAGGGAGATAAAGTGCTCAAGGGCAGCAGAATCCGCCACCACCCCCACCGCCAGGGGCCGGGAGGAGAAAAGCAGGTTTTTAGAGGAAACAAGTTGAGCCATTGACTAGGCGGAGTATAATTTTAATAAAAGTAAATAAGATTCAGTATCTTACTCGTCACTATGCTGGGCCGGAAGCAAGAAATCAATTTGCAGCTCACCGAACTGCTCGACAGCGCGCTTCTGGCGTTCTGCCTGTGGTTTGGGCACTACCTGCGGGCAGATCTGGTGCCGGTCTTTTTTCACGATGCGGTTGAGATCCCGCCCATGGAGAAGTTTTACTGGGTGATTGCCGTCGTGGCTCCGTTCACGCCCATAGTGCTGGAGGCGCGCGGGTTTTACTCCAACATCTACAACAAGACCCCGGGCCGCTCGATGCGCCAGCTGGCGGAGGCGCTGACCATCATCGGCATGTGCATCGCTTTTTGCATCGTGTTCTTCAAATGGACGGTCGAAAGCCGCGCGGTGGTCGTTTTCTCCGTGGCTCTCGGGGCGCTCTCCTTGCTGCTGCGCGAGGCCTGGCAGCGTGAAATCCTCCGCAGACAGATGGCTTCAGGCAAAGGACGTGAACGCGTCATCATCGCCGGTGCACAAACCGATCTCGCGGTCTTCCTCGCAAACATGACTTCTGAGCAGCGTGCCGAAATTGAGGTCGTCGGACAGATCGACATCATGCAGAGCCCGATTTCCGATCTCGTCGCAGCACTGCATGAGCACTCCATCAGCCGGGTGCTGTTTGCCGCGCAGCATGTGCATTTCAGCAAGATCGAAGAGGCGGTGCAGGCTTGTGAAACCGAAGGCGTGGAAGCCTGGATCGCCGCCGACTTCTTCCAGATCGCCATCGCCCGTCCGACGTTCGACGTCCTCGGAGGGCGCTTGATGCTGGTGTTCCATTCCACACCGCAGGCCTCGTGGGAGCTGCTTTTCAAGGCCATCGTGGACCGAGTCGGCGCGCTCATTCTGCTTCTGTTCTCACTGCCGCTGTGGCTTGTCGCGATCATTGGCATTCGTTTGGGCTCGCGTGGTCCGGTGTTCTTCAAGCAGGAGCGTGCCGGACACTACGGCAAGCCCTTCACCATGTGGAAATTCCGCACCATGCACCAGGGCGCGGAATTTCAGCGCCAGGAGCTGGAGGCCCACAACGAGATGGACGGCCCGGTCTTCAAAATCACCAACGATCCGCGCATCTTCGCCTTCGGCCGCTGGCTGCGCCGCACCAGCATCGATGAACTGCCCCAGCTCATCAACGTGCTGCGTGGCGAAATGAGTCTCGTCGGCCCGCGGCCCCTGCCCGTCTATGAGATTCAGCGCATCGAAAAGCACGCGCAACGCCGCCGGCTCAGCGTCAAACCCGGCCTGACATGCCTTTGGCAGGTCACCGGCCGCAATGGCATCAAGAACTTCGAAGAGTGGGTCGCGCTCGATCTCAAGTACATCGACAACTGGTCCTTCTGGCTCGATCTGCAAATCCTCGCGCAGACACTGCCCGCTGTGATTCGCGGCATCGGCGCGAGCTAGAGCGGGTCATACTGAAGCGATGGCATGCCCATTGCGGCCATCCTTGGCCAAAGCCTCATAACCCGAGACCACGTCAAACAGCTCCTCATCAATGGAACTCTGGCGCAAGCGGTGAAAGTTGCCGTGGAGGTGCTCCAGCAGGTCATCAATGTTCTTTTCGGCGCGCTGCATCGCCGCCAGTCGGCTGGCGTTTTCACTTGCGAGGGATTCGGCACAGGCGCGAAAGAGCGAAATGAACAAATACTCGCGGATGAGGGAGCGCAGGGTTGCAGGAAGATCGTTGAGGACTTCGGGCAGGATCTTAGTGGGCCACGGCACCAGCGTCAGCTTCTTTTGCCAGATCTCATCGAGCGGCAGCAGACGCTGGCTCACGGGCTCATAGAGCGAACCGCTTTGCGGACGGTTGTGGAAGATGTACACCTGCTCGCAGCCGTCCTTGGCGCGCAGTTCTTCACTCTGGATCTGAATCTGTGCGACGAGCGGCGTGATCGCCTTGACGGAGTTTGGCACGGCGAAACGCCCCGCCATGCTGAGCCCCGCATCCGCAAGTCGGGCGTGGACACGCTCACCCACGGCCCACACCTGCGGCCTGCCGGGAAGTGCCGCGAGCGTCTTGATCGCATAGTCGGCGATGACATCATTGAACTGCCCGACGAGTCCCTGATCTGAACCGAATACGATGGCACCGATGACGTCAATGCGGTTCGTGCGCTGGACCTCTGCAGCGCGCTCGCCTTGGCGCAGGCACACGCTCAGCCCCAGCTCGACGGTGCGCCAGTAGTCCGCCAAAGCAATCACCGATTGCTCGTACTGGCCGATGCTCGAAGCCGCCAGCGCCTTCATCGTGCGTACCACGGACTGAAGATCACCCGCACTGCTGATCTGCCGCTGGAGACTGGCGATGGTGTCGCTCATGCTTTGTTGCCAACTTTGGTTTTCTCTTCGGGCAGGAATGGCAGCAGCGCCTGATGTGCGATGCAGATGATGGCCTCGCGATCTTCATCGCGAAGCTTTTTGTCGCTTTCGAACTGAGCGGTGATCTCGGCCGGAATGGCGGCAGCAGCAGTCTGCACGGCGAGCTGGGCCTCGGTCATTTTTTCCAGTGCCACCGGATCAAAGAGCCCGGCCGTGAGAGCCAGCAGGACAGCGATTTGCGCAGGCACTGGCACGGGCGCACTCTCGGCCTGCTTCAGACAGGCGCGAATGCGCCGGCCATGATCGATGGTCTTGCGCGTATCCGCATCCAGCCGGGCACCGAAGCGGGCGAAGGTTTCGAGTTCTTCAAACTGCGCGTAGGCGAGCTTCAGATCCCCTGCCACGGCGCGATAGGTGGCGCGCTGCGCCTTGCCCCCGACACGCGACACGGATTTGCCCACATCGACCGCAGGCAGCACTCCAAGCTCAAACAACGAGGGCGAGAGGTAGATCTGCCCGTCTGTGATGGAGATCAGATTGGTCGGAATGTAGGCGGAGATGTTTTGCGCCTCGGTCTCGATGATGGGGAGTGCGGTGAGCGAGCCGCCGCCGCGCTCTTTGCACAGATGGGTGGCACGCTCGAGCAGACGCGAGTGGATGTAGAAGATGTCTCCGGGAAAGGCTTCTCGTCCCGGCGGTCGGCGCAGCAGCAGCGACAGCTCGCGATACGCCCGTGCGTGCTGCGTGAGGTCATCATAGACGATCAGCACATCGCGCCCTTTTTCCATGAAATGCTCCGCAATGCTTGTGGCGGCGTAGGGTGCTATGAACGCAAGCCCCGAGGGATCATTGCCTTCCGTCACCACGACGACGGTGTAATCCAACGCACCCTTCTCACGTAGAATGGCAATGCCTTTCGCGACTGCGGACGCGCGCTGACCGATGGCGCAATAAACACACAGCACGTCCTTGCCGCGCTGATTGAGGATGGTGTCCAGCGCGATGGCCGTCTTGCCCGTCTGGCGGTCTCCCATGATGAGTTCACGCTGACCGCGGCCAATCGGAATGAGTGCATCGACCACCTTGAGCCCGGTCTGCAGCGGCACCGTCACGGGAGCACGCTCCATGATGGGCACCGCTGGACGTTCGATGGGCAGGCGCGCACTGCTGGCCACCGCACCCAGGCCATCCAGAGGTCGTCCGAGAGGATCAATCACACGTCCGAGCAAACCATCGCCCACGGCCACATCCATGACACGCCCGGTGCGCCTGACTTCATCCCCCGCTTGCAGATGCGCGTAATCACCCAGCAGCACCACGCCGATTTCATCTTCATCCAGATTGAAGGCGATGCCGGAGACGCCACCGGGAAATTCGAGCAGTTCATCAAATCCCGCGCCGGGGAGTCCGGATACTTTGACGATCCCCGTGGCGACATTGGTGATGAAACCCACCTCGTGGAGCGCGAGCTGCGGAGCCAGAGACTCACGCGCCTGGCTCAGACCGGTGAACAAGCGGTCAAAAGCGCCGCTCAATGCTTCAGGCGCTGCGTTCATGCGGGGGTTTTGGCAGGTGCGGTCGGCTTTGCCAGCAGTTCATCAACGCCCTGTTCAAGACTGGAGAGATAGTCGGCAATACTCCACGTGGCTTTCTGCCCACCGGCACTGAGCTCGATGCCGCTGACGATCTCGGGCGCTGTTTCAAACCGCAGATGAATGTCGGCAGAGAAGGCCGCGTTGATGGCCTGCTGCAGCATGGTGCGCTGTTCCGGTGGCAGTTCGAAAGCAGTGCGAATGAGTGCGGATTTCGCCGAGTTTTTCAGGGCTTCGGCCAGCGCACCTCGGGCCGCAGCATCCATCGCCTGCAAACGGCTGACAAACACCGCTGCCATTCGCTCTTCCAGACTCACTCCGGCCAGATCATTCAGGGTCTTTCTCGCGATGGCAAACACCTCCTCCTGCGTCCGGCGGATAATCGAGTCATGGAGGTTTTTGGCGTCGCAGCGCAGCAGTTCATCCCGCTTGGCGCTGAGCGCATCGGCCGCCTGGCGCGCTGCCTCGATCAATCTCTGCCTCTCCGCTTTCGCTTCATCGGCTGCCTTGCCCAGCATGCCGGCACGCTGCTGGTCAAACTCCGTGTTCTTGCGCTGAAACTCCTCTTTCTCCTGCGTCGCCGTCGCTTCCCGGGCGGCGGCATCGGCGATCTGCGCGGCGATGCGCTTCTCCCGCGCATCAATGGCCTGGAGCACGGGCTGATAAAGGTAGCGCTTCATCAGCCACACCAGGATGAGGAAGTTCAGCGCCTGCGCGCCGACAGTGAACCAGTCAATGAGCATGACGTTACTTGGCGACGGTTTGCGTGATGAAGTGATTCCAGAACGGATTCACAGGCATCCCATGGACGGTTGAAGTTTTGAAGTGAAGTGTGCTGACTGAGGGCGGGAA
>CAILZI010000181.1 GCA_903838675.1 uncultured Verrucomicrobiota bacterium
GGCAATTCGGTCACCGTCACCGGTACGGGCTCCCAGCTCAACAACACCAACGACCTGCTGGTGGGCTACGGCGGCAATGGCAACAGCCTCACCCTTTCCGCAGGCGGCACCGCCACCAACATCAATGCATTCATCGGCTTCCACGCGGATGCAAACTCCTCCTCCAACAACAACTCCGTCACCGTCACCGGCAGCAATTCGACTTGGACAAACACCGGCACCCTCTACGTGGGTGAATACGGCACCGGCAACAGCCTCCTCATCTCCAATGGTGGCTCGGTAAATGTGAAGGGCGCCAACCAGGATACCGTGGTGGGCGACCAGACCGGAGCCTCCGGCAACAGCGTGACCGTCACCGGCTCCGGCTCGGTATTTGCGAACGCCTCCACCTTCTACCTCGGCAAGTCCGCCGGCAGCAACACCGCCAGCGTGCTGAGCGGCGGCTTGATGAACACGAAAAACGTCCGCCTCGGCGGCAATGCCGGCTCCAACAACAACATCGCCACCGTCGACGGCGCGGGCTCCGTCTGGAACGCCACCGGCACGCAGTTCCGCGTGGGCTCCGGCGGCAGCAACAACACCCTCAACGTCACCAACGCCGGCGTCGTAAACATCACCACCGGCCTGCTGCTGCTGGGTCGCGACCTGGGCTCCAACAACAACACCGTGAACATCAGCGGTACAGGCTCGGCAGTGAACACGGTGGATCTCACCATCGGCCGCAACGGCACCGGCAACACCCTCATCGTCGCAGACCACGCCACCCTGACCGTCAGCAACACAAGCGGCAACATCCTCATCGCCGAAAACGCCGGCTCCTCCGGCACGCTCCAGATCGGCAACGGCGCGGCCACAGGCACGGTCAACGCCACCACCATCACCGGCGGACTCGGCACGGCCGTGGTCGATTTCAACCACTCCGACAGCGCCTACACCTTCTCTCCCACCATCACCGGCAGCGCCTCCGTGCAGCAAAACGGCAGCGGCACCACCGTTCTCACCGGCAATAGCACCTATACCGGCACCACCAATGTGAACGCCGGCACGCTCGTGGTGGACGGCTCCCTCTCCGGCGGCTCCACCTTCACCGTGGCTTCCGGCGCCATGCTCGCCGGCACTGGCAGCGTCACCCTCGCACCAGACCAGTCCATGCTCGTCAATGGCGTACTCAGCGTCGGTGATTTCACCAGCAAGTGCATCATGGCCTCCACCCTCAGCCTCACCACCAGCGGCGCAGGCAGCGTCGTCATGGGCGCGGGCAGCGCCATCGTGGTCGATCTCTTCAAAGGCGCGGGAAGTGGGGACAACACCTTGCTCAGAGGAGCCTCCGACCAGCTCAGCCTGCATGGCACTCTCAATGCCACCGCCGGCGGTGTCCTCTACCTTGAAAATCCCAAGGCCATGACCGGCTTCGCCATCGGCGACCAGTGGAGAGTGGTCAATCTCAACTCCGGTGCCGGATCCATCACCGGCACCCTCGCCGTGAATGACAGCGCCCTCGGCCTCGCAGCCCTCGGCTATATCGGCGTCTTTGACCCCACCACCGGCATCGTCAGCATTGTCGATCACCGTGCAGCGTTCTCCGCCGCCACCTCCGGCCTCCCCATGGCCAATGCCGAAAACCAGTCCATCATCGGCGGCATGCAGGCCGCCACCAACGACGTCAACAACCACCTCTTCAACCTCCGCGCCGGCGGCGGCGAAGAAAGCTCAGACGGCAGCATCGCCTCCTCCATGGACGACGGCGTCGTCGTCGGTCAGGGAGACGGCCCCGAAGACAAAAACCCCATCGCCCAGCGCGTCAAACGCACCCGCCAGTGGGAAGTCTTCACCACCGTCAACTACGGCAACGTCCGCCTTAATCCCATCAGCAACCAGTCTGGCGTCCAGATCGACTCCTGGGCCTCCAGCGTCGGCATCGAGCGCCACCTCTCCCGCGGCCTCACCCTCGGCTTCGCCTTCACCTACCTCACCAGCACCCAGACCTACACCGGCGGCCTCGGCAAGCTCGACCTCGAAGGCCCCACACTCTCCACCTACCTCGCCTACGTGAAGAAAAACTTCTGGAGCAGCCTCCTCTACTCCTTTGGCGATTTCGACCTCAGGTCCCAGCGCAATCCCGGCTTTGGCCTGTCCAGCGCCTTAGGCTCCACCCGCGCCTACACCAACTCCGTCCAGTTCAACACCGGTTGGAACTTCCGCTTCCAGAACAACACCCTCGTCACCGGTCCCTTCACCGGCATCGACTACCTCCACGGCACCGTCGATGCCTACGGCGAATCCGGCGGCGGCGTAGCCGCGCTCAAATACGGCCGGCAGACCTTCCAGTCCCTCGTCACCCGCGTCGGCTGGTCCGCCTCCAAGAAGTTCCAGACCTCCTGGGCCGAGATCACACCGCAGGTGCGCTTCAGCTATGAGCGCCAGAACCTCAAAAACAACGGCACCAGCGTGCAGGCCATCAATGCCCCCTTCACCGCCACCGGTGGCAACCAGACCCCCGGCCAGGACTACATGGTCATCGGCACCGGCGTGAACTTCCAGTTCACCCCCGACTTCAACATGCAGCTCGGCTACCAGACCCAGATCTTCCGCGAAAACATGACCGCCCACTTCGGCTCCGTCCGCTTCGGCTACAAGTTCTAAAGCCCCGGCTCCCACCCTTCACCGCACCCCACCGCCCCCGCGCGTGGCGTGCGGTTTTTTCATTTCAGGCACTTCCACAGCCCCCGGTTTCTGCCTTTTTTAATTACCCCTTTTCACTTCACACCCGCACCACACTCTCGATCTGCCCCGCCGCAAACACATGCCCGCCGACCACCAGCCGCAGCGCCTTGGCAGAACTTCCCACCGGCTCCTCCACCACCCGCAGCAGGCCCTCGCGCTCACGGGCCTCACCGCGCAGTTGCACACGCACCGGCCTGCCCAGCGGCACACCCCAGCGCATTTCAAAGGCCCGCTTCTCCGCCTCCGCCTCCTCCTTCCAGCGGGCAAATCCCTCCTCACCACCCTGCACCGGCAGTTCCGCACGCCGCCGCCGGGCCTCCTCCTCCGCCTTCTCAGCGGCCATCGCCGCCTTCCAGGTTGAATAACCATCCGCCCCAGCAGCCGCTGTCACCGCAAAAAGTTCCAGCCCCTCCGTCACATCCGGCCTCGCTGGCACACTCCCCCCAGCCGCAAGATCCCCCGCCACCGCCCACGACCGGGCCGTAAACAGCGGCATCAATGGTGTGTCAGCATCGGTCTCAGCATCATTCTGGCGGAGTGTCTCGGAATTCATTCAAATAAACCCCTGCCATACTTTTGCCGCATCCACTTGGCAATCAGACCGTTTCTCAAAAAAACGTCCGGTTAAGAACCAGTCTGTGACCGCACCTCATTTCACGCCCCCTCCCCCATAGGTCCTATCAGCCCTATCCGACCTATTTCCGGAAACCCCGCAGCCCACCCATACCACAAACTACCCGAAAACACCATCCACCCCTCCGCGCCCCGGCATCAACCCCATGCGCATCCACGCCCCCGTCAATCGTCATTCCCCAGTTGCCCCCTCTCGCCCCTCAGCGTATCCACTCCCATGCCGCCCCCCATCCCTGACATCAAAGTGGACGAGGTCCTGCCACCGCAGGAGATCAACCCCATCGCGGCCAGGCTCGCCTCCAGCAAAGACCCCGTCAACAACGCCGCCGCACGCATCCTCTCCAAGTACCTCGACGAGCTCATGCGCGTCCCCGGCACCAACGTCCGCTTCGGGCTCGATCCCATCCTCGCCCTCATCCCCGCCCTCGGCGACACCGTCGCCTCCGGTGCCGGTTTCATCATTCTGCTCGATGCCCTCCGCAGCGGCATCCCCATCCACGTCTTCCTGCGCATGGCGCTCAACATGGGCATCAATTTCCTCATCGGCCTCATCCCCGGTGCCGGTGCCGTCGCCTCCGTCTTCTTCAAATCCAACACGCGAAATCTCAAACTCCTCCTCGCCTGGCAGGCTGGGCATCAGGACAAAGTCCAGCGCAGCACCTTCCACTTCTACTGCGGCATCTTCATGCTCATCGCCATGGTCGTCGGCTTCATCGTCGTCGCCTGGGCCTTCTACGCCTGGCTCTTCTACTCCGCCGCCCACGCCATCCTCCACGCCCTCGACTACCGCTGAGCAAAGCCTCGGCAGTACGATGGGCACTCCTGCCCGTCGATCAGCGCCCGCCCATCCCCCCAGATCCCCAGCAACACGACGAGACTCCTCCGCCCGGCGCACCCATGTCGTCCTCCCTCTATTCAAATCTCGCCGCCCTCACCGGCCTCCTCATCTGGTATGGCGTCTTCGCTCGGCTCGCCCCCAAAGACCGCACCCGCTGGCTCCGCCCCCTTCTTCCCATCCTCCTCGGCTTCATCAGCTTTCGCGTCCTCGGCCTTTATCTCTCCACCGTGCACCCACGGTTCGTCCCGCATCTGGGATTCCTCACCAGTGGCAGCACCCTCCTCCGCTTCAACCTCGACGTCGGCCTGCGCGAAGAAACAATCAAACTCCTTCTCGCCCTCCCCATCCTGCTCTGGCACACACGCCCCTCCGCGCCCTCCGCCACACAGACTTCCGCCCACCTCGCCGCCGCCCTCGTCGGCATCGGCTTTGCCACCGCCGAAAACCGCCTGTTCTTCCACGCCCATGCAGAGCCCACCCTGCTCGTCGGCCGCATCTTCGCCACCACCCTCCTCCACGCCACCGCCACCGGCCTCTGCGGCGCAGCCCTCGTGCGCGCATGGCAGGGCAAAGGGCACGCCTGGGCACGCTTCGCCGTCACCCTCCTCCTCGTCGCCGCAGCCCATGGCCTCTACGATTGGGCCCCCGCCAGCGGCCAGTCCTGGCTCCACCTCGGCGGCACCTCCTGGCTCTCCCTGGCCGTCGTCATCGCCCTCACCGCCACCTTCCTACATCACCACCGCCACACCCAGCCCCCAGGCACACACGGACCCTCCGCCCAAAACTGGCTCCTCGGCGGCGCCCTCCTGCAGTACACCCTCGCCCTCAGCCTCACCTGGGCGCACTGGAAAACACCCACCGCCCTCTGGATCTGCACCCAGGAGTGCGCCCTCTTCCTCCCCGTCATCATCGCCACCGCCCTCGGTTTAGCAGCCGTTTCCCCCAGCGCACTGCCATCTTCTCCTTCGCACCACGAATAAGGAAGCCCTGGCCTCCTGGCGGTCGTCACTTCGCAGTCCTCTCTAAACCAGACCGTTCCCCCACCTCTTAGTTACATTTCCGACACATTCAGATGAGAAATTTCATTCAAGTCTTGCTAACTGAAAACAGCCTCTTATATCCCACTAATTCAGAGTGATAAAAGAAACCACGCCGTTCCGCAGCCTCTCCACATGAAATCCCTCCTCCTCATCTCCACCCTCGCACTCGCCGCTGCAGCATCCGCCTCTGAGACCGCCAAGACGCAACCCGGCAGCCTCATCGCCCCCGCGCCAGACATGAATGGTTACGCCGCTGGAGTCCCCGAGCCCTCCCACGCCACGCTCCTCATGCTGGGCCTCGCAGGCCTCGCCGTCCGCCGCCGCCGCTGATCCTTTTCCACAGCTTCCCATCACCTCGGCATGAAAGCTGCGGCTCCTCATCACCTCCCGACATGAAATCCCTCCTCCTTCTCGCCACCCTCACCCTTGCCGCCTCCGCATCCGCCTCAGAGACCGCAAAGACTCAATCCAGCCCCCTCATCGCCCCTGCGCCCGACATGAACCTCTATGCCGCATTCTCCGCCCCCGAGCCCTCCCACGCCATGCTCCTAATGATGGGTTGCGTAGGCCTCGCCGTCCGCCGCCGCCGCTGATCCTTTTCACAGCTCCCTTTCCCAGCCACCCCGCATCACCGCATGCAGGGTGGCTTTTTTGCGTGCCAGCACAGCGCTAATCCGCTATAAATTAAATTAATTCGCACCAGCACGGCATCATTCAGCCCGCAGTACGACCTCGGCTCCCTCCCGAGACTCCTTGCATAAAGATTCGGCACCCGCCACGTGTAATGGC
Organism: uncultured Verrucomicrobiota bacterium; assembly: GCA_903838675.1. Taxonomy (GTDB): domain Bacteria; phylum Verrucomicrobiota; class Verrucomicrobiia; order Verrucomicrobiales; family Verrucomicrobiaceae; genus Prosthecobacter. The sequence goes on from CAILZI010000181.1 coordinate 6,025, forward strand.
CGCCGACACCTTTATGGTTACATTTCCGCCACATTTCAATAAGCCGTTATTGCACATAAAAAATAAATACTATCTTTACTTTTAGGCTTGTTCTTTGAGAACCAAATCCTTATAAAAAGACAATAACAGCGTGAAAATAAACCCTCATGCCAGTCGATTCTCCTTCACACATGAAATCCATCCTCCTCATCGCCACACTTGCCCTCGCTTCAGTTGCTTCTGCCGCTGAGGCTTCCAAGACGCAACCCAGCAACGGCATCGCGCCTGCGCCGGACATGAATCTCTACACTGCAGGCACTCCCGAGCCCTCCCACGCCATGCTCCTCATGATGGGCATCGTCGGCCTCGCCATCCGCCGCCGCCGCTAGTCCCAGAAGCGGGCACCGTCCCTCCTTTTTCCCAAAGCCACCCCGCACCCTCGCGTGCCGGGTGGCTTTTTTTATTTTCAGTTCTCGTCCTCGATGCTTGGGCCAGCCTCACCCAGGACACCCACACCCATCCAGGCACGTAGTGCAGTCCAGCCCGCCCGCCACTGCGGCCCCGCAGCCGTACTCAATATGCATCCTTTTATGGACACTAGCAGCACGCATTCCACTACACTTTCCTAGTCATCGCTCTTGTTCAATTAAGATACATGTCTTATATAGTTCATAATGAACAAGAAATCCGCTCTATCAGCACTTCACACGATCAGCGAAAAGGTTCACACCTGCACCCAAAACGAGGTCAGCTCTGAGGTCGTCGCATGCCTTGAAAGTGCCTCGAAAAAGCTGTTCGAAGCAGTTCAGGGCGATGCCTACGCTAAAGACTGCACGAATACCCTGGTCGTCTACGTGCGTGCTGGTTTTTTAGGCGGCTCCTCCAAATCGAGCAGCTATCGAAAGGATATTTTGGAAGCCGTGGAAACCCTTTCCAGCTACATCTCGCAGCAACCAGATTTCTACTCAGACACCTGACGGATGTCCCATGGATAGGTTAGACCGTTTCTCAAAAAGACTGTCCTTTTGATCCGGCGAGCGCAGCGGCCCCAGTGGCAAGGCGGGAGTGCTGCCTTCTATTCAAAGATACCAGGCAAGCGACCAACGCCGCCAATGGGGCCGCTGCGCCCCCGGGCAATGTGACAGGCTTTTTGAGAAACGGTCCAAGTCACCAGCAGCGCAGAAAAAGATCGAGTGTGCTGTTACTCGTCCACAGGAAGCTCCACCAGCCACCCTGCTCTTGAAATGGATCTGCAACCACACTGCGGGCATTTCTGCGGCGCTCCCGCATTCTTCGCCACCTCTGATGTGTGATGTACGTTTCGCAGCATATGCCCGCATGCAGGACATGCAGCACTGCAGTTTTCTGCCCAAAAGCTTAAACAGCCCACAGCAGGAAGCAAAAGCAGCACCCCCCATTGCTGCCCCAGGCCAATTAAAACAGCAGACCCCGCAGCCAATAAAACCGCCAGCATCCCAGGAGCCTTGAAGTCATCCCACGTGCGCCGAAGCTGCGAGTAGCGCAGACTCGTAGCGGGAGGTTTTGGCGGCAGCCCTCCCCCTTTGAATACCGGCTCGGCCTCCCCACCGCAGTTCGGACAAGACGCCTTCTCCGAAAAACAAGCATTCGGATCTTTATTCAACAGAGCAGCCAGAGCAGGACCACTCACTCCCTTTTGCCGCTTCAGCCCCTCCCACGCAGGGTGGCAGCACGACCCACAAAAAGTTTTCCTGCAGCCCTTGCAGTGGTAGGCGCACAGCTCCACATCTGAATGGTCGCGCATCAACCATGTCATGGCGTTTTGCTGCTGTGTCGGATGCGAAAAGCAGGGTTGCTGGCATCGCTGGCATTTCATAATTAGAGTTTCGTGAAATCTGGCGAGCTTGCCAGCCGAGCAACGGCAAAGTTGAATCTTTTGCCTCTCCGTGCACCTCCGCAAGAACAGATCCATTTTCTGAACTTCCACCGACTTGAACACTGATTGGCCTAGGCTGTGTTTGAAAACCTTCAGGGGGCGGCAGCGCAAACGGATGCCCTTATGGCAGACCTCATTCCCCTCGCAGCCTCTTTCCGAAAGCGCGTAGCGCTGGCATTTCAGTAGATATGGGTGCCAGCCCACGGTAAACGCCCCCACGCACCGCCCCCTCCCGTGGAACCGCGTAGCGGTGACACAAAACTGCCGCGCCCCGCCACATTTCTGCCTTGCCGTCCCACCATCGCCCCGCCACTCTGCCCCCGCATGAGCACGCGGCCCGTCATCTTCATCTCCGCCGTCAGCCGAGAGCTTCACACCGCGCGCGACCTCGTCGCCAAGACCCTCCACTCCATCGGCTACGACCCCAAGTGGGAAGACACAGCCCCCACCGATCAAGGCCACCTCCTCGGCATCCTGAGAAAGTGGATCGACGACTCCGCCGCCGTCATCCAACTCGTCGGCCACTGCTACGGCCTAGCATTAAAGGAGGATCTCCCAGAGTACGGCCCCTGTAGCCACACCCAATACGAAACGCTATATGCGCGGCAGCAGCGCAAACCCGTCTACTACATCCTCCTCGACGAATCTCACCCTACCGACGGCTGCGGCTGCCAGCCCGAGCCGCAGACCCTGCATGCTCTCCAGGCGCAGTACCGCCAGCAGATCCAAAGCGCCGGCGATCTCTACCACACCACCAGTAGCCTCCACCTGACCGAGCTCCTCGTCCGCCGCCTGAAGGACGACCTCGCCCACCTGCGCAAGCGGGGTGAACAGCACGCCTCCCTCGTCATCAAGCTCCTGAATGCGATCAGCCACGGCATAGGCTGGTTAAAGCGCGGCCTTGGGCAGCAAACCAAAGTCATGGCAGAGACCCAGGCTGCCGTCACCAAGCTCCAAGACCAGGCCACGCAGACAGACCACAAACTGGACAGCGTGCTCCAGCGCTACAAGCAGATGGAGCAGGCCCTCATCAAGCTGGCCGATGCAGAAATGCACGCCAAGCCATTCGGTGAGAAGCTGACCCCCGAGCGGCTCCGCCAGCGCGCCTATGCCATTTTGGAAGGGGAACTCGGCATCGCTGCCGGGGCTTTGGCCAGAGAGCTGCCCGGATTTGCCCTGGAGCTCTACAGCCGGCCAGACACGACCCTGCTCATGCGCGCACGCGCCGCCTATGCCTTGAACAAATTCGAGGAAGCCGAGAAGCTGTTCCTCGAAAGCGAGGAGCAGGACAAGAAGGCCATGGAGAACGCAGAAAGGGTGGCCGAGGAGTTGCGTGGGAAACGCATCGAAGCACTCGTCGGTGCCGCGCAGAGCGCCCAGGCGCAGATCCTATACTCCCAGGCTCTGCAGCACTACTATGCCGCCGCCGCCCTTACCCGCCATGAGCACGATTTCCTGCAATGGCTGGAAATTCAGAACGCCATCAGTTGGCTCCACCACCAGCAAGGGCTCTACCTTGAAGGTCTCGACCATGCTCGGCAGGTCTGGCAAACCTCTCGGCGGGCCGGACAGGGACTCTCTCTCCTTGCGATCAACGCCCGCATGCATTATGCCAATGCGCTCAATGACAGCGGCCAGGCCGTCGCCGCAGAGCCGGAGTATCGCGCAGTCATTCACATGCTGGAGCAGGTGCTCGGCCCGGAGCATCTCGATGTCCTCGCCTGCCGGATGAATCTCGCCAGTACGCTCAATGACCAGGGCAGGCATTCCGAGGCCCAGCAGGAGCACCACGCAGTGCTCCTGCTCAAAGAACGCAGGCTGGGCGCGGAGCACCCCGAGACCCTGAAGAGTCGCGGGAATCTCGCCAGCGTGCTGCAGGCCCAAGGCAGGTTTTCCGAGGCCGAGCAGGAGTTTCAGGACGTGGCCAGGCTCTTTACACGTATCCTGGGGGCGGAGCATCCCGATACCCTCGGAAGCCGGAACAATGTGGCCGACGTTCTGCGACGCCAGACTAGGTATGCCGAGGCAGAGCAGGAGCAGCAGGACGTGGCCAGGCTCTTCGCACGCATCCTGGGTGCGGAGCATCCTGACACCCTCGCAAGCCGGAACAATCTGGCCGCCATACATTTTGAGCAGGGCAGGTATGCCGAGGCGGAGCAGCAGCAGCGCGTGCTTCTCCCCCAGATGGAGCGCCTGTTCGGCGCAGAGCACCCTTCCACCCTGATGAGCCGGATGAATCTGGCCAACGCCTTGTCCTCCCAGGGCAAGTACACCGAGGCCGCGCCGGAGCACCGCCTCGTGTGGCAGCTCAAAGTACGCGCCCTCGGTGCCGATAATCCCTCCACCTTGATGAGCCAGATGAATCTCGCAGGCGTGTTGCGATCCGACGGGAAGCATGCTGAGGCTGAGCAGCAGCAGCGCGCCGTGCTGGCAGCCCAGGAGCGCGTGCTGGGCACCGAGCATCCCGACACCCTGAAGTGTCGGAACAATCTGGCCAACGCTCTCTATGCCCAGGGCAGCTATGCCGCAGCAGAGCAGGACTATCGCACGGTCTTGCAGCTCAAACTGCGCGCGCTTGGCGCGGAGCATCCCTCCACCCTTGCCACCCGCGTAAACCTGGCCTGTCTGCACAATGATCAGTACAGACATGCCGAGGCCGAGCAGGAGCAGCGGGAGGTCTTGCCGCTGCTGGAGCGCGTGCTCCGCCCAGAGCATCGTCTCACCTTGATGAGCCGGGTAAATCTCGCCCACGCGCTGCAATCCCAGGGAAAGTATGCCGAAGCCGAGCAGGAGTACCAGGCCGTGGGGCAGATCCAGGAAGGCGAACTCGGCGCAGAGCATCCCGATACCTTGAACAGCCGCATGGGCATGGCCAATGCGCAGCTGGCCCAGGGCAGGCATGCCGAGGCAGAGCAGCAGCACCGGGCCGTGTTGGAAGCGCGGGAGCGCTTCCTCGGTGCAGCACATCCTCAAACTCTGGAGAGCAGGATGAACCTGGCCTCCGCACAGCAGATGCAGGGAAAAAATGCCGAAGCCGAGCAGGAGTTGCGAGCCGTGCTGCAGCTTCAGCAGCCCCTGCTGGGCGCAGAGCACCCCACCGTCGCAAACGCGTGTTACAACCTCGCAGGCTGCCTCCAAGCCCAGCAAAAACTGCCGGAAGCCCTCCAGTGCCTTCAGCGTGCAGAGCAAGCGTGGGCAAAGGTCCTGGGCCCCGAGCATCCCCATGCAAAGCTCGCCAAAGCCGCGCGGGAGAGCACCGAAGCAGCGCTAAAGCAGGCACCCACCCAGTAAGCTCCACGTTTTCACATTTCCCTCCATATCCCTTCGCAGCTCGCAGAGCGAAGAAGGATTGCTGCTACATTTCCCGCCCACCCTTCACCCCAGCATGACTACCAAGCTGCCCGTCATCTTCATCTCCTCCGTCAGCAAAGAGCTGCGCAGTACCCGCAACCACGTCGCCAACACCCTCACGGACATGGGGTACGATCCCAGCTATGAAGACATTGCCCCCGTTGACCAAGGCGATCTGCTCGGCGTACTGAGAAAGTGGATTGATCAATCCGACGCCGTCATCCAGCTCGTCGGTCACTGCTACGGCCTCGCGTTGCAAGAGGACCATCCGCAGTTCGGCCCCTGTAGCCACACCCAGTACGAAGCCCACTACGCCCGCCAACAGGGCAAGAAGATCTATTACCTCCTCATCGACCCCGACCATCCCATCGACGGCTGCGGTTGTGAATCCGCCTCCCTGCACGATCTCCAGGCACAATACCGCCAGCTGGTCCGTGGCTACGGCCACCTCTATCACAACAGTGACAGCCTCACCCGCACTGAATCCCTCGTGCACAAGATGAACCTCCCGCCCTCTCCCATCAGGGACTTTCCCGACGTGGAGCCTGAAGAACAAAAGAAAATCCGCGCCGATTTCCATCAGAGGATCGAAAACATCAAAGGCGGCACCCCGCAGAAACTCAGCGCCGACTACGATGCCGTCCTGCGCCAGGTCACGCACACGTACGCCATCCGCAGGAAGTCCTTCAGCACCATTCTCAATGAGGACGTCGACACGGCTTTCAGTGATGCCAGCACCCCGCTAAAAGACAGAGTCCGCGCCCTTAAGGCGGCCGGCAAGTTCACCCGAGCCCGCGACGAAGCCCTCAAGCGGGCGCGTCGGCTGGAAATCGAGAGGCAGAGAAACAGCAAGGAAGAAGTCGAGTTATGGACCGAAGTCGCCAGGACGACGCTTGCCTTCGGCGTCTACGACAAAGCGCTGGAGTATGCCACCAAGGCCCCCAGCCAAACCGACCGCCAGGCCGACTTCCCCACCTGGTCCGCCGCCCGCCATCAGCAGGGGCAGGTTTTGGGCATTCACCGGTTTCCCGAAGAAGCCCGGGCGCTGTTTGAAGAGCTTGTCAAGCTGCAAGAGGAGGAGTTAGGATTGAACGACCCCGCAGTGCTCAAGAGTCGCATCAATTTAGCGCTCATCCATTACAAGCTGGGCCACTACGACATCGCTGAGCAGTTGGGGCGCGCCCTCGTCGTCGACTGCCAGAGCGTGTACGGCCCGGGGCATCACGATACCTTGATGATCCGGGGCAATCTGGCCAACGTGCTCTACACCCAAGGCAAGTATGACGAGGCAGAGCACGAGCACAGAGAGGTATTGAAAATCATGGAGCGCGTGCTCGGCGCGGAGCATCCCGATACCCTCAAGAGCAAGATGAATCTGGCCAACGCAATCAATGACCTGGGCAGGCATGTCGAAGCTGAAAAACTGCACCAGACCGTGTGGGAGACCAACAAGCGCGTGCTCGGTCCTGATCATCCCGAAACCCTGAAGAGTTGGGACAATCTCGCCATCGTACAGTATTCACAGCGCAACTTCGCCAAGGCGGAGCACGAGCATGGGCAGATCTTAAAGGACTATGAGCGCGTGCTCGGCGCGGAGCATCCCAATGCACTCAACAGCTGCGGCAATCTGGCCGAGGCGCTCTACAATCAAGGCAAGCATGTCGAAGCGGAGAAGCTGTATCGGGAGGTGTTGCTGCTAAGAGAGCGAGTGCTGGGCAAACAGCATCCCAATGTGGCGTTGTCTGGCTTTAACTTGGCGCTCTGTCTCGAAGCCCAGCAGAAGCTGCCAGAAGCCCTCGCGCTCATGCAGCGGGCGGAGCAGGTATGGGAGAAAGTCTTGGCCGCCGATCACCCGCGTAGGCAGGCCGCCACGGCCGCGCGCGAGCGCCTCGAAGCCGCCCTGAAGCAAGAGCCCCCCAAGTAAGCCCCGCAGGCGCCACACCGCGCCACTGGCGTCTCCTCGGCTAGGCCACCCTCCTTGGCGGCATCGCCGTCTTCGGCCTGGGCGTTTTGGGTCATTGGCATCATCACAATGCCGTGCAGGTTCGCACCGAGACCCGTGCCGATGCCAGCACCCGTGCAAAGCTCCGCGCCGAAGGCTGGCCGGACTCCACCTGCCGCATCATCCAGGCCACCGCACTCGATGGTTTTCTTGGCGACGGCACCCGCGTGGACATTCACTGCTTTGACCCCCGCAATCTCCAGCGCGTGAAGGAGCTCATCGGCCACAGCCGCCCCTGGCAGCCCGGCTACGGCGATGCCCCCGCCTGCTGCGCCCGTTCAAAGACCGGCTGCCCCTCGATGTTTACTTCGACGACACCGCCCCGCCGCCGACTACCTCATCCTTAAAGACCCCGCCAACCCGCTCCTCATGCACATCTTCGGCACCGCCTGGGGCGTCTTCTACCGCATACATGGTAGTTCCTGGTATAGTATAAGCATCCGGCATGTCTTTTTCGCTGGAGCCATCAGGAGGGGTATTGACGCAATCCTATACATGAGACCGCGCCTCAAAGAGCCTTCGTAGCTCGCAGAGCAAAAAAGGACTATCCTCCCCCCGCACTCCCCTTTTTGTCTAATTTTTGCGTCTCTTTGCGGCCACCCCTCCGGCCCCTTTTCACTTTTCACTTCCGCCTGAAAGCAACGAAATCTTCACAATAACCCGCTCCCCCTCCTTCCCCAACACGCCTTCCGTCCACTCCCGCCCCTCTCTGTCACAAATCCGTCACCCACCTCCGGCTTCCCAAAAACCACCGTCAACGACTGTCAACAACCGTCAACCATCGTCAACTACCCTTCCGTCATGCTCTCCATCCTCCAATCAAGCGCCCAAGCCGCAGGGGTGATGGACTCCGACATTCAGTCCGCCCTCAACACCGCCGCAGGCGGCGGCATCTCCCCCGTCCTCGCCCTCATCGAGAGCGGAGCCGTCGATGAACGCCTCTTCTCCCATCACCTCGCAGACTCCCTCGGCTGGCCCTGGCTCGAAACCCCACGCCCCGAACCCGCCGACGCCGCCGAGCTCAAGCGCCTCATCCCCGCCCGCTTCGCCGTCCGCCACCAGGTCTTCCCCGTCGGCTTCGGCCACGGTCGTGTGACAACCACGTCACACCAGCCCGTGGTAGGCGAAACCGAGCCTGCCAAAAAACGCACCCTCAAGCTCGCCTGCCACGACCCCTGCGACCTCCTGGCCCGCCAGGCCGTCGCGCGCCAGTCCGAACTCCCCGTCGAGTGGTGCCTCACACCCCGCACCGAACTCCTCAACGCCGTCCAGCACCTCTACGGCGTCGGTGCCGAAACCTTCGACGCCCTCATCGCCGCCGGCGGCGGCAGCACCGACGACAACCACCTGCGCGATGAAGCCAACGTCATCGACGACGAAGACGAAGACGCCTCCGTCGTCAAATTCGTCAACCAGATCATCCGCGAAGCCCTCGCCCAAAAAGCCACCGACATCCACGTCGAGCCCCAGCCAGACTCCCTCCGCATCCGCTACCGCATCGACGGCTTCCTCCACGAGATCCCCGTCCCCGAAAACATCAAATCCCTCCAGGCCTCCGTCATCGCCCGCATCAAGGTGATGAGCAAACTCGACATCGCCGAGAAGCGCCTCCCCCAGGACGGCCGCATCAATCTCAAAGCCGACGGCCAGTCCATCGACGTCCGCGTCGCCTGCATCCCCAGCGTCGAAGGCGAATCCATCAGCCTCCGCCTCCTCGGCCAGGAACGCTTCACCCTCGACCGCCTCGGCCTCAGCACCGAGCACCGCGAAAAGATCGAGCTCTTGTTGGCAAAACCCAACGGCATCGTCCTCGTCACCGGCCCCACCGGCTCCGGCAAATCCACCACCCTCTACACCTTCCTCTCCCAGCTCAACAGCGTCCACCGCCGCATCGTCACCATCGAGGACCCCGTCGAAAACAAACTCCCCGGCATCGTTCAAATCCCCGTCAAAAACGAAATCGGCCTCACCTTCGCCTCCGGCCTCCGCAGCATTTTGCGGGGTGACCCCAATGTCGTCATGGTCGGAGAAATCCGCGACCTCGAAACCGCCGAGATCGCCGTCCGCGCCTCCCTCACCGGCCACCTCGTCTTCTCCACCCTCCACACCAACGACGCCGTCGCCGGCATCACCCGTCTCATCGAGATGGGCGTCAAGCCCTTCCTCGTCGGCACCGCCGTCCGCGCCTTCATCGCCCAGCGCCTCGTCCGCTGCCTCTGCACCACCTGCAAAGAACCCGCCAACTACCAGCGCACAGAGCTCACCAAGCTAGGCTTCCCCGAAGTCAAAAAATCCAACAAGCTGTTCCGCGCCACACGCGGCGGCTGCCAGCAGTGCCGAGGCACCGGCTACTCCGGCCGCGTCGCCCTCTACGAGATCGCCCTCATGACCCCCGCCATGCAGGCCCTCGTCGCCCAGCGCGCCTCCGAAGCCGACCTGCAAACCCAGGCCCGCAAAGACGGCTTCGTCCCCATGCGCGACTACGGCCTGCAAAAAGCCCTCGATGGCATCACCACCCTCGAAGAGGTCGCCCGCGTCACCAGCGAAGAACTCGAATGATGTTCGCCTATCAAGCATTGTCTGCCGATGGCACCGTCAAATCCGGCTCAATCGAAGCCGCCGACCGCGGCGATGCTTTGCGCCAATTAGCCCGGCGCGGACTGCAGGCCCGCTCCATCCAGTCCCAAACCACCGAAGTTGCGAAATCCGACACACCTAAAAGCGACTCTGTCCTCTCCCTTTCAAAGACCGACGTCATCCGTTTCACCGAAGACATGGGCGATCTCCTCGCCTCCGGCCTGCAAGTCGAGCAAGCCCTGCAGGCCATGGAAAACCGCAGCGCCTCCAAACTCGGCACGTTGGCGACGCGCGTCCGTGCGCTTGTACGCGATGGCGTGCCACTCTCTGCAGCCTTGAAGCAGGCCTCACCCGCCTTCGACGACCTCTACTGCAACATGATCGCCGCCGGTGAAAACAGCGGTGCCCTCGATGACATCATGGATCGCCAGGCCCGCCACCTCCGCCTCATGGAAGCCGTCCAGGCCAAGGTCGTCGGTGCACTCATTTACCCAGCCTTTCTCATCAGTGCCGGTGGTGCGCTTGCACTCGTCATGGTGACCTACCTTTTGCCAAAACTTGCCTCCCTCCTCACCGGCTCCGGCAAAGAGCCGCCCTTCATGATCAAGGTCAGCCTCGCGCTTTCCGACTTTCTAAAAAACTACTGGTGGGCGCTCGGCATTGCATTGGGCTGCACCATCATGCTTCTCTTTGCGCTGCGCAAAACCCCCGCCTTTCAGTCCTGGTGGCACAAGCTCTTGATCGGCATGCCCGGCATCCGCGACATCACCCGCGCACGCTTTGAGCTGCAGTTCTTTGAAACCCTCGGCAGCCTGCTGCGCGGCGGTGTGCCCTTGCTGCATGCCTTGGAACTCGTGCGCCGTGCCGTCACCAACCTGCACATCAAGCATTCCCTCACCCAGGCCGAGGCTCTTGTGCAAGAAGGTGCATCTTTGAGTCATGCGATGAAAAAGACCCACGCCCTCGACTCCCAGGCCATCGACGTCATCCGCATCGGCGAAGACACCGGCCACCTCGCCGAGGTGCTCGGTAAAGCAGCCACACGCATGGACACGCAGCTCACCCGCACCATTGAGCGCGTCACCGCCCTCATCCAGCCCTGCCTCCTTCTCCTCATGGCCGCCCTCGTCGGCACCCTCGTCTACACCATGGTGAACATCGTCTTCTCAACTCTCAGCCAGCTTCGTCATTAATCCTCATGAAACAACTCCGCTCCACCTCATTCCACTCCAAGGCCTTCACTCTCCTCGAAATGATGGTCGTCCTTCTCATCATCGCCCTCATCCTCGGCACCGTGGCCTTCATGGTGCAGGGCATCCAGGGCGATGCCGAACACGTCACCACCGGCGCGAAGATCAAAAGTCTCGAAGTCGCCCTCACCTCCTACAAGATCAGCAACCTCACCTACCCCACGCAGGAACAAGGACTGGAGGCACTGGTGTCGCGCCCAACTGCAGAACCCAAGCCCCGCCGCTGGACCCAGCTCGCCAAACCTGAAGGCATCCTGGACCCCTGGGGTCACAAGCTGGTCTATCGCAACCCCGGCAAGCACAACGCAGGCGGCTACGATGTCCTCTCTCTCGGCGCGGACGGTTTGGAGAATACCGACGATGATATTGGCAACTGGTAGCAAAATGAAGGCGTTCACGCTGCTTGAGATGATCGTGGTGCTCGCCATCGCGGCACTCATCATCGGCATCGGCGCAGGAGCCGTGCAGAAGCTCACCGAAGAGCACGAACTGCTGAAGGTGGCCCATGATGCTGAGCGCGTGCTGATGCAGGCCATGACACGCACACTCACTACGGTGCAACCTCAGGTGGTGGATCTCACCAGCCTGAGCCAGGGCAGAAAGCTCACCGTTCGCCATGCCGGCAGCGATATATTCGTTTCCACCACCAACCAGCATCTGCGGCTACGACCCGGCGGCCTTTGTGAACCCCTGACACTGCGCTGGCAAAACAGTGCATCGTCGGTCAGTGCAACGCTCGATCCACTGACCGCAGGGTTCAATGAACTGGAGGAAAGTCCATGAAACGCCAAGGGTTCACGCTGCTGGAGACGCTGCTGGCAATGATGGTGTTCAGCATGGCCGTAGTAGCACTCGTAGAAGCCGTGCATCAACTCGGCGAACACACCATGCTGCGCCGTCATGAAGCTGCTGTGCAGGAGCGCATGCGGTCGCTCCTGGTGGAACACACGCGCATGCCGGATGCCATTGAGGAAGTGAAACTGCAGGAGCGTGACGTGAGCTACACCGTGACGCACACACCTTTGGAACTCAAAGACCGCGAAGGAAATCCGGTGCCGGGAATGTTTGAAGTGCGTGTGACCGCTGCTTGGCAGGAAGGACGGACGCAGCAGCAGGCCAGCGCTGAAACCTGGGTATATCCCCCGCTCTTCCGCTGATGAAAGCGCTGCACCGTCATGCACCGAGAGCACCTGCGTTCACCCTGCTGGAAGTGATCATCGTGCTGGCGATCACCGCGATGATGCTGGGCGGTGGCTATTCCCTGGCGCAAGGCACGCTGAGTCTGGCGGATGATTTGCGACGCGCGGAGCGTCGTGACGCACGCATGCAGGCGTTTACCACGTTTTGCGAACATCTGCTGGCCGAACTGCCCGCGACCGCGATGCTGAATCTAAAAACGACTCAAGAGCGGGGCCAGTACCTGACCCGGCTGGAGCTGGAGCATGTGCGCTCTCCCTTTGATGAAGAACTGGACTGCCGGGTGACCTTGTTCACCGAAGTCCAGCCCGGCGGCGGGCTGCGCCTGATGCTGACATGTCATTCTGCTGCAAACGATAGCAGCGTGGTGCTGTTTGAAGAACTGGCGCAGTGCGAATGGCGGGTGCTGCAACCGACCACGCAGCAGTGGGTCCCATTTTGGGCAGAGGACAATCCCGGTGGATCGCACCCGAAACTGATGAAGCTCAGATTGATTCATGCAGGTGGTGATCCGACTGAGCAGGTGTTTTGGGTCGTTCCGACGCAGGCCATCACGCAAATAACGCGGTAAGAACGGGTGGGAGCAGAAGACCCGGTTAAGCTGTTGCTGATTGACTCAAGCGTGGCAATTCGACTAAGATTTTCTTAAATCGAGACTTTCGACTTAAGACATGACTTCTCCCGCATGAAAAAGCACACCGCTCTCATCCTTTGCCTGCTGCTGCTGCAATTGTTTTTCTCCGGTACCCTCCGTGGCGCTGATGCGGCCAGGGTGGGCGTGCTGGGCAGCGCGAGTCATCTGGTGTTTGAGGGAAACAAGACTTTCTCCGCCGAGCAGCTTTACCACGGCCTGCGCACGCACGGGGACTGGCTGCTGGCGGCGCACCCGGAGGCCCCGCTGGCGGATTATGAGCAGGCCACCCGGGCGGCCCTGCTGCGCGGCTACCAGCGCGCGGGGTTCCCGCAGGTGCAGATCACCCAGACTCGCTGGCTGGCAGATCCGCAGCGGCTGCTCTGCGTCATCGTGGAAGGCGTGCGCTACATGGCGGGTCCGGTCACTGTGACGGGGGCGCAGACCGTACCGGCGGCGCAGATCATCGCAAAACTGACCACCAAGGAGAAGAAACCGGCGGATCATTTCACCAAGAAGGACAAGTCCGAGGAGCAGGCCTTGCCATCCAATCTGGCGGTCGTGTCAGAGACGAAGGCACCGGGCCTCTCGCTCAAGACCAAGGCGCAAGTGACTCCAGAGTCAGAGTCAAAGAACATCGCCTGGGAGATCGGCAAGCCCGCCGCACTGGATGCGCGCCGCCCCGCTGATCTGCAGGACATGGTGCTCAAGCAGCTCGCCCAGGCAGGGCGGATGCAGGCCAAGGTGGAGGTCAAAACCGTACTGGATGACACCGCACATACTGCCGCCCTGCAGGTGAACATTCTCTCGGAGGGACCGGTCGCTATGCTGGCGGGGATCACCTGCACAGGCCTGAAGCGCGACACCGAGGCCGAGCTGCTGAAGTACCTGGAGCTGGAGAAAGGCCGCCCATTCAAGTCCGGGCAGGTGCAGGAGATCGAGGACCGCCTGCTGCGCAGCGCCCGCTACACCTCCTACAAGGTCACGACCACTCCGCGCCAGGCAGACCACCCGGAGATGGACCTGAAGCTGGAGCTGGTGGAAATGCCCGAGGCCCCCAAGCTCGGGGAGCCGCTGAATGCCACGTGTGAAGCCCTGCTGAAGGCGCGGGACTGGATCAATGACCTCGTGCGCACGGGCAGCGAGGACCTGGTGATCACGCTGGAAATTCAGCAGAGCACAGGCCGCCGCGAGGAGCTGGGCATCATCTACAACGCCCAGCGCGGCCTGCAGCTGACTCTGACGTTTTTTGACGATGCCGAGGGCCGGAAGAATCCGCGCCGCTACACGCTGCGATATGCACCGGAAGAGCTGACGGCCTTCTGTTCGGCGCATGACGGCACCGCCAAGCAGTGGCTGCGGCAGGCGGTGGGCAGAGGCTTGATGGCCAATCTGTTCGTGACGATCGACACCGCTGAACCGAAAGACAACCGCACGAGCGGCCTCGTCAATTTTGGCGGGTCATGGAAGATGCAGGAGGGGAACGGGCTGCTGAACCTTGTCCTGACGATGAAGCCGGCGGCGGCGCTGCTGAACAGCCTGAAGTATGCGGATGAGTGGGAGCACAAGGACGGCCTGCTGGTGATGAAAACCGAAGCGGCGGATGGACAAGGAAAGTACGGTGCCGTCATCGAAGAGGCCACGGGACGCATACGCGAACTCGGGAACGGCAAGGGAAGCTGGGACAAGGCGCACAAGGAATTTGCGCGGTTCAACATCACCACTTCAAAAGGGGCGTGGGAAAAGGCCGCGCAGGAGCTGGAGGCGCAGACCGCCGGGCTGGCAAACAGCCATGAAGCCGGGCAGAACTACGCCTCGTGGGCGGGCTGGCTGACGGCGGGCTTTCTGAACGCTGGCTTTGGCAAGGCTGCCGAGCTGACACCCGAGGAGGTGGCCCGGCGCACTGCGGCAGCGCGGGACTTCGGGCGCAGCCTAGACATTTCGGCACCGAAGTTTTTCAGCGCCTTCACCAGTGAAGAGGAGAGCTTTTACGTGCCGGACACGCCGGACAAGCCCCGCACCACCCAGGTCAGCACCACGATGATCGCACAGCTCGGCCTGTCCATCGTGGATAGCCTGGTGAGCGAAGGCAGCTGGCCCTGGCTGCTGGCACGGGAGGTGTATTACAACACCGTCGGACGGAATGAATACACCGGCCGCATTTTGCAGCAGGTACGGCAGGACCCGCAGCTGGGCCCCTTGGGCTGCTACTGCGCCGCCGCGCTGCTGGACTGGACGCTCCCCGCCTCCGCGGGTGAGTTTCGCGATCTCGCACTCAGCAAGATGACGGCGGCAGATTTCCGCAATGACTGGGGCCTGCTGGTGCAGAGCTGCACTGCGCGCACGCGCACGGCCGTGGCAGACCTGCTGGAGAAGGTGCGCGCGAGCGGGCAGAACGCCGAGACCGATCTGCTGCGCGAGGTGTTTGGCGGCGCGGAGGCAGGCACCAAGATACGCTTCAACTCCATCATGGAGTCCTTTCTGCAGGAGCTCCGCCGTGAACCCGAACGCCCGCTGGCCGCCGCGACGACCTCGGCAATGGACAAGATGTGGGATGAAACCCTCTCCGGCATCCTGCGCGAGAAGCTCACGCCGAAGGGCGGTGATGGCAAGGCGGTGGATGCGGCACGGGTGGCCGCGATGGTGGGCAGCACGGAGGTCACACGAAAGGAGGTGACGATAGCTCTGGAGGTGTTCCGCAAAAAGGCCGCCGGTGCCCAATCAGGGGGCACGGAGGCGGAGCTGGAGCAGACCGCGCTCAAGGCCCAGATCGAGATGGCGCTGCTGTATGCGGCCTTCAAGGCCATGGGCAACACCCTCACGCCCGCGCAACTGGACGAGGACTTGCGGCAGTTCGTCGCCCGCAATTACAAAGGCAGCCAGCCGCGCTTTTTGCTGCAACTGGCCAAGGAAGGCTACACGCTGGAGGAATATCGCATGATGCGCGAAAAGAACATCGTCGCCCCGCTCATGCGGCAGAAGATCCGAGCCATGGCTCCCGAACCCACGGAGCAGGAGATCACCCGGCAGATGGAGAAAAACAACGCCCCGCCGGAGCGGCAGGTGAAGCTGCACACGCTCGCGATCCTGAAAAAATCCGGGGACCCGAACGAGGCGCAGCAACGCAAGCTGGCCGACGACCTTCATGCAAAGCTCAAGGAAGGGCAGGACTTTGAAGCTCTGGCCAAGAAACATTCCGCCGACAGCCGTGCCGCAGATGGCGGTGCCAGGGACTGGATGCCCCCCACCGCGTTCAGTCCCGCGATCTCCGGAGCGCTCGCCACGATGAAGCCCGGAGACATCAGCGGGGTGGTCGACATCGGCAGCATGTGGATCATCGTCAAACTCGACGAGGAGCGCACGCTGATCAAGACCGCTGAGGAAAAGCGGCAGGAAGTCACCGCCGTGCTGAAGCAGCAGAAGACCGCCGAGTTTTATGATGCGTGGCTGAACAATGTGCGAACCAAGATCAAGGTGCAGATCGTGCCACCGCCAGAGTCCAACCCTGCGAAGTGAGCAGGCCGCCCAAGGTCCAGCCGCGCCTGCAGGAATTTCGGCAGCACCGCAGCTGAAGTGAAAAGAGCTTGCGGGTGTGCAACTATTTGGTTATTTAGCCAAATAGCCAACTTAGACGATGCCAGCAAGCAAGACAGTTTTCAGCAAACGTGCCGCCGTAATCAAGGCGCTGGCCCACCCTTCCCGCCTCCTCATTGCCGAGGCGCTGATGGAGGGCGAGATGTGCGTGTGTGATCTGAAGGACCTGGTGGGCGCGGACATGTCCACCGTCTCCAAGCACCTGAGCATGATGCGTCAGGCCGGGGTGCTGGTCTCGGACAAGCGCGGGCTGAACATCTACTACCGCCTGGCCTGTGACTGTCTGGGAGACTTCCTCCGCTGCCTGGACCAGCTCGCGCCAAAGAAGGCCAAAACCAAACCCTGCTGCTAATCCCCCCCACACCATGAACATCACCGAATTTCTCTCCCAACTCAGCGCGCATGCGGAAAAGCCGCTGCTGTTTGTCCTGCCGGATGGCGGCCTCATTCCCGCGCACTATCACATCACCGAAGTGGGCCACGTCATGAAAAACTTCATCGACTGCGGCGGCATGCGGCGCACGCTGGAAACCTGCCTGCTGCAAACGTGGGTGCATGATGATGTGGAGCATCGGCTGCTCGCTGGCAAACTGGCCAGCATTTTTGAACGCGCTGACGATGTGCTGCCGCACCACAACCTTCCCATTGAGATCGAGTATGAAGACGGCGTGGTGGCGCAGTTTCCAGTGGAGAATGTGGAGGTCATCGATGGCGCGCTGGCGTTTCATCTGGGCCTGAAGCACACGGACTGCCTGGCACGCGGCATCTGCCTGCCAGGCGAGTGCGCGCCCGCTCCGAAAGCCGCAGCGGCGGCCACCTCCTGCTGCACGCCGGGTTCCAAATGCTGCTGAATCATTCCATGAAGAAACAACGCCTCGCTGAATTCCTCGGCACCTTCACGCTCGTCTTTGCGGGCACGGCTGCCATCGTCATCAATGCCGCGAGCCACGGAGCCATCGGCCATGCAGGCATCGCACTTACCTTCGGGCTCGTGGTGATGGCGATGATTCACACCTTTGGCGATGTCAGCGGCGCGCATTTCAACCCTGCTGTCACACTTGCCTTTGCGGTGGCCCGGCGTTTTGCGTGGCGTGATGTGCCGGGCTACCTCGGTGCACAGATCGCAGGAGCGCTGGCCGCCAGCATTCTGCTGGATGGGCTCTATCCGTATGATGCCACGCTCGGTGCCACGCTGCCTGCGGGATCGGATACGCAGAGCTTTGTGCTGGAACTGGTGCTCACGGCGATTTTGATGATGACGATCTTGAGCGTCTCCACCGGGGCGAAGGAAAAGGGCATTACTGCAGGCATTACGATTGGCGGCGTGATCGCACTGGAGGCGATGTTTGCCGGACCGGCCTGTGGTGCCTCGATGAATCCTGCGCGCTCGCTCGCACCTGCGCTGATCTCCGGGCATATGGAGCATCTGTGGCTTTACCTTGTAGCACCTGTGCTAGGCGCGCTGCTGGCTGTGCCGTTGTGCAAGGGCATGCGTGACAGCGGCTGCTGCGGCGGCGAATGCACCCCCTCCACCAAATGACATTATCTCCCATATTATGAAACAACCCACCATCCTCATTCTCTGCACCGGCAACTCGTGCCGCTCCCATCTTGCTGAAGGCATTCTGCGCCGCGCCCTGGGCGAGGGCTACACCGTCGCCAGCGCGGGGTCGAAGCCGGCAGGCTACGTGCATCCGCTTGGCATCAAGGCCATGGAGGAGATCGGCATCGACATCTCGGCGCATCATTCGAAGCACCTCAATGAGTTCCTCGATCAGGACATTGAAACCGTCATCACTGTGTGCGGCAATGCGGACCAGGTCTGCCCGATGTTTCCCGGCCAGATGAACCGCCACCACTGGGGCTTTGATGATCCAGCCCATGCCACGGGCACCGAGGAGGAGCAGATGCAGGTCTTCCGCCGCGTGCGCGATGAGATTCGCGCCGTGTTTGAATCCTATGCCTCAGGCCGGCAGAATCAGGCGGAACTGGCCAGGACCGTGCCAACGCTGGCCGCGCAGGCCTATAGCGACGGGCATCAGGATGAGAACAAAGCCAGCTCCTAGATCCTCATGAAGTCATCGCGTGTTCTGATGCTGGCCGTTTGCGCTACTGCGATGCCGGTGTTTGGGACGCCCACCGGTCTCAACAACATCCCCACGGCCGACACGGTGCCGCACCGCACGGTGGCGGTGCAGTACTTCAGCAGCTTTGGCGGCGCCAATCAGTTTGCCACCAGCGGACCGGGCAAAACATCGGACTGGTCGGGCTTCAAGACGGGCTGGGACTTCAAGCCTCTGCACCTGGAGTGGGGGCTGGACAGCGCGCTGGGCGCCGGGTATTCGGGGCCGCTGCTGTTTCAGACGAAGGCGCGCATTCAACCCTGGGAGGATGGCATGTTCGCGCTCGGTGTGGCAGGTGTCGCGCTGACGGACACGAAGCGTGCACGCGATCCATTCACCTATGCCATGCTGTGGCATGATTTCCATCTTGTGCGCCTGCATGCAGGCTACGGAGTGCAGACGCATGGCGACAGCTATCTCTTTGGCGTGGACCGCACCTGGAAGCTCTTTGAGCGCAATTTCAATCTGAACGCCGACCTGGTTCAGTCGCGCAATCAGCACGGCCTCATCACGGCAGTAGGAACCAAGTATGACCTGAGCAAACACATCGTGCTCGAAACGTGGGCGAACTTTCCAGACCGGGATCGAGTGAGCGTGATCGCGAAGATCAACTTTGTGTTCACGTTCTAGGAACGACACGTCCGATTCACGGAGTGGTTTGAGGCGGTGGAGAGCCGATGCGGAGGCGTGAGGGCACTGCTGAA
This sequence comes from uncultured Verrucomicrobiota bacterium, assembly GCA_903838675.1. Classification (GTDB taxonomy): domain Bacteria; phylum Verrucomicrobiota; class Verrucomicrobiia; order Verrucomicrobiales; family Verrucomicrobiaceae; genus Prosthecobacter. The sequence continues at coordinate 25,348 of CAILZI010000181.1, forward strand.
GTGGAGGCGGGCTGAGAGGATGAAGGAGCTGGGGCCAAGGGCAGCGAAATATGACTGGAAGAGATCACCGCAGCTGATGAAGCGGCGGGAGGAGTGGCCGTAGTCCCAGGAAGCTGGGGCATTTTGGGAGTTTTGTTCGCAGGTGCGCCAGCAGCCTTTGAGGCAGCCATGCGGCTGGTTTCACTGGCGGCGAACTGAACGAGGTAGTTCGAATCGTAAGAGAGAACGGCAGCTTGCGTGCCGAGTGCGACATCCACCTGGCATTCATTGCGAGTGCTGGAAAGGTGGAAGGATTTGATGCACATGCCATTCTTAGCCGGCTGGTCCTTGCGCAGGAGAATGCGTTCGTTGGTCTTGGTGTTGACGACGACGACGGTGGGATTGTCCGCTGCGCCATAATGGGCACCGATGGCGAGATCTCTGGCGAAGGAATCCTGGGCAGCAATGGGGGCGGCCGTTTTCAAGGTGAAGGGATTTTTATTCCAACCTTCCTCATAACGAGACGCCGGATAAGCCTGCGGCGGCGTGAAGACGGCAGGTTCCTCCGCCTGAACCACTCCGAAGTGAGCCAGCAGTAAAAGGAGGCAGAAGCCGTGTGGGGACATCATTGTTGCAAGAGCAGCGGACGAACACTCATCAAAGCACCGTAGAACATGAATTCAATGTGACATCTTTGTTCCAGAGCGGGTTTTGACAGGCCCCCTGAATGTGTCGGAAATAAGAGACTGTGCTTATGAAATCCCGGCTACTCAAGTTGTTTGTCCTTTTGCTGACATTCTCCGCGTCCACCCACGGCCTGCGCGCAACCGAGGATGACGTAGATGCAAAGATAGAAGCGGCCACGCTCGTACGCGCCGGACAAGCAGCCCCCGATTTCACCTGCCAGACGACGGATGGAAAGACCATTACGCTCTCGGCACAGAAAGAGAAGGTGGTGGTGCTGTATTTTTTTTCCACCAGCAACGCGGCAAGCCTCACGGAAATGCGATATTTTGAAAAAGAGATATTTCAGAAAATCCGAGACCGAGACGATTTCCTGCTGCTCGCCATAGGACGTGGACACACTCGAGAAGAGCTGGTCAAAATTAGTGGTGAAAACAAATTCACTTTTGCTTTTGCAGCCGATCCCAAGCAGGAGATTTACCAACGATATTTCTCCCGATATGTGCCAAGAACGTTGATCATCCGGAAAGACGGGACCATCGCCTATCTGGCAAGCGGGTATGTCTACGAAACATTCCTCAGAATGCAGGAGGCGCTGGCGCGAGAGCTGCCGACCAGCAGACGCTAGTGACAGCCCAAGAGAACCAGGGCAGAAGCCACAAGGCAAAGTGAGAATCAGCGCAAGAGGTGATGGAACGCACATGCGGAGGAGTGGAGCAGGCGGAGTAACAACACGGCCTCACGCCACGCCAATGTGACAGAATCTTAACAGCAAAGTTATACATGGATGATAGGAACCGGCTAAAAAGCGGACTGATCTTCAAGCCAAACGGCTTGGAATTTTATCACCATTGTGACAGCATCTCTTCATTCCCATACCAACCGACCTGCTCCCATCAAAGCATGGAAGGCCACAAACAGTGTCGGGGTGAAGGCGTGTCCAAATCGTAACCCATCAAATATGGAATTACTTTGGCTGACTGACTACTGCTCGTCCGCCGGTCAATGGCGATGAAACCATCCATTCTGGAGAATTTCATTCACAATTAAACCGACAACAAACCACACCATGCAGATAAAATCCAAATATCTCCTGACCATGCTCGTTATGGCCGGGATTTCGGCTGCGGCGACTTCCGCCAAGGCTGCAACATTCGCGCAGGGCGATCTTCTCCTCGCGTTCAACCAGACATCAGGGAGCGGTGCCAACACCGTCCTCACCGTTGACCTCGGCAATGCGTCGCAGTTTGTGAATGCTCACAACACCAGCACCAACATTGCCAACGTGGCCAGCCTGGGATCGGCACTTAGCATCTATGGTGCAAACATGCTTACGTCCAGTGACGCCAATGTTTTCTGGTCGGTCGCAGGTGTGAACACCAGCGGCACCACTCTTGCCAATGGTGACACAAACGGCACAGCCTACCTCACCCAGGCTCAGGATGGCAACACGATCAATGACTTTGGTCAGGTGACGTCCAACTTCAACTCCGGTGTTACCGCACGCAACAGCTACTCTTCCCAGATTGGCTCCGTGCAAACCACTTACAGCACCACGGCTGGAACGAGTCCTCTCTCCATCCCGACTGCAAACACGGCATGGGTCGCCAATGCCCAAGGCAACTGGGGCAACGCCGTCCTTCCTGCTTCGGTGCAGGGCAGCTTTGCTTCGGGACCTACGGGGACGGCTCTGGATCTTTACCGGATCCTTGGCGCCTCCTCCGGCAGCCAGGCCAGCACCTACCTGGGCACCTTCTCCATCAACAGCAGCGGGGTTGTCAGCTTCAACACCACTGTTGCAGCCGCTCCAGAACCCAGCCGTACACTCTTCGCAGCTCTGGGTCTTGGTGGTCTGCTCCTCCGCCGCCGCCGCCGTTTGAATGCCTAATCGTCCAAAGTTTGCTTCATTCCATTTCCAACACTCCTTTTTTACTTATCTCATGAAATCTTTCTTTAAAATAGCATTGAGCGTCGTTGCTCTCTCATTTGTCCAGCCGGCATCTGCCAGCACGCAGTTCACCATCACGGGTTCCACCGCATTCCGTGGTGCTCTTTATGACACCATCGTCGCACTGATGGGCGGCACCCCTGCCTCTGACATTGCGACCTGCAAAATCACCACCACGGCTGCGAACGGTAATGGTGCCACTCCCACTGCGGCTCAGGGACACGCCGCAGTCAATGCCGCTGGCACAGTGACCTTCCAGGGTTCGATCTCAGGCGTCAACGGTGGCTCCCCGATCACCATCTACGTCGCTCTTTCCGGATCGGCCACGGGGTTGATCTCCATCTTCAACTCGAGCGTTCTCAACTATGCCCCGGCTAATGCTACCACTGCAGGATACAACAACGTCTCCTACTCAGCCACAGCTAACAGCGCCCCAGGTGCAGTTCAGTTCTCGATGTCGGACATCTACGCCTCTTCCGTCACCACGACGAAAGTGACCGGTCTGTCCGAAGCTCTCGTGGCCGTGGTTCCCTTCGAATTCGTTGCCAGCAGAGGCAGCTCCAACCTGGGCAACCTGAACAACATCACTGCGCAGAACGCCCGCCTCCTGTTTAACAACGGAGTCGTGCAGCAGGCTTACCTGACAGGAATCGTAAGTGACACCAACAACGTGTATTTGACGGGCCGCGACAATGGATCTGGCACACGCATTACGGTTCTGGCCGAAACGAAATTCGGCATCGCCAATCTGGTGAAGCAGTATTACGGCGTCCTCAGCGGAACCGCCGGCAGCGGAACCATCACCAGCCTTCGTTTCTGGCCCACCGACAACACCAACTTCCCCAATGCCGACACCCTGAATGCCGGCAACGGTGGTTATGGTTCCGGTGGCGGTATCTCCAGCTTCATGGGCTTCAGCGGAGCCGGCACGGTCAACATCCTCAACGCCGATGGCTCCGCAGCCTCTCCAGCAACGGACAGCAACTTGACCGTCGTGGGATACGTCGGTGCAGGTGATGCCGTCACATCTGTGGCAAACGGTGGAAAGCGCCTTACGTATGATGGCAATCTGTATGACGGCAGTGCAAACGCCATCGCCAGCGTGCAGAATGGTGGCTACTCCTTGTGGTGCTATGAGCACCTTTCCTACAAGGGCACTCCGACCGGTGACGAAGCCACTCTGATCACCAAGATCAAGGGTGCAATCGGTGCCAACCTTGGCGTCAACGGCATTGATGTTACCAGCATGAACATCACCCGTGCAGGTGACGGCGGTCTTATTGGCCCTTAATTGTGAATTGACCTGATAAAGACTGAAACAAACATGCTGGTGCTGGCGCTCGTCGTCAGCACCAGCTTTTTCATCTGGACCATGCATTTTCGAAATCTGATTCGACACATCTCCTGGCCGCTGGTGGCCTCACTCTTGCTAAATGTGATGCTTGTGGTCACGCTGGTGGTGATGTGGCAGGTGCGCCCCGAACCGACAACACTCCACCTGCCCGCCCAAAGGTCGGTTAATGCAGTGGCCAAGATCAAACCAGAGACCACGAAAACGGCAGCGACTCAAGAGCAAGCCAGGCCGTTTCACTGGCGTCAGCTTGAAGCACCTGACTTCCCCACCTATGTGAAGAACCTGCGCGCCATCGGGTGCCCGGAGGCCACCATTCGCGACATCATCCAGTGTGAGCTGAATGAGGTTTATGCGGCGAAGCGACAGGAGATTGAGCGAGAGATCGCAACCGCACCGCCCCAAAGCAGGCCCCCCTTGAAAGAACGCCTGCAGCACTTAAACACTGAGGAAACTGCCATGTTCAGCGCTTCCCTTAGCAGCAGCCCTGCAACCTACGCAGCGGCCACGCAGTCATCCCCAAGCGCGCAGACACCCACCGGAGCGCCGTCATCCACCAACGTGCAGACATCCACCGGCACGCAAGGAGCCGGATTCACGCCCACGGGAGCATCCGCAGCGAGCGTACAATCCGCCAGCACACTGACTCCTACGGCATTTCTGGCAGGCAATGACCCGAATAGAGTGACACCGGCCGGCACACTGACACCCACCCCGACCGACCCGAGTTTGAATCCTGCGGCAACAGCGATCATCAGCCAGATGCGCACCGACTTTGCCAGTGCGATGCAGGATGTCACTGCGGACCCTTCGAGTCCGGTCTATCGCGAGCGCTGGCTTTCAGCCCAACGGGCAAGCGACGAACAGTTCTCCTCGATGTTTGGAGGGGATTATTTCATCAAGACACAACTGGAAGCCGTGCGTAACGCGGCAGCTGCCAATGCGGCTGCAGCCAAACCTTGAAGCAGTTTGTGTTTCGAAAATGTCACCGAAACTAACGATGACAGAGGGAAGCAGGGAAAAAGAGCTGTACACTGTGACGCATTCGTAACAGCGGCAAACTTGAGCGAGGCCCATGCCGAACGAAAAAGGAGGCGTCACGAACACTGCGTCAATGCCGCCTAAAATCTTTCAACCCAGCTTTAAAACAAGCACCCAAAGCCTAAAGATTCGGGAGATGTCCCGCAGGTTTTGCGCCCTGCTGTGCTGGGCGGGGGTGAATGGATTTGGCGCGGCCTGGGGTGAGTCCACGGCCAATACGACAGCGGCGACAGCGCTGCCGACACCTGCGCCGACGGCAGTGTCACAAATCGGCAATTTGTATGTGCGTGAGTATCGGGTGCGCGGAAATCATCTGCTGAAGGCGATTGAGATCGAAGAGGCGGTGTATCCGTTTATGGGGCCAGGCCGAGGCGAGCAGGACATTGAAGCGGCGCGTGTGGCCCTGGAGAAAGTGTACAAATCCAAAGGCTACCAAAGCGTGGGCGTGCAGGTGCCGATGCAGACGGGGAACCGTGGTGTGATCTTTCTGGAAGTGGTAGAGACACCGGTGGGCCGGCTGCGGGTGAAGGGCGCGCGCTATTTCCTGCCGAGCAAGATCAAGGAGATGGCGCCATCCATGAAGGAAGGGACGGTGCCGAACTTCAATGAGATCAGCAAGGACATCGTGGCGCTGAACCGCTGGCGAGACCGCAAGATCACACCGGAACTGCGCGCGGGCGTGGTGCCGGGCACGGTGGACATTGACCTGAATGTGGAGGACAAACTGCCTGCGCATGGAAGCCTGGAGATCAACAACCAGCACAATGCGAACACGGTGCCGCTGCGCCTGAGCGGATCTCTCAGCTACAGCAATCTCTGGCAATTGGGCCACACGCTGGGCGGCAGTTTTCAGCTGGCCCCGGAGAGGACGAGTGACAGCGCGGTGTATTCGGCCTTTTATCAGGCGCCGATCCGCAGTGTGGAAGGCCTGAGCGTGATGCTGACGGGCACGGTGCAGGACAGCAACATCGCTGCGCTGGGTGGCACGACGGTGATCGGCAAAGGGCAGATCGTCGGATTTCGCCTGATGCGTACGCTGCCGGCGAGCCAGGGGTATTTCCAGTCGATCAGCTTCGGGATGGATTACAAGAACTTCGTCCAGGACGTGACTGCTGGTGGAAGTGTGACCTCGGCACCGATCCAGTATTATCCCTTCAATCTGGCGTACAGCCTGAGCAAGGTGACGGACAACACGTTCACGGAGCTCAACGCGGCGCTGACCTGGCATATCAGCGGCATGGGAGGATCGCAGAACAAGTTTGCGGCACGCCGCTATGGCGCGACGGACAACTTCTTGTACTTCCGCGGAGACCTCTCCCACACACATGATGTGGCGCAGGGTTTTCAGATCTACGCACGTGCGCAGGGACAGGCGACGTCTGATGCACTCATCAACACGGAGCAGACCTCAGGCGGTGGATTTAACAACGCGCGTGGTTATCTCATCGCAACAAGGCTGGGAGACTCCGGGATGTTTGGTACGCTGGAGTTTCGAAGCCCGAATTTCCTCGGCACTGCGAAGGACCGTGAAAACCAGTGGCGCGTGTATGCCTTCCTGGAAGGTGGCAAGCTGTACTCCAACCACACGCTGCCAGCGGAAAAGCGCAGCTATGACCTGGCGAGCACGGGCATCGGCACCCGCATCCGCTATTTGAACCATCTCACCGGCTCGCTGGATCTGGCGATGCCGCTGGTCACGCAGCCGAACGCGCTGGCGCATGACCTCTTCCTCCTCTTCCGCCTTGGCGCGGATTTCTAGGCCGCAAATTTTTTCTCAATGCACAGCCCCTCCATACGCTTCATGTCCCGCACTCCACGCATCCTGAATTCTCTGCTGCTTGCCCTGGCGCTCACGACCTCGCTTGTTTCCGCTGCTGAAGCGAACTGGTGGGATGCGAAGTGGCCGACACGTAAAAAGATCGACATCGACACGACAGGCAAGGGTGTGGCGATTGCCGAGCCCATCGGCACGACGGCGGTGCTGGTGCGACTGCATGAAGGTGTGTTCAGCTTCATGTCTGCCAGGGAGGATGGCAGCGATCTGCGCTTTGTGGCGGATGATGGGAAGACGGTGCTGAAGCACCATGTGGAAAAGTGGGACTCTCTTCTCAACGAAGCCTATGTGTGGGTGCAGGTGCCTGACCTGAAGCCTGCGAGCGCGACGAGCATCTGGCTCTACTACGGCAACACCGAAGCCCCTGCGCCTGAGGCGGCGAAGGAGACGTACGATGCAAACACGACGCTGGTGTACCACTTTGCCGATGCGGCGAAGGCGGGCACGGATTCCTCTGCCACGGGTGCGAATGCTGAAGGCACGCCACCACCGGCTGCGGGATCTCTCATCGGCGGCGGTCTGCGGGTGTTTGGCCAGACGGCGATCAAGGTGCCATCTCCGCCGCTGGCTGAATGGGCTCCGGGAGCACCGCTAACGGTGTCTGCGTGGATCAAGCCGAGCGCACTGCAGCCAAATGCGGTGCTGCTGAGCCGCCGCGAAGGTGCGAATGCTTTCATCCTGGGTCTGGACAACGGCGTGCCGTTTGTGGAACTCAACAAGCAGCGCAGCAGCGTGGGGGCACCGATTGCAGCGGGTGGCTGGCACCATGTGGCTGCGGTGGCGGATGCGGGCGCGATCACGGTGTATGTGGACGGCAAATCGTACGGTGCACTGACGGCGGCGATGCCTTTGCTGAAGGGACCGGTGGAGATCGACAAGGACACCTCCCCTGCGGCTGCGAGCTTCGTGGGATTCACGGGTGAGATTGATGAACTGGAGATCGCCAAGACGGCGCGGCCAGCGGGATTCATTCACTTTGCGGCGGTGAACCAGGGAACCTCGGCAGACAAGGACAAGCTGATCAGCGTGGGTGCGGACGAGGCTTCGGACCACAAGGAAGAGGGTGAGCTCATGAAGCATCTCTCGCTGATTACGGACATCTCGAAGGATCTGACGTTTGACGGCTGGGTGGTTATTTTCCTTTGCACCGTGCTGGCCATCATGGGCTGGATCATTGCGGCTGGGAAAATCATGTATCTCAACACGATTGAGAAGGCCTCCAAGGAGTTCATGAAGCGCTGGGAGAAGATTTCCTCCGATCTCACGGCGATCGACACGGAAGACAACGAGAGCATTCAAAACATCGGCGGCAGTGTGAGCACCAAGATGCAGAAGCTGATGAAGCAGTCGCCGCTGTATCAACTCTACCATCTGGGTGCCGAGGAGATCAGCAACCGCATGAAGTCCTTCCGCAAGGTGACCTTCAATCCGCAGGAGAAGAAGGAAGCGAAGATCATGGGACTTTCCGGGCGCTCGATCCAGGCAATCAAGGCGACGCTGCATGGCGGCATGGTGCGCGAAGTGCAGAAGCTGAATGGGAAGCTGGTGTTCCTGACGATCGGCATCGCGGGCGGCCCCTACCTGGGACTCCTGGGGACGGTGATCGGGGTGATGATCACGTTCGCGGTTATTGCGAAGTCCGGCGAAGTGGAAGTGAACTCGATCGCACCGGGTATCGCGGGTGCTTTGCTGGCGACGGTGGCGGGTCTGGCGGTGGCCATCCCGGCGCTGTTTATCTACAGCTACCTGAGCTCACGGATCAAGGATGTGGTCTCGAACATGGAGACGTTCATCGACGAGTTCGTCACGAAGATGGCGGAACACTACAAGGAGTAACCGCACCCCCTCATGGACGCAGACAACAAATCTTACGATGACATCAACGTCACGCCGATGGTGGACCTCTACCTGGTGCTGCTCCTGATTTTCATCATCATGACGACCGCCGGGGTGCAGGGGGTGAAGGTGAACCTGCCGAGGGGCGGGCCGTCCACGTCGAAGCCGATTGAAGGCCCGAAGATGCAGGCGGTGACGGTGGACAACCAGGGGAACATCAAGCTGAACGCGACAGCGGTGACGATCGATGAGCTTTCGAGCAAGCTGGAGGCGATCAAGGCGGCGATGCCGGAGGCGCCCATCGTGGTGCGCGGCGACAGCGGGACGCAGTACCAGATCGTGATGGATGTGCTGACGGCCATTGGGCGCGCAGGTTTCACAAACATCGGGCTGGCGACGCAGGCGGCGAAAAAATAAGCAATTTAAATTCTACCACACCATGGCCTCTCCTCACAGCGAAGACGACGACGAACCCGGATTTTTCCGGCGTTATCTCGTGCTGCTGATCCTGGGCGGGATCGCGCTGGCAGTGGGTGGGTATTTTGCGGCGAACTATACGCCGGGGAAGTCTGCGCCGAAGAAGAAACTGGAGATGGTTTCTATCTCCATCCCCCCCCCGCCGCCACCACCACCACCGCCGCCGCCACCTAAAAAGGAAGAGCCGCCGCCGGAGGAGAAGGAAGAAAAGATGGTCGAACAAGCGCCTGAAGAGGTCGTGGACAAGCCGGTGGACAAACCGATGGACAAGCCTGCGGATGAGCCGCTGGGCACTGCGATCGGCGGAGGCAACGGCAGCGGGCTGGGCCTCGGTGGTGGTGGCGGCGGTGGTGGCGGCATGATCGGCGGCGGCGGCAAAGGCGGCAGCAAGTGGGGCTATTACGCCGGGCAGGTGCAGAACCGCCTGGCGGAGGCGCTGCGCAACAACGCGTTGACGAAGAGCGCCGGATTCACCAACACCATCAAAATCTGGGCTGACAACACCGGGCGCATCGTGCGCGTGAAGCTGAACGGCAGCACGGGTGACAGCAAGCTGGACAACGCCATCGAAAACCAAGTCTTCAACGGGATGGTGCTCAGCGAACCGCCGCCGGACGACATGCCCATGCCGATCAACCTCCGCCTCACTGCGCGCAAGCCGAACTGAAGCCCCCTTCCCTTTTTTCTCACCGCTCCATGCTCACTCCAAATCAAGTCTGGCGAAGAACGTACGCCTGTTTCACCGCCTCCCTCATCGCCGCATTGCAGCCTACGTTGATGTATGCTGCGGAACCTGCGCTGCCCAAGCCGCTGCCGCTGCTGGCTGACAACACCGCGCCGGCAGGAACGCCAACCGCCGGGGCGCTTTCACCCGCCACCGCCGGAGCGGCGAGCACAGCAGGGCCTGCTGCGGGAACGGCACCCGCGACGCCAACGATGACGCCCGCCACCACAGCGGTGCTGCCAGACCCGAATGCTGCGGCGCCGCAGCCGATTCTCAATGGGCCGTCACAGAATGTGACGCTGAACCTGATCAACCGACTGGTTCAAAAAGGGATCCTCACGCATGGCGAAGCGTCTGATTTGATCAAGGGTGCGGAAGAAGATGCGGCCTTTGCGAAAGCGCAGGCGCAAACACTTGCGGAAACGCAGGCAGCCGTGGCCGCGCAAAGCGCGATGCCGCCGGTGCAGCCGGACAGCGAGGAAGTGCGCGTGACGTACATTCCTGAATCTGTGAAAGCGCAGATCCGCGACCAGCTGCGCACGGAAGTCTTTGCACAGGCGCGAGATCAGAAGTGGGCCGCGCCGAATTCCGCCGCGGAGTGGACGCAGCGCATCAAGATTTTTGGCGACATCCGGACGATGTACCAAGGCTTCAATTATCCCAAGGGCAATGACATCTCCTCAGGTGCCTTCCCCAACTTCAACGCCCTCAACACCGGCCTGCCCTTTGATTTCGGGGTTAGCAACAATGGTCTGCTGCCGCCCCAGCTCAATGTGAACAAGAACCGTGACACCTACCTGCTGCGCATGCGTCTGGGCTTCGACATTGATCTGCAGGACGGCTTCACCGCCGGCATCAGCTTTGCAACCGGCAGCACCAACACACCCGTCTCGACCAATCAGGCGATGTCAGCCACAAACTCCGCAGGCCCGAACGGACAGGGGAGCAATTTCTCGAAGTATCAGCTCTGGCTGGACCGAGCTTTCGTGAAATATGAGGCCTCGCTCAGCAATAACACGGACGTGGCGCTCTTCCTTGGCCGCATTACCAACCCCTTCATGACTTCCAGTGAAATCATGTGGGATGAAGACGTGGCGCTTGATGGCGCGGCCTTCAAAGCCACCACCGACTGGTCTCCCGGCTTCAAGACCTGGCTGAGCGGTGGCGCCTTCACGGTCTTTAACACCGCGCTCAACTTCCCCGACAACAACACCAGCAAATACTCGAGCTATGACAAATACCTCTTCGCCACCCAGTTCGGCGTGGAGTTCAAAATCACCGACGACATTGAAGGTAAAATGGGCTTGTCCTATTGGAACTGGGAAAACATGCAAGGACGTTTTTCCGACCCGTTTACCCCCACCACCGCCAACGACGCAGGAAGCACGGACAACAGCCGCCCGCTGTTTGCGCAGAAAGGCAACACCTACCGGATTATCCGCAACATCACGCCAGTGCCGGGAGCAGCGCCAGGTGGCAACCTGAATGGCACGATCAACCAGTTCCAATACTTCGGCCTGGCCACCGCCTTCCGCCAGATCGCCTGGTCTGGCCGGCTTGACTTCAACCACTTGCGGCCATTGCAGGTGTCCCTGCTAGGCGAGTTTGTCAAAAACATGGCGCTCGACAAAACGGCGATGGGCAACCTGAACCGTCCCGACGCCGTGGTGAACAACCGCAACGGCGGGACTGGCAACTGGGCTGGTGGCGACACCGCGTGGTACATGGGCGTGAACTTCGGCAAACCTCCTGCGCTGATGAAGCAACGCGGCGACTGGGGGCTGGGATTTGGCTACCGCTACGTGGAATCTGATGCCGTGGTGGACGGGTTTACGGACTCCAATTTCGGCGGCGGCGGCACTAACATGAAAGGCTACACGATCAGCGCCGCGCTGTCGCTCTCCAGACAGACCGCCCTGCACCTCTACTACATGTCCGCCGCACAGATCGCCGGACCGACGCTGCGCTCAGACGTCGTGATGTTTGACCTTACCGCCAAGTTTTAATTTATGAAGCACCGCATTGCATCACTCATTCTTCTTACCAGCCTGCTAACCGGCACCACTCATGCAGCCGAGGAAGCGGACCCGGCCATGGCCGTGCTGAAACGCATGCGCGACCAGCTGCGCAACGTGATGATCCAGCAACAGAAAACGGAGGCTGACCGCGCAACGCTGCAGGCGGCGAATGTGGAGCTGGATGAGAAACTCAAGACACTGGAGGCGAAGTTCAAGACGCTGGCGAAGGAGAGCAACGCACAGAAGGACGCGTCTGACAAAACCATCGCGGAACTGAAGGCGAAGGTGATGGAGCAGGAGCGTGAGCAGGCGCGGCTGCAGGAGTCGCTGGCCAGCTGGAAGGCCGGACACCAGAAGCTCAAGGAGGCGGCCACCAAGGTGGAAGCGCAGCGTGCGGAACTGGCGGCACGGGTGATTTTGCAGGACCGCAAGGTGGCGGATTACCAGCGCAAGAATGATGAGCTGTACAAGGTGGGCAGCGAGATCCTTTCCAAGTACGAAGGCTTTGGACTGGGCACGGCCATCGCCGCGCGCGAGCCATTCACGCGCAACATGCGGGTGAAGCTGGAGACCCTGGTGCAGGACTACACCGACAAGCTGGTGGACAACAAGATCAAGCCGGATGCGGCAGCGAAGAGCGCGGCGAAGACGACGCCGAAAGATGACCCTGCGAAAGTGCAGGCGCCCGCCAAACGCTGACATGGACACGATGCGCTCACACCTGTGGTCCTGCGTGCTGCTTTGCTGTGGCTGGAGCAACCTTTTATTGGCAGGCGACAGCGACCCGGTGGTGGGGAGCATCGGGGAGATCGAACTGCATCAGAGCGAGGTGCTGGCGTCTTTTGGCAAAATGGGGAGTGTGGAAAAAGAAGCGCTGATGCGTGACCCGGCCACACTGAACAAGCTGATACGCTCGATGCTGGTGCAGCGGGTGATCCTGCAGGAGGCGCTGGAAAAAAAATGGGAGGAGGAGCCGACCACGCAGGCGCTGATCAAGAGCACGCGCGAAGCGGCGATCACCGACAGTTATTTGAAAGCCGTGAACCAGCCACCGGAAAGCTACCCGAGCGAGGGGGAGCTGAAGCTGGCGTATGAAAACAGCCGGGCGGCGCTGACGGTGCCACGCTCGTTCCGGCTGGCGCAGATTTTCATCGCCGAAGAGACGGGCTCTGACAAAAAGCTCAAGGTGGTGCAGCAGCGGCTGAAGGAAAGCCCGGCCAGCTTTGGGAAGGTGGCGCGCGAGATGAGCGAGGAGAAGGAGAGCGCGTCACGCGATGGCGAGATCGGCTGGCTGACAGAGCGGCAGATCCAGCCAGAGATCATGGCGCAACTGCCACAGCTCAAAGTCAACGTGGTTTCCGCGCCGGTGAAGCTCAAGGACGGGTGGCACCTGCTCAAGGTGCTGGATGTGCGGGAGCCGTTCACACCGATCTTTGACCAGGTGCGTGGGCAGCTGGCGCAGCGGATGCGAGCCGAGAAGAGCAGCGCGAGCATCCAGGCGTATGTGTCGGAAGTGTTGCGGAAACACCCTGTGGCTATCAACGGGGTCGCGCTGTCTAAGCTACTGCAAAACGTCCCGTCAACTGATGAAGGCGTGAAACCTTGAATGCCCCGATATGAAGCTTTTTCCCCTGACCTTTTCAAAACCTCACCGATTCTCTTACGCCCATGTGCTGCTGGTTCACGGGCTCGTTCTTTTGACGGCACTGATGCCTTCGAGAGTGGTGGCGGACATGCTAACCACGAATATCGGCCTGGGCACGGGTGGTGTCAGCGGCGGAACTCCTGCGGCCACAGCACCTGGAACAGCCAGCGCCGTGGACACCGCAGCAGCCACCGCGCAGGCCCATGCGCATGCGCAGGACATGCTGACCCGCAACACGATGGCGCTGGACGCAGTGAACACCATGCAGCAGGCCGCGCGCGCAGCCGCTGCTGGAGCCAACAATGCCGGAGCCAACCCCAACTACGCAGGACAGACGCTGCCGAACGTACCCAACGGTCTGGGACCGGGCGGTCTGTACATCAATGGAACTCCCACCGGAGCAAATACGCCGACGCAGTCGCAGCAAAACGCGCACTACATTGTGACGATCCAGCAGACGCAGCAGCAGGCGCTGATCAATTGGAACACCTTCAACGTGGGCAGCAACACGACGGTGAGCTTTGACCAAAGCGCGGGCGGGGCGGATGTGGGGACGTGGATCGCGTTCAACAAGATCAGCGATCCTTCGGGTAATCCGACGCAGATTCTTGGTTCCATCGAAGCGCAGGGACAGGTGTACATCATCAACCAGAACGGCATCATTTTCGGCGGAGCCAGCCAGGTGGACACACACGCGATGGTGGCCTCCGCACTGCCACTCAATAACAACCTGGTGACGCGCGGGCTGCTTAACAATCCGGACTCGCAGTTTCTCTTTTCAGCGGATGCCCAGCCTGCCGGAACCAACGGCCCGACCCCGGCCTTCACGCCGCCATCGGTTCCGGCCTTTGGAAAAATTGGCAATGTGACGGTGCAGGCCGGAGCGCAGATCACGGCACCGACGTCCGATGCCCACGTGGGAGGACGTGTTGTTCTGGTGGGGCCCAATGTGACGAACAACGGCACGATCAGCACGCCAGACGGCCAGACCATCCTGGCAGCTGGCATGCAGGTGGGTTTTGCCGCGCACACCTCCTATGATGCATCCCTGACCGCAGAAATGCGCACTCTGGCTAACGCATCCCTGCGCGGACTGGATGTGTATGTGGGAGATGTGGGCAGCTATGGAGGAACGGCCACCAATAACGGCCTCATTGAAACCCCGCGAGGCAGCGTGGTCATCGCTGGGTCCAATGTGAACCAGAATGGCTTCATCGACAGCAGCACCTCGGTTTCCTACAATGGCCGGATTGATTTGCTGGCCAATTACAACGCGACTCCCAACCTCTACTATTCCGCCACAGACACTTCATTTGGCCCGCCCTTTGTCTATCAGTCCAGCGCCTCCACCGGCATCGTTAAAACCGGGGCCGGTTCGGTGATGCAGATCCTTCCTGAATGGGCCAGTACAGACACGCTGACGGGTACTGAGCTGGCGCTGAAATCCCAGATCAACATCCAAGGTCTGGGCATTTATTTTGGAACCAATTCAGTGATCCTGGCCCCCAATGCCAATGTAGCGATCAGCGCCGGCATCTGGGATCTTCTGATGGCGAACGGCAATACGAACCTGCAGTTCGTGGCGTCCACAGGGCAGATTTACATGGACCAAGGTGCCACTGTGGATGTCTCAGGATCCACCGCTGTGGCCACCTCTCTCTCGGATTATATTGCTACGATCACGCTGCGTGCGGCCGAGCTGGCGGACTCGGCACTGCAGCGCAATGGTTCCCTGCGCGGGCAGACAATTACGGTGGACCTGCGCAAAACGGGTGTGAACAGTGATGGCACCACGTGGGTGGGCACGCCGCTGGCCAACCTGAACGGCTACCTGAATCTTATTCAGCGCAATGTCGGGCAACTCACTCTTGCAGGTGGCACAGTGACCATGACTGCAGGGAATTCAGTTGTCATGCAGCCGGGCTCCTCGGTGGATGTGTCCAGCGGCTATCAGGATTTCAGCGGCGGAAACGTAGCGACTACCAGGTTGATCAGCAGTGGTAATCTGGTGGACATCGCAGCGGCGGATCCAAGCGTGGCGTACAGCGGCATCTACACTGGCACCACAACGATTTTGAACAGCAATTGGGGCACGTCCTCCACGACCACCGGGATCTTTGCCTCCAACCTGCACTATGAAGCGCCCTACAGCGCCGGAGGCAATGGCGGCAGCCTGCAGATCACCTCCCCGACCATGGCACTGGACGGGCAGTTGGTGGGAAGCAACATCATCGGGCAGCAGCAACTGACCGCCGCGCCTTTCTTGAGCACCCTTGCACTTCAGTTCCAGTCACAGCAGGACGTCCGGACACCGCAGTTCTTCCCGTCGGTTTTCCCGACCTCTCCCGACATCAGCTTTCAAAACGGCCCGTCGAACCAGGTGGCGGTGGGCAGCTTTGGTCTGAACGCAAGCGGTGCACCGCTTGCGTTTCCAGCGCAGCGTGTCAGCACCGTCATTCTCTCTCCTGATCTGCTGAGCGGCACCCAGGGATTCGGCTCTTTGTCAATCATTAACAGCAATGGCAGCATCACCGTTCCGGCAAATGTCACTTTGGCGGCGGCTCCGACGGGCTCGATCACGCTTTCCGGTGCGAATCTGGATGTGGAAGGGCAGTTGTCAGCGCCAGGCGGAGGCCTGAATCTGACCGCTTACAACCTTTCACCGTCCACGACGGCATACCTTCTCACTCAGCCCGCAGTAGTTGTCCTCCCCACCGCGAATGGACTGGTTAAAATTGGCAGCACAGCGGTGCTCAGCACCGCAGGACTGATTGTGGACAACCGAACCTTGGCAGCAGCTCCGATGACGCTTCCAACGCAGGTGGCCACATCCGTCAATGCTGCTGGTGTCACGGTCTATACCAGCACAACGCAAGGGGGCGGCATCCACGTTCAGGGTTATTCGGTTGAAATTGCGGCCGGGAGCTTGCTCAATGTCGCGGGCGGGCTGGTGGCAGACAGAGCCTTCACGTATGGCAATGGGGGCTCCCTCTCCATACAAGCAGGAAATGATCCGATTTTCACCTCGCTGACAGGCGGCCACCTGAGCCTAGCAGGAAGTCTGCAGGGGTTTTCCGGGGCCTCAGGCGGCTCACTCACGTTGCAAGCTCCCGTCATTCAAGTCGGGGGCACGGCCACGTATGCTGGAACACTGCTGTTACAGCCCGACTTTTTCAGCGCGGGCGGTTTCAGCCAGTTCACCTTGAGCGGACTGGGGCTGGACATCACCCCACCCGGCGGCGGTACACTCGTTTCTGCCCCGGGGGTAATCATTGCACCGGGAACCCTCCTGCAGCCGGTCGTCAGCACTCTGACCGCCAATTCTATCACGGTGGGAACTACCAGTTCGATCGCCCTGAGCACGACCGTCCTGCCCGAAGGATATCGCAGCCCGGTCAATCTGACCTTCCTGGCGAAAGGCATCAACGGCACGCTTGACAATCAGCTTAAAATTCGTGGCAACATCACTGTGGGTGCTGGCTCACAGATCACCACGGATGCCCTTGGGTCCGTGAACCTTCAGGCACAAACCATTGACATTCAGGGGCAGATCTCAGCGCCTGCTGGCACAGTGTCGATCAAAGGTGCGGGGCAATACCCGGACCTTAGCGTACCAGTGACTGGTTTCGCGACGGTGCATCTGGGTGCGGGCAGTGAGATCTCGACCGCAGGAAAGACGGTTTATATGAATGACCCCTTTAACCGAAGGACCGGGACAGTCTATGCCGGGGGCAGCATCCTGGTGTCTGGCAACATCGTGGCAGACACGGGTGCCGTCCTCAATGTTTCAGGCACCAGTGCCGTGCTGGATTTGACCCCACAACAGGCCGGAATGAGCCTAGCCAGCCTCAATTCTATCTCGCAGGCATTGAGCGCGTCTTATTCAGTGCCCACGCAGGTGAACAGCAATGGCGGAACCATCACGCTCAAGGGGGGGGAGTTTTTGTTCTCCAATGCCACTCTGATGGGAAATGCGGGAGGCACGACGGCCCAAGGGGGCAGTCTGATCGTCTCGTCAGGGCATTTCCTCCCGCCGGGGGCATCTGTTGATGACAAGGACATCAGTCTGCAGGTGGCTCAGGATATGTCTGCTTTTAGCCAGCCGGTCTTTGGTGCAGGAACAGTGCTGGGCCAGAGCCTCGTGGCCACAGGCGGAGCCGCCATCACGGCACAGGGTTATTTTGGCGCCAATTCATTCCAGAACGGCGGCTTCGATTCGCTGACACTCTCGGGCAATGTGCAGTTTAACGGAGCGGTCAATCTGACTGCCAATGGTGCCCTGCACATCGCCGACGGTGGCGTTCTGGGTGCAGATGCCCTTGTGAGCCTGACTGCGCCTTATGTGGCCCTGGGACGTCCGCTGATGGTGCCGTCGCTAGATGCGCTGCTGCTCGATCCTTTTCAGGTGAATACGCCTGGCTTAAATACTGTCGCCAGCAACTTTGGTCCTTCATTTGGCACTGGCAGCCTGGTGGTGACTGCTGATTTGATTGAGACAGGATTCCTCTCTCTGCAAAACATCGGCAGTGCCAGCCTGACAGCGCGGCAGGATCTGCGTGGGAATGGTTATGTTGATATCGCTGGAGCTCTCACCATCACCGCCGGCCAGGTGTACCCCACG
This sequence comes from uncultured Verrucomicrobiota bacterium, assembly GCA_903838675.1. Classification (GTDB taxonomy): domain Bacteria; phylum Verrucomicrobiota; class Verrucomicrobiia; order Verrucomicrobiales; family Verrucomicrobiaceae; genus Prosthecobacter. Next base: position 43,506 of record CAILZI010000181.1, read on the forward strand.
ACCGCGTCCACCTTTACCATCACAGCGTACGACTATACTTCAGGCGGCAGTGCGCATAACGGTTCGGTGACAATCCTGTCCTCTGGCCTCACGCCGCAGTTCCCGTTGTCTGGCGGCGGAAGGCTGAGCATCTTTGCCTCTACCATCACGCAGGGAGGCACACTGCGGGCCCCATTGGGAACCATCACGCTTGGATGGGACGGCAGTGGCACGGCCCCCGTGGGCAAGGTGAGCAACGTGGCAGTGCCGGTGACGCAGCAGATCACTTTGAAGAGCTCCAGCACCACTTCGGTATCTGCGATTGATCCCCTGACGGGAGCGGGAGTGCAAATCCCCTATGGGATCATATTGAACGGCACCTCATGGATTGACCCCACCGGTTTTGACATCACTACTATCGGAGCACCGGATAAATCCATTTTGATTTCGTCGGTCAATCTCAGCACTGAAGCGGGCTCTGCCATCGACATCCGCGGCGGGGGCAACCTTTTTGGTTATCAATGGGTCACAGGCAATGGTGGAACGGTGGACATCCTGGCCTCCACGAGCTCTTTTGCCATCATTCCCGGCTTTTCATCTGTGGCAGCCCCGTTCAGCCCTTATGCAGCCGCTGACAAACTGGCTACGACCGACCAGAATGGCAACAAGGTCTATGACCTGGGTTATGCCAATGCCAGCCTGAAGGTGGGAGACAAGATCTACCTCAACGCCAGCGCCCTCAATGCCGCAGGAAGCTACACACTGCTACCTGCCCGCTATGCCTTGCTGCCAGGGGCGCTGCTGATCACCCCCAGCAATGGAACGCCGACGGATTCTCTGGTAAAACCCGGCGGTGCGGCGCTGACCAGCGGCTATGTGTTCAACGGCTTGAACCCGGCGGTCTCCGGCACGCTGTTCCAGCAGTTTGAAGTGGCTCCGCAGAGTGTCGTCAACGTGCGGGCGCAGTATAACCAGTTTGAGGCCACCAGTTTCCTTCCTTCCCAGCAGCAAAGCCTGAACCAGACTGTAACACGCACCCCGTATGACGCAGGTTATGTGCTGCTTTCAGCCCAGCAGAGCATGCAGATCGCGGGCGGTGTGCAAGCAGCAGGATACTCGACGGGCATAGGTGGACGAGTGGACATCAACAGCCCCCTCGACATCGTCCTGGCATTGTCGGCCGACATGGCCTCCCTCAATGCGCTTAATCAGTCCAGCTCAACGAAAAAACTGATTCTGGACACCAGCTTGCTGGATGGCTGGAATGCCGGCAGTCTGCTCGTCGGCGGCCGCCGCAGCTTTGGAACCAATTCGACCACGATCAGCGTCAGCACCAACAATCTGACTCTGAACGCGGGGGCTGCGCTGAGTGGATCCGAGGTGATTTTGATGGCGAACCAGGCGCTGACACTGGCTGCCAACAGCAGCGTGACACAATCTGGAACGCAGAGCACTGCCGATTCTCTGGTGATCAACGGCAATGGTTCGCTGGTACGAGTGAGCGGAGTGGCGACGGCGCAGACCTCCCGCACCGGAGTGACAAGTTCGCTGCTTCCGCAGCTGAATGTGGGTGCAGGCGTCACCATCTCCGGCCAAAGCATCACGCTGGACTCCAGCAACAGCACCACGCTGAACAGCACCACTGTTTTGAGCGGCCAGGCCATCAACCTCAACAGCGGACGCATTTCGTTGCTGATGACCAATCCGGGTTCGTTGCAAACCAGTGGCAGCCTTGTGCTGAGCGGATTATCGCTGGCCAGTCTGCAGACCACCAGTTCACTCTCGCTGACAAGCTACAGCTCGATTGACCTTTACGGAGACACGAGTGGCAGCAGTGGCAGCACGCTGACTTTCACGGGAAATCTGGCGCTGCATGCGGGGGAAATCCGTGGAGTCAATACTTCTGGTGGAACCGTGAACCTGTCTGCCCAGTCTCTGCTGCTGGACAATAGCGCGAGTGGGACGGTGGCAACCCCAGGAGGGAAGTCAGGGAATCTCAATCTGTCGGCGGCAAAAATCACCATCGGCCAGAATACAATGACGGTGAATCAGTTTACGAACGTGACGTTGAATGCCACCAATGGCATCCTCATGCAGGGCAGCGGAGCTTTCATCACCCAGGGAGATCTGACTGCGGTGACGCCGTTTTTTTCCGCTTCGAGCAATGCGACTCAAAATCTGGCGGCGGGCGGAGTCTTGACGCTATCGTCTCCAGTCGGATCCTCTGCACAGCCCACTACTCTGGGGCTGGGGGCGCAGCTGACCCTGACAGGCTCCAGCATTGTAGAAAACACGAGTATTTACCTGCCGAGCGGCCTGATCACACTGCATGCGCTCACGGGCAACATCACGGTGGGGGGGGGCCTAAACGCCAGCGGCACCGCCCAAACCTTCTTTGACGTGGTGCGTTACACGGATGCCGGAACCGTCCAGTTGAACGCTGATCTGGGAAATGTCATCCTGAACGCAGGCAGCACGGTCAACTTGTCTGCCTCTGGCACAGCCAACGCCGGCAACTTGGTGGTGTCAGCACCCAATGGGTCAATTACGATTCCGACAACGGGAACGTTGTATGGCCTGGCTGCGGGAACAGGCAGCAACGCCGGAGTGACGCTGGACATCAAAAGCATCGTTGCCGCGCCTTTGCTCAGTAATTATGCGACGCTCAACACGGCCCTTGTCAATGGCAGCTTCAGCAGAGCGCAGAACATCCGCCTGCGCAGCGGCAGCGTGACCATTGATGGGACCGTCAAGGCTGCAAACTACATCCTGAGCGTTGATCAGGGCTCCATCACCGTGAATGGTACGATCGATGCCTCCGGGCAGACCGGCGGGACGATTCAGCTGATTTCGAATGGCAACCTGACCTTGAGCGGGGGCTCGCTGCTGACCGTCGCGGGGCAGATCTTTAACAACGCAGGCAAAGGCGGCTCCATCTCGCTCGAATCCGGTGCAGCGATCAATGGTGTCGTGGGCACCGGCTATGTGAATATTCTGGCCAATTCCACTCTGGATTTCACGGTGGCGTCGAAAGTGGCCGGCAATGTGACGAAGGTAGGAACGAGCGCTTTCATGGGCCAGTTCAGCGGTACGCTGCACATCCGCGCGCCGCAGACGACGAGTTCTGATTTCATCCAAGTCGGTGCGATCCAGGGCACCTTGAAGGATCCTTCCAATATTGTGATCGAAGGGTACAAGCTCTACACCACGGCGCAGGCCAATGCGATCATTCAGGTATCCACGGGCACGACGACGTCCACTGGAGCGATCACGGGAGCGACATGGAAGGCCGCCACGCTTAAAGCGGATGCCCTTGCTTTCTTTGGGACGAGCAACGCCAATTACAATGCGATGTTCACCCGGCTGGTCAGCGGCAATGCAGGGATCATGGCGCTGGAAAACCAGCTGACGGGTGGCGTGGTGATGATCGAACCGGGCATCGAACTGGACAACACCCAGGGCAGCATAACCCTAGGTTCCAGTGATCTGTCGGTGGCGTCGTCTTCAGCGTATTTGAATGACTGGGACTTGGCCAGCTATCGTTTTGGACCGAAGGGCAGCCCAGGGGTGCTGACCATCCGTGCTGACAACAACCTGGTCTTCTACAACACCCTGAGTGATGGATTCCAGGTGCCCACCACCGGCAACGCTGCGGAACGCATGTGGCTGGCTCCGTTGATGACGCTGAGCACGCTGAAGCCTGTGAATGATCAGTCTTGGTCGTTCCGACTCGTAGCAGGGGCGGATTTCTCCGCGGCCAGTTACCGCGCGGTTCTACCTAGCAGTCTGCAGCCAATCGCTGCGGGTTCGAATGTGGCGCCAGCGCCGGCAGGCTCCCTGCTGCTTGGCAAAGACGCCTTTGATGCCATCGGTGGCAATTCCGGCGGCGACACGACGGCTCTGACTCGCCTCGCCATCAATCCCAATGGCACCTCCTCCACCAGTAACTACAGTTATTTCCAGGTGATCCGAACCGGCACGGGTGATGTCGACATTTCCGTGGGTGGTGACGTGCGGCTGGTCAATCAGTTTGCTTCCATCTACACGGCCGGGGCGCAGGTCACGAGTGGAACGACGGTCTTTACGGCAGGGGATTTTGTGACCCCCCTCGTAACCCAGTCTTCTTCAAGTTCACCCAACCAAGGCTTTATCTTGGGATCTGTGCAGCAGCTTTATCCCGCGCAGTTCAGCATGGCTGGCGGCAATGTGACTGTCAGTGCATTGAATGACATTCTGCAAACCAAGACCGACGGGTCTGGCGACCTGCTGCTGGACTCTGAGCGCGAACTTCCCAACAACTGGCTGATGCGGCGTGACTATGTCGATTCCAGCGGCAACTATGGAATCATCGCGGTTGGCAGCGGCAGCACGAGAGTCAATGACACTTCTGCGTCAGCCGCGTGGTGGGTGAACTTCAGCAATTTCTTTGACGGAGTAGGCGCCCTTGGTGGTGGCAACGTGACGCTCAAAGCCGGACACGACGTACAAAATGTGAACGCAAACACGGCGACCAATGCACGTGCGGCCAAGGGTGCGGCAACGAGCACCAACCTGCTGGAGCTTGGCGGGGGTGACCTTGTGGTGCAGGCGGGCCGCAACATCGACGGCGGTGTGTATTATGTGGAACGCGGCACGGGCGTGCTGCAGGCAGGAGGTGCCATCACCACCAACGCGACTCGTGCGCCGACAACCGGGACGCTCTCTGGGGGCACCCCGACACCCGATGAGGCCATGTCGGATTCGATCTACCAGGATACCTGGCTGCCAACCACATTGTTTGTCGGCAAAAGCAGCTTCAATGTGAGCGCGCGCGGAGACGTCCTTCTGGGCCCGGTGGCCAACACGATGCTGCTGCCGCAGGGGCTGACCAACCGCACCTGGTACAAGACGTATTTCTCGACTTACAACGACAGCAGTTCCGTCACGGCAGCCTCTTTGGGGGGGGATGTCACCTTCCGCCTGACCGCGACCACGCCGCAAAACATAGGCCCGCAGCCCATACTCAGTCTCTGGATGCAGAATGAACTTCTGATGCAGAGCGGTTCCTCTGCATTCTATCTGCCCTGGCTGCGCCTGGTGGAAACGGATTCCAACCAGTTCACCACTCTCTCCGCACTGTTTCCTGCAAACCTGCATGCCACAGCCTTTTCCGGCGACATCAATGTGGTCGGGAATCTGACTCTTGCGCCATCCGCCACAGGAAGCCTGGAGCTGCTGGCAGCAGGTGCTTTCAATGGACTGCAACCCACGGGGGTTTCCAGTGTGATCATCAGCGGCGCGGAAACGGCGCTATGGTCTTCATCCACCGTGAATCTCTCCGATGCGGACCCCAAGGCCATCCCGAGCTTCACCGCCCCGCTGTCCTACTACGGCGTCCTATTGAGCGACCCGACCCTGAACACCGCATCGAAACTTAACAACGCACTAAATATCACGAACACGACTTTCATGAACAACCTGAACGCGTTGTTTGAAGAGACCGGTTCCACCACGGGAGCGAATGCCTCCACGCAAAGCAAGCAAACCTTGCATGCCAAAGGCATACTGCATGCGAATGATACCAAACCAGTGCTGCTGTATGCGAAAGGCGGCAGTCTTTCAGGACTCACTCTTTTCTCCGCCAAGTCAGCCGTGATCCTGGCGCAGCAAGACATCACCGATATCGCCTTCTACATTCAAAACGTGCGGAGCACCGATGTCAGCATTGTTTCCAGCGGCCGGGACATCGTGGCTTACAATGCCAACTCCGCGCTCCGCGCCCTGGCGGGCAACCTCAGCGCAGGAAACTCTCCTGCGAACAATGAAGTGGCCTTGGCTGGGGACATCCAGATCAGCGGCCCCGGCAGCCTGCAAGTCCTCACTGGCCGCAATCTTGATCTTGGAACCGGGCCCACCATTCCCCCTACCGACGGCACTGGGGTGGGCATCACCAGCATCGGCAACGGACGCAATCCTTACCTGCCCTTCGCCGGTGCGGACATCCTGCTGGCCGCAGGCATGGGCCAGCCCGCCGTAGGACTGGCGGGCACCAATGCGGACTGGACTACTTTCATCACCCAGTTTGCCACCAGCCCGGCAGGCAGCCGCTACCTCACGGAATTGGCGACGGAACTCGGCGTGCCTTCGATCAATCTGAGCGATCCCTCGCTCACGCAGGCGCAGCAGAGAGAACTAGCGCTGGCCATCTACTATCTGGTGCTGCGTGACGCAGGCCGGGACCACAACGATCCTAACAGCCCTAATGCAGGCACCTACACCGCTGGCAATGCGGCCATCGCCGCGCTGTTCCCCACGACAAGCCCTGGAAGCATCCAGACCCAAACACGCGATGTGCGAACCAAGAGCGGTGGGAACATCAGCATCCTTGCGCCAGACGGCGGACTGCAGTTGGCCCCCATTCTTCCGGCGAGTGTCCGTACTGCACCGCCAGGCGTCATCACCGAGGATGGAGGTTCTATCTCGATCTTCGCCAACAACAGCATCAACATCGGCCAATCTCGTATCTTTACGCTCAAGGGAGGAGACATTACGATTTGGTCTTCTACGGGAGACATCGCGGCGGGTTCTTCATCCAAGACGGTGCAGTCGGCACCGCCCACGCGTGTATTGATTGACCCGCAGAGCGGCAACGTTACCACGGACCTTGCGGGTCTGGCCACGGGCGGTGGCATCGGCGTGCTAGCAACCGTGGTGGGGGTGGCGCCAGGGAATGTGGACCTCATCGCTCCCAAGGGTGCGGTGGATGCGGGTGACGCGGGCATTCGTGCGACGGGGAATCTGAACATCGCGGCGACGATCGTGCTGAATGCGGCGAACATTTCTGTGGGGGGCACGAGCGCGGGCACGCCTGCGGCGGCGACGGTGGCGGCACCGAGCCTGGGTGGGCTGGCGGCGGCATCTTCGAGCGCGGCGGCGGCGACGACGGCGACTAACAACCAGGCACCGTCACAGAACCAGCCGCAGCAGGCGATGACACAGGACCAGCCTTCGATCATCACGGTGGAGGTGCTGGGCTACGGTGGCGGGGGTGGAAATGATGATACACGACGTGGCAATGACCAGCCGGGTGAGTAATACTCACTGGCAACCCAAGCTCGACGATGGCCTTTCAATTTGACTCCGACTCTCAGACCAAGATCCCCGACATGCCGCCGCCGAAGGAGCGGATCGGGAAATTTTCTCTGCTGGCCATGGTGGCATTTTTTTTTCTGATTCTCAGCTTGTTTGCCTGGCACCCGCTGACGGCTGAGGTGAGGGCGGTGCTGGCACGGCGGAATGCCAAGGAGGCCCAGATGGCGACGGAAGCGAAGGACTGGGTGAAGGCGCAGAAGGCAGTCACGCTGGCACGCCAGCGTGCGCCTGAGGACGAGGAGGTGATGCTGGCATGGGTGGCGTTTTTGAAGGCGACGGGGTCGGATGCTGGTGGACTGGCGCAGCAACTGCAGAAGCTGAAGCTGAAACGACCGCTGACGGAGGAGGAGGAGCTGACGCTGGGACGTGCACTGATCACCACCGGCAAGACGAAGGATGCGCGTGTGGTTTATGAGAAGCTGCCACTGACGCAGAGCACGCGGCAGCCAGGGCTGGAGCTGCTTTCGAGTATTCTGAATGCGGAGGGCCATACCAAAGAAGCGGCGGAGATCGCGCGGCGTGCGGCGGTGCAGACGACGGCCGAGGCCACGCCAGAGACGCATCTGCAAGCGGCAGTGACTGATCTGAGCAGCCACTTTGTGGAGGTGCAAAACCAGGCGCAGAAGCAGCTCTGGCTGCTGACGGAACTGAGTACGCAGACGGGCATGGATGCGATCATGCGACTGGCAGCAGGCCGTGGACTGACGCTGCCCCAAGCGAACCGACTGCTGGAACTGGAGGAAAAGCACCCACTGCAATCGCTCGGGGCACGACTGATGGTGGTGTCGGCGCTGATGCGGCTGCAGCCCGAACGGCGTGAAGAGATTGCGAAGGCGGAGGTCCAACTCTTCACAGGCACCAAGAATGGAAGGCTGGAGGACATGGCCTACTGGCTGATGCGGGAGAAATTCAATGATCTGGTGCTGGCTTTGGTGCCGAAGGAGCTGGCGGTGCAGTCGCGTGAACTGTACCCGATCCTGGTGCAGACGCTTTCGCAGTGTGAGAAATGGGATGAACTGCAGGGGGTGCTGAAAATACCGAACCCGCCGGTGTCTGGCAGCCTGCTGGACCTGGCGATGGCGGAGGTGCTGGGCCATCTGCAGCCTGACATGAAGGAGTCGCGCCGCCTTCTGCAAGGCACGGTGGCCAACGCTGCGCAAGCGGGAGATGTAAACACGCTGCACACGGCTGCGGAGCTGGCGGAGAAGCTGAATTTTGCGGACATCTCGTGCCTGGCGTACAAGGCGGCGGGGATCAAGTCGGCTGAGAACAACACGAGCGAAGAGGCGCTGCAGAATCTGCAAAAGAGCGTGGAGCTGGCGCTGCGTGCGAAGGACACGGAGACGCTGCTGGATGTGTCCCGCCGGCTGCATGTGCTGAGCCCGAGCAGTGTGATCTTTGCGGACCGGTTTGTTTATCTGCGGCTGGTGCTGGGTGTGGAGATGGAGCTGGTGGACCCGAGTGCGCTGAAGGATTCGAATGATTTTAACGCGGCCTTCAGCATCACGGTGGAACGCATTCCGCCGCAGCTGCTGCTGGCGCTGCGGGCGTACCGGCTGGGAGATCGTGAAACGATGCAGAAGAACCTGGCCGCCCTGCCCCGCTCTGAGAGCCTGTCCCCTGGCCCGCGTGCGGTGGCTGCGGGGCTGCTGTCTATGGTGGGCAAGACGGACCGTGCGTTTGTGATGGCGGAGAAGATTCCGGGGGCGCTGCTGCTGGATGAGGAGAAGGTGTTTTTGAAGAGGGCGCTGTAAGCATGACTCCAGGCTCTGGGCTGGGGCATTGTGCCGGAGTGGGATATTGCAAACTGGGATCTGAGCCGAACGGAATGAGACAGACGACTAGAAGGAGCCCGAAGGGTGAGCGCAGCGAGTCAAAACTAAAAATTTTAAATTGGGGATGGATCGTGCGGAGTGGTGGGAGCTGCGCGTGGAGGCGGTGTTGCTGGCAGGTGCTGGAATTGACAAAAACGTTCTTGTGAAAACCACGCCGTATCGGTGAATGCCAGGGTCAAGCTTTACTCGGCCTGCAAAGCCCCCAGAGTATATGAAATCTTTCCCCGTCATTCTGAGTTTGTTCTTTTTCGGAGTCGTGGCATCGCCATTGGTTTCAGGTGCGGAGCAGGCGGAGGAGAAACGGCCGACTGCGGACGAGCAGACCGAAGCTGGCTTTAAACTGATGAAGACGGAGCTGCTGGGCAAGCTGCACTTTGAGATGAAGGCGAAGGAGGTGGAGAAGTTTTATGGGAAGGCCACGGCCCAAGGTGCGGTGCAAAAATGGGAGGGTGTGGGCCTTTATATACAGCAGTGGGACTATCCGAAGCTGGGACTGGAGCTGCAAATGGCGGCTGAGAAGAAGGACGGAGCTCAGACGGTGTATATGATCAAGGCCACGAAGCGGTGCAAGCTGGTGACCACACATGGCATCCACATTGGGAGCACTGAAACGGAGGTGGTGAAGGCTTATGGAGAGCTGAAGGGCGAGGAGAGCGAGGCGGGGAAAACGTTTGTGGCGGGGTCGACTGTGGGTGGGGTGATCTTCAGCTTTAAAGATGGCAAGGTGGTGGAGATTTTTATCGGGGCGGCGTCTGAGTGAGGTGGGGGGACTAACCAGAACCGGCTGAAGCCGGGACTACAATACGAAGAAGGAGGGACTCGGTGCTGCTTGGATTTGCTTTGCACTGAGTGGTTGCGGAGCGGGAGGAGCGAGGACGAGTAGGAAGAGGGCGGGAATGCCCTCGATACTTTAGCCGGGGAGTGGCACGCGGATGGTGAATACCGTGCTGCGGCCGGGGTGGCTTTCGAGGTCGATGGTGCCGCCGTGGACTTCGACGGCGCGTTTGACGATGGAGAGGCCGAGGCCGGTGCCTTTGGACTCCTGCATGCCGCGGTAGAAGCGCTTGAAGGCGTAGGGGAGGTCTTCGGGGCGGAAGCCGACTCCGTCGTCGGTGACGGTGATGATGCACTCTTGCTGGGTCCAGCGGCCGGTGATGGACATGCGGAGACCGGTGCGAGGATTTTCTTTGAGGGCGTTTTCGATGAGGTTCGAAAAGATCTGGTCCCAGTAGAAGCGATCGCCGCTGAGGAGGCCGCCGTCCGGGGGGAAGTCGAGGTTGAGGACGGGCTGGCGGATTTCGATCAAGGGGGTGAGGTGCTCGATGGCGTCATGGACGCAGGCACGTACGAGGAAGGTTTCGGTCTTGAGGAGTTCTTCGAGGCCTTCGAGGCGGGAGATGGTGAGCATGTCGTCGATGATGCGCATCATGCGGCGGCTGTGCTTTTCCATGACATCGAGACAGCGCACCAGCGAGGTGGTGTTTTTGATCATGCCGCTCTTGAGGGTCTCGATGTACCCATGGATGAGCGAGAGCGGGGTGCGGAGCTCATGACCGGCGCTGGTGACGAAGTCCTGGCGGGTCTGGGCGATCATGTCGTGCTCGGTGTGATCAACGACCATGACCCAGATGCCGGTGCGCGTGCCTTCACTCCAGGGGGAAGCGCAGAGGTGGTAGTGGCGCTCATGGCTCCACTCGGCGGCGTAGGAATGTGGGAGCGGGAGACGGAGCTCTCCTTCGACTCGGGTGCGGCGGGTGCGTGCGTCTTTGATGATGCGGGTGATGGCCTCAAGACTGGGTGCGGTGCCGAGGGGGCGGCCTTCCTCCAACGAATGAGGGAGGAGCATGACGTTCATGGCGAGATTGGCGAAGACGATGATGTCTGCGTCATCGATGACGAGGATGCCCTGAGGGGATTCATTGAGGAGAGTGCCGAAGAGGCGGCAGTCGTCCTGCATGCACATGGGCGAGGCTGTTTCAGCCTGCTGTGCTTTCCATCCTTGCTGCGCCGGGGCCGTCATCAACTGCAGGGTCATGCGTCAGTCAGTTCTCCGACCACGCTTTGAAAGAGATACCCCTGACGGCGCAGGGTGCCGATGTGCCTGCCGTGATCTCCGAGCTTGTCGCGCAGGCGTTTGATGTGGGTGTCGAGAGTGCGTGAGTGGGTGTCGTCTGCGTAACCCCAGACGGCGCTGAGGAGCTCGCTGCGTGAATGGATCACGTCAGGATTGGCCATGAGGGTGGTGATGAGCTTGAGCTCGGTGATGGTGAGCTCGACGAGCTTGCCACTGATGGAGAGGGACATGTTTTTGCGGTCGAGAAGGAACTCGCCGATGCGCTGCTCCGCGAGCATGACGACCTTTTGTGAACGGCGCAGGACGGCGCCGATGCGGAGCATGAGCTCACGGGGGCTAAAGGGCTTGGTGAGGTAGTCGTCTGCGCCGCTTTCGAGTCCGGCGATGCGGTCATTGGTCTGCGCACGGGCGGTGAGCATGATGACGGGGATGTGGCGCGTGCGGGTGTCTGCCCGGAGGCGGCGGTGGACCTGAACGCCGTCGATGCCGGGAAGCATTATGTCGAGGACGATGAGATCGGGGGCGGTCTTGACGGCCATGGGGAGGACGGCGAGGCCGTTGCCGACTGAGACGACCTCGTGGCCTTCGCGCTGCAAGTGAAGGCTTACGAGTTCGACAATGTCCTTCTCATCATCGACTACCAGGATTCTGCTCATGTTTGGGTGACGAGACTGTGACGGCAGGAATGAAGTTCTGCCAAAGACAAGCATGTTACGATCTCGTCGCAGAGAGTTGAGGTGAGCGAGTGGTGACGAATTTGTTGCGCAAGAAGTGAGGGAAAACGCCTGTGCAGGCGGGATGTGGTGAGTTATGGCTGGTGCTGAGAGCGGATGACTTACAAGACGGTGGCTTTGGGCGCTACACGGTGTGGGAGAGGGATTTAAGTTACAGGTTTAAAGTTTAAAGCTGATGGTGTGAGTGGTGGAGGTTTGAATAGGACTGATAGGGTTTATATGACTTATAGGGGTGTGGTGGAGTTCGGCACTGAAGGACGGAATGATGCGATGCATGAACCGATGCATGGTGCGCTGCATGGTGGTCACATAATTGTGACGCGTTAAAGATTGTCGCGTGGAGCGGACATCCCAATGGTAGGAGCATGTTCAAGCCACGATATAATGAACTTCACAGCTTCCTGGAATGGCGCCGCCAGACGCGCTTCATCCGCCATCATGGCGGGCCGATCCTAGCAGTGGGGCTGTTTGCCGTGTGCCTGTGGTTTGTGTGGAAAGCCTTGGAGAGCCGTCAGGCACAGGAGGAGAGCACGCCGAAGGTGGAGGCGATGCGAATGCTGGAGCTGGACCGTACGCTGCAGGCATCCAAACTGCCGAAGTGGTGATGGGGGGGAGGGGCTGAGCTCGTGACGAAAAGGTTTCACTTGCTGTCTTTCAGTGGTGGCGATGCAAGGCGATGTCTGGTGACAAGGTCGTTACTATTCACAGACGTCCGCTGTCTGGGTGCTGTGAAGATTGCTCTTTTTTCCCACACCGATGAAAACCAAACTTCGCATTAAAACGCTGTTCATGTCAGATGTGCATCTGGGCATGGCTGACTCCAAGGCTGTGCAGGCAGCGCATCTGATCCGCCACTGCAAGTGCGAGAAGCTGGTGCTGAACGGGGACATCATTGACGTGTGGGCGCTGAAGGGCTCGGGTCGCTGGACGGAGGAGCACACGCACTTTGTGCGGACGGTGCTGAAGAAGATGGAGAAGGAGAACACTGAGGTGATCTACCTGCGCGGGAACCACGATGACATTCTGGAGAAGTTTCTGCCGTTCAAGGAGGCGGGGCTGTCGCTGGTGGATGAGCACATTCATGAGTCGCCGCATGGACGCTACCTGGTGGTGCATGGGGACGGGTTTGACCATGTGACGACAAACCATGTGTGGCTGGCGAAGGTGGGCGCGGTGGGCTATGAGCTGCTGCTGCGCCTGAACCGCGGGTACAATGCGTGGCTGCGCTGGCGGAACAAGGAGGCCTTTTCGCTGAGCCGCTGGGTCAAGATGAAGGTGAAGGGTGCGGTGAGCTTTGTGGGGCGCTATGAAGAGCAGCTGCAGAAGCTGGCGCGCTGGAAGAACTGCCATGGAATCATCTGCGGACACATCCACACGCCGGCGGACAAGATGATCGAGGACGTGCACTACCTGAACTCAGGCGACTGGGTGGAGAGCATGACGGTGGTGGTGGAGCATCTGGACCGAACGTTTGAGGTGCTCAGTTATCATGACTTCTGCCGCCTGACGGGACGCGAGCCGAAGGGAACCGACCTGAGCATGAATGTGAGCGAAATCAGCAACCGGCCGCCGGGCCTGCCTGCGCCGGTGGTGGCCTCTGAGGCTGGGGAAGAGGAAGAGGCGGAGGAGATGGTTGGGGTGTAGGATGGGAGGCTCCAAGCTAGGCTCAGTCCTCGGCGATCAGCGGTACGTCCTTGGCATCACGGGCGGACTTGGCTTCATCGAGTTTTCCTTCTTTGATGAGCCGCGCGATGAGCGCCTCGGCTTTCTGATTGTAGTCCTGCATGAATGGGAGGGAGGCCTTGGAACGTGCTGATTTCAGGCTGGCAAAGGCGCTGACATAGGTGGAGCGCAGGGCGACGAGAGCTGGCGCATTGGCTGGCACTGGCTCGCTGGCGGCACGACCGGTTTTGGCCACGGTGTCTTTCTCATTGCGAAGTGCGAGTGCTTCATCGAGCTGGCCTTGAGACTGGGAGGTTTTCAAGGCTTTGTCGATGGCAGTTAAATACTTGGCATTGAGTGCGGAGACGCCCTGCTCGTAGGTTTTCCAGACGTGGGCACGCAGAGTGCGTTCCGTGGCGAGCCGGAGGGCTTTGAGCTCTCCGGTGGAGGTGTCAGTCTTCTTTACAGGTTCGGCGGCGGTGGCGGGGGTGGCGGCGGCTCCCTGAGGCTTTATCGGGCCTGCATGCAGCCACCATTCGGCTGGGAGGCGGCTGGCTTTGGAAGGTTCGCTTTCAAAGATCTTCACACCAGCATAGCGGACGAGGGTGATGGAATCCTCCACCTTGGAAGTTTTATCGCCGGTGATTTTTTCGATTTCTGAGTTGGTCTCATCAAAGCTGAGATAAATTTCCGAGGCTCCTTTGCTGTTGATGACAAAATCTTTGCGGCAACTGATGACGTGCCATTCTTTGTCCGGAGTGCGGAAGAGCATGCGGACCTCGGCACTGAGCTTTGCGAGCACGGTGGCCTTGGGCCCGGAGTTGATGACGGGAAGCCTGCCCTTGATGAAGGTGGCGGTGCGGGTGTCCGAAGGAGCGGCATCTGCGGCTCTGAACCGAAGGCCTTTCACGATGACCTGATCTTCCGCAGAGAGGGTTTTCACATCCAGATCTGGCTGCTGGGCGATGGCCGTGGTGAAAGACAATCCCGTGACCAGGGAAAAGCGAAAAATCTTCGTGATGAAATTGCTGAGGCAGGGCATGGCGAGCCACTCAATCTTGAAGCGTTTTTATTGCAAGCTTTTCTTATCAACCCGAGCCGGGGCTTAGAATATGGAATGCTTCCTGAAAATGGGGGGGGCGAAGTCAGGCTCATTTCATGGTGGAGGGCTGGAGAAGCGGAGAGCTGTTCACGGAGCATGATGCTTGTTTGTGGTATTGCGTGGTGTTTGATGAGCGCCGGGCTGGAAGGTGTTAAAGGGCTGACCGGCTGAAGTGAAGCAACAAAACGAGCCCGGTGGAGACGACGCGGGGTGGAGTGGAGAACCCTGGGGGCACTGGAGCGATTAAGGGACACCTGAAACGGACGCTGGTGGGCGGGCTATTGAAAGGGATTGTGTGACGCTATTCGAGATAGGCCATAAACCTACTCAGAATTGATTCATGATGGGGCGGGAGACTGACAAATGACGGCATCGCATGTGATTGACGTGCACAAGTGGTTCAAAAAATAGGCCCATGTCCTATTCGCGATTGCCATGCATTCCTAGATTGAACAGGGGGCACCTTTGCCTAGGTAATCGTGGTGATTGTTTTCGTTTCCGTGCATCGCTTTGCTTTACTTTGAAACCGCTTGGCCTAGTATCGTGACCTCATATGAGATACAGAGCCTCCTCCGCCATGTTCAGCCATTTTGAAGCCACTGAGATCAAAAAGGATCGAGTGAATGGCTGGAACCGCAAGACGGCGCTGATGTGTGCGGGCCTGGTGGCTTTGATTACGCTGAGCAGCTGTGACCACAAGGATGCCCACCATGAGGAGGCGGAGGAAGAGGAGTCGCAACTGGTGCTGACGCAGCCGATCGTGCGGGACACCGTCATCTCGCGTGATTATGTGTGCCAGATTCGTTCCTGCCGGAATATTGAGATCCGGGCGCTGGAGCGCGGGTATCTGGAAGTGGTGAGCGTGAAGGAGGGCCAGCTTTTGAATGAAGGGGATCTGATGTTCACGATCCTGCCGAGGGTGTACAGTGCGGTGGTGAAACGTGCGGAGGCCGAGGCGCAGGTGGCAAGGGTGGAGTATGAAAACACCAAGCGGCTGCTGGATTCGAATGTGGTGTCTGACAAGGAGCTAACGATGGCCAAGGCGCATCTGGACCAGAAGATGGCGGAGGTGAACCTGTCGCAGACGCATCTGGGGTTCACGACGATCAAGGCGCCGTTTAGCGGGCTGATGGACCGCTTGCGCCTGCGAAACGGGAGCCTGGTGGAAGTGGGCGATCTGCTGACAACGCTGTCTGACAACAGCGAGATGTGGATCTATTTCAATGTCCCCGAGGCGGACTACCTGGAGTATGCCTCCACCACGCAGTCGGAGGATAGCAAGAAGGTGAGTCTGGTAATGGCGAATGGGAAGATTTTCGACCAGAAGGGGCGGGTGAACGTCATCGAGGGGGAATTCAACAACAAGACGGGCACCATTCCCTTCCGCGCGGACTTCCCGAATCCGAAGCGCCTGCTGAGGCATGGTGAGACGGGCAACATTCGGATGCAGAGGGCGCTGAAAAATGCGCTGCTGGTGCCGCAGAAGTCGACGTTTGAAATCGGGGGAGAAAATTTTATTTATGTGGTCGGGAAGGATGACACGATCAAGCAGGTGAAGCTCAAGATTGCGGAGGAGCTGGAAGATCTGTTTGTGGTGGTCGGAGGCTTGACGGAGAAGGAAAGGATCATTTTTGAAGGTCAGCGGCAGGTCCATGATGGTGACAAGGCCCACGACTACCGATTTGAGGAGACCAAGGATGCGTATGCAAACTTGAAGCTCCAGGCGCAGTAACCCAACCTCCATGTTTTCGAAGATCTTACAGCGGCCAGCGCTGGCCATTGTGATCTCGTTGCTTATCCTCTTTCTGGGGACGCTGTCGATTGTCCGTCTGCCGATCTCGCAGTTTCCGAATGTGGCGCCGGTGGTGGTGATGGTGAACATCACGTTCCCAGGGGCGAGCGCGAAGGTGCTGGAGGAGACGGTGCTGGTGATGCTGGACCAGTCGATCAACGGCGTGCAGGACATGAAGTACATGATGTCTGACGCGACAAGCGCCGGTGAGGCGACGATCCAGGTGGTCTTCCACCTGGGGACGGACCCGAACGTGGCGACGGTGAATGTGCTGAACCGGGTGAACCAGGTGAAAAACCAGCTGCCACCGCTGGTGCAGCGGGAGGGGATCATCGTGAACAACGTGAGCCCGAACATGCTGATGTACCTGAACCTGTTCAGCACGGACAAAAACGCGGACATGCAGTTCCTGTTCAACTACGCGTTTGTGCAGCTGCAGCCGGAGCTGGCCCGTATCCGCGGGGTGGGGCAGGTGCGCATTCTGGGCACGCGCAACTATGCGATGCGCATCTGGCTGAAGCCGGACCGCATGCGGGCCTACAATGTGTCCACGGCGGATGTGATGAAGGCGCTGGACGAGCAGAGCATGATCGGCACGCCGGGGCGGCTGGGGCGTGCGGACGCGCAGCGTTCCCAGGCGCTGGAATACGTGCTGACGTACAAAGGGCGGTACAACACGGCGGAGCAGTATGAAAAGGTGATCCTGCGTGCGACGGAGAACGGGGAGATTCTACATCTGGGGGACGTGGCGCGCGTGGAGCTGGGCAGCGAGTTTTACGATCTGTATTCAGACATCGACGGGAACCCTTCGGCGGCGATCGTCATCAAGCAGAGCTACAACAGCAACGCGAATGAAGTGATCAAGCTGATCAAGGCGCGGCTGGAACTGATGAAGCGCAAGAGCTTCCCGGCAGGCATGGACTACGAGATCAGCTATGATGTGTCGAAGTTTCTGGACGCCTCCATCGAAAAAGTGCTGCACACGCTGGTGGAGGCCTTCATACTGGTTTCTCTGGTGGTCTTCATCTTTCTGGGGGACTGGCGGAGCACGCTGATCCCGACGCTGGCGGTGCCGGTGTCGCTGGTGGGTGCCTTCTTCTTCATGCAGATGTGCGGGGTGAGCATCAATCTGATCACGCTGTTTGCGCTGGTGCTGGCGATCGGGATCGTGGTGGATGACCCCATCGTGGTGGTGGAGGCGGTGCATGCAAAGATGCACGGGACGAAATTTACGCCGTATGAGGCGGTGCAGCGGGTGCTGGTGGAGATCGCGGGGGCGGTGATCGCGATCACGCTGGTGATGACGGCGGTGTTTGTGCCGGTGACGTTTATGTCGGGGCCGGTGGGGGTGTTTTACAGGGAGTTTTCCATCACGATGGCCTCGGCCATCATTCTCTCCGGCATCATGGCGCTGACGCTGACGCCGGTGCTGTGCGCGATGATCTTGCGACGGCCGGAGGAGCAGCACGCGCACAAGCACAAACGGCGCGGGCCGTTGGAGTGGCTGCTGGGGCACTTTGACAGCGCCTTTGAGAAACTGACGAATGTGTACGTGGGCGTGCTGAAGAAGATTGTGCAACGCAAGAGCATCACGCTGGGGATCCTGGCGCTGGCGGGCGCGGCCATTTATGGGGTGAACCAAAGCATCTCACCGGGATTCATCCCGGCTGAAGACCAGGGGATGATCTACGCCATTCTGCAGACGCCGCCGGGGAGCACGCTGGAGCGGACGTTTGCGAAGTCGCTGGAGCTGGAGAAGATCGCCAAGCAGATCCCGGGCGTGCAGTCGATTTCATCGCTGGCGGGCTATGAGGTGCTGACGGAGGGACGGGGATCGAATGCGGGGACGTGCTTGATCAACCTGAAAAACTGGTCTGAGCGCAAAATGAACTCGCACCAGATCATCGCGGAGCTGGAGAAGAAATGCCGGGTGATCGCAGGGGTGAAGCTGGAGTTTTACGAACCGCCGGCGGTGCCGGGGTATGGTGCGGCGGGTGGCTTTTCCCTGCGACTGCTGGACAAAACGAGCAGCGGGAATTACGAGCATCTGCAGGTGGTGAATGATGAATTCATGGAGGCGCTGAAAAAGCGCAAGGAACTGCACGGCTTGTTCAGCTTTTTCAGCGCGAACTATCCGCAGATCGACATCGAGATCGACAACCAGATGGCGATGCAGAAGGGCGTCTCAATCAAGACGGCGATGGAAAGCCTGGCGATCCTGGTGGCGAGCACGTATGAGCAGGGGTTCGTGAGGTTTGGCCGGTTCTGGAAGCTGTATGTACAGGCCGACCCGAAGTACCGCGAAATGCCGAAGGATCTGCAGGACCTTTATGTGGGCAATGACAAGGGTGAGATGGTGCCTTTCTCAGAATTTGTGGTGCTGAAGCAGAAGCAGGGGCTCAATGAGATCACGCGATACAATGCGTACCCGGCGCCGTCCATCCAGGGTGCGCCCGCGGATGGGTACAGCAGCGGAGATGCGATCAAGGCGGTGCAGGAGGTGGCGGACAAGACGCTGCCACGCGGGTATGACATCGGCTGGGCGGGGCTGGCGTTTGATGAGGTGGGCCGCGGGAATGAGGCGGTGTACATCTTCATCGTGGTGCTGCTGTTTGTGTACCTGGTGCTGGTGGGGCAGTATGAGAGCTTTCTGCTGCCGCTGGCGGTGATCCTGTCCCTGCCCATCGGCGTGATGGGCTCGTTTGTGATGCTGCACACCTTTGGGCTGGACAATGACATCTATGCGCAGGTGGGGCTGATCATGCTGGTGGGGCTGCTGGGGAAGAATGCGATTTTGATTGTGGAGTTTGCGACGCAGAAGCACCAGCAGGGGTTGTCGATCCTTGAAGCGGCTATTGAAGGCGGGCGGGTGCGCTTCCGGCCGATCTTGATGACGTCGTTTGCCTTCATCGCGGGGATGATTCCCCTGCTCCGTGCGTCAGGTGCGGGCGCTATCGCGAACAAGACGATCGGTGCGTCTGCGGAGGGCGGGATGCTGCTGGGGACGCTGGTGGGGCTGCTGGTGATCCCGGGGCTGTACTATCTTTTTGCGACGCTGTCTGACCGGCGGAAGCTGCTGCCGGATGAGCGGAACATGCCGCTGAGCGAGGTGAAGAACCAGGGAAGAAGCGGGGAGAGCGGAGTGGTGGAGTTGTGAGTGGCGAATGAGACGATGAGGGCGGGAGCGCTGCCTAAGGAACATGCGGAACAAACGGAAGGCCGGACAAGAGCGTGGCCTTGTGCCCAGCTTTTTGAGTGAATGGCGCTGAACGTCCTTTTCAGGGTCTTCAGCGTGGTCTGCAGGTCTTCACTTCCTCTGAGCAGGATCATGTGGGTGGGCGCATCCGTGC
This sequence comes from uncultured Verrucomicrobiota bacterium, assembly GCA_903838675.1. Lineage (GTDB taxonomy): Bacteria > Verrucomicrobiota > Verrucomicrobiia > Verrucomicrobiales > Verrucomicrobiaceae > Prosthecobacter. The sequence goes on from CAILZI010000181.1 coordinate 63,165, forward strand.
TTTACACCCGTCCATCTCTGATCAATTTGGCGATGTATCTGCAAGACCCGGAACTTTTACCCACCACGATGCTATGAAACCGATGCTTCTTTTTCTTTGCGCGCTGGGGATCGTCTCCTGCACGGACCCTGAATTTTACCACGGCACGGTGCCGGCCCGGACGACCTCCACCTCTGCCTCGGTAGCGCCACCGGAGTTTGGCTCGCCGGCGTATGTGAACGGCCTGCAGCCCTATGGGGCGCCGTATGAGCGGAGCGGGTTCTACCCGTACAGTGCAGCGCGCCCTGGTGGCATGGGCTACTATGACCGCGTGGCATCGCCGCATGGCTCGTATGAGTACATCTATCATGATCTCGAAGTGCCGCATCCGGCACCGGGCACGCCGCTGAAGGAGAAGTCGGTGAGATATACATCGCGCCACCCATCGTCATGGGGTTCGCCGGTGTGGGTGACGACGTTCAAGCCACGGATTTTTGCGCGCAGGGGAAATGGTGTGGCGACGACGACCGCGGCGTCAGGGACGGGGTCGGAGTGAGGGGGTGGGATGCTCGACAGGCGGCCCAATGTTGCCCTGCCAGCAGAATGCTGAATTTAACCCCAGGGTTCACATGCGTATCGATGGACAGAGCATTGATGAAGATGTGAAAAAGCTGTTTCTCGAACGAGAAAACAGACCGGTGGTGGTGGCCTCATTTGAAAATGACCGGGCAAAGCTTGCTGCGGCGTGCTTGATTGTTTCCGAACATATCGACGAGCATTTTGCTGCGGCGCGGCAGCACATGCGTGACAGCCTGAGAAGTGACATCAAGATTGATGGGCTCACCGGGCTGCTGTGCCTGGAAGCACTTCGGTTTGAGCCTGAGGAGATGCTCAAGCAGTGGCATGTGCACGACTTTGTCCTGGCTGTGACCCAAGGCTTGAACCCTCCAGGGGCGGCCTATGTCTCGCTGAATAAAATCCAGAATGGGGACTGGCCACGGAATTTGGATGAATGGACAGACTTGGTGGATGGAAACTGATGAAGGCCGCCCACCGATAAATCCACAAAGGACGAAGGTGGTTGCGATGAAACTTCCTTCGAGATGACAGCGCTGTCGAGCGGCATGAGAGTGCTGATTGAAGCGGTGAAACAAAATAGTTCGTTTCATACAACCGCACTCTCAGCAGCGGCGTTATGTCAGTGGGCAGTGATGAAGTTCAACCGCACCGCAGAGCTGAATTGCTGACCATGGGCGTGAGTCTGAAAGGACTGCACGCCCTCTTTTTGATTTCGGCGAATGATCCCCTGCCCTGCAGGAAATTTGCGAAATCGAACAAAGGCGGAGGCGGGATGGTGAAACTTGAAACCATTTGACGATGGGCGCGCGATAAGTTAAACAGCTGTTTATAAACGCATGTTTAACTCCACTCCATCCCGTGAACATGATGCTGAGGCGCGGCGCGAGCGCCTGGTGAAGGCCGCCGCCGGTGTCTTTGCCAAGGACGGCTTTGAGAAGGCCAGTCTGCGAGCCATCTGCCTGAAGGCGAAGGCGAATGTGGCATCGGTGAAGTACTACTTTGGCAGCAAGGAAGGACTCTACCGCGAGGTCTTCCTGTGCCACTGCCGCGCCGGCATGGACAAAGACACTCCAGTCACGCTGGCGGACGGCGGTGCGCCGGAGGACACGCTGCGGCGCTGGATACACCACCTGCTGGACCACATGCTGCTGAAGCGCGCGGCGAATCCGGTGAAGAGCCAGATCATGGCGCATGAGATGCGCGAGCCGACGGCCTGCCTGAACGAATTCATCAAGCTCGTGGTCAGGCCTTTCCATGAGGAGCTCGCGCGGATCATCGCCGCCGTGCTGGGCAGGCAGGAGGTCGATGAGGAGTGCACCCTCTTCGGCCATCACATCATCGGTCTCTGCATTCACTACGACCATTGCCGTGTGTTCATCGACCGCCTGGGTCCGCCGGTTCCCAAGACCGAGGCGGAGGTGAAACGCCTGGCGGAAAACATTGCCGACTTTGTTCTCGGTGCGCTGGCCGCACGGCGTGCCGCAGCCCCCAAACCCACAGCCCGCTCGAAAAAAAGGCCATGACTCCGACTCTACTTCGAACCTTCCAGGCGCTCGCTCTCAGCGCGCTGGGCATGTTACTCACTGGCTGCAGCAAAGCACCGGCGGCTTCACCTGCCGTGGCGCAAAAAGCTGTCGCGGGGATCACCGTCAAAACTGCGGTGGCACAGGAAGGGCCGATGCCGCGCTACCTGCGCCTGACGGGTGAGATCACGGCTGCGCAGAATGCGGCGGTGGCCGCCGACACCACGGGCAAGGTGATGGAGACGCCGGTGGAACGCGGCAGCGTGGTGAAAGCGGGCGATGTGCTGGTGCAACTGGACAGCCGCACTGCGGCGCTCAATCTCGCGGAAGCCGAGGCGAATGTGGTGCAGGCGAAATCGAAGCTGGATCTGGCGGAGAGCGAGGTGAAACGTAACACGCCGCTGCTGCAGATGAAGGCGGTGTCTGAAACGGACTTCGCACGCATCAAGGCGGATCGTGATGGTGCTGCGGCGAATCTGGCGGCGATGCAGGCGCGGCGTGACATGACGAAGAAGACGCTGGATGATTCGACCATCCGCGCGCCGTTTGACGGCACGGTGGCGGAGCGCTTTGTGGCCACGGGCGAGTATGTCATGGCAGACTCGAAGGTGGCGCGTGTCATTGATCTGCAGCATCTGCGGCTGCTGGTGAATGTGTCTGAGCCTTCCGTGGGACTCATCCGTGTGGGGCAGACGGTGGAGTTCAGTGTGTCTCCGTACCCTGGTGAGGTTTTCACGGGCATAGTCAAATTCATCGGGGCGGCGGTGCGTGCTGAATCGCGTGATCTGCAAGTGGAGGCTGAGGTGATCAATACAGATGGACGTCTGCGGCCCGGACTCTTTGCGGAGGCACGCCTGGCACTGCCGGATCAGACGGCCACGACGATTCCAGCGAGCGCGGTGCGTGCGGATGGCGCGAATCAGAAAGTTTGGGTGGTGCAGTCCGGCCAGCTCAATGAACGCTTGGTGGAGGTGGGTGAGACGGAGAAGGACCGCATCGAGATCCGCCGGGGTGTGCAGAAGGGCGAAAGCGTGGTGCTCGCTCCAGGGCCAGATGCCGCGGACGGCGTGCCGGTGACTGTGGCTCCTCAATCTTAACTTTTTCTTTTTTACTCCATGCAATGGCTTGCCCGCATCTGTGTTAAGCGTCCTGTCCTCGCCAGCGTCATCGTGCTGGTGTTTGTGGTGGTGGGCATCATTGGCTACACGCGGCTGCCGGTGGACCGGTTTCCGAAAGTGGATTTTCCGACTGTGGCGATCACGACGCGGCTGGATGGTGCGACGCCGAAGGAAGTGGAAACGCAGATCACGGACAAGATTGAAGAAGCGGTCAACACCGTGAGCGGCATTGATGAACTGCGCTCCGTCTCCAGCGAAGGCATCTCGCAGGTGATCGTGGTCTTCCTGCTGGAGAAGAACGTTGACGTGGCTGCGCAGGAAATCCGGGACCGCGTGAACCGCATCATCACCAATCTTCCCGATAATGCTGATCCGCCCATTGTGGAAAAGCTGGATCCGGATGCCTCGCCGATCCTCAACGTCGCGCTGACAGCGGACAAGCCGCCGCGTGAGATCACGGAGTATGCGGACAAGGTGCTGCGCCGACAGCTTGAAAGTGTGCCGGGGGTGGGACAGGTGACACTGCTGGGCGGACGCAAGCGGCAGATCAATGTGTGGATGGACCCGGTGCGTCTGCGCTCCTTCAATCTTACGGCAATCGACGTACAGAATGCGCTGCGTTCACAGAATGTGCAGATCCCCGCAGGCACGGTGAAGGATGCCGCGAGTCAGGCGGGGCTGCGAGTGCTGGGCAAGGCGGCCTCCGTGGCGGAACTGACGCAGATGGTGGTGCGCGAAAAAGACGGCGGCATGGTGAGGCTGGGAGATGTGGCGCGTGTGGAGGATGGAGCGGAGGAGCCGCAGACGGCCGCACGGCGCAATGGCATACCCACGGTGGTGCTTTCCCTGCGCAAGCAGTCCGGCGAAAACACCATCAAGGTGGTGGATGCGGTGAATGAGCGGATGGAGGAGATGAAGAAGATTTTGCCTGCGGGCTATGAGATCAATGTGGTGCGTGACAACTCGACCGTCATCCGCACGAGCACGCATGCGGTGCAGGAGCATCTGATCCTCGGTGCTGTGTTTGCCGCGCTGATTGTGCTGCTGTTTCTGGGGAACACGCGTGCGACATTCATCGCGGCGCTGTCGATTCCGACGTCCATCATCGCGGCGTTTGGCGTGATGTGGGCGCAGGATGTGACGCTGAATCAGATCAGCCTGGTGGCGCTGGCGCTGGCGGTGGGCATCGTGATCGATGACGCGATCATCGTGGTGGAAAACATCGTGCATCACATGGAGGAGAAAGGCGAGAACGCGCATGACGCGGCGATCAATGGCACGCGGGAGATCGGACTGGCGGTGATGGCCACGACGCTGTCGCTGCTGGCGGTGTTTGTGCCGGTGGCGTTCCTCAGCGGCATTGTGGGCATGTTCTTGAAGAGCTTTGGATTGACGATGGCCTTTGCGATTGCGGTGTCGTTGCTCATCAGTTTCACGCTGGTGCCATCGCTGGCGGCGCGCATGCTCAATCGGCGGCGCAAGAGCAGGATGGAGCGCGCGCTGGAGAAGGTGGTGAATGTTTTCTACCGGCCCATCGAGACGGTGTACATGGTGATGCTGCGATTCTCAATGGCTCACCGCTGGGTGATCGTGCTGGCGTGCATCGGCGCGCTGGGCTCGCTGCCGATGCTGATGCGCATTGTGCAAAAGAGCTTCATGCCGCCGACGGAAGAGGCGGAGTTTATCGTGAACATCCGCGTACCGGAAGGCACCACGCTGGCGTCAACCGATCTGCTGGGAGAGCGAGTGGCGCGGAGCATTCGCGGGCTGGCGGGTGTGGAGTCCACGCTGCTGACCATTGGCGACAATGACCAGCGTGTGCCGAACATGGCCGGCATCTACGTGCGGCTCACGGATGCTGACACACGCAAAGCCACGCAGCAGGACATCATGGATCAGGTGCGCAAGGAGATCGTGCCGAAGTATCCCGCTGAATGGCGCATGACGGTGATGGCGGTGCCGCCGTTCAACACGGGACAGTCGAGCGCCAACATCCAGTTCTTCATCGCCGGGCCGGATCTGGACCGACTCACGAGCGCGACGGATGCGATCATGAAAGAAGCGAAGAACATTCCCGGCATTCGCGATCTGGACTCCACGTTGATCAGCGGCAAGCCGGAGATCACCGCGAGTGTGGACCGCAGCAAGGCGGGGCAGATGGGCGTGAACATCGCCGATCTTTCCACCACGCTGCGTCTGCTGGTGGGCGGCCTGGATGTGTCCACCTACGATGAAGGCGGTGAGCAGTATGACATTCATCTGCGCGCTGAAGCGGGCTACCGCAACAACCGCGAGGCGATGGCGCAGCTCTCGGTGCCGAGCGCGACGAGAGTGCCGGTGGCGCTGGACAATGTGCTGAAGCTGGAGCAGACCTCGGGCCCTTCGCAGATCGACCGCTTGAACCGACGCAGGCAGGTGACGATCAGCGCGAACAACGCGCCGGACGTGGGCGAGAGCCAGATCGTGGATGCTATCGGCGCGCTGGTGAAGAAGCAGAATCTGCCTGCGGACTACAGCAGCGGCGCTGCGGGGAGATCGAAGGAAATGGCACGCACGGGCAAGGCCTTTGGGATGGCGTTCCTGATGGCGTTTGTTTTCATGTATCTGATTCTTGCCGCGCAGTTTGAGAGCTGGATTCATCCGTTCACCATTTTGCTGGCGCTACCGCTGACGCTGCCGTTTGCGATTTTATCGCTGATCATCTTTGGGCAGTCGCTCAATCTCTTCTCGATGCTGGGCGTGCTGGTGCTGTTTGGGATGGTGAAGAAGAATGGCATCCTGCAGATCGACCATACGATCCAATTGCGTGAGCGTGGGATGGAAAGGCATGAGGCCATTCTGAAGGCGAACAAAGACCGACTGCGCCCCATCCTGATGACGACGCTGGCGTTTGTGGCGGGCATGGTGCCGATGATGCTGGCGCGTGGTGTGGGCGCTGCGTTTAACAATGCGACGGCGGGCGTGATCCTGGGAGGGCAGACTCTGTCTCTGCTGCTCACACTTCTGGCCACGCCGGTGATCTATTCGTATTTTGATGACTTCGTTGAATGGCGCAAACGCCGTGCTGAGAAGCGTGCGGCGCGGCGTGCCGAGCGTGAGGCGGCGCTGGCGGAGACCGCAGAGACTGTTGCTGCATAGCTTTCCAAGGAGACGGGTTTTCGCTTCGCGGCCCGCCCTCATCTCCGATATCAATAACAATCCTGAATGAACGACGAGCCCAATCAAAAAACTTCCAGCTCACAAAGCCAAAGTTCTGCGATGTCAGCCATTCGCCACGCCGCATTCAATCTCCAGCGGCGCTCCAGAATCGAGGACGAGTTCGAGTAGGAGGACGAGGACGAGTCCCAGAACCTCCATCACTCCACATTCACCCTTTAATCCACGCCCCACCCTACTCATCATGCTCCCTTCCGTTTCACGCCTCTGCCTTGTCCCGGTGCTCCTCACAGGGCTCGCGGCCTGCTCTGTCGGGCCGGATTATAAAAAGCCGGACACGACCGACATCACTCCGGCGACGTGGCGCTGGCAGGCCGGTGTACCGCGTGATGCCGCGCCGAAAGGCGAATGGTGGAAGGTGTTTCATGACAGCGAGCTGAACCGCCTGCAGGCGCTCGCGCTGGCGGACAATCAAAACATGCGCGCGGCGTATGCGCGCATCATGCAGTCACGGGCCAACGCGCGCGCCGCCGCCACGGACTGGTTTCCAAACATCACCGCCAACTCCCGCGACAAACGCGAGCGTACGTCCGGCTTTCTGCCCACACCGGTGCCGGTGAAGATCCCTTCCGCGCAAATCGACACCTTCAGCCAGACGTTTGACCTCAGCTATGAGATCGACTTCTGGGGCAAGGTGCGGCGCAACTTTGAATCTGCGCGGGCGCAGGCGGAGTCGAGCGCCGCGGATTTCAACAATGTGCTGCTAACACTGACTGGCGATGTGGCGGCCACTTACTTCCAACTTCGCGCGCTGGATTCTGATCTGGCCTCGCTGCGCCGCACCATCGCGCTGCGTGAAAAAAGTCTGGGGCTCATCCAACAGCGGTTCAATGCCGGCACGATTGAGGAGACGGATGTGCTCCGTTCCAAAACCGAAGTGGCCACCGCCAAGGCGGAACTGGCCGACATCAAACGGCAGCGTCAGGAAGCCTCGGACAATCTGTCTCTGCTGTGTGGCGTACCCGCCACGAATTTCCGCATCGCCGAGCGCCCACTGCACGACACGCCGCCTGTCATTCCAGCCGGGGTACCCGCCAACGTGCTGGAACGCCGCCCGGATGTGGCCTCCGCCGAGAGGCTCGTGGCTGCGCGCAATGCGGACATCGGCGTGGCCACGGCTGCGTATTTCCCGGCGATCAGCCTCACCGGACAAGGTGGCTACCTGAGCAAGGACACCGGCGATCTATTCAAGGCTGACAGTCACGTGTGGTCCATCGGGCCGAGCGTAAGCCTGCCCATCACGGGCTTTGCCCTCATCCGTGCCAACGTGCGGAAGAAACGCGCTGCGCGGGAAGAAGCGATCTCAAGCTACCGGCAGGCGGTGCTGTCGGCCTTGAAGGATGTGGAGACGACGCTGGCGCAGACGCGGTATCGCGGTGAGCAGGCGGCGGCGCAGAATGAAGCGCTGGCGGCGGCCTCGCAGGCGGCGGAGCTCACGCGGGCGAGGTATGACAGCGGCGCGGTGGGGTATCTGGAATTTCTTGATGCGGAACGCACGCGGCTGCAGACGGAGCGGCAGACGAACCAGGTGACGGCGCAGAGGTTTATTGCGACGGTGAAACTGGTGAAGGCGATGGGTGGCGGGTGGTAGTGGGGGATTATGAAGGATCCTAGCACCGGAGATGAAGGCTTACGGAATACACGGAACAGACGGAAAATCAGAACCCAACTCATGGCGGCTGCCTCACCTCTTGCGTGAACGATGTGGAATGCTCATTTTTTTGCCCCTCCATTCACGTTTTTAGGATGATAGTTCTTTGGGAGTGCAAGGCAGGATCTGAGTGTTTTCGCTTAACCTCAGAGTCTGATCCGAGAGGCACCGAGTCATGAAAGCCCTGAAGATTGAATCAACCTGATGGTGAAGACCACGCCCAACACAGTGCACAGGATCTCAATGCCGAAGGACAATGCAGTCAGGAACCAATAGAAAAGTGGATCGTCATCGCGATTATACCGGACTCCTCTATAGGTGGTGTATTTCTGGGACAAGGAGGTCCAGGTGGTCCAGAGGAGCAGCACGCCGACGAGGTCGATCATGATTGCGCTAATGAGGACACCTTGCGTGGTGGCGATGAGCAAAGGGGACAGCATTGGCAGTTTTCTTCCTGGTTTATTGGGCCGGGGCGGGCGAAATGCCATAGGAAAAGGGACCGTGCTTTGCATCCCAGGTTTGTAACGCCGCTACGCGGTTCCACCGGATTGCATGGACGCGCTCCCTCATAAACGTGGGGGGGCCACGGCTGCGGTTGTGTCAGCGCTACGGGCTTGAGCTGATGATGAATCGAGCGCTGTCAGGCCGCCGGGTTTGTTTGACGGTCATCGAACATTTGCACACGCTCATGGACGGGCGGGCTGTCGCCGCCCACATCCTACTTCCATTCATGAAACGTCATTTTCCCAACTGCGCGAGGGCTTCGGCCACCCAGCCCGAGTCTGGCAGAGCAAAGGGGCGGAAGGTTTCGAGGCGGGATTCGTGCTCGCTGTAGAATAGGGCGCGGTGGAGGCCGAGCATGCTGGCTTTCGGTGAGTCGATGAGGCTGGCGGAGTCGTTGGCACTCATTTGGAAGAGTACGCGCATGCCGAGCTCGCTGACTGCCTTGCGGCTGATGGAGCGGTTGACGTTGTTGAGGGTGTCGAGGCTGGTGATGATATGAATGCCGACGGGCGGGCCTTCGGAGATGATATCGTTGAGCTGGTTACCTGGCTTCGGAGCATCATCGCCACCGAAGGAGAAATCCTCTTCGTAGCGCAGCTTGCGGAACTTTTGCAGACCGTGGATGAAGAGGTAGATGGGCGGATCTCCCGCGCTGCCTTCATCATTGCGGCGCTTCATTTCGGTGTGGATCTCGTTGATGAATTCGGGGGCTTCATGCCCCTGCGAAACCTGCGCTTGACCTTGGGCGATACCTTCGAGGAATTCGCAGTCCGGTGTGCCGGCAAGCGCGCCGTGGACGAGGTAGAACTTCGGTGGGTTGGCACGGGGATGCTGCGCAGCGAGGGCAAGCATTCCGAGGCCCATGATGGCGGCGACGGCTTCGTCGTTCTGACCGACGAGCAGCAGGTGCCGACCGCTTTGACGCGGGAACATGGCTTCCGTGGGGCCTTTGATGGCATTGGGCATGCCGAGCCAGCACTTGGGATCCGCAGGAGCTTTGACGGGTGGATTTTCCAGGGCGGCGGTGAGCAGGGCGTTGTCGCGCACGTCTGCGGGCATGTTGCCTTCAAAGACGATGGGGCGCTTGTTGCTGAAGCCGCGTTCTTTGGAGAGCTGGGAAATTTTGACGAGGTTCATGTCGCGCTCCTCATCGGTGAGCCAGACGACCTGGAAGGGGCTGTTTCCTTCCACTGCACCGGCGGCGTCATTGTAGATGCCTTCACCCGGACGTGAGAGCAGACGCGGCGCGGTGTTGGTGTCGTCCATAATCAGGGCGGCATCGGCCTCGTTGCACTGGAGGGCGATGCGGATGACCATCTGCCCCAGCGTGGTGCGTGCAAGAGTGTAGGCGCCACCGAGAGTCTGTGAACCGAGAAAGACATGGATGCCGAAGGCACGGCCCTGACGGACGATGCGGTCCATCAGCAAGGCGGCGCCCTGAGCGACGGAATCGTCCTCCGTGAAGTACTCCTGGAACTCATCAATGATGAGCATGGAGCGCGGCATGGGTTCGGTGCCGCCGACGCGCTTGTAACCGGCGAGATCCTGCGCGCCAACTTTGCGGAAGAGCTCGCCACGACGGCGCAGCTCTTCATCGATGCGCTGCAGCACGCTCAGCGCGAATTCGCGATCGCTCTCAATGGCGATGACTTTGGCATGCGGGAGCTTGGCATCCGCGTAGCACTTGAACTCGACGCCTTTCTTGAAGTCGATGAGATAGAATTCGATCTCATCCGGGCTGCATGAAAGCGCGAGATTGGTGATGATGATGTGCAGCAGGGTGGATTTACCGGAACCTGTTTTACCTGCGAGCAGCGCGTGCTGCCGTGTGCCCTTGCCGATGGCGAGGTATTGCAGCTTTGTGGCCCCCGTACGACCGATGGCGATGCGCAGCTCACTGGTGGTGCTTTCGGACCACATCTCCTTGGGAGTGACGACACTGAAGGGAACCTGCACGCGGTTGGAGTCGATGCTGGCCTGCCCGATTTGATGGGCGAGATCCGCAGCGACGGCATCCGGCGGCGGTGCATCCAGCGTGAGAGTACGAATGCCGCCGAAGCTGACGACACCCTTCTCCCGCACGATGCGGACGCAGTTCTTGCGCAGATCCTCGGCGCTGAGACCTTCGGGCAGGGGCTGGCGGCGGTCCCAGTGAATGAGCACAAACACGCCGCAGCGTGCGCCGCTCATGACGATGCTCTTGAGACGCGCCATCGATGATTCATTGAAGGCGGCGGGCAGTCCGGCAATGACGAGGAAGTGATACTTCTCCGCCACACTGCCGGCCTGCTCGTTGTACTCGGTGATGGTCGCGTACTCATTGCGCAGATACATCTGGATGACCTTCTCAACATGCTCGTTGAGCTCGGCGAGGCGTTCCTCGATCTGCTCACGCTGCGTCCAGATGCGACGGTTGATGAGAGCGGGTTCGTAATCAGCCAGATGCATGAGTCCGGCGAAGTTCTGCCCCAGACCGACGGCGTCGATGATGGTGAAGTGGACCTTTCCGGGAGGCGCCTGGGTGAAGAGACGGAAGATGACATCGTTCATCACATCGGCCACCCACTTGCCACCATCGTCGTCGGTTTCGATGAGGAGGGAGCCCTCTTCAGGGAAGGCAAGCGCCAAAGGCAGGGTGATGTGCTCATGACCGCTGAGACTGAACGGGGTCTCTTTTTCAAACAAGGCAGCGGACGTGCTGAGATCGAGCTCAAGCGCACCCAGACGAACCGCGTATGGAAAGAGCTCATGCGCCTTGTATGTGGTGCTCCACGCTGAGAAGTGGGAGGCGGGATCTTGTTTGATCTCCTCCACTGCGGCGAGCAGCGGCGGGATTTTCTGATTCCACTCGGCCTGCAGTTTGGTCCAGCGCTGCTGTGCCGTCCCATGCATGGCGTGCATCGAAGCTTCATGCTGTTCGATCAACTGCTGACGCTGCTGCAAGAGCGGCTCGCTCGCCTGGGTCAGGGCTGCCGCCTTTTGCTCCTCAAACCTTTGCAGATTGCGGGCGAGGAGACGTTCATTGATTTCGAGGCAGGAGGGAATTTGCGTGGCGAGACGCTTCAACATGGCCTGACGGTATTTCTCCGCCACCTCTTCAGCGCGGTTCCAGTCAGCCGTGACCAGTGCATCCGTATGCTCATATTCGGCCTGCACCTGCGCCGCAGCGACATCCTTGGCGGCGTTCAATTCCTGGAGGCAGGTTTCGTAATCAAGCACCGCCTGGCTGAGTTCCTGCAGATTAATGCGAGGCTTGGAGAACATTTTGAACATCCCGGAGCTTTTGCCGGCGGCGAGCTGCTCTTCGAGACTCTGCGCATGTCCCTCGATGGCTTCGACGCGGGCGGGAATGTCCTCCAGCGTGAGACTGGCGTCGGGTTCGGGTGCCGACTTGCGGCCGAGGCGTTCGCCTGAAGCCTTCAGCACTGCCAGCAGACGATCTTTGGCCGAGTTGAGACGAGCCAGCAGGGCGTCTGCATTGTGATCCACCTGCTGCAGACCGCGTTTGCGGATCGCATCCGCATTCACACGGCGCATCTGCTGCCGGCCCAGCCAGCGCTCGCGCTCCTTCTGCGTCATGGCGGGCAGATCGCGTTTGATGCGATCCTCATAGCGTTTGAAGGAAGTCCTGCGCACCGCATGGCGGGCATGGATGGATTTTACGTACTCATCCCACTGACCCGCGACTTCGCTGAGGGCGGCGGTGTGCTGCGCATCGAAGGCCTCCACCTGCTGGAGGTGGTTTTGTTCGGAGGTGTAGCGCTTGGAGCGGATTTCACGGGCGATCTGCTCGCTTCGTGTGGCAAAATCGGCGATGACGTCACGCAGCGTGGTGTGCAGGGAAACAATGCGCGAGGAGCGGAGGTCAAGGGAGCTGTTCACAGTCTTTGCGGATCTTTCGGAGCAGGTTTTCAAGTTCGTTGATCATGGCGCCGGTCTTGGTCATGAGACCTGGCAGCGGCTCCAGATACGTTTTTTCAAACTCCAGCGACTTGGCGTCACGCCAGTGCACCTTGGTGGCGTGCCAGTGCTCTGAAAGTTCGCGAGCGTTTTGGATGAGGTTCATGATGTCAAAGGGTCAGGAGACGGAACTTGCTGGAGGGCCAGAAGTTTCGTTGTAAGCCTGAAGAATTTTCTGAATTTCGACGAGATAGGCCACGGCCTTGGTGAGATCTCCGTCAATGAAATCTCGCAGGGAATCTGCTTTGCGGGCGAGTGGATCAATGGTGCGGTCAAAATCACGCGCCCAGGCCTTGGTGCGTTCCGACTTGGCCTGAGCCTCCTCGAGCGCGGCGCGGGCTTTCCGCACCGCCATCTGCTGAGCGGCGGGATTTTCAACAAACTCAGACATGCGGGCGCTCATGAGCTCCTGCTGGGCTTGATCGAGTTTCTTTTGTCGGTTGCGGATCTGCTGCTGCCAGTAGTTCGGCTGCTCGGTCTGGAGCCAGCCGCGTGTCCTTTTCACCGCGTCCTGCACGGTGTCGAGCGCCTGCCGGGTCTTGTTGATGAAAACGATGAGAGCAACACGAAAGGACTCGATGGAGTCGAGATTCGAGATGCGTGCCTGGTCAGCCATGTTTCAGCAATTCGTTGTTGAAGGTGACAGGGATCAACGCTGGCTGAGGTATTCCTCAATGCGCTGGGCCTTGCGAAGCAGGAAGGGCGTGTGCTGTTCAGACATCTCCATGAAACGCTTGATGGCTTTCATGGTGGTGGTGAACTCGCCTGCGAATTTTTCGTGCTCCGCATCCTGCCAGGTCTCGCCGAGGGCGGAAAACCGGCTCTGGAGGGAAGCAGAACGCTGCTGCATGTCCGTGTTGAAGCGCTTCAACTCCTGCGCAAAGCGCCGGACCTCTTCGGGATTCATGATTGCCTGGGCCATGAGACAATGATGAAGTGAGAATGAAGATTGACGAATGGTTTTGCGACGAATTTGGCTGGCAGCTTGGCGTGAAGCCCCCCCCCGCATGGCAACTTGAGCCGGATTTCGGAAAAATCTCGACACTTAAGGATGCGGGATGATAAAATTAATAATCCTTCCTGCCGGAGTCTTCGCAGCTGCAGCGCGCAATGCTTCCACTCTGGTATTTATTGCGATGAAGTTCTTCAATTACAACACGGCCAATGCGTTTGCGCAGCCGTCTGTGCAAGGCTGGCTGGTCGTCTTCGTGTGTGGCTTTCTCACCGTATGCGTCATCGGACCGGTGCTGTGCCTGGCCGGGTGGTTGGTTGTCAAGGTCATTAGATTGCTGCCCATGGACTCTCTTCCCGCTTGGGATTTGACGGCGCTTTCTACAACAGGCGTCATTCTTCAAGTCGCCGCGGTGTTCGGAGCTTTGCTTGCGACACTCATGGTGCTGGGGCTGGCGCGGCGAAAACGGCAGGAAAGCCGCATTCCAGGGCATAACCCCATCATCGGTGATTTTGAGCATTCGCCTTTTCACAAGACCTGGCATGCGCAGCCGGTGCTGCCGAATGGAAAAACGGTGAGATTGAGCGCCTATGGTCTGCGCCCATCTGATATTCAGACAGCGCTATGGCAGAAATTCATTGCGAATTTTGATGAAATGATCGCTGCGGCCACGAAGTCCCTGCTGACAGAGCCGCACCCGCTGCAAGGGTGTGAATCGGTCACATTGACACCGAGCGGGATCACACTGACCCGGGATGGCCGGCTGCACATGGGATTTGAGTTTGCCTCGGTGCCTGAAAATTACTGGGAATCGGAAGCCGACGAGCCCTACCCCACGGCAAGCTTTACGCCGGCCCTGGAATTGAAGAGCACGGAGTGGCTGAAGCACTTTGGCTAGTCCACATACAGCAGCGCGTTCGAACTGAGCAGCGCGTGGCAGAGAGCGGTGAGACCGAGGAAGGCGGGGTCTCCGGGGGTCTTTGACGGGGCGCCGAGCTGGACTTCGAGCGGTGTGGGATTGGCCTTGTAGTACTCGGTCTGTGCCTGCACGAACTCGACGCTCTGCTGGACATCAGATTCCGATGGGGCTTTGCCGTCCACCAGTTTGAAGGCGTAGCGCACCTGATCTGCGGTGTCCTTGCCGCCTTCACTTTGCACGCGCTGGGCGAACTGCTGCGCATGCACGCGCATGGTGGTGCTGTTCATGAGCAGCAGGCTCTGCGGACTGACGGTGGTGACGGCGCGGGCATCGCAGCTCGGCTCCATGATGGGGGCGTCAAAGGTGGCGAACATTTCCAGCGGGCGTGAGCGCCGGGCCTGCACGTAGATGCTGCGGCGGAACTCGGCACCGTTGAGCGGGACGATCTTGCCGGAGGGACGGCCGGCGGTGTCGGTGGTGTCGATGCCGATGACCACCTGCCCTTCCTCGTTAAACATCACTGGCACCGGCGCGCCACCCACCTGGGGATTGAGCTTGCCGCTGACGGCGAGAAGGCTGTCGCGCAGGATCTCGGCTTCGAGGCGGCGCACGCTCATGCGGCTGAGGTAGGAGTTGTCGGGATCGATGCGGTCGCGTGTGGCGTCCCGCGTGGAGGCCTGGCGGTAGGTGCGCGAAGTCATGATCTGGCGGTGCAGCTGCTTCAGGCTCCAGCCACGTGCCATGAAATCGGTCGCCAGCCAGTCGAGCAGTTCGGGATGGGTGGGCTTGCTGCCGAGCAGGCCGAAGTCTCCGGGACTGGCCACGATGCCTTTGCCGAAGTGGTGCATCCACACGCGGTTCACCATCACGCGGGCCACCAGGGGGTGCTTGCCGTCGGTGAGTTCTGTGGCCAGGGCGAGGCGGCGTCCGGTGGTGGGCAGCGCAGCGTTTTTCTCGGGGATCTCGATCTTGCGGAAGGCGGCGAGCACGGTGAGATCGCTCGGCTTCACCTGCTCTTTGGGCTGGTCAAACTGGCCGCGGTTGAAGATGAATGTCGCAGGCACGGCCTCGGGCTTCTTGGGCAGCTCGGTGAAGGCGTGGAGGAATTCCTGCTTCGGCTTGGTGGCGCGCACGTCGGCGGCTTCATCGGCCATCTTCTTCAATTCATCCGCGTGCTTGGTCTTGTTGGTGGTGTCGTAGAGATAGAGTGATCCGGTGCTGAGCTGGTTCACACGCGGCCAGGCTTTGAGGAGCTTGGTTTGATCTGCGGTGCGTTTCTTCACCTCGGTGCGGTAGGCGGTGCGCAGGGCGTCGCGGTCCGCTTCGGGAGCTTTGGCGAGTTCCTTTTCCAGCACTTCGGTGATGAACTCCTCGGCTTTGGCATTGCGTGCTTCGTCCAGCTTCTTCGCCTCGGCTTCGATCCTGGCGGATTCGGCGATCTCCTTCTCCGTCAGCAAGGACACGAGGCGGCCGCCGGGTGCGCGCCAGGCTTTGGTGTCGAAGCCCGGCTCAAACACGGCACGCAGGCGGTAGTAGTCGGCCTGCGAGATGGGATCGTAACGATGATCATGGCACTGCGCGCAGCCGATGGTGAGGCCGTAGAGCGAGGTGCCCACCATCTTGAGCGTGTCGGCGATGTTGGCGTTCTGCGTGGCGGCATCGTTTTTCTCGCCAGTGCCATTGGGCGACATGCGCAGGAAGCCGGTGGCGGCGAGTTTTTCAATGGCATCGGGTGAGAGGTCTTTGTACGGCTGCGGCACCATTTCATCTCCCGCCAGCTGCTCGCGGACGAACTGGTCGAAGGGCTTGTCTTTGTTCAGTGCATAGATGACGTAGTCGCGGTACTTCCAGGCCCACTGGCGCTCGATGTCGCGTTCGCCAAAGCCTTCGCTGTCGGCGTAACCGGCGGCATCCAGCCAGTGGCGGCCCCAGCGCTCGCCGTAGTGCGGTGAGGCAAGCAGGCGGTCCACGAGTCGCTCGATGCTGAGCTGAGGATTCTTGATGTAGGCGGCGACAAACTCATCCACTTCAGCGGGAGTGGGTGGCAGGCCGATCAAATCAAAACTCGCGCGGCGGATGAAGGTGACGGGATCGGCTTCGGGCGAGAACGACAGCCCCTTCTCGGTGAGCTTGGCGGCGATGAAGGCGTCGATGTTTGTGGCGACCTTTTTCTCCACCGGCGGCTTCACCGCATGAATGGGCTGCAGCGACCACCACCCACGCTCTTCGTCCGTGAAGGCGTGCTCAGGCCCGAGCTTCTCCGGCTCCGGGCGTGCGGTCTTCGCGCCCTGGGCCACCCAGGCTTCGAGGGTGGCGATGTCCTGATCCTTGAGCTTGGTTTTGCCTTTCGGCATCTCGCCTTTCTTGATGAGGTCGATGAGATGACTCTCGGCCACCTTGCCGGGAACGATCACGGGACCGTCCTTGCCGCCTTTGAGGATGAAGCGCGCCAGGCGCACATCGAGCCCGCCCTTGGTTTCGCCTTCTTCGCCATGGCATTGGAAGCAGTGCGTTTTCAAGATGGGACGCACGTCTTTTTCAAACATCACCGGTGCCGCCGCTGCCCAGGCGGGCGCGGCTGTCAGCAGCACAAGTGCGAGGTGTGTGTGGGGGCGGCGAATCATCTGCTGAAATTACGGGGTGGCCTGCTTGGCTCTTGCATCTCGGTCTCAAAGCTGGCGTAATCGGGCAAGCGAGCGTTTTTTATGCCAGCACCGTCCATCCTTGCGCGACCCAAGCCGACCTACTGGCTGAACTACCTGTGGCTCATGCCGATGGCCGGATTTGTTTTCGCGGCGGTGATCGGCGGCGGTCTCAGCGAACGACTGGACCACAAGCCCACCCGCCCGGAGATGCTCACCGCCTGGGCCATTGCCACCACACTGGTCACGTTGTTTGCGCTGAACGTCGACCGGCGGAAACCGCACTTTGAACTGACGGATTCCACGCTGTGCATTGGTCGCGGTGCGTATGCCACGGTGATGCCGCTGGAGGAGATTGAATCCGCCGTCTTCGGCCTGCCCGCGCAAACGCCGTGGTGGTTTCGCATGCTGCGGTTTGCGCCGCAGAGCCATGGCACGCACCCTTTCATTTCAGCGGCACGCGCAAACTCCTTGTTCATCCGCTTTGGCGAACGCCGCTATGTTCCGCTTTGCCTCTACTATTCCTGGGTGCAGAACGGACCGGAGCTCATGACCGCGCTGAGGGAGAGGCTGCGTGAGAAGACCGTGGGCGCTGAGAGCTACACAGCGGAGGAGGTGAAGGCGCTAAGTCTGCCGAGGTTTAACCGGGTGGGGACGTTGCTGGAGTGATGTTGACGACTCATTGCAGCGGTCAGCAGAGCTCGATCTCACTGATTGCATTCATCTGGCTTCACATTTGGATTTGAGGCGCATCATCGGCGAGTGCTCTTGGTGATTCCGCAAATCAAACTCGAATCCACGCTGACCAGCGTTAATCACCCATTCGAACTCCGCTTTCTTCTCGATAGTCACGTCATCTCGCAGGAAAAGAATGCAGAAATCATGCTCCATTAAAACCATAAAGAGATAGGCGCGTTGATATCCCAAGATTTTCTCCGCCCATTGCCCGATTTCGCTCAAGCTATGTTTTGCGTCATATTCCGGGAACCTAAGCTGCCACTTGGAGTTGTCGGAGCTGCGCACTTGGACAACGTATGTCCAATTATCTGCAACTTTTCTCAAGCGCGCCGTTATTGCTGCGACTTCGTTGTCATCCAAGGCAAGGGCAGTGATGATGGTTGGATGGACTAAACGATCCCCATCATTTTTGTACAATCCAAGCAAACTGAGAAGAGTCGAAGGAGCCAGATCATGGTCAACATACGGAACCCCTTTGATCAGTGAAACGGCAGCTGGCTTGGGTGCCGTATCGCCGCCAAGACTGCTGGAAGACCTTGGAAACAACCAGGAATTCAAGACGAATCCAATGACCAATCCGGCAACTAACACAATGGCAAAGCGGAGTCTCATGTCGGAACTCCAATGGCTGATGCGGCAGTTCCTTTCAATAAGAAAGCCAGACAGGAATGGCACTCCGTCAGGCATGACGGCAAATGATGTGAGTCTTCCCGCTGATAACGAATGGGTTTGGGACGCTCGCCCAGAGCCGATGCCACGAAGCCGCGAAGCGAAACATCGGCGCTCCCAGCAATGAGCGGCTGGCAGCGCTGTTCCCGGCGGTGCGATATGATCGAGGACGAGTAGGAGAACGAGAACGAGGACGAATCCCTGCCCTACTTCCCGGCCACAGCGTCATCCACGGCGCCATCCAGCACGTCGCAGGCTTCGAGTAGAGCCTCTTCGGTGACGGTGAGCGGCGGGCAGATTTTGACGGTCTGGCCCCAGGCACCGACGGGTGCGAAGAGGAGCAGGCCGCGCTGGTAGCAGAGCTCGATGATGCGATGCGCGAGATCGTGGTTCGGCTCCTTCTTTCCAGGAACAATGATCTGCATGCCCGCGACGAGTCCGGCGCAGGTGACGTGGCCGACGATCTGCGGGTGGCGCTTTTGGATGGCCTTGCAGCGCTCCAGCAGGATGGGGCCGAGGCGGGCGGCGTTGCCGGTGAGGTCTTCTGCGAGCAGCTTCTTGATGTTGGCCACGGCGGCGGCGCAGCACACGGGATTGCCGGTGTGCGTGCTGGTCATGCTGCCCGGTGGGAACTGATCCATGATCTCCTCGCGGCCGATCACGGCGCTCAGCGGCATGCCACTGCTGATGCCTTTGCCGCAGCAGATGATGTCGGGCGCGACGCCGTAGTGTTCGAAGGCCCAGAACTTGCCGGTGCGGCCAAAGCCAGCCTGCACTTCGTCAAAGGTGAGCACGACGTTGTGCTCGTCGCACCAGGCGCGGAGTTTTTGAATGTACTCCACCGGAGCGAAGTCGGGGCCCACGCCCTGATAGCTCTCAATGATAACGCCTGCGATGTTGGCACCGGTGAGTCCTTTGTCAGAGATCGTTTTGAGGAAGCTGTCGAAACTGATGTCTTCGGTCCAATAGCCATCCGGGAAGGGCGCATTGAGAATGGCCGGATCTTCATTGACGATCCACGCCTTCTGCCCTGCCATGCCGCCGGCCTGCTGGCTGGCGAGCGTGCGGCCATGGAAGCCACGGGTGAAACCGATGATGCCGATCTTGGCCTTGCCGCCGACCTTGATGCCATGCGTGCGGCTGAGCTTGATGGCGCACTCGGTGGCCTCGCTGCCGGTGCTGAGGAGGAAGACCTTCTTCAATCCGTCCGGGGAAATGGAGGCGATGAGCTCGGCGGCTTCGGCGCGTTCTTCGCTGGGGAAGACGTAGTTGTGAATGAGGCCGCTGTTGATCTGGTCGATCATGGCCTTGCAGATTTCCGGCGCGGCGTGGCCGGCGTTCGTCACCAGCACACCGCTGCTCCAGTCGAGCCACTTGTTGCCGTACTTGTCGAAGATGTGGATGTCCAGGGCCTTGTCCCAAACGATGGGCGGCATGCCGCGCATGGACTGGGGCTCAAAGTGGCGCAGCTTCTCCAAAGTAGGGAGGGAGTCCGGATGCGGCAATGGCGTGCAGATGCGGCGATGCTTGGTTTCGACGTGCGGGACGGTCTGTGGTGTGATGCTGAATTCTTTGCCCATGGGAAGATGATGGAGGTGCCAGCCTCATGCTGCTACTCGCTTTGCAGCATGTCGCGGTATTTTTGTGCGCATACGAATTATCTGGCCGGCAATATGATTGTGATGATGAGACGAAGTGAACGCACGAGAAGCAGATGCACTTAGAAATTCTCCGCACTCTTTTTCGGCTGCAATCTGCCGGCTTCGCCCTCGGGCCAGTACGCTCCATCTTCAATCCATTCACGCAGCATGCCGATCTGGTCTTCCGTGAGGCTGACCTCGGTGCGCGGCATCATTTTGGGATGCGTGCCACCACGCTGCACGGCGCTGATGAGCAGGCTGCAGTCGGGATCGTCCGGCAGGATGTACTGACGCCCGGTAGCACTGCGTTTAAAGGCGGTGGCTTTGCTGGTGAGATTGAGCGCAGGTGGCGGCAGGCTGCCATTGTGGCATTGCACGCAGTGCTGCTGCAGCACCGGCTTCACCTGAGTGAGGAAGTAGTGCTCGCGCTCGCTCCTGCTGGGTGGCAGCAGCGAGCAGGCGGTGACAAAGAAAAGGACGGGAAGAATGCGAAGGATCATGCCACGAGGCTAACGACAATGCAGGAAACGGGCTACGCCGTGCTTGTGTAAAGTTGCGCTGATGCTTGACGCAGGGGCGCAGCCACGACCACATTGTACGAATGCCCCGCAAATCCAAACCTCAGTCCAACGGCCACTGTCGCATCGTCTTGACCGGAGGACCTGGTGGCGGAAAGACGACCGCGGGGGATCTGTTTCGCCGCGAGATGGGGGATCAGGTGGTGATGGTGCCGGAGGCGGCCACAATGATGTTCAGCGGCGGATTTCCCCGCGTCAATCTGCCGGACGCAGTCCATGCGGCGCAGCGGGCGATCTACCATGTACAGATTCATCTGGAGGAGGCCGTGATGGCGCAGCACCCCGAGCAGATCCTGCTGTGCGACCGCGGCACTGTGGATGGAGCAGCCTACTGGCCGAGCGGACCTGATGGCTTTTTTGAGGACCTCGGGAGCACGCTGGAGAAGGAACTGGCACGCTATGACGCGGTGATCTTCTTTGAAAGCGCGGCGGTGGGCCACATGAGCATCGAAGGCGGGAACCCCATCCGCAACGAGTCCATCGAGCAGGCGGTGAAGCTGGACCGCAAGCTGCGGGATCTTTGGTCGCAGCACCCCAAGTTCATGCTGGTGCCGCACAACCCGTCCTTCTTTAAGAAGATCAGCTTCGGCCTGGCGGTGCTGGATGGCATGGTTAGCGAACTGGGATGTCAGGAGAGAAAAAAGAAGAAGGAGAAGAAGTAGGAGCAACACGAAGCGCCGCAGCACACACCGCTGGTAGGGACGCGCTGCGCCGCGTCCGTCGAATCCTTCGCCCCAGCGCGTGCTGCTGACATGCAGCGCTCCCTCTCTCAAGACGCCTCCTCCTGCTGCTGTCGAATGCACAAGGACGGCGAATCTTTTTCATCGCCTGCGCCGTCACAGACCCGAAATCACGGACCCGGCACAGCCTAACTATTACCCACAAGTTTGAGGAAGGATCGCTGTACAAAGACATGCGCGGTTAAACTATGAGTGATGACAGAAGCAACGTCATCGCAAGGCAAAGATATTGGCAGTCCA
>CAILZI010000182.1 GCA_903838675.1 uncultured Verrucomicrobiota bacterium
GGCTGCCTGCCGCTCTTCCACAGCTTTGGCTGCACCGTCACTCTGTGGTTCCCGATCATCTATGGGCTGCACCTCGTCACCTATCCTTCTCCCATGGAGGTGAAGAAGCTCGCGCAGCTCATCGAGAAGTATCGCATCACACTGATGATCTCCACGCCGACCTTCCTGCGCAGCTACCTGCGCGGCGTGAATCGTGAATCGCTGGCCTCCATCAAGTACTGCGTCACCGGCGCGGAAAAACTCCCCAGCACGGTGGCGGATGCGTTTGAAGCCCGCTTTGGCAAACGTGTGCTCGAAGGCTACGGCCTCACCGAAACCTCCCCGGCTTCGAACTTGAACCTGCCTGACCCCGAATCGCTCGGTGATGAAGAAAGCGGTTACTGCTGGCTGCCCAGCCATCGGCAGGGTTCCGTCGGTCACGTGGTGCCCGGCATGGCGGTCCGCATCACCAACCCTGACACGGATGCGCCCGTCTCGCTGCATCAGAGCGGCATGATCTGGTTCAAGGGACCGAACGTCTTTGAAGGCTACCTCAACGATCCCAAGCGCACCGCCGAAGTGCTCCAGGACGGCTGGTTCCGCACGGGCGACATTGGCCGCGTGGATCTCGACGGCTTCCTCTACATTGAAGGCCGCCTCAGCCGCTTCTCCAAGATCGCCGGAGAGATGGTGCCGCATGAAACCGTGGAAGAAGCCCTGGTGAAAGCCATGGGCCTCGAAAATGAAACCGTGCGCAAGATCGCTGTCGTCGGCGTCCCCGACATCGACAAAGGCGAGGCCCTCATCCTCCTCACCAGCATGCCCGGCGGCCCCGAGCACCAGGAGATCCTCGACCTCCGCTACCGCCTCCTCGACAAAGGCATGCCGCCGCTGTGGATTCCGAAAAAGATGATCCGCGTCAGCGACATCCCCGTGCTGGCGTCAGGGAAGCTGGATGTGCAGAACTGTGAGAAGATCGCGAAGGCTGGGATGTGATTGAAGTAGTCCAGTTGCGCCGCAACGGGTTTGGAATCCGGCGCTCTATTAAATAATAAAGTGCTTGTCGAAGCGGGCAATGAAGCGACTACATGGCGCAAGGAGAGGATTTTATGCCCAGTGAAAGACAATGCGCTTTATGCAAGGCTCAGTATGAACCGCGTGAGGTTAGTCATATTGTGCCAAAATTTGTTTATAAGTGGTTAAAGTCGACTTCTGTAACAAAGGTTATGCGTTTTGGACCCGAAATGAACAAACGTGTTCAAGACGGTATCAAGGATTACTTTTTATGTGAAGCTTGTGAAGATCGTTTTGGAAAATACGAGGCTACTTTTGCTAGTGAGATCTTTCACCCCTTCACCAAAAACAATAGCCATGTCAAAAGCTACGGTGACTTTATGCTGCAGTTTGCAGTCAGTGTCTCATGGCGGGTTTTGGCGTACAATAAACATCGGCTGCATCATTTTCGTGGAAGGCATGCAGAAGCTGTTGATGCAACATTGAAAGTATGGAGCGATTATTTGTTGGGTCGCTGTGATGGTATCGGTACGCATGAAATGCATTTGCTCCCATTGTGTGGGATAGTTGAGTGCTCCTCGTCAAATGTGCCTGAAAACATCAACCGCTATTTGCGTAGGGTGGTTGAAATAGATGTAGTGGTTTCTGATAAGACTGCTTTCACATACGCCAAGCTGGGGCCTTTGATTTTAATTGGCCTGATTGCTTATCCTGACCTTTTTCATTGGGAGGGTACAAAAATTTCATCAGCCGGAGTGTTTCCATCGAAGGATTTCGGTGCTTCTTCACAGCTTCAAGATTACATCTTCAGTCGGTGTAATCGATTTGCAGAACTTGAGGCTGGAATTTCCGAGCGGCAGCTGCAGAAAATCAAAGTGTCGTATGAGCAAAATATGGATGAACTTGAGCAATCTGATACATACAAGGCTCTTTTGATGGACCTGGAACTTGCTAAAAAATTGAAGGCATGACGAGAAAAGTTGTATTGCTTCCGCTGACACCTCACACAATCAGCATGCAGTCCCCATAGCTGAAGAAGCGGTAGCGTTCGCGAATCGCCTCTTCATACGCCCTCATCACCAACTCCTTGCCCGCAAACGCGCTCACCAGCATGATGAGCGTGGACTTCGGCAGATGGAAATTTGTCAGCAAGCCACCGGCAACACGAAACTCGAAACCCGGATGAATGAAGATGTCCGTGCTGCCTTGCGTTGCGATGACCTTCCCATGATCGCGCGCCACGGTCTCCAGCGTGCGCAGCGCCGTGGTGCCCACGGGGATCACACGCTTCGCTGATTGCACCGCCTGGGCCGTTGCTTCCGAGACTTCATAGACCTCGGAATGCATTTTGTGATCGGCGATGTTCTCCACCTTCACCGGCTGAAACGTGCCGACGCCGACGTGAAGCGTGACAAACGTGTGGGGCAGGGGAGCCAAGACATCCGGCGTGAAGTGCAGGCCCGCTGTGGGTGCGGCGATGGAGCCTTCGCTGCGGGCAAACACCGTCTGGTAACGCTCGCGGTCGGCAGGCTGGTCATCGCGGCCCATGTAGTGGGGCAGCGCCAGGTGGCCATGCTTGGACTCATCCACCACGCGGTCGAATTCGATGATGCGGTCGCCGTTGTCCTCCATGATCTCCACCACGGTGCCCGTGGCCTCGCCAATCGGCACGGTGTGACCGATGCGAAATTTCTTCCCCGGTTTCACCATGCAGCGCCAGCGCGTGGGCGTCAGAGGATTCAGACGCAGCACCTCGTGGCCTTGATTCGTGAAGTAGCGCGCCGGAACCACCCGGGTGTCATTCAAGACGAGCATGTCTCCGGCTTCGCGTGAGATGAAATCACCGATCTCCCGGAACATCCGGTGCTCAATCTTCCCCGCATCCCGATGCAGCACCATCATCCGCGACGCCGAACGATCCGCCAGCGGTTCGCTGGCGATGAGTTCAGGCGGCAGGTGGTAGTCGAAGTCGGAAGTCAGCATCGGAGAGAGATGGCGATTGTTTGCAGTGGTTTGCGATGGTTTGCAATGGTTGTCAGAAGGACCAGAGGCGGAGCCTCTCTTCCAACAACTGCAGACGCTTGCGCAGCGAGCCCTCAGCCATTGCAAACCACCGCAAACGCCGCGCAGCGGCCCTCCCCCGTCCGATTTCCCCCAAACTTTGTCCTTCCCATCTCCCGCCGTCCCCGCCTATAAGAGCCGCGTCATCCTTCCAATCACCATGTCAGACAAAAAGCTCAACATCGCCGTCGTTGGCCTCGGTTTCGGGGCGGAATTCATCCCCATCTGGCAGCGCCATCCGCTGACCACCTGCTACGCCATCTGCCAGCGCGATGAGAAGAAGCTCAAGATCATCGGCGATGCCTTCGGCGTGGACGTGCGCTACACGGATTTCAAAACGATGCTCAAGGACCCGAACATCGATGCCGTCCACATCAACTCCCCCATTCCTGACCATGGCTGGATGAGCATCGAGGCGCTCAAGGCGGGCAAGCATGTCGCCTGCACCGTGCCGATGGCCACCAGCATCGAAGACTGCAAAAAGATCTGTGACCTCGTGAAGAGGACCGGCCTCAAGTACATGATGATGGAGACCGTCGTCTATGCCCGCGAGTACCTCTTCATGAAGGAGCAGCTCGATCAGGGCAAGCTGGGCAAGCTGCAGTTTGTGCAGGCCTCCCACCAGCAGGACATGGACGGCTGGCCGAACTACTGGCCCGGCCTCCCGCCGATGTGGTATGCCACGCACTGCGTCGGCCCGGTGGCCGGACTCATCGGCAAGCCTGCCGAATACGTGAGCTGCTTCGGCTCCGGCACCGTGCGCAAAGAACTGCAGAAATGCTACGGCTCCCCCTTCGCCGTCGAGACCGCGCACATCAAATTCAAAGGCACCGATGTGAACGCCCGCATCATCCGCAGCCTGTTTGACACCGCCCGCCAGTATCGCGAAAGCATCGACGTCTATGGCGACAAGGCCTCCATCGAATGGCCGCTCATCGAGCATGAGCCGCTGGTCATGCACCGCGCCAAACTGCCCGAGCACAAGATCCCGAAACTGATCAAGACTCCGGACTTTGCCAAACGCCTGCCGAAGCCGATCCAGCGCTTCACCACGAAGGGCGTCTATGATCTTGGCAAGAAGACGCACCTCAGTTTCACCCAGGGCAGCGGCCATGGCGGCAGTCATCCGCATCTGGCCAACGAGTTTGCCAACGCCCTCGCCGAGAAGCGCCAGCCCTTTCCAAATGCGGCGCAATCTGCCAACTGGACCTGCGTGGGACTCTGCGCCCATCAGTCGGCGCTCGCTGGCGGCAAGATTGTGAAACTGCCTGCTTTCACACTGGGTTAAAGTAGTCTCGAGCTTTAGCTCGTTCTGGAAGGCCCACATGCCATCCACACCTCCCAACTCACCCCGCATCGCCGTCATCACGGGCGGTGCAGGGGATCTGGCGCAGTCGATTGCCACCGAGCTGCGGCAGGCCGGTTACGCCGTGCTGGCTCCTGGACGTGACACGCTGGATGTGACGAACGCAGACTCCGTGCGTGCCTTTTTCACGGGCTTGAAGCAGCTCGATCTGCTGGTGAACAACGCAGGTGTTTGTCATGATGTCTCCGTGGCCAAGATGAGCGCAGAGGAGTTCGATCACGTGGTTGATGTGAACCTGAAAGGCGCATTTCTTGTCTCTCAGGCGGCGGTGAAGCTGATGTCCAAACAGCGCCATGGCCACATCGTGAACATCGGCTCCTACTCGGCTTTGAGCGGGCCGGCGGGGCAGGCGAATTACGCGGCGGCGAAAGCAGGATTGATCGGCTTCACGCAAAGCATCGCCAAGGAGTATGGAGCACGAAACATCCGCGCGAACTGCATCCTCCCCGGCTTTCTGGAAACCAAGATGACTCGCCCTCTGCTGGAGGACACCGCATGGCGCGAGGCTTTGATGAGCCAGCACACCCTCGGCCGACTGAACACAGCACAGGACGTGGCGCGCTTCATCGTGCTCCTGCAAAGTTTGGAAAACGTGAGTGGTCAGGTGTTCCAGCTCGACAGCCGCGTGCGGCGCTGGGCATGACCTACAAAGCAAACTCCGGCGGCACCGGCGCGTCCCACCCAGACGGAAAGCCTTCCAGATTGAGCTCAAGCCGCGAGGAGTGCAGGGCCTGACGCGGCAGGATGAGCTTCTGCGCCAGCGCCTCCGTCCACCCAGCCTCGATGAACTCCAGGTAGCAGCGGTCATCGCGGCCATAGAGTTTGTCCCCGACGATGGGCAGGCCGAGATGGTGCAAATGCACGCGGATCTGGTGCATGCGGCCGGTTTCGGGCTTCGCTTCCACCAAGGCATACTTTGCGCCACCACGTTCAAACCGCTCCAGCGTGCGGAAGGTGGTGCGGCATTCGGCTCCCTGCGGGTGGACGATCTGTTTGACCCAGATGTCAAAGGCCTGTACGTCGCGTGCGTTCAGGATGGGCGCATCCAGCGTCTGCTCCTCCCACTCCGGCCAGCCATGGACGAGGGCGACGTAGGTCTTGTGAATCTTGCGCTCCTGCATGGCCATGCCGAAGAGGCGGGCGAGCTCATGATTCTTGGCGATGAGCACCACGCCGCTGGTCTCGCGGTCCAGGCGGTTGATGATGGACACCTGCCCGCCATTGGCAATCTCATACGAGAGCAGGTCGCACACACGATGCCAGAGCGTGGGCGGGCCCTTGGGATCTCCTGGGTGGATTTGCAGCGGCGCCGGCTTGTTGACGACGATGTAGCCGTCCGTCTCGTCGATGACGGTGAAAGTGACGGTGAAAGTGGCGTTGTTACGAATGCTCACGGCGGTAACATCGCGGGAAGGGCAATCTCCCAGCCATAGACGATGGGCTGGGGATGGTTGAGGTATTCTGCGTCATCGAAGTGCCACCACTCGGACTCCAACTGGATGAAGCCGGCCTGCTTCATGGCGGCCTGGAGCACCTGAAGGTTCTGTTTCACCAGCGGATCTGCGCCACGATAGTTTCTGCTCGCGTGGGCAAAGTCCCGGTCAAATCCGGTGGGCATGTGCTGCTCGCGGCCTTGGGAGTCCACGAGCGTGAGATCCACGGCAATGCCGCCGCAGTGGCGGCTCCAGCCCGTGTTTGGCGAGAGAAACATGCCGGTGCTGCTGGCGTGCTTGTGCAGCGTTTCCTGCGCCTCCGGCGGTCGATACGCATCCCAGATACGCAGGCCGTAGCCCTGCGCATGCAGGATCGCCTGGGCCTGCTTCAGCTTTTTTGCCGTCTCACTGCGGAGAAGGCAGGGCATGTGGGACGGGTAAATGGGCTGGCCGGTGACGTTGTCTGCGGTGGCGTAGCGCAGGTCGATGGCGATGCCGGGTATCACTTTGCGCAGATCGACGAGATCGTGCTTGCGCGCCAGTTCATGGCTGTGTCCGGCATCAAGGGTGCTGTCCGCATAAAGCGTGCCGCGCCCCTGCTGTGGGCTGGCACAGGAGCACAGGGTTGCGAAACCAAAAAGTATGAGGCGCAGGCTGCGCCAAGAATCTGAAGTCATGCTGAGTTTTTGCTTCCGTACACACGCACGGCAGGCCAAGTTTGCAAATTCAGCCAATATTCATGCGCTTTCAAATCCTCAACACCTTGCTGCACTTCATGGCCTTCTACATGGGGGCGGGCATTGGCTCTTTCCTCAACGTGGTCATCTACCGCCTGCCGCTGGGGATCTCGGTGAACAATCCCAAGCGCAGCTTTTGCCCGTCCTGCAAATACAAGATCCCCATGTGGCAGAACATCCCGCTGCTGAGCTGGCTGCTGCTGCGCGGCAAATGCGCCAACTGCAAGGGCAGTATTTCCATCCGCTACTTTCTGGTGGAGCTCTTGACCGGCGTGATCTTCTACATGGTCTTTCTGAAGGTCAGCGGGGAGTATGTTGCTGGCAGCAATCCCTGGCCCATGATCAAAGTGTGGGGACCGCAGGTGCTCTGCCTGTGGGTCTTCATGAGTCTGCTGATCTCTGGCACGTTCATCGACATCGACCACTTTATCCTGCCGCATTCGATCACCATCGGCGGAACTGTGGCTGGTGTGCTGGCCTCCTGGTGGGTGCCGGCGCTGATGGCGGAGACCACGCACACGCGTGGCTTGCTGATCTCCCTGGCGAGCGCTGCACTGGGCATCGGCCTGCTGTGGATTGTGGTGGAGCTGGGAAAGCTGGCCTTTGGCAAGGTGAATCACCGTCAAAAGCCCGCCTTCCTGAAATCAGCCTCGCCTGGGATGTGCAAGCTGGTGGGAAAGCTCATGGGCTGCGAGTGGCTGGATGGCTCGGTGAAATGGAGCGTCGTTCAGGAAAGTGAAGAGCTGCCTCCGGTGGTGTCCATTGGCAGTAAAAAAATGGAGTGGGGAGACATCTATGGCATGCGTGATTCCGACCACATGGTGATCACCTGCGACGATCTCAAGGTCAATGACCGCACCTGGAAGAACGTCACGGTATCCATGTGGATGGAGAAGCTGCTCGTGAAATCAGAGGACAAAGGTGAGGAGTTTTCGCTGGAAGGCGTGACGACTCTGCATGGCACGGTTTCTCAGGTGGTGATTCCACGTGAGGCCATGGGCTTTGGCGACGTGCTCTTTCTCATGATGATCGGCTCCTTCTGCGGCTGGCAGGCGGTTCTGTTCACCATTTTCGCAGCATCGGTCATCGGCACTTTGTTTGCCATGGTGCCACGTTTTCTCGGCAAAGCCGAATGGAGTGCCAAGATCCCCTTTGGTCCCTACCTGGCACTGGGCGCGGCTCTCTGGGTCTTCTACGGCCCGCAGGTGGTCGAATGGTATGTGAGCAAGACGATGTGGCGGTGAGTGCGCGCTCAGCACCGGGCAGGAGATTTCTTCACCCCAAGTTTCGGGTTGAAGGCACGTTCGCGGCCCCCTACATTCGCCATCATGGCAGCGCTGCTCAAAATCCCCGGCATCAAGAATGCGACCGCATTCCATCTGGAGCGCTGGAGGCAGGTGTGTGCCGACCCCGGCCTGCGACGACTGCCAGAACGCATTGAAACCAATTGCTACGGACACATCGTCATGATGCCGCCACCTGGATTCACTCATTCCAATCTTCAATTGGAAATCGGCCATCTCCTCAAGATCCTTATGAACGGTGGACGTGCGCTCACTGAATGCGCCGTGCTGACAAGTGATGGCGTCAAAGGCGCAGATGTAGCATGGATCTCGGAGAGCCGGGTGAAGCGTGGTTTGAAGGACGATGTGCTGACGATCGCGCCAGAGATCTGCGTGGAAGTCGTGTCGCCGGGAAATACCCGGCAGGAGATGGAGAACAAGCGTGAACTTTACTTCGCAGCGGGCGCTGATGAGGTGTGGTTCTGCGACCAGAAAGGAACGCTGCATTTCTTCCTCAAAGGCAGCGCGGAGACGGCGGCGAAATCGTCAGTATTGTGTCCATCAATGCCGAAGCGAGTGAAGGTGTAGTTTGAGGTTGGAGCCATCGCCGCTGCCAGAAAGCATTTTTCATCTGGCATGGCGTCGATTTGCTGCTTGATCTCCCTCGTTGAAATGGCTGTAAGGATTGGGATCACTCCGCCTTCTTCTTACCCGCGCCCTTGCCTTTTGGCTGCTCCTGCACCGGCGGATTGACCTCGCCATCGAACGCCTTGTTTCCAAAGGCAAAGCGTGGGGGCGGCATCGTCTCCTTCACCTCGGCCTGCAGGCGCAGGATTTCGGCTTTGAGTTCCTTCACGGTCTCGGCGTAGGCCGGGTCATCGTAGAAGCTCTTGGTTTCGAGCGGGTCTTTCTCGCGGTCCATCAGCTCCCAGTCATCGACGTCTGGCTTGTAGTAATGGATGAGTTTGTAGCGGTCTGTGATGACGCCGTAGTGCGGGCGCACATGGTGCGGCACCGGGTACTCGTAGTAGTGGTAGTACAGGGACTTGCGCCAGTCGGCGGGCGTCTCGCCTTTGAAGAGCGGGACGAGGCTGCGACCATGCACATCCGGCAGGTTTGGGCACTGGGCGATGTCGAGGAAGGTGCTGGCAAAATCGATCAGGCTCACGATCTTGCTGCTCGTGCTGCCGGGCTTGATCACGCCGGGCCAGCGCACGAGAAACGGCGTGCGCAGGGACTCCTCAAAGATCCAGCGTTTGTCGAACCAGCCGTGCTCGCCGAGGTAAAAGCCCTGGTCGCTGCTCAGCATGACCACCGTGTCTTTCGTGAGTCCTTCTTTGTCGAGGTAGTCGAGCACGCGGCCCACGTTGTCGTCCACCGCCTTCACGCAGGCGAGGTAGTCGTGCATGTAGCGTTGGTAGCGCCATTTCACGAGATCGCGCCCCGCCGGTGCTGCTTCCTTGTATTTGGCATTGCGTGGCTCGTAGTAGGCGTCCCAGGCTTTCTTCTGTTCTTCGTTCAAATTGCCGGGTGTCACGAGTTTCACATCACGATCTGTCATGGTGCGGTCGATGCCCATGTCATGATCACTCACCGCCTTGCTGCGTCCGGAGTAGCTGTCGAACAGCGTCTCGGGCTCTTCATACACGCGGTCCTTGTCAAAGCCGAGGTAGCGCACTGGCGGCTCCCACTCGCGGTGCGGGGCCTTGTGCTGGCACATCATCATGAAGGGTTTGGTTTTGTCACGCTGCTTGAGCCAGTCGAGCGTGAGGTCGCCGATGATGTCAGTGACGTAGCCCTCGTATTTCACATTCTTGCCGTTGTTGATCATTGGCGGGTTGTAATACACCCCTTGGCCGGGCAGCACGTTCCAGTAGTCGTAACCCACAGGATCGGTCATGAGATGCCATTTGCCGATCATCGCCATCTGATAGCCGCTCTTATGCATCAGCTTGGGGAAGGTCGGCTGGCTGCTGTCGAACTTGCTGTTGCTGTTGTTGTAGAAACCGTTGGCGTGCGAGTATTTGCCAGTCTGGATCACCGCACGGCTCGGGCCGCAGATCGAGTTCGTCACGAGGCAGCGGTCAAAACGCATCCCCTCTTTGGCGATGCGGTCCATGTTCGGCGTTTCAAGCAGCTTGCGGTGGTCGCCGTAGCAGCTCATCGCCTGGTAGGCCAGGTCATCGCAAAAAATGAAGACGATGTTGGGCGGCTGCGCAGCGCTGGCGGCAGACGCGAGCAGAAGTGAGGCAAAGAGAGAACGAATCATGGTAGATTGAAATGCTGACTGTCGAACGCGTAAAAGAGTGGAGCTTTTCAAAAGAATCACTCACGGTGGGGGCTTCTCACCGAACATCTCGGGAGACGCCCATTGGCTGTAGCAGTTCAGCCTTTCAGGCACTTCGGCAATGGCTTCAGACGGGCCTTCAATATCCCAAAGATGTTCCCATCCACCGGAGCTATAACTGGTAACTTTGACTTTGCCTTTCCACTTCTCCAGCCAGTCACACATCCAAATGAAATCTGGTGGACGTTCGTCACCGGGATGATCTACAAAGATGGTGGCTCGTTTTGTTTCTGACATTGTCTGCTTACAATGGAGGGATGTTTTCACCCCGCATGCCCCATGGCGGCGGCCATGAGTTTTTCCTGCGTGGCCTCGGTGCGGCTGAAGGAGCCACCGATGCGGCCGGCATTGAGCATGAGAATGCGGTCGCTCATGCCGATGAGTTCCGGCAGTTCGCTGGAGACGAGGATCACGGCTTTGCCGGCGGCGGTGAGCTGATTGATGATCTCGTAGATTTCCAGCTTGGCACCCACATCGATGCCACGGGTGGGCTCATCGAGCAGAATGACCGTGGGTTCGGTGAGCAGCGCTTTGCCCAGCACCACTTTTTGCTGATTCCCCCCGGAGAGCTTGCCCACGATCGCTTCGAGTCCGGTGGCTTTGACACGCAGTGAGTCGAACATGCTCTGATTGCGCCGGATCTCCGCATTGCGCTGGATGAACCCACCATGCACGACACTGGCCAGGGATGAGAGCGACAGATTGAATCCAATCTCCTGCTCAAGGTGCAGGCCGTAACGGCGGCGATCTTCTGAAGCGAGCACCATCCCGCGCTGAATGATCGTCTCCGGTGTGAGGCCGCTGAGCGATTGATCATTCAGCTGCACGCTGCCGGAAACATGACGTCCCCAGGCACCGAACAGGTGCATGAGCAGTTCCGTGCGCCCTGCGCCCATGAGTCCGCCAATGCCCAGCACTTCACCTGCACGCAGTTCAAAGCTGATGTCGTGCAGCCGCATGGTGCCGGTTTCTGCGTCAGCCACGCTCAGGGAATCCGCTCGCAGAATCACATCTCCCGGCTGGCTAGTGCGGCGTGGGAAGAGATCGCCGATCTCGCGCCCCACCATGTGGCGAATGACTTCGGCCTTGCTCGTGTCGGCGGCGTTCTTCGTGCCCACCGTCGAGCCATCCCTCAGCACCGTGATGCGGTCCGCGATGCCGAAGACTTCATCGAGTTTGTGGGAGATGTAGATGCTGGCGATGCCGCGCTGACGGAGATCGCGCAGGATGTCGAGCAGGATCAAAACCTCATGCTCTGCCAGGGCAGCGGTCGGTTCGTCGAGAATCAAAATCTTCGAGTTCTTGGCCAGCGCCTTGATGATTTCTACAAGCTGCTTCTGTCCCACGCCCAGCGTGCGCACCGGTGCTGCAGGGTCGAGATCGACCTTGAAACGATTCAGCAATGCCTGCGCCTCCTGATACATCCGTGGCCAGTCGATGAAGGCACCCCAGCGGCGCGGCTCACGCCCCAGAAAGATGTTTTCCGCCACCGTCATTTCCTCAACGAGCGCCAGCTCCTGGTAAATCACCGCCAGCCCGGCCTTCTCCGCATCTTTGATCGTTTCAAAGCGTGCTTCAGCTCCATTGACCTCGAACGAACCCTCGTAGCTGCCATGCGGATGAATGCCGGAGAGCAGTTTGATCAGCGTGCTCTTGCCTGCACCGTTTTCTCCGCACAGTGCATGGATCTCGCCTTCCCGAAGGTCAAAGGAGACCTCCTTGAGCGCAGTGACGCCGGGAAAGCGTTTGGTGATGTTTTGTGCGCGAAGGATCATGGTTGTGAAGATTGGAACACGTCGCTCTCTTTGCGGAAACCATCCTTAACGACGGTCTCTCGCAGATTCTCCTTCGTGACTGAGATAATGTCCAGCAGGACGGAAGGCACGTCAGTCTTGCCGTTGGCAACCGCATCACGCGCAATGACCGGCTGGCGGCGGGCCAGCTTGAGCGCAAGGTCGGCGGCCTGGGTGGCGATGCTTTGGATTGGCTTGTAAACCGTCATGGCCTGCGTGCCCTGGGCGATGCGCTGGCAGGCCGCGAGATCGGCGTCCTGTCCGGTGACAATGATCTTGCCGGCGAGTCCCTCTTCCGTCAGCGCCTGAATGGCTCCACCGGCGGTGCCATCGTTGCTGGCCAGGATGGCGTCAAAGTTCGGGCCGTTTTTGGTGATGGCCGCATTGGTGATCTTCTTGGCGCTGTCGGGCTTCCAGTCTTCGGCCCAGTCTTCAAACAGCACCTCCACTTTGCCTGCGGCAATCAGAGGCTGCAGGATGTTGTCCTGCCCCTGCTTGAAGAGCTTGGCGTTGTTGTCGGTCTTCGCGCCGTAGATGCGGATGAGGCGCAGCTTGCCGCCTGCAGGGATGCGCTCTGCAAGGAACTTCGCCTGAAGTTCGCCGACCTTCACATTGTCAAAGGTCAGGTAAAGGTCGAGATCGCACTCCGTGATCAGACGATCATACGACAGCACGGGAATGCCAGCCTGATGTGCGAGGTTCACCGCCTTGGCCATCGCCGCGCCGTCATGCGGGATGATGACGAGCGCATCGACCTTCTGCGTGATGAGGCTCTCAACATTCTGCAGCTGAATGGCGTCGTTGCTGTTCGCAGACTGCACCAGCACATCAGCCCCTGCGGCCTGCACTTTGGCGGTAAACAGGTCACGGTCCACCTGCCAGCGCTCCTCCTTGAGCGTGTCCATCGACAGGCCGATGACCGGTCGCTGGCGGGTTGTCGTGACGCCTGCACCGCCACGGGCAATCACAAGACCAGTGAGAACGCTGAGAGCGCAGGAAACGAGAACGAGCAGGATGCGGGCGGGCATGCCTGCTGTTTTAGCGAATCAGGTCTTGTAGTGCAAGCGTCCTGCTTGCTCTTCCGAAGTGCGATGGGCACTCCTGCCCGTCGTTCAACGCTGCCGCCAACTCATTGGCTCGCGATTTGCCACAAACGGAGGCCTGGAGAGTTCCATACCTTTGATGGGCGCCATCGTGGGTCTGTTTGGGAATCACGAGTTCTGGCGGCACGCTCGCCGACGGGCAGGAGTGCCCATCGTACTTGTGTGCTACTTCTTCTTCGTGGCCTTTTTGGCGGCGGCCTTCTTGGCCGGAGCTTTTTTGGCAGCCACCTTTTTCACCGCAGCTTTCTTGGCGGCCGCCTTCTTCGCAGCCTTGGGTTTCGGCTCCGGTTCAGGCTCTGGCACTTCGAGGTTCAGCGCCATTTCCGGGGCGTCTCCCCAGAGCTCTTCGAGGGCGTAGAACTCGCGCTTTTCCGGCGTGAGGATGTGCACCATGACGCTGCCATAGACGAGGATGATCCACTGGCTCTCAAAATTGCCGTCTTTGACGTCCGGCGGAGTGGCGTGCTCTTCCTTCATGCGTTCGACGATCTCGTCGCGCACGGCTCGCAGCTGCGGCGTGGACATGGCCGTGACGAGCACGAAGTAGTCGGAGATGGGCGAGAGGCCGCGCAGGTCCAGAATGCGGATGTTCTCCGCTTTTTTGTCATCGGCGTAAAGGGCGCAGGCGCGGGCAATTTCGAGGTCTTCCATGGTTGTGTAGTATCTAACGCACAGCCATAAGCACGGATTTGAGCCTTTTGACAGAACTTTTACACTCCCATCATGCGGCGTTGACGCAAGCCACCGCCCATGCGCCACTCTCCCGGCACAATGAAAACACACTTCTGCCTCTTTCTCGCCTGCGTCAGCCTGGTCATTGCGCAGGACCCGCCCAAGGATCCGTTTGTTAAGGAAGACAAGAAGGTCGTGCCAGCCGCAGTCGCCGACGGTCAGGCCCGTCCGGTGAAAAATATTCCCTGCTTCATCGAGACCTTCACACTGCCGCAGGCAAACTATGCCGCACTGCTGGATGCGCCAGACGGGCAAGACAAGCTTTACACGAATTTGGTGGCGGCGGTGAAAGCGGGCACCGCGCGGCTGGATGGCTGCCATTTGATCGTGACCCACCCTGGCACACGCTGCACTGTGGAGAGCACGAATGAGCTGGTTTACCCCACGGAGTGGACCCCCGCTGACCGCGCTGGCTTTCAATACCCCACGGCTTTTGAGATGCACCAGCTCGGAGACCGGTTTGAATTTGAGCCCACTTTGCAAGATGAAAGCAGCGCTCTTAACGTGACGCAGTCGTTCTCGAGGGACCGTTTTCAAGGCCTGCGGTTGTTCAAGGCGGACAGCACACTGGCGGGCATTCCTATGGCGGACCTGATTGTGCGCATTGGGACGTCCAGTTGTCGCGTGATTCCCGGCATTCCGACGTTCCTCAGCACCTTGAAGGATGCGCAGACAGGAAGCATCACGCTGGTGTTTGCCACCCTGCAGGTCATCACCTTTCCCGTGCCCAAGACGGCCGTTGAGAGCAAAGGAAACTTGATGCTGACCGCCCGCGTCATTTCGCTCGACCGCATGAAGGGATGGGAGCTGCTCAAAAAGCATGCCATGGAGGGCGGGGCCTGTCTGGCGGCATTGAAGCCGCTGCTGGCGTCCAAGGAGGCGACGCTTGAGCACATTGCCACGATCAACACGCAATCAAGCGTGCGTGCCTTGCATGAGTCGGGCCTCGTTTATACCTATGGCACCGAGTACGCGCCCCCCACCGCGAATGCACTTTTGGAGAAGAATAATGATGTAAAAAAGGCAGCGGCTGAAGCCCGGCCTGAGGGGCTAGCCGGGACCACGGCTTCGGAAAGCCGCGGCACAGGGTTTCGCCTGGAGGTGGAGCCGACCCGCAGCGCGGATGGCACTCTGACTGAGATGACTCTGGCTCCCGAGTTCGTCAGCATGACGGGCAATTTGAAGGACAAAAACTGGAACGAGCATTACCCAGAGTTGCCGCTGTTTTCATGTCAGAAGATCACCACGGGATACGCGCAGCTAATTGGCACAACAGCGCTCGTCGGTACGATGAATCCACCCGGAGACACCGGAGCAAACGAGCACAAGGATGAGGGCCGCATGTGGCTGTTTTTTATGGACGTGAATCCTGAATGAAGACTGCCCATCATGAAGCTCCACCTCTGCCTTTTCCTTGCATGCGCGGGCCTGATCACTGCGCAGGACAAACGCCAGGACAACAAAGACAAAGGGGCTTTGCCGAAAAACGTCCTGTGCTTCGTGGAGACCTTCACACTCACAAAGACAGACTATTCGATGCTGCTGGATGCACCGCAGGGACGTGCAAAGCTGCATGAGAACGTGGAAGCCGCTGTGAAAGCGGGCACCGCCAGGCTGGACGGCTGCCATCAGATCCTGACCCAAAGCGGCACGCACAGTCGGGCGGAGGGTGTGGACGAGCTGATTTATGTGACCCATTGGGGCGATGCTGACAGCACGGGTTTTCAATACCCGGAGGCCTTCGAGATGCAGCCGCTGGGAGATTTATTTGAGGTGGAGCCTATCTTATATGAGGAAAGCGGGTTGCTTGATCTCAATCAGTGCTTTTCAAGGGATCATTTCCAAGGGCTGCGTTTGTGCAAGGCAGACAGAACGCTGACCGCTGTTCCGGTGGCGGAATTTTTTCAGCAGAAAGGGCAGTCCGGATGCCGGGTGGTTCCAGGGTTTCCCACACTTCTCTCCACGCTGAACGATGCCCCGCCGGGAGCCATAACACTGGTGTTTGCCACGGCGCAGGTGCTGCCACTGGCGGCACCGAAAGCCCCTGTCCCCAAAGGCTCGGGCACGCTGAGAATGACTACGCGTGTGATCTCACTCAATCGCACGAAGGGATGGAGGCTTCTCAAAAAGCATGCTGCGGACGGTGCTGCGTGTCTGGCGGAGCTCAAGCCGCTGCTGGCAGCCCAAGAGGCGGTGCTGGAACATGTTTCGACCACCTGCACCGTGCCCGGGCAGCGGGCCGCCTATGAATCAGGAGAGATCTACACCTACGGCACCGAGCGTGATCTCAGGCTCCATAACCCTTTGAATCAGCCGGTTCAGGGAGTTCCGGCCGGGCGGGAACCGATGGATCTTGAAAGCCGCACTCTCGGATTTCGCGTCGATCATGAGCCAAAGCTCGCGGAGAATCCTGCGTTTGCCCAGATGCCGGTGACAGTTTCATGCGTTCGCATGACGGGGAATTTGAAGGACAAAAACTGGAGCGAACGCTATCCCGAACAGCCGGTGTTTTCAAGCCAGACCCTCAGCACAGAATACACGCAGGTCATTGGCAGCAACACTTTGGTCGGCACGCTGAATCCACCCGGAGACACCGGGGTGAACGGGCACAAGGATGAATGCCGCATGTGGCTGCTGTTTATGGAAATGAACGCCCCATGAGTACTGCCAGCGAAAACTCTCGAATTTCCAGCGCGGGCATGGTGCTCGGAGTGATGCTCGTTCTGGCTTCTTGTATCGCTCTCGGTGGTGTGCTGGTGTCCAGACGTGACGTGGAAGTTCGGCGGGATCGCGACCGGCAGGCTCAGCATGCTCTGGCAGGAACGCTGCAGGCCGAGGCGCGGAAGCTGGAGGTGCTGTATGAAGCTCATCTTCTCAGCACTGGTGAACTGCTGACGCAGATATGGCATGACCCCGAGTCGGCACGACAGCTCGCGCAAAACATTGAAGGCATCCAGCACGTGGCATGGTTGTACTGGAAAAGCGCCAATCCAGAAATGCAATTAAACCTCGGATTCCCAGCGAACCCGCCGCTGCCGGAACCGACGCTGGAGAAAGAGCACAGGGGCATCCCGCGTCCTCGAGTGTTGCTGGAGGCAAAGTTGCTTTTTCGCGATGTAGGAGGCAAGAGTTCCGGCTGGATCGATGAACCCGGCAAACCGCTGATGTTTTATGTGCAGGTTCTGGGCACAACGGTGGTGATGGTGATTGATCGGCATGAAGTGGAAGCAGCCATGACCGGGCATTTTAAAACCTGGCTGACGGAGGGTTTTCAATCGGTTGCGAAGCTTGGCGGGCCGGACGCTGTGCAGGATGCGCAGGGGAAAACGCTATGTGCTGCCGGCAGTCTGCCTGATCGGCAGCCCGACATTCTCGGGCCTGTTATTTCCCGCTTTGGTGTCTGGCAGATCGTGTCCTGGGATGAGCGTCAGATGAATGCCACGTATCATGTTCCCACGCTGGCCGGTTCACTGGCGCTGGCGGTTCTGGTCGCGGGTCTGGGCATCGGTTTGAGTGCCCAGCAGCGGCGGACGGCGAAGCTGGCTGCACAACGTGTGTCCTTCGTGAACCGCGTCTCTCATGAGCTGCGCACGCCGATGACGAACATCCTCTTAAATCTGGATGTGATCGAGGAATCGATGCCAGACTCTGCGGCCAGTCGCTTTGGGCTCGTGCGTGAAGAGGCTGGGCGTCTGAGCCGGCTGATCGAAAACGTGCTGACCTTTTCCCGGCAGGAGGAGGGCTGCTTGAAACTGAACCATGGCCCCTGCTTGCCGACGGAGGTCGTGAGCAGCATCGTGCGGCAGTTTGAGCCGGCCTTGCTGCGCCGTGGCATCACGTTGAAACAAACACACGAAGGCGAGAAAACCGAGGCTGTGCTGGATGCGGATGCTCTCGCGCAAATCACTGCAAATCTGCTCTCCAATGTGGAGAAATATGCCCCGGGTGCTGCGGCCGCTGTGCACACTCGTCAGAGCAAAAACGAGTTCACACTCACGGTGAGCGATGAGGGGCCAGGCATCCCCGTGAGCGAGGCGGGGCGAATTTTTCAGGCATTCTATCGCGTGGATGACCGGGTGCAGGCCGGAGTCAGCGGCACGGGTCTTGGGCTGAGCATTGCGCGTGATCTGGCCCAGCGGATGGGCGGTACGTTGAAACTCATTCCAAGTGAAAAGGGTGCCAGTTTTGAGTTTCGTCTGCCGTTGGAGGTGCTGCAAAACCATGCCGGCCCGCCGGACTCCACTTTGACCACTGCATGACCATTCTCCTCGCCGACGATGATCCCGTCACTCTCGAAAGCCTTGCGGCTTGTCTGCAGCCGGAGGGTTTTCACACGCTGCTGGCGCGTGATGGCGAGGAGGCGCTGGCGCTTTGGCAGAAGCACAAGCCGGATCTGCTGTGCCTCGATATCATGATGCCAGGTATGGACGGCTACGAAGTGTGCCGCCGCGTGCGTGCGACGGATGCAGGCGTTCCGATCCTCTTTCTCTCGGCCAAGAGCGAGGAGATTGATGTCGTCGTGGGTCTTCGGCTGGGTGCGGATGACTTTGTGCGCAAACCCTTCGGCAAACATGAACTCATCGCACGCATTGGTTCCGCGCTGCGGCGCACCCAGGTGGTGAAGTCACCGGCTGGCAGCTTTCAGCTTGGCCCGCTGCGCGTGTTTCCTGCTGAGCTGCGTGCGCAGCGCGAGGATATGAGCACGGATCTCACCCCTCGCGAGGTGGCCATTCTCAAGCTGCTGCATGAACGTTCGGGCCAGGTGCTGAGTCGTGATACGTTGCTGGATGTCTGCTGGGGGCTCGAATACATGCCCGAGAGCCGCACGCTGGATCAGCACATTGCCAAACTGCGCAAGAAGATCGAGCGCGAGAGTGAGGAGATCATCGAGACCGTGCGCGGTGTGGGCTACCGCTGGCGCGGTCAGGGATAGAGCAGGAAGCTCTGCCTCTGCGAGCGGAAGCTCTGGTTGTAGCCCTGCCAGCGGGAAACAATGCTCGTGGCTGGGACACCGCGGCGCAGGTCGGAGTAGAGGGACTCGCTGCCGTAAACCTTGTTGAAGAGGTTCAGTTTGGAGCCGCTCATGCGGCCGATTACTTTGCCCCCTGTGAGACGGTTGATTTCGGCAAGGAGCAGCACGTCCAATGCGGTGATGTCGGCGCTGGCATGCGGTGAGATGTTGAGACGAACTCCACCGAAGCCATCTTTGGAATAGGGCGAGAAACTGACGCCTGGAGTGTTGAGGCGCTGGCAATAAGCATAGAGAGCCTGCGGATTCACCCCGCTGCCACCGGCATAGCCGAAGGGATTCTCGGTACCGATGCCGATATCGACAGAGGTGGCACCTCCAAGAATGCCAGTGGCGACGTAATAGATGGGCGAATTTGTGTGCGGGATGTTCGGCGAGGTTTGATACCAATGCAGCCCCGTATCCTGCCAGGTCATGCCACGGTTCCAGCCCTGCATCTTGACCACATTGAGGCGCGGCACATGGGCCATCCAGCCCCGCGAACTCGCCATCATGGCGAGCTCACCCGCTGTCATGCCATGCACGTAGGGCACGGGGATCTGGCCAACAAAAGATTTCCATTTGGATTCCAACGGTGGTCCCTCTACGCGCCAGCCGCCGAGGGGATTCGGGCGGTCGAGCACGACGAACTGCTTGCCGCATTCCGCCGCGGCCTCCATCGCCACGATCATGGTGCTTATGTAAGTGTAGCTGCGGCAGCCGATGTCCTGGAGATCAAACACCAGCACGTCGATGGGGGCGAGCATGGCCGGGGTTGGCTTCCGGGTAGGGCCGTAGAGCGAATAAACAATGAGGCCGGTCACATTGTCACGCCGTGTGCTGACGTGCAGTCCGGCACCGATGGTTCCATCAATGCCATGCTCCGGTGCATACAACGCGACGAGATTCGGCCCAAGCGCACGCTGCATGACGGTGCGCGTGCGCTCACCGCGGCCTGTCATGCTGGTTTGATTGGTGATGAGACCGACCCGCTTGCCCTGAATGAGATCAAAGTTTCGTGAGGCCAGCACATCGATGCCGAGCATGAAAGGTCCGGTCTGCGCAACCTGCGGCTGATACGCCTGCTGTGGTGCGGGCAGCTCGCACGAGGCCAGAATGAGCGCGATGAATGCAGCAAGGGTGCGAAGAAAAACGCGGGGGAAAACCATGCGCAGTCTTAGAGGCAAATGCCGCGCGCAGCAACGTCACGGATGACCGAAATCAAAGCTGTGGCTCACTTGCTGACCTGAGCGGTGGAAACAGCGGGGAGGTCGAGATCCAGCAGCCGCCTGGATTCTTCCAGCGCAAACTTGGCGTCCTTGAAGGGTTCCCAGCTGATGTCCTGCCAGCGCTGCTTTCCATGGGTGTCGATGAGGATCGTGGCATGAAGGTTTTCGTTTTCAAAGTCGTCATGGGCACGCACTTTTTTGAAGGCTTCGAGGCTGCTGTCGCTCAGGATGGGGAAGGGGAGTGGCTGGTCGGGTTTGAGATTCAACTTGGTGCGAATGCCTGCCGCTACCTGCGGGGTTTCAAGTGTGACGGCGACGAGTTGAATGCCCGCCTTGTCGAAGTCGGCGGCGGCTTTGGAGAAGGCCTGTATCTGCTCGACGCAATGGCCGCAGTCATGGCCGAGGTAGAAAAGGAAAAGCGTCGGCTTCTTCGCAGTGAAGTCGGTGCTTTTGACGGGTTTGCTATCGAGTGTGAGTGCTTCAAAGACCGGGGCCATGGGGGCGCTCCAGTGGACGGGGCCAAGAGAGGTGATTTCCGGGCGGACGCCGCTGTCCGTGCGTTTGGGGGGGGCAGCTGGCCAGTCACCCTGAATGCCGAAGGATTTTGCGAGCGTGTCGAGACGCTTGGCGATGGGCAGATCCCGATCCATGGCGAAGGCCAGCTTGCGGGTTTCTTCGAAGGCTTTTTTAGCCTCCTCGGTTTTGCCGCAGGCCTGCAGCACTTCCGTTTTGATGGCGAGACTGACGAGATCCTGCGTGAAGTTTTTGGTGAGTTCGGCAGCCTGGACTTTGTCGTCGAATTTTAACCAGTAGCTGGCGAGGCGTTCTTTGGGGATGTCGAGCGGTTTGAGGTCTGACAGCAACTTGTGGGTTTCCGCGCGGCGAATGGAACCATCCTTGTTGCCAAGGGCCACAAGCGCCTTGAGTTCGGCGATGGCGTTGGCTTTGGCCTTCACTTCGGGCCTTGGGGTTTTCTTTGGCTTGGTGTCAGTGGCGGCTGCTTTGGAGTCCGCCTTTTTCGGTTCGGCAGCCAGCTTGCTGCCAGACTCCGTCTTGGTGTCGGTCGCCGGTTTGCTGGCGGTCGCCGTCTTGGTCTCGGTTTCTGGTTTGCTGCTGGTCTCTGGCTTGGTGGACTTAGGGGGGATCGAGACGGCTTCGAGATCCTTCAAGGCGGCAGCGAGTGCCGGTGAGTCGCTGAGTTGAAAGCTGGCGAGTCCCTGTGCATGGAGACGCGCGATGTCATGACTGGCCTGACCCACGGGAACCTGGGTGAAGGTTTTGAGTTCATTCCATTGTTCCCATTTCATGAGAGTCTCAATCAGGCGGGTGCGGCCGTAGCTGGCGGAGGTGGAGGGCTTGTCGAGGCTGTTGTAGGTGGGATGACGTGGAATGGCGATGAGGCTGCGTGCAAGAGCGGCGGCGTCTTTTGCACGGCCGAGGTCGTTGTAGGTGCGGGTGAGCCACTCCTCGTTGTGAGCGTAGTTGTGTATCTGATCCGGCAAAATGTAGGTGCGGATCATGTACGCGTGATCGACCCGGGTGCTGGCCTCCTGCTGCCACGCGGCATCGTCTGGGCGCTTCAACTTGGAAAAGGTGTGGCCGGGCATGTGCCACATGTGGGCGATGCCGGGGGCGGACTGGCCGCACTGCGCACCTGATTTGAGGGCGAGGATGGGCTTGCTTTGGTCCCAGAGGTGGATGCGGTAGTGATGAGCGGGGTGGTTGGGGACAGCGGCAAAGATTTGATCGATCAGGGCATCGACCGCCTGCAGGCTGGACATGGGGGCCTCCTCGCGTGAGAACCAGATGCGCCAGACGAGGAATGCCTTGGCTTCAATGTCCTTGGGGTTGTCCTGAACCAGGGTTTCGAAGTCCTTGATGCAGTCGAGGCTCTTCTGCTTCTTGTCCCGCTTGTCGTTGTCGCGGTAGAGGTTCTCCAGCGCAGCGATCCACTTTTGCTCGCGCGGGGTGGCCTTGGCTTTGAGCGGGGTGGCCTTCTTGATGAAGGCGCTGGCGCGTTTTTCGTTGTTCACGTTGGCCATGCTCATGCCCCAGTAGGCCATGGCGCATTCGGGATCGAGCGCGGCGACCTGACGGAAAGAACGCTCGGCCTCATAGTACCAGAAGCCATGAAGCTGTCCGACGCCCTGGGTGAAAAACTTCTGCGCCTCGGGCTTCTTGGAGCTGATGGGGAAATTTACCGCATCCCCACAGCCGGGAATGAACACCGCCGCCTGACGCGGGCCCTCATTGAAGGCTTCCCCATTTGCAGAATGACCGGGGTCCCCATGGGCGTGAAACGCGATGGCGAGAGCGAGGGCGGGAACGATGAAGTGGCGCATGAGTGAATGATTAAAACGCTGCTCGGGATTGGAAATTGAGGATCCTAGTGTGAAAAAAGCAAAATGCCCGGAGGTGTGACCGCCGGGCATTTGCGAAGATGAGTGATGTCTTACTTCCCGTATCCCGGCTGCGCCTTGCCGTTTTCGTTGATGTGGTCGGTGGTCCAGAGGATGGCGCGGGTGACGAGGTCGAGGTAGCGGGCGTCGCTGACGGTGGCGGTGTTGTGGCCGATGGTGGTGCTGAAGATCTTGGTCTTGTTCGGGCCGTATTCATTCGTCCACGCGACGACGCTGGTGGCTTCGGTGGCCTTGGCGTCAGGTGGCAGGGTTTCGCCTTTCTTGGCCTTGGGCGGAACGATCTGAACGCCGGTGGCGAGCGCCTTGCCGGTGAGGATCTGGACGTTGTTATAAAGCTCCTCCTTGATGGTGGTCCAGTTTTCCAGTCCCTGGGTGATGGGATGGTTCTTGTCCGTGAAGGTGATGGAGATGGGCTCCTGCGGGCCGTGTCCGGTGGACTGCAGGCCGAGCATCTCATACCAGCCCGAGTTGTCGGAGCCAGCTTTGACTGGCTCACGGAAGTTGCCCCAGCGGTAGCTGTGCATGGCGCAGTGGAGATTGATGGCTGGCTTGCCAGCTTTGTGAGCATCAAGAATGGCTCCAACGTAGGCTGGGTCGGTCACGTCAGCGCTGCATTCGTCATGAATGATGACGTCGAAGTCTTTGGCCCAGTCCTTGGCCTTGTAGATTTCAAAGGTGGCCTTGGTGGTCTTGTCAGGATTGTAGGCCACGTCCACGATGGCGTTCAGGCGCGCTTCGATGCCTTCTTTGAGCACGAGGTGCTGCTTGTCATACTCATGGCAGCAGCCACCAGCGACGATGAGGACGCGCAACGGCTT
The DNA here is from genome assembly GCA_903838675.1 of uncultured Verrucomicrobiota bacterium. Classification (GTDB taxonomy): domain Bacteria; phylum Verrucomicrobiota; class Verrucomicrobiia; order Verrucomicrobiales; family Verrucomicrobiaceae; genus Prosthecobacter. The sequence continues at coordinate 23,324 of CAILZI010000182.1, forward strand.
GACGGTGGTTTCGGCGGCTTGGGCCAGGAACAGGGCCGCAGTGACGGCGAGAGTGACTAGAGGAAAGAAGAGTCGCATGGATTGGAGGGTGGTTGGGAACGGGGTGCTGATTGCAGCGTGGATGGAACGGAATGTCGAGCGGGAAAATTGCGGGCAGCTTTGACAGCCCGTGGTTCTGCGGCATGTCTGGAGCGTGGCAGATTTTTTATCGTTTGATGAATTGATGAACTGGCAGGCGGTGGCCGGACGTTACACGCCGCCTGCACGGCTGGCGGTGATTGGTGACCCTATCGGGCATTCGCGCAGTCCGCAGATGCACAATCCGGCGCTGCAGGCATGCGGCATTGCCGCGCAGTATATCCGTGTGCAGGTGCCGGTGGGCCATGTGGCGGAGGCGTTTCGGCAGTTTGCCGCTTGTGGCTTTCTCGGCGTGAACATCACCATTCCGCATAAGTTTGAAGCGCTGGATGCAGTGGATGTGCTTGATCCCCTGGCACGGCAACTCGGCGCGGTGAACACGCTGGCGATTCGTGAGGGCAAACTGCACGGCTACAACAGCGACGGGCCGGGTTTTTTACGCAGCGTGAAAGAGGCGTTTGGCAAAGATATCAAAGATTTGCGCGTGCTCATCTTCGGCGCGGGCGGGGGGGCTGGTCGTGCAGTGGCGATGCAAAGCGCCCTAAGCGGATGCCAGAAACTGCTGCTGGTGAATCGTTCGCAGGCCAAGGCTGAAACGGTGGCCGAAGAGATTCACACGCTTGGCTGCTGTCCTGATGCAACGGTGGTGCCTTGGGATGATGATGCCCTGAGAGCGGTCTTGGCAAACACCGACCTGATCGTGAATGCCACATCACTAGGCATGAAGCCTAATGACGCCAAACTGCTTCCAGCCGATGCGCTGCTCGCGCGACATCTCGTCTTTGACATGGTCTACCGTGCAGGTGGCGAGACCCCGCTGCTGGTTGATGCCAGGCAGGCTGGGGCCAGGATCGTCGATGGACTCACCCTACTGCTGCACCAAGGGGGGATCTCTTTTGAGCACTGGTTTGACCGCCCGGCACCACTGGAAGTCATGCGTGCAGGCTTGCAGAATGCGTTGATGGAGTGAAAGAGTACCGGGTCGCATGAGTTCCTCGCGTCATTTTGCGCTAAGCTTTTTTGGACCTGTCCTCACTGGCGGAGCCTTTTGTGGGGTCATTTTTCTCGCGGGGGACTGGATGGAACTCCACCATATCTCCCCGCTGGTGACGATGCTGGTGGGAGGGGTGATGGTTGGAGTGGCCACACGTCGGCTCGTGAGGAATTGCGTGGCGGTGAGTTGCCCGTTTTGCGGGGGGAAAAGTTACGAAATCCCTGGCCGTGGAAACCGGTTCATGTGCCGGGTCTGTGGCAAAGACCACTAGGAAATGTTGCATGAAAATAAATCGGCTTGCTGAATCTCGTGAAAGTCGTTACCTATAGGCAGCGTTTGAGTCCACGGCTCCGCCAGCGGCTTTCTACTGAAAGCGCTTTTTCATCTGACTTTCTCCGCATGATTTTTTCTTTGTCGCGTCCACACACCCCGCATGATCGGGAGGCAGCAGGCGCGTGCATGTCGGAATCGAGTCCGTGCTGATATGATGTTTTCAGCGCGACTTTCCCAAACAATTTTCCAGGTGCCTGCCACATGGCGGCCTGGAGTTTCGAACACACCCGGAGGTATCCTATAAGCAATCCATTCCAGCAGTTGAGCGGCGGCAATTTTGCGCCACGTCCCCAGCAAAATCAAGGCACAGGCGGCCCACCGAGGCCTGCGGGTCCGGCCGGCCCCGCCAATCCAGCGCCGGGACCGGCAGCGGGACCGCGCCCAGCGGGACCTGCATTGGGAGCCCCAAGGCCTGCAGGGCCAGCCCGTCCAGCAGGAGGCTATCAGGGATCAAGTGGAGCGTTTCGCCCCGGTGGTGGCAACCGTCCCGGTGGTCGTGACCGGCCGAATGGCCGATTTGTTGATCAGACTCGTGTCAATGAGCGCATTCGTGCGCCGAAGGTGCGTGTCGTCGAAGAAGATGGCCATCATCAGCTTGGCGTCATTCCGACTTCGCAGGCCATTCGCATCGCCAAGGAACGTGGTCTGGACTTGGTGGAAGTGGCCCCGAACGCCGATCCGCCCGTGTGCAAGATTGTCAATTACGGCAAATACAAGTATATTCAGGAGAAGCACAAGAAGGAAGCTCACAAGCATCAAAAGGGTGGCAAGGTGAAGGAAATGAAATTCCGCATCGGCATCGACCCGCATGATTATTTGATCAAGATCACGCATGCCGAAGATTTCCTCGCAGAAGGTCACAAGGTGCGCATTCAGCTGCAGTTCCGTGGTCGGCAGATGGCCCATCAGGAGCTAGGTCACCAACTGGCCAAGAAGATTAAAGAAGATCTGCTGACCATGGGGCACGTTGATCAGGATCCGCGCATGGCGGGTCGTAACATCAATATGCAGCTCAGCCCGCTGCCTGAGCGCCAGCGCCAGCGCAAGTTCAAGACGCATCTCAAAGGCGTCACCGAGCACAAGGACATCATCCATCACGAGGGGCATGACCCGCGTGAAGACAAGCACGATGAGCATGATGATCATCATGGCGAGAACCATGCGGAGCCTCCAGAACATGCTGAGGGTGAACCACCCCCGGCTGCTGCGGCTGAATAACTGATCAATCACCACGGAGGGCAGGATTCATTTCCTGCCCTTCTTCTTTTTAGGGGGCAGGGTGGGTGAGAAGGAGTGGGCGCTCTTGCCCACAACGAATGATTCGAGACGCTTGAGTTGCTGGCATGAGTGCCCGCATCACTTTTACGCCACTGAGGCGGCCAGATCGCTCATCGACTTATTCATGTCCGGCGGGCCGAACGACGAGGTGCCGCAGACGAAGAGGTTGGCTCCGTGCTGCTTGGCGATGGGGGCTGTGTTCGTATAGATGCCGCCATCTACTTCGAGGTGGAATTTCAAATCGTGCGCGTCGCGGTAATCGCGTGCCGCAGCAAGTTTCGGCATCGTTTCCTTTTCCATGAACGGCTGCCCGCCGAATCCAGGCACCACGGTCATGACCAGCAGCAGGTCAATGTCATGCACAAACGGCAGCGCGGCTTCAAAGGGCGTATTGGGATGCAGCGCGATGCCACAGTGCAGCCCTGCAGCACGGATGCGCTTCAATGTTTCACCCACGCTGGTATCGTAGTCTGCCTCAACGTGGATCGTGATGTTTTGAGCTCCGGCCTTGATGAAACGCTCCAGATAATGATCCGGGCGGTGGATCATCAAATGCACATCCAGATACATGTCCGTGCATTTACGCACTACTTGTACCATCTGCGGGCCGAAAGAGATGTTGTCCACGAAGTTCCCGTCCATCACATCCAGGTGCAGCCATTGCGCCCCGGCAGCTGCAGCACGTTTGACTTCGACGTCGATCTTTGACCAGTCGGAGGCCAGCAGGGAGGGAAGGATGAGGTTCGTCGTGTGATGCATGTCCTGAGATAAGGTTCAGGGTTTAAAGTTCAAGGTTTGAGTTGATGCGGACTGCGTTTATAAAACGGCGTGGCTGACTCCCTGATCATCAATCCCTACGACGACGAGCACTTCATGCGCGAGGCGCTGCGCCAGGCGCGCAAGGCCGCCAGACAGGACGAAGTGCCTATTGGGGCGGTCATCGTGCATCAGGGCGGCATCATTGGCCGAGCGTGGAATCAGGTGGAGACGCTCAAGGATGCCACAGCCCATGCCGAAATGCTCGCACTCACTCAGGCCGAAAGTGCACTGGGCGACTGGCGGCTCACTGATTGCGATCTCTACGTCACCAAAGAGCCCTGCCCCATGTGCGCAGGGGCCATCATGCACTGTCGAGTCCGCCGTGTTATCTTCGGCTGCCCGGATGTCAAAGGCGGTGCTGCCGGTGGCTTTTGGAACCTCCTGCAGGCTCCGAATCTCAATCACCGCACCGAGATCACTCCCGGCGTGCTCAATGATGACTGCGTCCGCATCCTCAAGGAATTCTTCGCTGAAGCCCGCCGCAGGCGTGCCGAGGGGCTGGAGCACAAGAAAGGAGCGGCCAAGGAGGCGGCTGACGATGGTGTGGTTTTTGACGGGCCGTGAAGAAGTCAAACCGCTGTCAATTTTCCTCTGACTCTAGCTCCGCCAGTGACTGATTGCGAATCACCTCACGCACTGGAGTCTGGTGCCTGAACTCTGAGGGCGGAGAATGCACCGTATTTACAACCTGCTGCCTGTTATCCGCACCTGATTGAAGTCGAGCGCTTCAAAGTTCTGGTAGTCCGCATCAAAGTTCAGCACTGATCTGCCACCTTTTTTCGTCAGCACCACGGTATGTGGGTCTTTGACGGTGAATTTGGCCACAAAATGCGGGTGCCGGAAAGTGCCGTCTGCCATGAAGATGCATTCTCGGTCCGGCACGCGGGCGCACATTGCGCCAGGACCATTTCGTGCCTATCAAAAACGCCCGCACGTCCATCGTTGTGCCACCGGTTTTCGCTTGCTGTTGTATTTTAGTGGCCGCTGGTGGTTTCTCCCCGGCGGATTTTGTCGACTCCTTCGACTGGATTGGTTCTGCCAGACACCAGGACACGGAAATCAGGAGCAAGGGGAGGGTAATCGCTTTCATGGGCTGGGTAGGCCAGAGCATTGGCTGAAAAACCCGCCTGTCGAGCCCTAAACGATGCCCTTATTCCTCCCCTGCAAAAGACGCGATTACCCTTGGATCAACTCCAGCCTTGAGCGAGAAAATTTCACAACTCGCAGCGAAGGCGTCTGTGGCGTAGCGCTCGGCGAGATCGGCGGCAAATTCATGCATGAGATCGGCTTTGGCTGGGAAGATGTAGAGGGAGTGGCGGTCAGGTGTGACCGCCCAGATTTCCTGGCCAAACAGCTCTGCGAATATTTTAGGAAGAGAGGGGGCAACGAGCAGCGTGGCATAGAGAGGGGAATCTCCGCGATAGACGGCGTAGGCGATTTTGCCGTCCTCGCCTTTGATGAGTTCGGGCTTGAGCTGAAGCAGCCGCTTGTCTGCGGCGGCCTTGGCGCGGGCTGCAAAAGATTCAACGCTGAGACCGAGTTTGTTGAAGTTTTCTGGGGAATAGGCTTCGACGCCGTTAAGTGCAGAGATGCTTTCTCGATAACAGGTAAAAACGGTCTGCTGCGAATTCGGCATGGTGATGGAATAAGCACCGCGCATCGCCTTGGGCTCTGGCATAAGCAGGATGGATTCGAGCTTGCGTTCAGGCGCGGCGGGCTGCTGGGCGGGCAGAGTATTGGCCGTGAGAAGCAGGAGGCATAGAAGCGTGCGCATAGCTGGCAGTTTGGCGTGAAGTGGTGGCGAAGCAAATGTACGCATGATGGCAAGGAAAGGCCTGCTTGGTGCGGTATTTGACACGTGGCCTGGTTAATAACTGAGAGGCAATGTGAATAATTATTTCAAAATGTATGAAATACTGCTTGCGAGGTGATGAGGACTCGCCAGAATGCGAGCTCCCCAAGGCCCGGCTTCCTCAACGAAACCGGCAAATCAAGAACCTCCACGGAGGCTCTTCATTATCGGAACCAGAACCGGAAAAGTCTGCGTATGCTCATTGTGAGCATGGCGCGCTGTCCCCCGAAACTGGCTACGAATAAAGCCGAGGTTTACAGCTCTTTCACACCATGCCCACCATCAATCAACTCGTCAGACACGGCCGCAAAGACAAAGCGGTAAAGTCGAAGTCTCCTGCGCTTGCAAAGTGCCCGCAGCGTCGTGGCGTCTGCCTTCAGGTGATGACCCGCACACCGAAGAAGCCCAACTCCGCTCTGCGTAAAGTGGCCAAAGTGCGTCTGACCAACGGCTACGAAGTCATCGCCTACATCGGTGGTGAAGGTCACAATCTCCAGGAACACAGCATCGTGCTTGTCCGTGGCGGTCGTGTGAAGGATTTGCCGGGTGTGCGTTATCACATCGTCCGCGGCACCCTTGACTGCCTTGGTGTTGATGCCCGTCGTCGTGGCCGTTCCAAGTACGGTGCAAAGCGTCCAAAGCCAGGTGCTGCCGCCGCTGCCGCGAAGAAGAAATAATTTCCGCTGATTTTACACTTTATCTCATCACGCCATGGCCCGCAGAAAACGCGTTTATAACAAAGAGGTTCGCAAGGATAGCCGCTACGACAGCGAACTCGTCGCCACTCTCATCAGCAACATCATGCTTGATGGCAAGAAGTCGCTCGCTGAGCGCATCGTCTATTCCGCCATTGAGGCGCTTAACGACAAGACCGACAGCGTCGATCCTCTTGAGCTCTTCAATCGGGCGATTGAGAACACCAAGCCTCGCGTGGAAGTTAAAGCCCGTCGTGTCGGTGGTGCCACCTATCAGGTGCCTCTCGAAGTTTCTCCCCGTCGTCAGGAATCCCTCGCCATGCGCTGGATCGTTGGTTTTGCCCGTGGCCGTAAAGGTCAGGCAATGCACCGCGCTCTTGCCAATGAGCTGAAGGATGCCGCGCAAGGGCAGGGGAACGCCGTTCGCAAGCGCGACGACGTTCACAAGCAGGCACAGGCAAACCGCGCGTTCGCCCACTTCCGCTTCTAATCGTTCTCACTTCACACTTTTAGTCCACTTTTCGTTTTTCCGACCCATGTCGAACCCCAATTCCCCCAACCGCGAATATCCACTTGAGCGCACCCGCAATATCGGGATATGCGCCCACATCGACGCGGGCAAGACAACTCTGACTGAACGTATTCTGTTCTACACCGGCATGATCCATAAGATCGGCGAAGTGCATGACGGCGCAGCGACCACAGACTGGATGGAACAGGAAAAAGAGCGCGGTATCACCATCACCTCCGCTGCTGTGACGGCCCGCTGGAAGCAGCTCAAGGAAGAAGGAATCTTCAAGCTGCGCGAAATGGAAGACATTCGCGTCAACATCATCGACACCCCTGGACACGTGGACTTCACTGCTGAAGTGGAACGTTCCCTTCGCGTGCTCGACGGCGCAATCTTCGTGCTTTGCGGTGTGGCCGGTGTGCAGCCGCAGTCTGAAACCGTCTATCGTCAGGCTGAAAAGTATCGCGTTCCCCGCATCGCTTTCGTGAACAAGATGGACCGCACTGGTGCCAACTTCGACAACGTGGTCAATGACGTTCGCAAGAAGCTCGGCGCCAATGCCTGGCCGATTCTCATCCCGATCGGTGCCGAAGACAATCTGATTGGCCAGATCGACGTGGTGAACCAGAAAGCGATCATCTACAACGACGACGAAAAGTTCGGCTCCTCTTATAAGGTGCGTGACCTTGAAGGTGCTGAAATCGCCAAGGCCAAGGAAGCTTATGAAGGCCTTGTGGCTGAAATTTGCAACCAGGACGAAGAACTGGGCATGAAGTTCCTCGAAGAACTGCCAATCACGATCAAGGAAGTCAAGGAAGCCCTTCGCCGCACGGTGATCGCCAACAAGATCATCCCGATGGCCGGTGGTTCCGCCTTCAAAAACAAAGGCGTGCAGTATCTGATCGACGCCGTCATCGACTATCTCCCAGGTCCTCTTGACATTGAGCCTCAGACCGGACAGCTCGTCGATGATCCTGACACCAAGGTAGAAGCTAACCCAGATGACGCCGGCAAGTTCTGTGCACTTGGCTTCAAACTCTGGTCCGACAAGTTTGGCCGCCTCGTGTTCTTCCGTGTGTATTCCGGCAAGGTTTCCAAGGGCGACACGATCTACAATCCCCGCACCCGCAAGTCTGAGCGTGTGGGCCGCCTCATCCAGATCCAGGCCAGTGTCCATAAGGACATCGACACCTGCTACTCTGGTGACATCGCCGCCCTCGTGGGTGTGAAGGACGTTCGCACTGGCGACACCTTCTGTGATGAAGATCTCGACATCCTGCTCGAGCCACCAACATTCCCAGAACCCGTTATCTCGATGGCTGTCGAGCCAAAGACCAAGGGCGACCAGGAAAAGATGGGCAACGCCCTCCAGCGCCTCTCCGAAGAAGATCCGACATTCTTTGTCAAGACCGACGAAGAAACTGGCCAGGTCATCATCGCCGGCATGGGCGAGCTCCATCTCGAAATTCTCTGCGACCGCCTCAAGCGCGAGCACAAAGTGGAAACCACCACTGGCAAGCCACAGATCGCTTACCGCGAAACCCTCACCATCCCAGCCGATGGGGAAGGCAAGCTGGTCAAGCAGTCCGGTGGTCGCGGTCAATACGGCCACGTCGTCATCAAGGTTCGTCCTGGTGAGAAAGGATCCGGCATCGTTGTTGAAAACAAGGTGGTCGGCGGCACGATTCCAAAGGAGTTCATCAACCCAGCCAAGGCGGGTTGCGTCGAAGCTGCTCTCAACGGTATCATCGCTGGTTATCCAGTGATCGACATGCACATCGAACTAGTCGATGGATCCAGCCACGAAGTGGACTCCAACGAAAACGCCTTCAAAATGGCCGGTATCTTCGCCGTCAAAGACGCGCTCAAGAAAGCCAAGTGCATTCTCCTTGAACCGATCATGGCCGTGGAAGCTTCCACACCAGAAGATTATCAGGGAGACATCATGGGTGACTTGAACCGTCGCCGTGGCAAGATTCAGGGCATGGACAGCCGCGGCACAACCGCCATCCTGCGCGCTGAAGTTCCTCTTGCTGAAATGTTTGGTTATTCCACCGCCATCCGCACTCTTTCTTCCGGACGCGCCAGCTACTCCATGCAGCCTTCTCACTTCGAGCAGGTCCCGCATCAGATTGTTGAGCAGATCGTCGAGCAGCGTGGAGGCTCCAAGTAACGGCCCACGCGCACTGAAACCCTACCCTAAGGACCATCGTCATGACTAATCAACGCATCAGAATCCGCCTCCGCGCCTATGACTACCGCGTGCTCGACAAGAGCACCGCCGACATCGTCGAAACCGCGAAGCGCACCGGCGCACGTGTTGCAGGCCCCATCCCGCTGCCAACTCGCATCGAGAAGTTCACTGTGAACCGCTCCCCACACGTCGATAAGAAGTCGATGGACCAATTCGAAATCCGCACGCACAAGCGTCTGCTGGACATCGTTGACCCCACCTCCCGCACCGTGGACGAGCTCAAGAAGCTCAACCTTCCTTCCGGCGTGGACATCACCATCAAGATCTAACTCGATCTCATTACTTTTAAACACAGGAGGACAAACTCATGAGTCTCGGATTGATCGGTAAAAAACTCGGCATGACCAAAGTTTACGACGCCAAAGGCGACGCAATCTCGGTCACAGTGGTTGACGTCAGCGGCAACACCATTCTTCAGGTGAAGCGCAGCGATGGCAAAGACAAGTACAGCGCAGTGCAGGTCGGCTATGGCGACCAGTTGAAGGATTCCCGCGTCACCAAGCCGCTGCTGGGCCACTTCAAGAAGCACGGTTGCACGACTGCCAAGCGCATCGTCAAAGAATTCCGCCTCACCGGCGACGACCAGCTGCCAGCAGCTGATGCCAAGCTCGATGCTAGCATCTTCAGCAACGGCCAGGTGGTTGACGTCATCGGCAACACCAAGGGCAAAGGCTTCCAAGGCGTCGTCAAGCGCTGGAATTTCGCAGGCCAGCCAGCTTCCCATGGTCACATGATGCATCGTCGTCCTGGTTCCATCGGCTGCCGTCTGACCCCCGGTCTCGTCTGGAAAAACCAGAAGATGCCTGGCCATGATGGCACCACCCGCTGCACCACCCAGAATCTGGTCGTTGTGCAAAGCCGTCCTGAAGAAGGCATTCTGCTCATCAAAGGCGCACTCCCCGGCAACAAAGGCAGCATCGTTGTGGTGCGCCCCGGCAAAAAGGCCGTTGCCAAGAAATAATCACGAGGAACTGAACCATGTCCGCGACCATTCTCTCAGCCGCCGCCGCCAAGGCGGCCAATATTCAACTGACCGAGGGCTATAAAGGCTCCCAGGCTCTCAACGACACGCTGGTGGCCTACCGCGCCAACCGCCGTCAGGGCAATGCCCACACCAAAAACCGTTCTGAAGTTTCCGGCTCCGGCAAGAAGCTCTGGAACCAGAAGGGAACAGGCAATGCTCGTATGGGCAGCAAGCGTTCCCCAATCTGGAGTGGTGGTGGTGTCGTCTTCGGCCCACGCAACACAACCATTTGGGCGAAAAAAACGACCAAAGGCACCAAGAAGCTCGCCCTGCGCGCCGCCTTGACCGCCCGTATCCTTGATGGTGAAGTGCTCACCACCGGCAGCTTCGCCGTGGCTGATGGCAAGACCAAAAGCTTTATCGCCGCCGTCAATGGCCTTACCACCGCGAAGAACGTGCTGCTCATCGGCAAAGGCTTTGATGAACTCACCTTCCGCGCTGGCCGCAATGTCCAGAACGTTCAGCTTATTTCCGCTGACGAAGTGAATGCCGAACACCTTCTCCGCTATCGCAGCGTCGTGGTGACCGGTGACGCCCTTGAAACCCTTGCCAAGAGGACCGCCTGATCATGAAAGACCTTCATAAAGTCATCAAAACCATCCGTCTCAGCGAAAAAGCTACGCTGCTGGGCGAACAGAACAACGAGTACGTGTTCTCCGTCGATGTCGACGCAACCAAGATCGACATCAAACAGGCCATCGAAAAACTGTTTGGCAAAAAAGTCACCGGTGTCCGCACTGCGAACTATGACGGCAAGGCCCGTCGTGAACGCCGCGCCGATTACGGCCGCACCAATCACTGGAAGAAAGCGATCGTCCGCCTCAAGGCTGGCGAGAAGTTCGACCTCGCGTAAACCCAGGCACGCAACCCTTTAACTTATCCTACCGTCATGGCGCTGAAAACATTCAAGCCTACTACGCCCACCAATCGCTATAAAGAGTGGAACTCCTTCGAGGAGATCACCAAGCATTCTCCGGAGAAAAGCCTCACCGTGGCTCTCCGCAAATCCGGTGGCCGTAACAACACTGGTCGCATCACTTGCCGTCACATCGGCGGTGGTCACGACAAGCGTTACCGTCTCATCGACTTCAAGCGCTCACGCCGTGATGAAGCAGCCAAAGTGGTCGGCATCGAATACGATCCGAATCGCTCCGCTCGCATCGCCCTCGTGGAATACAAGGACGGCCAGCGTGCCTACATCCTCGCTCCAAACGCTCTCAGCGTTGGTGCTTCGGTGATGGCCGGCGAAAAGGCAGCTCCAGAAGTGGGCAACGCCCTTCCCCTGAGCAAGATCCCTCTTGGAACTTCGATCCACAACATCGAACTCTCCCCAGGCAAAGGCGGCGTCGTCGCCCGTGCCGCTGGTCAGGCCGCTGTTCTTTCCAACCGTGAAGGTGACTTCGCCCTGGTGCGCATGCCTTCCGGAGAAATCCGCAAGATCCTCTCTGTCTGCTACGCCACGATTGGCCAGGTCGGCAACGTTGAGCACATGAACGTCGTCAGTGCCAAGGCGGGCCGCACCCGCTGGCAGGGCACCCGCCCAACCGTCCGCGGCATGTGTATGAACCCGATCGACCATCCGAACGGTGGTGGTGAAGGTCGTTCCAAGTCCGGTGGTGGTCGTCAGCACCTGCTCAGCCCATGGGGCCACGCGAAGGGTGAGAAGACCCGCAACAAGAAGAAGGCCACGAACAAGCTCATCATCCAGAGCCGTCACGCCAAGAAGTAATCCATTCCTCACTCACGCACTCACATGGCACGCTCCCTCAAAAAAGGCCCATTCGTTCAGCAAGCCCTCCTCGACAAGGTGGACAAGCTCAACGACGCCAAGCAGAAACGCCCCATCAAGACTTGGGCCCGTTCCTCCATGGTCACTCCTGACCTCGTCGGCCACACCTTCCTCGTTCACAATGGCAAAGACTTCGTCTCCGTCTATGTGACTGAAAACATGGTTGGTCACCGCCTCGGCGAGTTCTCCCTGACCCGTCTGTTCAAGTCTCACGGTGCCGTCACCGTCAAGGCCGCCAAGTAATTCCAGAGCATCGAGTTCTTCATGTCACTCCGCACTTCCATCACCTGCATCACTCTCTCGCTGCTTCTCGCAGCGGGTGTGTCAGGTCTGCGTGCGGATGACAAGCTCGAAAATCAGGAACTGCACATTTCGCTTCAAGTCGCCGCCGCGAAGATCCAGGCTCAAGATGCTCAGCTTCTTGCCGCCAAGGATAAGAACGACGCCCTGGCCCAAAGCGCAGCTGCAGCCAATGCCGAAACCAACGAACTCAAAGACCGTTTCGAAAAACTTCGTGGTCTGCTCGAAGGTCTTGGAGTCGGTGCCCTCGAAAACTCCAAGGATCAAACCCAGGAACGCCTGCTCGCTGCTCTTAGCGACCTGCGCATCATGAAAGAGCAGCGCGACGAACTCGCCAATGCCTTGATTGAACTAGCTGAGTCGGGCATGGGCCTGATGAAGAGCGCTCAGAACGCTGATCCTGCCGCCGCCGACCGTCTTGACAAGGCCATTACCACTGCCGATGCCGCGCTTGTCAAAGCAGGCGGTGGTCAGAATGGCCAGGCTGCTGGAGACCTGCAAAACGCCCGTGTCGTCAGCCTGAAGAGTGAACTCGGCATCGCCGTTCTCTCCATCGGTGCCAAAGACGGTGTGAAACCTGGTATGCCCTTTGAAATTTACCGCGAAGACAAGCCCATCGCCAAAGTCCTTGTCACTGAAGTCCGCAACTCTGTTTGTGGTGCCGTGGTCCAGGAACTGGCAACTGCCAATGATCCCGTCCGCGTCGGTGACCGGGGTCGCGTCGATCTCAACAAAACTCTCTAACGAAGTCAAGAACCCCCCCTCGCTTTATGTCCGTCCGTTCCGTCCTCAAATACGCCAGGATCTCCTCGCAGAAAGCCCGTCAGGTCACACGTGCCATCACCGGCATGCCCGTTTCCCAGGCGCTGAGCGTTCTCGACTTCACTCCAAAGAAAGCTGCCTTCCTTGTTGGCAAGACTCTCCGTTCCGCCATCGCGAATGCTGAGAACAACCATGAGCAGGATGCTTCTGAATTCATCGTTCAGTCAGCCATCGCCACTCCCGGTCCTGTGCTGAGCCGCATCATGCCACGCGCCCGTGGTTCGGCCGCTCCGATCAAGAAGCGCATGACTCACATCACCGTCATCATCGGTGCACCGAAGGCCGAGGAAGCCAAGGTTGAAGGTGAGAAGAAAGCGCCAAAATCCGCCCGCCGCAATGCTCCTGCCGTTAAGAAGGCAGCCAAAGCCAAGAAAGCTTCTGAATAACCGCAACGCCCCCAACCGCACCTCTTCACTTTATGGGACAGAAAGTAAATCCGATCGGCTTCCGCCTCGCAGTCACCAAAGACTGGCGCTCCAAGTGGTACGCACCTGAAAAAGAATA
>CAILZI010000183.1 GCA_903838675.1 uncultured Verrucomicrobiota bacterium
CATCGCATGGGACAGCATCCGCCTGATTTGACCAGCAAACACGCCCAAACCGCAACTCGCCCTCCGCCACTTTCGAGCCTCTCTCCCTCGTTACTTCAACGCTTGCCCCTCATTCGGCACGGCCTATGGGATGGCTGTGTGTCGGATCAACAATTCAATGGTCGTTTCTCACGACGGCACTGGACGGGAGTGACATGAAACGTGAGACCGTGGTAGAGCAGCGCATGGTGCGCGGAGTGATCAGCGTCGTCTTTCCGCATCGCTGGACGCCAGATGGCGAGACTTTTTTTGTTGAGCTGGAACGAAAGAGTCTGACCGTGCATGAAATCGCCTTTGAGTCGGTCACGCCGGTCATCGAGACATTCGGACTATCAAATCGCAGGTGTTCCATTTGGGCTCAGTGGCCAGCGGATGATCCTGTATGCGTTGTAACATTGAACAAAAGACTGCCGAAAGAACCGCGGGATAGTTTCCCAGTGTTCCGAACAAAAAGGGTCGCTTCGATGGGAGTTAGGCTAGACCCACCAGCAAATGTCCCTTTCGTTTTTGTACCTTCCTCGGATACCGCCCCATGACAACAACCGCAGCGCCTTACCAAAAAAGAATCAATGGTGTCCAAAAGCTGGCCGATCATGACTTGGCGTAGAATGGCACACTCAGCTAATGGCGATTATCGCGGGGCTAATTGACATAGGCACGCGGTCTGAATGCGGCTGCAAGAGATCCATGGGGGCATCCTTGAGGTTCCAGGTGACGCTAACGGATCGGCAAGACGTGCAGAGGAACGGTGCAAAAAATGAACGATAGTCCGCCTTAGGTGAGGACCAATTAGGTCAAGCAGTCAAGACGGAGACTTTGGTCATTCCTTTTCACTTTCCACTTTCCCCTCTCTAGCGTCCCGTTTATTACCCTCCTCCCGAATTATGTCTGACATCAAACTCCTCATCACTGGCAGCAAAGGCCGCATGGGCCAGGCCATCATCCGTGCCGCCGAGGCTCAAAAAGTCACCGTCGCCTCCACCGTTGATGTGGGCGATGCCTTGGCCCCGGCGCTCGCCAAAGCCGACATCGTGATCGACTTCTCCTCCCACCTGTTCACCGATGAACTGCTGGGCGAGTGCCTGAAGCAGAAGAAGAGCCTGGTGATCGGCACCACCGGCCACACCAACGAGGAACTGGCGCGCATCCGCGAAGCTGCCAAGACTCTGCCCATCGTTTTCGCCTCCAACTACAGCATCGGTGTTAACACCCTGTTCTGGCTCACGCGCAAAGCCACGGAACTGCTCGGCCCGGATTTCGATCTCGAAGTCGTCGAAATGCATCACCGCATGAAGAAGGACTCCCCCAGCGGCACGGCACGCACGCTGGTCGAGATCCTCGCGGATGTACGTGGTCTTGAGTATGACAAAGACTGCAAGCATGGCCGCTTTGGCGATGTGGGCGCACGCACGCCGAAGGAGATCGGCGTGCATGCCATCCGTGGCGGCGATGTCGTGGGAGATCACACGGTGATTTTTGCCAACGTTGGTGAGCGCGTCGAGCTCACGCACAAAGCCAGCAGCCGAGACACCTTTGCCAATGGCTCCGTCCGCGCCGCCACCTGGCTCGCAGGCAAGTCTGCGGGGCTGTATGACATGCAGGATGTGCTGGGACTGAAGTAGAAGTTTGCGATGCTTGGCGATGGTTTGCCATTGTTTGCAATGGTTTCCAAACAACTGCCAACAATCGCAAACCATAGTCAACAACTGCAAACCATGGTCTTCGGCATCGCTCTCGGCTCCAATCTTGGTGATCGCGCAGAGAACATGCGGCGGGGCATTGAACTGCTGATGAGCCGGGTTCCTGGCATCCGGCTCAACGCGAGCGCGCCGGTGTATGAGACGGAGCCGGTGGATTGCACGCCGGGAACGCAGGCGTTTTTGAACACAGTCATCGAAGTGGAGGCGGACTGCCCGCCGCATGAACTGCACACGCATCTCAAGGACATTGAACAGGCGCTGGGGCGGCCCGAGCAACGGGAGCGCAATTCGCCGCGCACGCTTGATCTGGATCTGCTGTATGCGGATGATGTCGTCAGCGATGATCCCGTGCTGACTCTGCCCCACCCCCGCATGCACCTGCGCCGCTTTGTGCTGGAGCCGCTGGCGGACATACGACCTGATTTGATGATTCCAGGGCAGCAGGTGTCGGTGGCGGCACTTCTGGCGAATTTGGAGTGATCTAACGCAACTGTTGCTGCAGAACCGGCAGTTACGAGCTTGTTCATATGGCAAAGCAATGCTTGTTAAAAGCCATGACTGAAGCCCAACCCACCAATGCTGATCCTGGACGCTGGATTCGTTTCGCGCTCGTCATGCTGCCTGTCGGCACCATCCTGCTGGGCATCGCCTCGTTTGGCATCTGGCAGTGGAAGAAGGATCAGGCGGAAGATCGTTCCTTTAAATATGCCCTCGCACTGCGGCGGCCGATCAGTTCGGAAGGCATCGAACGCCATGCGGGGGTCGTGCGTACGGCTTTGGGCAAAGCGGATCGTGACCTGAGCATTCCCGGCTTCCTTGAATCCACCATGGGTGCGGAGAACATGGGCTACACGGTACGCCGGGAACGCTTTGGCTCCGGGCAGTCGATCATCGACGCTGAACTGACAGGCACCCAACGTCCGCTGGAAATCGTGATGGTCCTGGCTCTCTACGGAGACGAGGCGAATCAACTGGAAAGCACGACACAAGCCATCGCCGAATCATTGTCTGTCGCCCATGATATCACGGGCGAAAAAGTGGTGCGCTCCCTACGCTTTGCATTCATTCCCGACACTCCCAAAGCGCTGCAGCAGCTCAAGGATGGACTGCAGCGCGATGGCGAACGGTTGATGCACCTGCTGATCCTCGGTGGGCCCGAAGTAGCGAGCATCGAAAACATCACTCGCACTCTCGACACCAAGGCCAAAGGCACGCGCGTGCTTTCCCTGCCTTTCACCAAGACGACCCAGGAAACATTGGAGTCGGCCTATCAACTCAAAGGAATGCTGCTGGATGCAGCGGAAATCCAATGATCGTGACCTGCCGCCAGATGCAGCAGTGCGAGGAAGCAGCCTTCGCGCGCGGCGTGAGTGCGGCGGCATTGATGGATGAAGCGGGACGCGGCATCGCCAATGTGGTGCGCCAGTTTGCACCGTGTGCGGGCTCACTGGTGCTGTTTCTCGGCAAAGGCAACAATGCGGGTGATGCGCTCGTCGCTGCGCGCGAACTTGTCGCTGATGGGTGGAAGCTGCACGCAAGGCTGAGTGGTGAACCCTCTGCGATGAAGGATCTGCCGCGCAGCCACCTGGCTTCGCTAGGCAGTCTCGTTCGCATCTTGGAGGATGCCACCACGTTTGATTATCCTGCGGGGCCGATTGTGAGTCTGGATGGACTGCTCGGCATCGGCGCCCAAGGACCGATGAAGCCGGAACTGCAGGTGCTGGCGCGTGAAATGAACGGGCTGCGCACCCAGCGGCATGCGCTGACGATCGCGATGGACATCCCCTCTGGTCTCGACGGAGAACATGGCGACGCCTGCGAAGATGCCGTGGAGGCCGATGTGACCGCCGTGGTGGCGCAGATCAAAGCGGGACTGCTCGAAGATGGGGCAGATCATTACGCCGGGCGAATCGCGCTGGTGCCGCTGCAAGAATTGTCACAGACCACTGGCGATGCTGAAGCCGAAGTGCTGACACCCAGGCTGCTGCGCTCCTGGCTGCCGCGGCGCGCGAACGACATGCACAAAGGCGATGCGGGGCGCGTGGGCATCCTGGCAGGATCACCTGGATTTCTAGGTGCGGCGGAGCTGGCATGCCGAGGCGCGATCCGTGCCGGTGCGGGACTCGTCACGCTGCTGGTGAAGGAGGAAGTGTATCCGTTCATCGTTCCACGCCTGCCGGCGGAGGTGATGGTCAAAGTGATCGACGATTATCGAGATGTACTGGAAATGCGTTTCGATGCACTCGCCATCGGACCGGGGCTGGGCTTTGCGCATGACAAGGAGGTTCTGGAAGTACTCAAGCGGGCCAAGACTCCCACCATTGTGGATGCGGATGCGTTGACCATGCTGGCGCAGCACCCCGGCGTGCTCGATGTCACTGGCCTGCCACGCCTCATGACTCCGCATCCCGGTGAAATGGACCGCCTGCTGCAGAACTTCCCCGGCTGGCATGGCATGAACCGACGCATGCTGGCTGAATCGTTCACGGCAACCGCCCCTGGGCGCACGCTGCTGCTCAAAGGAACTCGCACGGTGATCGCCACCCTCGGTCAGCCGACGTTGTTCAATACGACGGGGCATCCCGGGATGGCGAGCGGCGGCATGGGCGATGTTTTATCCGGCGTGTGCGCCACCTTTGCAGCGCAGCATCTCAAGCTGCATCAGGCCGCAGGTCTGGGTGCGTGGCTGTGCGGCCGTGCCGCAGAGCGGTTTGTCACTCAGGGGCGCATGGCCATGGAATCCGTGGGCGCGAGCGATGTGACGGCCCATCTCGGCGGTGCGCTGCTGGATTTGAAGGAAGGGCGGTTTTAAGGAGTTTGAGGTTTCACGCCAGCCGGAGCTTCTTTGTTTTGTAGTACCGGTTTTGACCGATCTGGTCGCGCTGTCCAAAACCGGCTGAAGATGGGACTAAAATACGAAGAACCGGAACGGGATGAAGCCCGAACTACAAACTACTTACTTCACCGCTTCATAGAGCGAAGCGATGCCTAGCGTGAGCTGACGTGAAGTGGCGCTGCTGAAACCATTGGCGCAGATCAGGGACTCCATCTCATGGCCCGAGGGAAAGCGTTCAATGGAGCCGCAGAGGTAAACGTAGGCTTCGCGTTTGCCGGTGATCCAGCCGGCGATGCGGGTCATGATCTGCTTGAGATAAAACAGGTACAGCTGGCGGATGCCGGGAATGCGCGGGATGGAAAAATCGAGCACGAACAAGCGTCCGCCGGGGCGCAGCACACGGTTCATTTCCTGCAAGGCTGCGGGCCAGGAGGCCATGTTGCGCAGACCGAAAGCGACGGTGAGCACATCAAAGACGCCATCCTGAAAGGGCAGAGCGAGTCCATCAGCAGCGACGAGGCGGTGGAAGTGGCGCTTCTGCGCCTCACGCATCATGGGCACGGAGAAGTCTGCGCCGAGCACTTTGGCCTGTGGACAGGCTGACTGGACGGCCTGGGCGAGATCCCCGCTGCCGGTGGCGAGGTCGAGTACGCGCTGCGGATTCAACTCGGCGATGCGCCTGGCCGTAGTGCGGCGCCAGAGGCAGTCGATGCCGAGACTGAGGACGTGATTGGCCAGCACATAACGCGATGCGATTCCCGCAAATGCCTGCCTCACGAATCCTGCGTCTTGCATGTGACTTTCTATTTAACCGGTCAGCCGGGCGGCACTGTTGCCGCTGGATGGTGCTCACGACTGGACTCGAACCAGCACAATGTTACTTACTAGAACCTGAATCTAGCGCGTCTACCAATTCCGCCACGTGAGCAAAGGAGTCGGGTTAACCGGGTCGAGAGTTTTGACCAAGCCAAAGAATACTCAAGTGAGAAAATCACTTTCTTCTGGCGGCATGGCGGGCTTCGGGTTAGGCGCGTGCGCATGTCCTTTCGTCTTGAGATGCTGCAAGTCGCGCGCCTGGCCCCCAAACTCCTCGGTGAGTCGGCGGAACTGGTGGAAGCCTTTTTGCGTTCTCGCCTTTCACCCGAAGGCGGCTTTTTGGATCGCAATGACAAACCGGACCTCTACTACACCGTGTTCGGACTTGAAGGCCTGCAGGCGCTGTCGGTGGATGCCGCAACGATTCCAGATGTGAGGCCATGGCTGGCGCAGTTTGGCGATGGGGAACGGCAGGACTTTGTGCACCTGTGCTGTCTGGCACGCTGCTGGGCGAATGCTGGCCTGCAGGATTTCCCGAATGCCGCGCGTGAGGCGCTGGCGGCGCGCATTGAGGCCTTTCGCTGCCCTGACGGTGGCTACCATCAGGCGCCGAAGCGGGCCAAGGGCAGCGCTTATGGCTGCCTGCTGGCCTGGGGAGCCTATCAAGACCTTGGCGGCATGCCGCCGGAGCCTTGGCGACTGGTAACCTGCATGGGTGGACTGCGCACCCCTGATGGCGCGTGGTCCAACGAGCCGGGCATTCCTGTGGGCTCAACGACGGCCACAGCGGCCATGGTCGCCCTGCACCGCCACATGGACATCGCGCCGCCGGCTGAAGCGGTGGACTGGCTGCTGCGCCAGTGCCTGCCCGCAGGTGGTTTCCTGGCCCTTCCCGCCGCCCCCCTTCCCGACCTGCTCTCAACCGCCGTGGCCTTGCATGCGCTGGATGCTGTGCAGGCAGATTTTTCACGGCTCAAGGAACCCTGCCTCGACTTTGTTGATTCACTCTGGAATGCGACGGGCGGCTTCCACGGCAACTGGACGGATGACATGCTGGACTGCGAGTACACCTACTACGGCATGCTGGCGCTGGGACATCTCTCGCTCTGAGTGAGCCGGGCACAAAAAACCCGGACATTGCTGTCCGGGTTCTCTGAATGACTTGTCGAGGCGTCGAATTACGCGAGGGCTTCCGTGAGGACGCGACCACCGTTGACGATGTCGATCGGGCGACCGCCGTCGGCCATGATGCGCTTCTCGCTGTTGATGCCGAGGAGGCGATACATGGTCTTGGCAAGGTCTTCCGGACCCACCGCGTCGCGGTCAGGCTCACCGCCCAGTGCGTCGGAGGCACCGTGAATGTAGCCTTCTTTGACACCACCACCGGCAAGGGCGACGGAGAACACGCGCGGCCAGTGGTCGCGACCATTGGTGCCGTTGACCTTGGGAGTGCGGCCGAATTCGGAACTGACCATGACGAGCGTGCGCTTGAGCATGCCACGATCAGCGAGATCGGTGATGAGACGGGCAAAGGCCTGATCGAAGTTCGGAGCCTGACCGGTGAATGCGTCCTTGATGTTGGAGTGGTGATCCCAGCCGCCGTAGTTGACGGACACCATGCGCACGCCGGACTCGACCAGACGGCGGGCCAGCAGGAAGCGCTGACCGGCGGTGTTGCGGCCGTATTCGTCACGCAGCTTGTCGGTTTCTTTGGTGAGGTCAAAAGCTTCACGAGCCTTCTGGCTGCTGATCAGGCCATAAGCGGCTTGATAGAAGCTGTCCATGGCGCTGATGGAGTCGGCCTTTTCCACGGCTTTGAAATGCTCGTCCACCGTGCCCAGCAGATTGCGGCGGCGGTCGAAACGCTTCTCATCCACATCTTTCGGAGTGAGGAGATCGCGAACGGTGAAGCCTTTGTCAGCAGGGTCGCTGCCGAGGGCGAAGGGGCCGAAGGCGCTGCTCATGTAGCCGGTGCCCTGCTCAGGAGCGACCATGTTTGGCACCACCACATAGGGAGGCAGATTGTTGCGGCTGCCTTGTTCGTGGGAAATGACGGAGCCGAAGCTCGGGAACTTGATCGCAGGGCTTGGACGATAGCCGGTGAACATGTTGTGCGTGCCACGCTCATGAGCGGCTTCACCGTGCGTCATCGAACGGATGACGGTGAGCTTGTTCATGATCTTTGCGATATTGGCGAACTTCTCTCCGACGTATTCGCCGGGGATGGAAGTTTTGATCGGGGTGAACGGGCCGCGATAGTCAGGGGAGGCAAAGGGCTTTGGATCCCAGGACTCATGCTGTGCCATGCCACCAGGGAGATAGATGTGAATGATCGAATCAGCGACAGGCTTGAAAGTTTCCACTTCAGGCATGACCTGCGCGGCTTGCAGACGCAGCATCTCAGGAAGCGTCAGGCCGAGACCGCCGAGCATGCCGACGTAGAGGAAGTCACGACGGCTGGCACCGGAGCGCAGGTCAAGGTGATTGCCTTGGCAGAGTGAATGCATTTTCATAAAGAAGGGATTTTAGTGTTGCTGGAATCGAGAGGAATTACGCCTCCACACAGTTGATCTTGCAGATCTTGCGAAAAATGAGGCGAATCGTGCTTTTTAGACTCAGGGGGTCACCCAGCCAGCCTGCACGAACTCGCTGATCCAAACCTGGAAATCCACAGGGGCATCCGGGGGGAATTTGAGCCGCAGAAGCATCGGCACGGTGGCATCTTCGCTTAGTTGCAATTGGTAATCCAGCGCCTTGGCGATCGGCCCACCCTTCTCGGCATAGCCATAGACCACTTTGGCACCGGGTTCGGAAATGTTGCGCAGGCTGTAACACTGAAGCTTGGAGGGATCCCCAAACTGATTTTCAAAATGTCCCGCAGGAGAAACGAGCACCCGAAAGAGGGTGGGGGCGGCCTGCTTCAATTCGAGAAAATCCGACCAACCCATCTCACCTGCGCCCACGAAAGACTCCCAATCCACACGCGGCCCTGCCGTGGTGTGTTCCACCGTGGCAACGCGCCGGCCACCGCCTTCGAAAACCACAACGTGCTGGCTGAACTTGGGGGAGATTTCCGTCGCCTCGACGATGGAATCATACGTCATCGGACCATCCGAATTTTTCGAATAGTAGATGCTCATCAAGGGGGCCACGCGCAGGCGATCGCGCACCAGCAGGACGCGCTGCTTCCAAGTGGGAGTTTCCAAAAACTTGCCCAGAAGCTCTTCCGCAGCAGCCAGCTTCGCCAGATCCCCGCCTGGGATTTTTGGCAGGGCGCTGGCGGTTTTGAGTTCCTCACTGCCTGGTGGGCGAAACACAAGATTGCCAGAGTTCACCGGGGGCAGCGGCTCCTCGGGCTGCATCAGCGACAATTCAGGTGGGAGCACCATTTTCCCACCATTCTCCGATGTGAAAGCACCCGCCTTTGCCGACTTTGAATCCAGTTGTTTCCCTTTCTGCGCCGGTGATGGCACCAAGCTCCAGATTACAATGATTACAACGATGAGGCCGACCACCCCCGATCCAATCATCAACCGCCGCCGAAACTGCTGGATCTCGGGATCCATGCGCATGCGATCAAAGGCATCCCCTGGCAATGGCTGCGGCTCCTGAATATCAGGCGAGATAATGGGAGCAGGCGTGCTGACGGGCTCATTCTGCGTCATCAGCAACGCACGACGCTTCGTCTTGGTGGTCTTTTCCGCCATCTGCAGCATCACCATTTGCCCGCACTCCGGACAGGGGCGTGAACGAGTCACTGATGAAACCTGGATTTCGACAGTTTTTTCGCAATGGGGGCAGACGAGGGTTGTGGCCGGCATTCTAGGCTGGACGTTTATGAAGGGTAAAGCACTCTGGCTGCTGGAATGAACTGCCGCAACTTGTGGTTGTTCAATTTCCCAGCACCCCTGCCACAGTCACACCGCCGCTGGAACGCAGGCGCTGCAAACCCCAGCTCATCATGATGCGGGCGTCATCCCAGATGTACTTAGTCTTTGTGCCAAGCTGCACGAGTATAACCTCACGCCCACCGCTGGCGGCGCTGGAAATCAAACAGCGGCCGCTGGCCACGGTGTAGCCTGTTTTCATGCCATTGCACTCCGGCATGGCCCCCAGCAGTTCATTGGTATTCGAGAGCGTGACCACGCGCCCATCTGCACGCCGGAAGCTGAGGTACTTCCGCCGCACCACATCGCGGATCACGGCATTACGATACGCCGCCATGGCCACCCGGGCCATGTCACGTGCGGTGGAGTACTGCCCGCCCACCGTGAGGCCGTGTGGATTTTTGAAGCTGGAGTTCACACAGCCCAACGCGCGCGCCTTGGCGTTCATCTTTGCGGTAAAAGCGCTGATGCTGCCCGCGTTGTCACGCGCCAGTGCATTGGCCACGTCATTCGCGCTTTTCACCAGAAAGGCATAGAGCAGCTCACGACGCGAATAGGACTCCCCAGGTCTGATTCCCAGCCGGGTCGGCTCCACGGCCACATCGGAGGCCTGAACGTGAACCATTTTATCGAGATTTCCCTCATCCAGCACCACCAGGGCGGTCACCAACTTCTGAGTGCTTGCCACGCCGCGCGCCGTTTCAAAACTGCGCCCCGCAAGATGCTGCCCGGTGCGGGCATCCAGCAGGAGGTAGGAGGCGGCGCGGATCGCCGGACCGGAAGTGGCCACGAGCATGGGCCGCTCAGGCAGCAGCACCGGAACGATCTGAGCACTGTCTCCCTGAGCGTACATGTGCTGGGAATTCGGTGCGACCGGGATGGCATGCGCCACGCCCAGTTCTGCACAATTTGCCAGCAGCCCTGCGGCTGTGACTGTCATCAAAAGCTGGATCAATCTCATCATCGTGAAGGAACGCCAGACCTGCCCGCAGTTTTCATGCCGGACATAGCAACCATGGCTCTCTTCATCTAGGCCACCCCGGGTTTGTTGTCAAACCTTGCGCCCTCCGTCTCGCGCTCCATGTTCGCGCCATATGGCACTAATCATCAACGGCGAACCCATCGACGACGAAATCATTGAGGCGGAGTTCCGCCACATCAAAAGTCACTACGAACGCACCCTTCAGGTGGCATGCTGTGAGCGTGACCCAGAATTTCGCGGCATCGCCAAGGACAACCTCATCTCCCGCGCCCTGCTCGGCCAGGAAAGCCGCCGCCGCCACCCGGAGGTCGCCGAAGCCGACATCACCGCGCGCCTGACCAAGCTCATCGATGAGGCCGGTGGTGAAACGCAATTTTACATGAACATCGGCATGCCCGTCAAAGACGAGGCAGTCGTCCGCGAGAACGTGGCTGGCGGTGTCCGGCTCGACAAAACGCTGCAGGAAATTTACGCCCCGGAGCCGGAGCCGACCGAGGCGGAGCTGAGGGCCTGCTATGAGGCCAACCTCAAGCATTACATGACAGAAGAGGAGATCCAAGCCTCCCACATCACCAAAGGCCTGCAGGGTGCCACGAGCCGCCAGGAGATCTACCAGTCCATGCGCGATGTTCGTTCCCAGCTGCTCGCCGGAGCCGACTTCGCCAAACTGGCCGAAGAGCACCGCACCGCTGAGCAGCAGCAGATCGACCTCGGCTGGTTCAAGCGCGGCGAGTTCATGGAAGAATTTGAAACCATCGCCTTCTCCATGGGCGAGGGGGAGATCAGCCCCGTCTTCAACACCCAGCTAGGCTTTCATGTCTGCACCGTCACCGGCCGCCGCCCATCTGTGGCGCGTCCGTTCGATGAAGTGAGGGACGAAGTGAAGAACCGCTTTCTTGAAGAATACCGCGACAAAAAGTTCAACGCCCTGCTCGAAGAGCTCAAAGCCACCGCCAAAGTCGAAGACACGGATCCTGAAGGAGAGAACTGCGGGCACTGAAGGTGACTTGGAGGTCACCTTCACCGCTTTCACATTTTTGAGATCGCCGGGACCGAAGTGCGGAAGATTTCCACAGGTTCCGGCAGCGAGTCCATGGGCGGTGGTCCGGGGAAATTGTCATCCACAAAGCGCCGCCAGGTGTCGCGCGTTTTGACCGAGATGAAGCCCTGCACGGTGTCGCCACACTTGCCGCAGATCATCACGCTGTGCAGGAGGGAGAGGCCCTCGCACACGCCGGTGATGACGAAATCCTCCATGCCTGGTGCATCGCGCCGTGCGTTGCACACGGCACATGATTCCAGACCGCGCTCCAGCGTGACCTGCTCGTATTGAAACTGCGCCAGGCGCTTTTTCGACTCCTGGGAAAACTCCTCCATCATCTGCGAGCGGCAGTGATCGCAGAGCGCATACTCCATCACGCATTCGCCGCGCTTGAAGGCCTTGGAAATTTGAAAACCGCCGGGAAAGTCCGGCAGGGACTCGCCGCAGCGCGTGCAGTTCTGAAATGGACGCTCCTCATACTCACACCGCAGGTCGGGCGGAATGGGCGGCGGCTGTTGGAGATCGTGATCAGACATCGGCTTGTTTGCAACAAAGCGCACACCATGCCAGTTTCACAGTCCAAACTCATGCGCGCCTCGCTTTTCCTCAGTCTCCTCCTTTCAGCCGTTCTGCATGCTCAAAATGCAGACTGGCCGGACTCCCGTGGCAACGCGGCCATGACGGGCACTTCTGCTGTCGAACTGAAGTTCCCCCTCGAACTCGCGTGGCAGTTCAAGCTGATGGACAAGCCGAAAGGGCAGGCCGAGATGCTCGTCTCCAGCGCCGTCGTACGTGGAGGAAAAGTTTATCTGGGCAGCAAGGACGGCAAATTTTTCTGCCTCGACCTCGTCACTGGCAAAGAGATTTGGAAGACCGAGGCCAAGGGAGCCTTTGATGGTGCCGCCGCTTTTGCAGGCGAGCTCGTCGTCGTCGGCTGTCAGGATGGCTTTGTCTATGCCTGGAACGCCGATACTGGCAAGGAAGTGTGGAAATTTGAGACTCAGGCCGAAATCCACGCCGCTGCCAATGTCTGGACCAACCCTGAAACCAAGGCGCAGAAAATCATCATCGGCAGCTACGACTACTCCATCTACTGCCTCGATGCCAAAACCGGCGTGAAGGAGTGGGCCGCTGAAACCGGCTACTACATCAACGGCGGCTCGGCCGTCGGCGACGGCAAAGTTGTCTTCGGCGGCTGCGACAGCGTGCTGCACGTGCATGATGTGAAGACCGGCAAAGAAGAGCGGCAGATCGAAGTCGGGGCCTACATCGGCAACAACGTCGCCATCGCCGATGGCGTCATCTACGTCAGCCACTACGGCAACCGCGTCGGTGCCTATCGCATCGCCGATGGCACCAAGGTCTGGGAGTACGGCGAGCGCGACTTCGAGTACTACGCCGCACCCGCCATCTGGGACAAAGGCGTGTATGTGGGTGGAAGAGACAAACGCTTTCACGCCATCGACCGCGTTACCGGCGCGCAGCTTTGGGAATTCCGCGCCCGTGACCGCATCGACAGCAGCGCCGTCATTTGCGCCGGGAAAGTGGCCATCTTTGGCTGCGACGATGGGTATATCTATGCGCTCGATCTCAAGACGGGGAAAGAGGTGTGGCACAACGAGATTGGAGCGCCGGTGAAGACGTCAGGTGCCATCGCAGGAGAGTATGTCCTCTTTGGTGCCGATGACGGGGTGCTGTATGTGTTTCGGAATGGGAAGTGAGGGGCACGAGATCCTCAAGTGAAACCAAAGACTTCTGCAAACGAGTCAAATCGCTTTGCAACTCTTTGACATCGCAGGGTTAAATGACTTTCTTCGAATTAAATGAAAGTCATCTATACCACCCTTTTCTTAGCCGCTGCGGCGTATGTTTGCGCCATTGAGGCGCCGCCAGAGAAGGATCCGACGGTGAAGCAGCGGGGGCCATTTTATTCGGGCTGCATTCGCTGGCGTGGCGAGGAGGATGTCATCGGCTACAAAGGGATGGTACTAACGCTCGGCAAGGATGCGGATGCCTATGTCTGTTACGATTCGGAACTGGTGCGCCTCTCGCTGGGATGGGTGACCAAGGGCGGGCACTATGGGCTGACGGTGCCGCGCTTCAATGCGCCGCCGCCGACAGTTGCAGGCACGGTGATCTTTGGCACGCCGAAGACGCCAGGATGGGCGAACGGAGGCATTAACGCCGACCCGCGCGAAGGCAAACGCGGCCCGCTGCCGAAGGATTGGGCGCATCACAAGGGGCTTTATGTTCACGGCAAGCAGGTGGTGCTCAACTACTCGGTGGGCGCGGTGGATATGCTGGAGCTGCCGGGTTTTGAGCGCGTGGAGCAGTGGCCCGTTTTCACCCGCACGTTTCAAACAACACAAAATGCGAAGGAACTCGCGCTGACCGTGCTGCATGTGCCGGGTGCAATTCTGGAATCGGCGGAGTCGGGCAGGATCGTGCGTAATCCGGCGAGCGGTGAGACGTTCCTCGTCGCTTGCGAGGGCGGTGAAGGGGTGACGTGGGAAGTTCGTGAGGGTGCCGTGATTCTGAAGCTCGCATCCGTCACTGCAAATCAGCCATTCCGCCTCGACATCGCAGCACTGGGGAAAACCCATGAAGCCCCGAATGACGCACTCGCCCTGTCGCCAATGAGCAACGATTTGCGCGAGTTGACGCGAGGTGGCGCACCGCTTTGGCCGCAGCCGGTGCCAACCCAAGGCGAGCGCGCCAAGGATGATGCGGCTTATGTGGTGGATCGCATCACGGAACCGCTGAAGAATCCGTGGAAGGCGGACACGCTCTTCGGGGGCTTCGATTTCTTTGATGATGGACGCGCCGCTGTCTGCACCGTGCAGGGCGAAGTGTGGGTGGTCTCCGGCATTGATGACAAGCTGGAACACCTCTCCTGGCGACGCTTTGCCAGCGGACTCTTCCAACCGCTGGGGCTGCGCATCGTGCGCGGCAAGATCCATGTGCTCGGCCGCGACCAGATCACCCGCCTGCACGACCTCAATGAGGATGGCGAGGCAGACCAGTATGAGAACTTCAACAACGACACGATTCTATCCACCAATGCGGCCGACTACAACCTGGACCTGCAAACCGACCGCGAGGGCAATTTCTACTTTGGCAAAGCCACACCGTGGTTTCCGGACATCACGACTCCTCATCAGGGCGTGATTTTCAAAGTGTCGCCCGATGGCGCAAAGTCAGAAATCATCGCCACCGGACTGCGCGTGCCTAACGGCCTCGCCATCAGCCCGAGCGGCGAGATCGCCGTGAGTGAGAACCAAGGGCACTGGCAGCCATCGAGCAAAGTGAACCTCATCCACCCCGGTGGCTTCTACGGCATGATGCCTTCCGCGCAGCGCGAGATCGAAATGACCTGGGACGGCAAAACAATCACCGCGAATCCCAGCGATCCGGCTGTACGCAAAGAACTCGGCTTTAGCGGCTACGGTCCCAAGAATCCCGTACCCAAAGCCCTCTACGACCGCCCACTGGCGTGGCTGCCGTGGTCGGTGGACAACTCCAGCGGAGCCCCCTTCTGGGCCGTCACGGACAAATGGGGACCGCTCAGCCATCAGCTCCTGTTCACCAGCTACGGGCGCTGCGCGTTGTTTGCCACCCTGCGCCACAAGTTTGGAGATCTGGAGCAAGCCGCGATGGTGCCGCTGAATCTGCCTTTTGATACCGGCATCATGCGTGGCCGCGTGCATCCGCTCGACGGCCAGGTCTATGTGGCCGGCCTGCGCGGCTGGCTCACCACCGCGCAACGAGCCGGTGGACTCTATCGTGTCCGCTACACTGGCAAACCTGCCGACCTGCCTGTGGACTTCACCGTGAAAACGAGCGGCATTGAACTGCGCTTCTCCGATCCACTTGATCCGCAGTCTGCATCTGACCTCAGCCACTTCACCGCTCAACGCTGGAACTATTTTTGGAGCGGTGCCTATGGCTCATCCGACTACTCAGTGACGCACCCCAAGGAGCCAAGTCGTGACACCCTCACCATCCAAGCTGCGCAGCTCTCCGCTGACGCCCGCATGCTCACGCTCGACATCTCCGACATGCGCAAGAGCCACCAGCTCCAGATCAACCTCAAGCTCCGTACCGCCGATGGCAGGCCGATTGAGCGCGTAATCTACCTTACCGTTCCCGTTCTTGCTCAACCGTAGTCTCCCAACCATGAAAACCGCATTCATCCTCTTTGCCGCGCTGACCATCGCGGCTGTCGCACAAACCCCCAAAGGCAAGCGCGCGCGCCAGCCTTTGCCAGACACGGTCGAAATGCGACCTGTGACCGTGTGGAGTGATTGAACCCGCATGGCGGCGGATCTCTACCTGCCGAAGGGACTCAAGACCGAAGACAAGCTTCCAGCCATTATCCTCTGCGCGGGAACGGGCGGCACGAAAGGCGGCTCACAGGCGCGGGTCGCACCGTTGTTCGCGGAGAAAGGCTACATTGTGCTCGCCTTTGATTACCGCGGCTGGGGGCAGAGCGAGAGCCAGCTCAAGGCCATGGAGCAGCAACCTGCGCCTGACGCGAACAACGAAATGACGATCAAAGTCAAAGCCTTGCGCTGGCAGATGAACTACACGGATCAGACCGAGGACATCCGTGCGGCCATCAGCTACATTGCAGGTGAGCCGAATGTTGATCCCAATCGCATAGGTCTTTGGGGCAGCAGCTACGGCGGCGGGCTCGTGACGTGGGTAGCGGGGAATGATCCGCGAGTGAAATGCGTCGCCGCACAAGTGCCTGGAATGGGAGGAGCGCGTGCTCCCGCCGCGATCAAATATGGTTACGATCTGGCGACCAAACAAGCACGTGGCGAAGTGGAACCCGTGCCCATCGAAACCGGCAAGATGACCGGCAAGATGGCGACCTATGCCAACATGCGCGTCAATCCGGTCAAAAACATCGGCTTCAGCGCTCTCGATGCCGCCATGAAAATCAATGCTCCGGCTCTCTTCGTCCTGGCCGAGAACGAAGAGCTGAGCAGCAATGCCAACGTCGAAGCCGTGCAGAAGAGCCTGCTCGAACGCAAGGTACCATCGAGCATCCACGTCATCAAAGGCATCACCCACTACGGCGTGTATAAAGAAGGATTCGATGAAGCCACGCAGGTTGAAATGGAATGGTTCAACAAGCATCTGCAAGGGGCTGCACCTCAGACTCCGGCAGCGGCGGCGGAGAAATGAAAAGGGATCCGCTTCAAGTTGAGGCAGCCGCCATCCATGCCTTGCATCCCCACATCTCACCGCTAAAGGATTCTTGTGCGCATCATTTCCGGTACCGCAGGGGGGCTTGCACTTGAAGTCCCGAAAACCGTCACACGACCCACGCAGGATCGGGTGAGGCAGGCTGTGTTCTCGATGCTCGGGGAACTCGTGCCTGGAGCGCACGTGCTGGACCTGTTTGCCGGCACGGGAGCCGTCGGCTTGGAATGCCTGAGCCGGGGTGCGGCCTCGGCGGTGTTTGTGGATGAAAACAAAGGGGCCTGTGACGTGATCCGCAAGAACATCGCCAAGACCCGGCTCACGGGTGCCACGGTGCGCCACAACGATGTTTTCAAAATGCTGCCGCTGCTGGAAAAAGACGGCAAGCAGTTCGATCTCATCTTTGCCGATCCGCCGTACACGCATTGCGATGCGGACACGGATTTCGTGGCCAAACTGCTCGCCGAAGAAGCGCTGCCGAAGCTGCTGCACGCGGAGAGCCACCTCATTCTCGAAAGTCACCACTTCAACCGCGAAACCAAAAGCTGGCCCGGCTGGGAGGTGCTGACCGATCGCAATTACGGCTCCACCCGCATCGTCTGGCTGCGCAAA
Source organism: uncultured Verrucomicrobiota bacterium (assembly GCA_903838675.1). Taxonomy (GTDB): domain Bacteria; phylum Verrucomicrobiota; class Verrucomicrobiia; order Verrucomicrobiales; family Verrucomicrobiaceae; genus Prosthecobacter. The sequence goes on from CAILZI010000183.1 coordinate 17,126, forward strand.
CTTCCGCATGGCATCGAAAGCGCTTAGCCTCACTCTCTACAATCTGGCGCTGCCTCTGGGGCTCGTGCTGATGCTTCCCGGCGCCTTCATCAAAATGCGCCGCCGCAATGGCCGCTGGCAGGATCTCGCGCAGCGCATCGGTTTTTTCCCGCTCGAGACGCAGGCTGCCATCAACGTCCTGCCCCAGCGCGAACGCTTCTGGGTGCATGCTGTCAGCGTGGGTGAAGTGGGGGTGGCGAAGAAACTCATCGCACGCCTGCTCAAAACAAATGCGGACCTGGGCATTGTGCTGAGCACGACAACGCCCACCGGTTACGCGCTTGCTGCAGAACTTGCAGCGCAGCATGCGGGGCACGTGGTGGCCATCTACAGTCCCATTGATCTGCCGGGTGTGGGCCGGCTCATGCTGGAGCGCATTCAGCCCACGCAGCTCGTTTTGGTGGAAGCCGAGGTATGGCCGAACCTGACTGCGGCAGCCTCACGCCTGGGCATTCCCATTTCACTGGTCAATGCGCGACTCTCCCCCCGCAGCGAGCGCCGCTACCGCAAGTTCAGCTGGTTCATCGGGCCGATCTTTCGCATGCTGAAGCAGGTCCTTGTGCAGGAGGCTGACGACGTCGCGCGCTGGCAGGGCTTTGGGGTTGATGCGGAGCGCATCCGCCTCACCGGCAGCATCAAATACGATCCTGAAGGGGCGGTCGTTCCCGCAGCGAAGATCAATGAACTGCGTGCCGTGCTAAAGCTGACCGGCATTGCCGAGTCACAGCCCACGCTGCTGGCCGCCAGCACGCATGCAGGTGAGGAAATCGAGCTCGCATGCGTCTTCCTGCGTCTGCGGGAACAGGTGCGCAACCTCGCGCTGCTCATCGTGCCACGCCATGTCGAGCGCCGTGCTGAGATCAGTGCCGCGCTGCAAAGCATCGGCATCTCCCCAGCCCTGCGCAGTTTGCCTGACACGCGCGTCGATGACAGTGCGCCCGTCCTCCTGATCGACACCACGGGCGAACTCGCTGCGTGGCAGCACCTGGCCACGCTCGTGGTGGTTGGGAAAAGTTTCCTTGCTGAAGGAGGCCAAAACCCTGCCGAAGCGGCGCTGGCGCAGAAGCCGGTGCTCTTTGGCCCACACATGGAAAACTTCACGCCGCTGGTGGATCTGCTTCTCAAGCATGGCGGCGCAAAGCAGGTGGCTGATTTTGCGGAGCTGGAATCTGCCTGCCGTGTGCTGCTGAAGGATGAGGCCAGGGCCATGCGAATGGCGCAGGCCGGGCATGATGCGCTGACGATTCATGAAGGCGCGACGATGCGCAGCGTGGAGCGGTTGCTGCATCCTATTGCATTCAACCCACCTGATCAGGCATGAAACGTGTCGTCCTGCTCACGGCTGCTGTTAGCTTGCTGGTCGGTTTCGGAGCATGCTACTTCTTCGCTATCGGAACAATGGTCTTCCATGCCAAGACGCTCATGAATGAAGTGTATCATTCCCATGCGACTCTTCATGTCCGGTGTTTAGCCAAAAAGTACTCGTGGCACTTTCATTATTCTGGAGCCGACGGGAAGTTTGGGGACACGAACCTTTCCCTAATGACGGCGGAAAATCCCATTGGCCTGAACTTGTATGATCCACGATCAAAGGACGACATCGTTTCCCCCGAACTTGTTCTGCCCTGTGGCAGACCGGTCGAACTGATCACCAGCTCGGCTGACGTGATTCACTCCCTGGGTGAATTTCATGACAAAATGGAAATCGACGCCTTCCCCTCACTGGAAGAGCGAAAAACTTTTCAACCTCCGCCCGAGCCTGCCTCCGGAACTTTACGCTGCGTTCAATTATGCGGCCCTGGCTTCAAGGATCATCATGCCCCATATCGCTACATTGATAACGCGGCATTTACAGCGTGGCTGAAAGCGCAGCGGCCTATGGCGGAGCAAATTGCTGGGGTGTCTGGCACCAATTAAAAAGTAGAAACTCCGAGGGAGGCGGGAGTCCCTTCCCCTTGTTCAGATTAACCCCAGAGCGACTGCGGGTATTCGCCGGCGTCGATGAGAGAGCGAATGCTCGCAACAACCTCCGCCTTGTCCTCGGGATAGGTGACACCGAACCACTTGCCGGTGGTTTCGAGGACGCGCACGTCGGCTTTACCGGCGGCGATGAGGGCATCGACCTGAGCGGGCACGTAGCACTCGGATTTGAGCTCGGTGCCGCGCTCGGCGAGGAAGGCGGCAAAGGCTGTGCGCAGATGCGCGAAGATGTCCGGGGTGAAGCCGAAGAAGTTCATCGATACGACTTCGTCTCCGGTGAGCGGGACGTAAGCGCCCTCCACCTCGCGGTTTTCCGCGCCGGTGTCGCATTTGAAAATCTTGGTCATTTCCAAGACCGTGCTGAGCATGCCATTGGCATCGCAGGTGCAAACGCCGCGGGAGACGCTGCCGTGCTCGGAGAGCGTGTTCTTCAGGTAAAAGCCCACCATGGACCAGTGGCTCTTGCCATCCTGCGGACGTGGCTGGGTGAGATCTGCGGCGATCTTTTGGAAAGCATCCTGTCCGTAGAAGTCGTCGGCATTGATCATGAGGAATGGCTCATTTACAACGCTCTCCGCAGCCAGCAGGGCATGCGCGGTGCCCCAGGGCTTGGTGCGGCCTTCCGGCACGGTGAAACCGGCGGGGAGATCATGCAGATCCTGGAAGGCGTAGTCCACGGCGATGCGGCCTGCATACTTGGAGCCAATCTGCGTGCGGAAGAGCTCCTCAAAGTCACGACGGATGACGAACACCACCTTGCCGAAGCCGGCGCGGATCGCGTCAAAGACGGAGTAATCCAGCACCACCTCTCCCGCAGGGCCCATCGCGTCGAGTTGTTTAAGGCCGCCGTAACGGCTGCCCATGCCGGCAGCGAGGATGAGGAGAGTGGGTTTCACGTGGGAATTGTGGGAGAGTGTGAGGAGAGCCTGTACCTTTTCGCCGGGTAAGGGTCTGGTCAAGCAGTTCGAAGATCCCGGCAGCACACCAGACAGGCTCAATTTGCCAAAACGCGCCCCGAACCCAACAATAGAGAGCTTGTGCTCCTTCGCCGTTTCGGCTTACATCCAGACACATGCTTCAAGACATCACGAAACTCATTCAGCTTCAGGAACGTGACCAGCGCATTCGTGCCCTGCAGAAAGACCTCAAGGACATCCCCACGATGCAAACCCGGGCCAAAATGCAGCTCGCGGGAGATCAGGCCGCCGTGGAGGCCGCGAATCTGGCCATGAAGGAAGTCGAGGTGAAGATCAAAAACATCCAGCTCGATGTACAGACGCGCCAAACTTCCATCAAGCGTCTGCAGGACCAGCAGTTCGAGACACGCAAGAACGACGAATTTGCCGCCCTCGGACATGAAATCAAACGCTACGAGGCCGATGTGACCAAGCTGGAAGACGGCGAACTGGAGCAGATGGAGGCCCTCGAAACCGCCAAGGCGAAGCTGAAGGAAGCGCAGGCCAAGCTGGCGGCCACCCAAGTCCGCGTGAACGAGGAACTCAAAAATCTGGAAGAACGCGGTGTGGGCGTGAAAAAGCGCCTCGATGACCTCAACGCCGAACGCGCCAAACTGGCCGAGCCGATCGATCCCGATTCACTTGATCTCTACAACCGCATCTTCATCAAAAAAGGTGACGCGGCCATCGTGCCGATGGAAAACGCCATGTGCGGTGGCTGCCACATGAAGGTGGTCGTGGGTGTCATTCAGTCGCTGAAGCAATCCGAGAAACTCACGCAGTGTGAAGCCTGTGGGCGTATTTTGTATCTGGTGGAATAGGCGGAGCACAAGCCACCCAACGCGGTTCCGTAGCACCGGTTTTAGCCGGCATCTGGAATGTTTCCAGACCGCCTGAAGGCGGGACTACAATACAAAGAAACAATCAGGCCAGCAGCTTGTGCAGCACCTTGCCATGCACATCCGTGAGGCGGAAGTCGCGGCCTTGGAATTTAAAGGTGAGCTTTTCGTGCTCCAGACCGAGGAGATGCAAAATCGTGGCGTGAAGATCATGCACGTGGGCGGGATCTTCAGCGACGCCGAAGCCGAGCTCATCGGTCTTGCCAAGAGTCTGACCGGCTTTCACGCCACCACCGGCGAACCACATGGTGAAGGCGTCGATGTGATGATTGCGGCCCGTTTTGTCGCGATTTTCTCCCATGGGGGTGCGGCCAAATTCACCGCCCCAGATGACCAGCGTCTCTTCCAGCAAGCCGCGTGATTTCAGATCGCGAATCAACGCCGCGCAGGCTTGATCAACGTCTTTGACAACTTTGGGGAAATCATCCTCCAGCGTTTCGCCTTTGCCGCCGTGGTTGTCCCAGCTGGTGTGGTAGAGCTGCACAAAGCGGGTGCCGCGCTCGACGAGACGACGTGCCAGCAGGCAGTTGCGTGCGAAGGAAGGCTGGGAGGGATCGACGCCGTAGAGATCGAGGGTGGCCTTGGATTCACCTTTGAGGTCGATCAGTTCCGGCGCGCTGCTCTGCATGCGCCAGGCCATCTCGTAGGCGTTGATGCGTGTTTGGATTTCGTCGTCACCGGTTTCCACGAGGCGGGAGAGATTCAACTCACGCGCGGTGTCGATGACACGGCGCTGGCTGGCGGCGCTGTAATTCGACGGAGTGGAGAGATTCAGGATGGGCTCGCCGGTGCCACGCAGCGGCACGCCTTGATAGGTGGTGGGCAGAAAGCCGCTGCCCCAGAGCACGGCACCGCCGCGGGGGCCACGCGGACCGCTCTGCAGCACGACGAAGCCGGGCAGATCACTGGATTCACTGCCGATGCCGTAGGTGACCCAGGAGCCCATCGATGGCCGCCCGAACTGGCCGCTGCCGGTGTTCATGAAGAGCTTGGCCGGGGCGTGATTGAACAGCTCCGTTTTGCAGGTGGTGACTATGCTGAGGTCATCCACCACGCCCTGCATGTAGGGCAGCATGTCGCTGACCCATGCGCCGCTCTGGCCGCGCTGCTGGAACTCGCGCCGGGTGCCGAGGAGCTTGAAGCCGTTGCTGGTGCCCATGAAGGCAAAGCGCTTGCCCTCGATGTAGCTCTGCGGAATCGGCTGACCGTTCAACTCGACGAGCTTCGGTTTGTAATCAAAGAGCTCAAGCTGTGAGGGCCCGCCAGCCATGAAGAGATAGATGACGTTCTTCGCACGGGGCGTGACGTCCGCCTTCTTCATCACGCCCGGCCCCGCCGCGGCAGCAGCGCTGGCCGCATGCAGTCCGCGTTCCGCCATCAGCGATGCGAGCGCCACGGAGCCGATCCCCATGCCGCACTGGCTGAAGAAATGGCGGCGGGTCTGGTCGCGGAGCTGGCTGTCTTCCTGAGAAATCATCTAGCGAGCTTACGAAGCGGCTGACAGCCATGTTTCAAACAGTCACCCCCAAAGCTGCGAGAGTCTTCAGCACAATCGGCTCACCGGGCTGGAGTTTGTCGCGTTCTTCAAACAGCAGTCGCGTCACTTTTTCATATCCAGGGAGTTTGCCGGTGCGGCGCTGAGCAAGGAGGCGGACGTAGCGGACGGCGCGGTCGATGAGCTTGTTGTTGCTGGGCTTCACGTAGGTCATGAGGTTGTCGAGGTAGCGGCCAAGACGGCCCATGACGAGGGTGGAGTGGATGTTGATGAGCAGCTTGAGCAGAAGGTGCGCATGAAATTCGTGGATGCCGGTCAGATCGATCTGATGCTTCAGTCCGTCGAACTCCCAGACCATCTCCCCTGCCTCGCCGTCGATTTGAAACTGCAACTGCTCGGCCTCATGCGTGCGAATGCATCGGCGTGCTGAAAGCTGTGCGGAGAAATCATAGGACGCCAGCACCTCAGCACCGGCGACGTGGCGCACGTCCGGCCATTCGAGGGTGCGCGGCTCACGATGCAGCAGTGAATTCCATGCGGCGTGTGCGCCGGGTTGGTCTGGCATGAGGAAATGACACCACGAGGCCGGGGCGGCAGGATCGTCCTGCCTTTCAAAGGGCACGAGGCTGAAAGTGGGCGCACGCTCGGTGGTGTCTGTGACGACGGTGATGCCAAACCGTGCGCTGGTGTAGAGCACATAGGCACCGCGCTCATACACCGCCGCCTCATGCTCTATGAAGGGCACGAGAAACTGTCCGTCGCAGTGCGCCACGTGTCGCAGCAGCTGCAACACCTCACCCGGGGCTTTTTCGGGATCGTGCTGATGCATGAATGCAAAGCCAATGGCCGCCATGAGCACCGTGCTGGCCTGCAGCCGCGTGCTGCCGGAAACGGCCATGGCCCCCACCGAGAGATTCAGTTTGTGGATGGCAGGATTTTCGATCACGCGCTTGGAGCGCGCGGCGACTTTGACCAGCTGCTCGTCCGGATTGCAGTAGAGAAACCAGGGGGGATTGGTGGAGAGCTCCGCTGCACGTTCGGTCGCCCCGATGACGAAGGGGGTCTCGCCGCCTTCGGTGGAGGCGATGAGCAGGTCGCCTGCGGCAAATCCCAGTTCTTCGAGCTGTCGCGCCCCGTATTCAGGATGATCCTCAAAAGTCTCGATGGCTTTGATCAAGGCGAGATCTCCGCCAGCCATGAAGGCAACGATTTTTTCCGGGTCAGGCACCTGCAGGACCCCCATGCGACAGAAGACCTCGATGCTGAGAGAAAGCCGCCCAGTGGCGCCGCAGCCGCAAAGAAATACCCGGTGCCCGGCAGACAAGGTGGCGGCGATGGCACGGGCGAGGTCAGCCAGAGGAGCGGATTTGGCGGCAAACTGCCGCAAAGCGTGGATATCGACCAGATGCATGAGTTTGACCGCCTCCCCCACATCCACACGGGCCATCTGGGACAAAGAGGTGGTGAAAGGATGCTGCGATTCCGTATCAAGAGCCCCGAGCTGATAGTCGGTAGCGACTTTGAGGAATTCGTCGGCAGCTTTCATGCAATATAGGATTCGACTGGAACAGCGGAAAGGATGTTCACATGTGACTGTTTCCCATCTTGCACGCAGCGCAGTGCGTTTCACTATGCATGCAAAATCGCATGATGGAATTCGCATTGTTCAGGCTGCCCGATGGAAGGGCATGGCTGGGAGAGGGCCCCTTCACCGCGCTGGCCACCGCGCCGGCAGCGGGGGGAGCCTTCTACATTAATGACTTTGACCTGAAGGACCCCAAGCCCTGGAAAGTGCCTGTGCGGCTGCACGAGATCAACGCCGGCAGCCTGGCGGAGACAATCCACCTCAACGGCTCGCAAAAGCCTCAGATCCAATGGGCTAAGCCTGCCACGGAGTGGTTCAAGATGGCCTTCCGCCGCATCCGCCGCGAAGTCCAGGCCAAGCGCCTGGAAAAAATGGTACCGGTACTGACCGAGACCGGCACTTTGACCGCAGGTGACCCAAAACGGCTGCTGGATGCGATCATGCAGGCACCTGCAAACATGTGGGGCTATGCGCATGTCAAAGAGGGAGGTGGGTTTCTCGGCGCAACGCCCGAACTGCTGTTCAAGGTGAAGGGGCAGCAGCTGGAAACGATGGCGCTGGCAGGCACGGCAAAGCCCGGCAACCAGGATGCGTTTCTGACGGATGTGAAGGAGATCGAAGAGCATGAAATCGTCGTGCGCTACCTCACGCAGCAGTTGCAGTTTCTCGGTGCCGTCAGCCGCGATCCACGCACTTTGTGCCAGACCTCCGGCCTCGTGCATTTTCAGACCAAACTGAGCGTGGAACTGAACTCTGCCGCAGATCCGGCCCAGCTGGTGCCGCTGCTGCACCCCACTCCGGCTGTCGGCTGCCTGCCGCGTGATGCTGAGTCCATGGAAAAACTGCGGGAGTATCGTCAGCAGTTGAAGGTGCCGGGATTTTTTGGCGCACCCTTCGGCTTTGCCGAGGCCGGTGGCACCACGCACATCATTGTGGCCATTCGAGGCATCTGCTGGGAGGGGGGTCAGATCAGCCTGCCTTCAGGCTGCGGCATCGTGGGCGGTAGCGCCTTTGATCACGAATGGCGCGAACTTCGTCTCAAGCGCGAGGCGGTGCTGCGACTGCTGACTCTACAATCATGACGCAGGCACAGCTCATTCAGCAAACCCTGCACACACTCGCCTACCTCGGGGTACGTGAAGTCTGTGTGGCCGCCGGTGCACGCAATGCGCCGCTGGTTTCCGCCCTTCTCGCCAGCAGTGGAGTCAAAATTTGGCATTTCTTTGAGGAACGCAGTGCGGCCTTTTTTGCGCTGGGTCGCATCATGGCACACCGCCAGCCGGTGGCAGTGGTGACGACTTCAGGGACGGCTGCGGCTGAGCTCCTGCCGGCCACGATCGAAGCGCATTATCAAAATCTGCCTCTCATCCTTGTCACCGCAGACCGCCCGAAAAGCTACCGTGGCAGCGGGGCACCGCAGGCCATTGAGCAGGCTGGATTGTTCGGCGTTTATGCCACGATTGTGGGCGATTGGGATGCCACGGATGAATCCCACGAAGGCCACTGCTCCGACGGGCCGATGCACCTCAACGTGTGCCTGGATGAACCGCTGGAGACGAACGTGGCTGGCGTTGATTTTTCCGCCGCTCCACCGCTGGCAGCCTCAGAGGAAGGACAGCCCTGCTCTCTGCAATGTGATCTGGTTTTGGCAGCTGGCATGCACCCTAAAGACGCCGCCCAAGCGGCCGAGTTGCTGGCCCGGATTGGTGCGCCGATCATCGCCGAAGCCACCTCAAACCTGCATGGCTTTCCCGAGCTGCAGTCGCTGCTGATTCCCGGGGGGGAAAGGGCGCTGCAATCCGCCCGCCCGGCGCATGTGCTGCGCATTGGCGCAGTGCCTTCATGGCGCTGGTGGCGGGATCTGGAGACACAGCCTAAAATTAAAGTCACCCACATCACCCGCACCGGCTTCAGCGGACTCGCTCGGACGGAAAATGTCGAAACGCTCGCCTGGGAGAACATTCGCAGCACCCAGTTTGCCCGTGTCGATCCGCCCTGCGGCATTCTGCGTTTTGAGCCTGACTTTGAAAAATTCCCGGAGTCTGAGCCGGCCTGGGTGCGCAAAATCGCCGACGCCATTCCGGCAGGCTCGCGGGTGTTTCTGGGCAACAGCCTGCCGATACGCGAATTCAATCTGGCACTCCAGACGACGAAACCGGGCGTGGAGTTTTTCGCCAACCGCGGCACCAACGGCATCGACGGCCTCGTTTCGACCTTTCTGGGCACCAGTGCTGTACATGCTGGCGAATGCTGGCTGATCCTTGGGGACCTGAGTGCGCTGTATGATCTCGCCGCTCCGTGGGTCATCGCTCAAATGGAGCATCCGCAACTTCGCATCGTGGTGATCAACAATGGCGGCGGCAAAATATTTTCCCGCGTGGCGAGCATGCGCGCCCTCCCAGACGCCGCGCGCAACGTCATCGAAAACCGTCATTCACTGAGCTTTGAACCGTGGGCGCAGCTCTGGGGCATGGAGTATCTCCAGACCGATGATGTGAATGATCTCGCAGATCTGCTGCCAGTGCCCATGGTGATCGAAATCCGGCCCGATCCGCTGCAAACGGAAGCGTTCTGGAAGGACTGGCAGAGGCCGGTGATTAGGCCACGATGAAATCGCGGAAGGCGGTGATGATCACCACCACGGAGCAGGCTCCGGCATCAGGGAAACCAATGCAGGCCTCGCCGAGAGTCTTGGCGCGGCCAAACTTGGCCACCATGGCTTTGCTGGCTTCCTTGCCCGCCTCAGTGGCAGCGGCCACGGCGGTGATGGCTTCTGGAAGGGACTGAGCAGCGACTTCTGCAGCCTTGGTGGCCGCAGGCTCCATGGCATCCACACAAGTTTTGTCGCCGATGGCGGCACCGCCGCGCTGCTTCACGCCATCCACACCGGCCTGGAGGAAAGCGGCCAGTCCGGCGGCATCAAAGGATTCTTTGCCGTTGAGCGCTTTGCCGCCGTTGCGGAAGAAGGTGCCAAAGATGGCACCGCTGGCGCCGCCCATGCTGCTCATCATCGCCATGCCGACAGTGGAGAAGGCTTTCTCGATGCTTTCGACTTCGCCGGCGTTGAGCTTTTCCGTGGCCGCACGCATGCCGCGCTCCATGCCCATGCCGTGGTCACCGTCTCCGAGATCGCGATCCGCCTGGGAGAGCATCGGCTCGGCAGCGATGATGCGCTCGCAGGCGAGCAGGAGCATGGCTTTGACTTCGTCTTTGGAAAGGTTGGCTTTGGGCATGGGACCGCGATTGTTGGCGCGCTGGCGGGGAAGTCAAATGCGAAGCCTGCCCCTCACCCAGCGGTCGCGCGGCCAAATAGAGGGGCGGCAGCTCGTCAAAAAGTGCCTTCAACCAGCAGCAATTCACGCAGCAGGACTGAATCAGGATCATTCATTTCCAGAACCATCACCGTCGTGCGCCCGATGGGCGTCTGCCCATGCAGCCACGCACCCTGCCACTTGAAATGATCCGCCCATTCATCCTGACGCGGACGAAACAGCCTGACCACCTCGCCTGTCACTGGGTCAATTCCAGCCACATTGGCCCCCTTGTGCATGTTGCAGGAAAAACACGCCCAAGCCAGATTCTCCAGAACAGTGGGACCACGATGTTTCTCCGCGATGATGTGATCTGTATGAAAAGGCAGGTCAGAGACATGCTCAGTCAACCGACAGTACTCACAGCGGCCAGCTGCCTGCGCGATCACCTGCCGTTCCAGCTTACGGAACGGTCTCGGCATAACTTATGCAGCAGCCTGTTGCAGCGAGATGCGCGCCCGGGCTTTCATTAGTTCCAACGTGCGCCCGGCTTTTTGGAAGCTTGTGAGTTCGTTTTGCTCTTCTTCGTCCAGTTCCGCTGCTTTGGCCTTCTCCAATAGGACTAGCATACGTTCACGATCACCCGCTGAGAATGAAAAACTCAAAATGGCACAGGCTGCCGCCTTGTCCCATCCGCCCGTTCCCGGTTGAATGAGACGGCTTAGAATACCGGCCTCCGTGATGGTCGCAGAGTTCATGGTGGAGATGATAAGCCTCAATTCATACATTTCAAGCTCACTACCTCGCTGCCCGTTCGTCCGCGCGGCGCAGCCGGTCAGCCATTCCTTTCATGACGTGGAGGGCAAACTGCGGCACCTCATCGACCAAGAACAGGAAGTGATGACGGTTCACGGGGAGGAGCTTGCAGTCCGTGCGGGCGATGGCGTCGGCGGATCGAACGGATTCCTCAATGAGGGCGATCTCGCCGAAGAAACCCTCAGGACCGACGGTTTCAACGACGACGCCGTTGATGAGGATGTCCACTTCCCCGCTTTGGACAACGTACATCTCCCCGGAGTCGTCACCGATGTTAAAAATGGCGGTTCCCTGCAGAATGGTCCGCACATTGGCAGGGCTGGCGAATATCTCGGGGAGTTTCATGGCGTGCGGAGGTTTTACAGTTTGGTGTAGCCCACGCTTTCGCAGGGCATGTCCCAGAGTTTTTTGAGTTCCGCATCGAGTTTGGTGATGCTGAAGCTGACGCCTGCCATTTCCTGGCAGGTGACGATGTTGTCGACGATGGTCTGATGAATCTTGATGCCGCGTGCATCCAGGATGGGCTTGGCGCCGCGCAGCAGGATGAGCAGCTCCATCATGTGGGTGGAACCGAGGCTGTTGACGAAGAACACGATTTCGTCTCCGGCATTGAGGGGCAGATCGTCGGCAAAGAGCAGATCAAGGATCTTGGCCGCAAGTTCATCCGCCGTGCACATCGGGATGAGGCCCACACCCTTTTCACCATGGATGCCCATGCCGAGGCCGATGACATCATCGGCCAGTTCAAAGGTCGGCTTGCCGGTGGCGGGAATGCTGCCGGGCTTGGTGGAAACGCCGACGGTGCGTGTGTGGTCACAGGCCTTTTGCGCGATGCGGGCGAGTTCATCCAGAGAATCGACCGTCTGAGCAGCGGCACCGGCAATCTTGGTGATCGGCACCAGGCCGGCCACGCCACGACGCTTGTGCTTTTCCGCTGGAGGTGCGGAGCAGACGTCGTCGGCGATGATGACGGTTTTCACGGTGATGCCTTCATCCGCAGCGAGTTCCGCGCCAATGTCGAAGTTCATCACATCGCCAGCGTAGTTGCCGTAGAGAAAGAGCACCCCCTTGCCCCGATTCACCGCCTGGGCGGCTTCCAGAACGATGTCCGGAGGTGGTGCGGCAAAGATTTCACCCACAGCAGCACCATCGGCCATGCCTTTGCCAACGAGACCATGATAGATGGGCTCATGCCCGGCTCCGCCGCCGACGAGAAGCGCTGGAGCATCCGGACGCAGATCATTCATCACGATGGAACGAGTCCCAACGCGGCGTGCCTTGCCATCATAGGCAAGCACGAGACCTTCAAAAAGCTCGTCGGCACACTTCAGCGGATTGTTGATGATCTTCTTGGCAGGATTGGCTTGGCTCATGGTTTGAATCGTCGGGTTGGAAAAGAAACGCCAGTTTTACGGCGTGCACCGGGGCTGTCAAAGCCGATTGCCACCCTTCCTTTGCCCGCCCGGCTCACTCGAAGCCGTTGCCAATCAGCAGCACCAGCCGTGCTGCAATCCAAATTCCAAGAGCCAGGAGCAGGCAGGTCATGCCTTTGCGAACATTGTGCAGCTTGGCCTCGAGAACGATGCATTTGGAATGCACCTGCCCAAGCACCGAGCGCTTGACCCCATCGTTCGACTGCCGGCAGAACAAATCAGCATATTCATTTCCGGGTATTTTGGCGATCTGGCCCGAGAAATACAGGTTGGGATGGCGATTGGCTTCGGGGGTCTTTTTCACAGCCCGAGGAAAAGCAGCGGCGATGCCGCGACCAAAGGCAAAACTCATGCACAGGATGAACAGCGCGTACAACGCCAGCACGGCATACTCAAAAGGGTGCATGTGCGCCCAGCCACGCAAATTCAGCCCAGGCCCCATGTTCACAATCATGGCCATCAAGACGGCGGAGGTGCTCAGAGTGAGCTGGGCTTTCAAATCCGCCCGGTTGATCTGCTGCTCTACGTCCTGATACAGCATGTAAATCAACCGTGTGACGTCCACCTGTGTGTCCTGCACCAGCATGGTGACGGTGCCGAGGAGATTGGTGGCTGAGGTGGAAGCTGCGGCGGGTTGCATGAGAAGTTACTGGCCTTCATAGACACCAGTTCACCGGTGGCAAGATGGAGGCATGAAACTGACAAAAACGTCACTCACGCCTCATCGTCCAGCCATGGACCGGTCAGGCATCTGGAAAGCATTCTCGATGATGTGAACGCGCGGCAGCTCGCCCTCGGTGAGGATGACTTCGGCAATGTCGAAGCGGAATTTGATGCATGGATTTCCGAGCAGGCGCAGCCAGTCCATGGCACCGCGTTGGATGAGGCGCTGCTTGTCGGGCCCCACCGCATCTGCCGGGCGGCCAAAGGCGGTGCTGGTGCGCGATTTCACCTCGATGAAGGTGAGCACGTCGCGATGACGGGCCACGATGTCCACCTCACCGCGATTTGCCCCACGGTAGTTGCGATGAAGAACCTTGCGGCCATGCTTGGCGAGCCAGCGTGCGGCGATGAGCTCCCCCATGGCTCCTATTTCACCGCTGTTCATTTTTCGGCCTGCCAGACGGCGCTGAAACAAAGCCAGGGGGCGTGCACGCAGCCATAGTACGGATGTTCGCACCCTCACATCCCCCGTGACCCGCCGCCGCAGCCAGCGCCACAGACTTTTAGGGAGGGAGAGGCGCAGCTTCATGCCAGATCGAGTTCGAGCTGTGCCACAGGTTTGAAACTGCGCCGGTGATGCGGACAGGGGCCGTACTGCCTCAATGCCGCCAGATGCGCAGGTGTTGGGTAGCCTTTGTGAATTTCAAACCCGTACTCTGGGTGCTGCCGGGACATGGCCACCATGAGGCGGTCCCGCGTGACCTTGGCGATGATGCTGGCCGCCGCGATGGAGTAGCTGAGGCTGTCACCTTTGACCAAGGCGACCTGATGCATGGGGAAACGTTTCACCGGTTTGCCATCGATGAGAGCGGCATCAGGCACAGGCTGCAAGCCCAGCGCGGCGCGGCGCATGCCTTCCCAGGTGGCCTGGAGAATGTTGATGCGGTCGATTTCATCGGGCTCGATGCTCACGCAGTGCCAGCGGATGCGAGCATCGCTGGTGAGCTCATCATACAACCGTTCGCGCTTCACTTCACTGAGCTGCTTGGAATCGTTGAGCACTGCGTGCGTGAAATCATCTGGCAGCACCACCGCGGCCACACATACGGGACCGGCGAGCGGGCCACGACCGGCCTCGTCAATTCCGGCAACGATGCGGTAGCCCGCAGCGCGCAGCGTGTTCTCATGGTCGATCGTTGGCATGCTAAAAACAAGGTAGATCCAAGAAACTGCTAAGGCTTCACTTCAATAGGCAGGGTCACTTGTGCAGGAGCACCGCTTTCAGGCGCCTGCCAGCGCAGCACTTCAGCGCCTGGCTTGCCGGAATCTTTGGGCAGCAGGTAAACGCGAATTTGCAGCACGGCTTTTTCCCCTTCGGGCCTTGGCACCGGTTTGATGTGCAGAGTGATTTCGTTGTGCCCTTTGACGAGACCGCCGATGAGAATCTGTTGGTCCAGCCCATCTCGCACGGGATCATAATTGAACCCGTTCATGCTCATGGTCGTTTCATAGCCGAAGCTCTGAAGCTTGCTGCCTGCTTTATAATCCGGAACACGACACAAAGGCGGCGGTGGCGGCATGCTGCCGGGCGGCGTGTATTCAGGGGTGTCGAGGAAGTCTGGGCGCTTGCCAGCCTGCAGATCCTTGATCACTTCCGGGGCACCATCCAGACGGGAGATGCGGTTGCTGTCATATTTCCATGCTCCATTCTCATGGTGGAATTTCAGTTTCAGGAGGTTTTCGCGGATGAGTTCCTTGTCCTGCCCCATGTCGACCCGGCCAAAATAAACGAGATGCGCAGTGTCGCCCACCGCCTGCGCTTCCAGGAGGCGCAGCCCGGACAGGGCCGGCGGCTGCACTTCGGAAGCAAACACGGCATCAGGAAAAGTCTTGCGTTCACTGACCACCATGTTGCGAATCACCGTCTGACGGTAGAGGGTGATGCTTGCCGCCCAGGCCTTTGCATCTTTGCGCAGCATGGCATCCCGCCAGTTAAGATACGCCTTTTCCAAAACAACCTTAAGTCCGGCCTCATCCTCCTGGCCGCGCGCGGGTGAGCAGAGTTGAAACAGGCTTAATCCAAGGAGCAAAGGGAGGAAATGGCGCATGGCGGGTGCGATTGGAACTACGAAGAAGGGCACGTTTCACGCAAAAACAACTGCTCACCATCATTTTATAATTAGCATCCCGGGAAATTTGCTGTGATAGTTTTAATCCAGAGTAAAACCATTTGCCGATTTGGTGATTCTGGTAAACGTCAACGTCTTTACCCCCAAAACATGGAGTCCCACAGCGAAGGTCAGCCCCGCACCCCCCCGATTGATCGCAATCGGGAGTTGCTGAAGACCGCCCGAGAAGAAATCTACAAGACCGTCGGCGGTGTGAATCTTTCGGCCTACATCTGGGAACCTGAGATGGACAAGGCTCCCGCGTACCCCAAGTCCGTGGCCGCTTTCTTTTTCAGCAGCGGCTGGGACAACGGCCAGGTGGCGCAGTTTGCTCCTCATTGCGTTTACTTTGCCTCACGTGGCATGACGACGATCTGTTTTGATTATCGCGTCGCCACCCGGCACGGCACAGGGCCGGTCGAAGCCATGGCCGATGCCCGCTCCGCCATCCGCTGGATTCGCATGAATGCTGTCGAACTTGGCATCAACCCCGGCAAGATTGTCGGTGTCGGTGGTTCAGGGGGCGGACACGCCATCGCTTCTTCGGCCATCCTCAGTGGTTTCGACGATCCTTCGGACGCACTCGATTGCAGCCCTGCACCCAATGCCATCGTGCTGTTCAATCCGGTGATGGACACCTATTCCAAATACGCCTTTGGGCGTGACCGCTGGCCCGACCAAGCCACCAGCAAGGCCGCAGATCTAATCCGCGCCATACGCCCCGGCCTGCCCCCCATGCTGATCATGCACGGCACCGCCGACCGCGTGGTGCCTTTTGACGGTTCCTATGAGTTTGCCCGCAAGTCGAGCAAGAAGAAGAATCTCTGCCGGTTGATCGAATTCGAAGGCCAGGGACACGGGTTCTTCAATTTCAATCTCTCCTTCGAGATGTACGAAGCCACCCTGATGGCGATGGACGAGCTCTTTGTCGAGCTCGGTTTCCTCGAACCCGACCCCGAAGCGGGCCTGGGCAAGGTGGAATAGACCGCCGCTGCCACACTGGCGGGAATGTCCAATTCCAAAATCCCAATGACGAATTTCCGCTCACACGCCGTTTCGTCCTTGGAATACTGGCGTATTCCCAAGCCTTTTTGATTCTGCCATCCGTTTACTTTTCCAACCACCGTCGCACATCCATGCTCCGCTCACTTCTCCTAGCAGCCCTCGTCTCCAACGCACATGCCGCCACCTGGCCGCAGGACACCAGTGATCTCAAAGCTGACCCCAAAGCGCAATACGGCACGCTCGAAAACGGCCTGCGCTACGTGATTCTGCCTCATGATGAGCCGCCGGGCCGCGCCAGCATCCGCCTCTACATGGATGTGGGTTCGCTCATGGAACAGGACGACCAGCAGGGCATGGCGCACTACCTTGAGCACATGGCGTTCAACGGCTCGCGCCATTTCAAGGGCGGCGAGATGGTCGAGTACTTCCAGCGCCTGGGCATGGGCTTCGGTGCGGACACCAACGCGCACACCTCATTCAAGGAAACTGTGTACATGCTGGAACTGCCGAAAGTGGAGCCCAAGTACATTGCCGAAGGCCTGCAGCTTTTCCGTGATGATCTGGATGGCATGCTGCTCAACGAAACCGAGATCGACAAGGAACGCGGCATCATCCTGAGCGAAAAGCTCAGCCGCGACTCCATCGAGTACCGCACGATGCTGGAGGGCTACAAGTTCGCCCTGCCGGAATCCATCCTGCCGCACCGCATGCCCATCGGCACGGAAGAGATGATCAAGACGATGAAGCGTCCGCGCTTCGCTGATTTCTACGAGAAGTATTACACGCCCAAGCGCGCCGTCATTGTGGCTGTGGGTGATTTCAAAGACACCGCCGCCGTCAAAGCAGAGATCGAAAAGCAGTTTGCCGACGCCAAACCCAAACATGGCGACGCTGAAGAACCCAATCTTGGCAAGGTGACTTCCGGCTATGGCATCATCGCCAAGCTGCACACCGAAATGCAGGCCGAGGCGCTCACCATTTCGATCGAAATTCCCCGCCCTGCCAAAAACAAGCCTGACAATGCCGCCACCCGCCGGGAGAAGACGATCCGTGATCTGGCTGACATGATGATCAACCAGCGCCTGTCCAAGCTCTCGAAGGCTGAAGGTGCGCCGTTCATGGGTGCTGAGAGCTACAGCTATGAGTACCTCGAATTCGTGAGTGTGAACGGCATCCAGGCGCAATGCGACCCCAAGAACTGGCAGGCCACGATCACGCTGCTGGAAACCGAAATGCGTCGTGCTCTTGAACACGGCTTCACGGCGGCGGAATTTGAAGAAGCGAAGGCCACCATTCTCAAGGGAGCCAAACTGCGCGCTGATCAGGCCGACAGCCGCAAATCGCGCGATCTTGCCAGTGGTCTGGTCACCATTCTTGCCAGCAAGAAAGTCTTCACGCATCCTGCGGATGATCTCGCCCGCGTTTCGACCGCTCTGGCCGGCTTGACCGAGGCAGACAGCCACGCCGCACTCGTGGCCGACTGGAAAGGCGATGACATTCAGCTATTCCTCGGCGGGAATTTGAAGCTGGAAGGCGATGCCGCGAAGCAGATCATCGACACCTTCAAGGCCAGCCGAGCCAAGCCGGTGGCCGCCCCCGTGAAGGAAGAGACCGCCGCGTTTGCCTACACTGACTTTGGCCCTGCGGGCAAGGTCGCCAGCCGCTCGGAAGCGAAGGATCTCGAAATCAGCCAGGCGGTGTTTGAAAACAATGTGCGCTTCAATTTCAAGCACACTGAGTTCGAGAAAGGCACCATCCGAGTGCTGATCAATTTTGGCGGTGGCAAGCTCAGCACGCCTGCTGACAAGCCGGGCATCATTCCCTTTGCGCAGAGCACCTTCCAACTCGGCGGCCTGGAGAAACACGGCGTCGATGACATCCGCCGCATCTTTGCCAGCCGCACCGTGGGCAGCGATTTTTCCATTGGTGACGAAGCTTTCCTGCTCAGCGGCCGCACCACGCCGGCGGATCTTGAGGCCCAAATGCAACTTCTCACCGCTTACCTCGTGGCACCGGGTTATCGCGAAGAAGCGGCACGCCAGTTTGAAAAGAACATCGATCCGCTCTACACCCAGCTGCAGCACACCGCCGAGGGTGTGATGAACAATGACGTCGTCGCCTTCATGCACTCGGGAGATGCACGCTGGGGATTCCCCAAGATGGACGAGTTGCGCAAGCGTACGCTGGCCGAACTGAAAGCCTGGCTCGCCCCGGCGCTTACCCAGGATTACCTCGAAGTCACCGTGCTGGGAGATGTCGATGCGGAAACCGCGCTCAATGCCGTGGCAAAAACACTCGGGGCGCTGCCGAAACGTGCGGACAAGAAGCCCGCGTATGAGAAGGAGCGCGCCGTGGCCTTCCCTGCACCAGCCGCCAGCAAGACCTTCCCCTTTGACACCGAAATCCCGAAGGCCATCGCCACGGTCTACTGGCCCACCACGGACATGCACAACATCCAGCGCACCCGCCGCCTGACCGTGCTGGGTTCCATTCTCGATGACCGCCTGCGCATCAAGGTGCGTGAGGAGCTGGGAGACACCTACAGCCCAGCCTGCTATCACGTCGCCAACGACACCTTCACCGGCTACGGCTACATGACCACGATGATCGAGTGCAAACCGGAACTGGCCGTCTCGCTCACCAAACTCGTCACTGAAATCGGCGACAAGCTCTCGGGCGGCCCAATCACCGATGATGAATTTGACCGCGCCATCAAGCCGATGCTGGCCCAGCTGGAGCAGATGCGCCGCGACAACCGCTACTGGTCCATGAATGTGCTGCGCTGCGCCCAGGAGCATCCGGAGCGCCTCGACTGGGCACGCAGCTTTGTCAGTGACTTTGCCGGCATCAAAAAGGACGAACTCGAAGTGCTTGCGAAGGAATATCTGGGCGCCAAACGTGCGGTGTCTGCAGACATCATTCCGATTGAGAAGAAGTGAGGTCGCGACTTCGATGGTCAAAGGAGTGGGGCGGCTCTGTCAATCAACAGTCACCACCCGCTCCTTAAGCCGCCGCACCTCATCACTGACATCCGCCGCAAGCAGGAACGCTGATACGACCACCACGCGGCGGGCTCCGGCGGCGATGATTTCTTCCAGCCGCGCAGCATTCACGCCGCCGATGCAGAAGACCGGCAGCGTGACGCGGCGGTGCACTTCAGCGACATCACTTAAACCGACTGGGACATAATACGGCTTTGTCCCTGTGGCATACAGCGGGCCAAAGCCGATGTAGTCCGCACCTTCCGCCTGAGCGGCGATGGCTTGAGCGAGGCTGTGGGTCGACTTGCCGACAAAACATGCAGGGCCGACAACCGCGCGCGCCTTGGCCACGGCATCATCATCCTGCCCCACGTGCACGCCCTCACTGCCAATGGCAGCGGCGATGTCGAGATGGTCGTTAATTACCAGCGGCACGCCATGAGAGCGGGTGATCGGCAGCATGAGCTTGGCGAGGCGCTCGATCTCCTGCGGTGCCAGCTTTTTGGCGCGCAGTTGCAGCACATCCACGCCACCGAGGCAGAGCTGAGCCGTCATGCCCTCGACGTTTTCCGCCGTGACATAACCGAGATCAACGATGCCGTAGAGCCGTGCGTCTTGAATGCGTTTCATGGGTGCGCTTTGCATGAGCGGGGATGCGGGTCTCTGCAAGGCTGAGTTTCCAGTTGCCCCGGTTGATCTCGGAGCCTATGAAAACCCATGGCGGAGGACATCCTAGTGGTGTCCCCCGTTTTCTTTATCTGCATGGCGTGCAAGCGCCGTGCAACCGTTCGCAGATGCAGGGAAGGCCGTGAGAACCGGCCACAGTGGCGCTGCGGTATCGGGTCACAACCCTCCATTCATGTCTGCGGACATGGAGCAAAGCCAATCGGGAGCAATCCTTGGTGAAGGCGGAGGCGAGGAGCGGCGGTCAAACGTCGCGCAAACCCGGAGTCCGAACATCTCGCTGCGAACAAGCTCATCCGACCCGCCATGTGGCGGTGCGCGGATGATTTCATCGAACCAATGAACACCCCAACGACATGTACCTCCAGAACAACTCTGGTCGCCGCCGATGCGCAGCGATCACGGCGGCGCTCCTAGCCGCCATTCAAATCAGCGTGGCGCAAACGCCCGCTCAGAAAACGCAGTCGACAGAAGACATCCCCGAAGTCGTCATCACCGCGACGATGTCCGAAACCGAATCCTGGCGCACCGCCAGCAGTGTCACGGTCATCGACCGGAAAAAAATCGACGAGAATCAGTACCGCTTTGTGACGGATGCCCTGCGCAATGTCCCCGGCATGACCGTCGTCACGCCAGGCATCCCCGGCAATGTGGCGACCGTGATGACGCGCGGCACGACCACGAAAGACACCGCGCTGATGATCGACGGCAGACCCGTGCCCGGCAACCTCGCGGGTTCCTTCAATCTCGAAACCATGGTGCTGGACAACGTGGAGCGCATCGAAGTGCTGCGCGGCCCAGCGGCCAGTCTCTATGGTGGACGCACCATGGGCGGGGTGATCAACATCATCACCCGCAGCGGCAAAGGTCTGGCGAAGCCGAAAAGCACGGCGTTTTTTGAGACCGGCAGCTATGGCACTTTCCGCGAAGGCTTCAGCTCCTTGGGAGCCATTGGCAAACTTGACTGGGGCCTGGAAGCCAGCCGCACAGACATGCAGGGGCAGCGCGTGAACAGCCAGTTCAAGCAAACGAACCTCGCAGGCAAAGTGGGCTACCAGTTCGCCGACAGCCTGCGTTTCGACCTCGACACGCGCTACTACACCGCGCAGGTCGGCTCCCCGGGCACGATCTATGCCGTGAACCCGGATGCACAGCTGCTCTCCGAATTCTGGAGCATCTCGCCACGGCTGGTGTGGAATACGAATGACCGCTGGACGCAGTCGCTCACGTTTTCGCACAGCCAGTTCCGGCAGGTGGCCACAGGCATGGGTGGTTTCTTCAATCCCAACAACCGCACCAGCTCGCGCACGGACTTTTTGGAATACAAAAGCGTCGTGAAAGTGACGGACAAATGGACCGTCACTGCCGGGGCCTGGTTCCAAGATCAGAAAATCAGCCGCTACAACGACGACGCTGGCATGCTGGACATCTCGCAGGCGCTGACGAACTGGGCGCTGTTTCTCCAATCGCAGGCGGAGCTTTTCAAAGGCTTCAACCTGATCGGTGGTGTGCGCTACGACAAGTACTCGGACTTCAGCGATGCCCTCACCTGGCGCAGCGGCATCAGCTATCTCGTGCCCGTCACGCAGACGGTGCTGCATGCCAACTACGGCACCGCCTATACCCCGCCCACGCCGCAGGACCTGACGCCCGTCTTTGGTGGGAATCCCAACTTGATCACTCCGGAACGCAGTCGTGGCTATGAATTCGGCATCACCCAGCCTCTGGCCAGCAACAAGCTCAGCCTGCGCGCCACCTACTTCCACAATGACCTGCGCAATACCTACCAGTACCTGCCGCCGTTCTTCATTCCCGTGGCCGTCGGCTCCGCCACCACGCAGGGCTTGGAAAGTGGTCTGGACTGGAACCCCTGTGCGATGTTTGGCTTAAACCTGAGCTATACCTACCTGGATGCCCGCGACAACACGAACCTCGTCCGTCTCGTCCGCCGCCCGCGTCACTCCATCTCCGGCGGCATCCGCTTTCAGCCGGTGAAGGACGTCACCTTTAATCTCAGCGCCCTCTACGTGATCGACCGCCAGGATTATGACGCCATCACCTTTGCCCAAGGCAACTTGCACGACTACCTCAACGTGCGGCTCTCGGCCAACTGGCGCATCAACGAGCACCTCGATCTGTTTGCGCGCATCGAAAACCTGCTCGGGCAAAAGTATCAGGAAATCCCCGGATTCCCTGTCATGAGCACCGGAGCCTACGCCGGGCTGCGTTTGCGCTTTTGATCCGCATGGCTAACACTGGGGCGTGAGCAGCCCTCCGCCACGTCTAGAATCCCCTGCCGCACTGCGCGAACGTTTCATCCGTCGTGTCAGTGCGGACAGTCCCTTCTACCGGCTGTTCGACCACCTGCCAGACCTCGCCTTCTTTGCCAAGGACAGCGACTTCCGCTTCATGTGTGCGAGCCGCCGGTTCATGGACCGCTTTGGCATCACCGAAGAAGCCGGCATCGTCGGCAAAAACGACTTCGATCTCTTCCCTGCCCGCCTCGCGGAAAACTTCCGCCGCGATGACGAGGAAGTGCTGCGCACCGGCAAAGCCGCACTCAACATCGTGGAGCTGTTCTTCACCGATCAGGGTCTTCCCGACTGGTTCGTCACCAACAAACTGCCGCTGACTGATGCCAAAGGCCGCGTTATCGGCATCATGGGCACCGTGCAGAGCTTTGAGGGCAAGAAGCAGCTATTGCAGCCCTACCTGCAGATCGACCGCGCTCTGGCCTACATCCGCGAGCACTTCCGCACCGGTGTCTCCATCACCGAACTCGCGCAGATCGTTCATCTCTCGCCGCGCCAGCTCCACCGCAAGTTTGTCGAAACTTTTGGTGCCAGCCCGCAGGCCTTCATCATGAAGCTGCGCATCCAGGCCGCCTGCGAGGCCCTGCAACGCGAAGGGGCCAACATCTCCGATGTGGCCCGCGATCTGGGCTTCTGCGATCAAAGCGCCCTCACCCACCACTTTCACCGGCACATGGGCATGACCCCGCTCAAATACCTGCAGCAGTTCCGACTAAGGCGGGTGTAGTAGGGAGATCATTTTGATCCCCGGTTTGGGAGCGGTGAAAGCAGTCAGTAACGTGGAGGGAGAGATGATCCCTCTCCTAGCCTGCAATTTCTGGTTGCCGCAATGCCGAAGCCCTGTTACAGACTCCGCCCCACGATTTTCGCGCGATTAGCTCAGTGGTAGAGCATTGCCTTCACACGGCAAGGGTCGCAGGTTCGAACCCTGCATCGCGCACCATTTCGTAAGAAATTTCCTTATCGCCACCGCTCAACCACTGAAGCGCGTAATCTGCGATATTCCCTTGACCATCAACGGCATAGTATTGCTCTGGGTCCATCCCTCTTAGGTCATCTTCTGTAAGCTTGCTCTTTTCGTCAAAAACTGAAAACACACGTTTTTCGTGTGTCTGGAGCCCTTTTTGTGTGTCTTTCTGTGTGTCTGACTGCCTACTGTTGACAGTATTTATCTTCAAAACGGAGGCCCTCAGAGGCAGGTGTCCGGCATCAGTATAAATTTTCGTGGTCAGTTTCGCGTCACTATGCCGCATTAATTCCATCGCCTCACGAAGGGGCACCCCGTTTGCTTGCAGGAGGGTGCAAAACGTGTTTCTCAGGGCGTGGAAGTCGAACACCTTA
>CAILZI010000184.1 GCA_903838675.1 uncultured Verrucomicrobiota bacterium
AGCGCCGCTTCTCTGGTGGGAGTTCAGTTTCATTTTCAGTTCAATAGCGAGGGCATGGTGGAGGATCACGGGCTGGTTTTCCATCTTCATAAATAATGCCTGTTGGGTGGGGGAAAGCCTTCCCCTCGCGGCTACTGCGTGGGCCGCTACCCCTTCGAGCGGGAGGTGTCCCGCAACGCCCTCAACATTCAACACACCGCTTCCCGTCCTCGTCATTCGCTGCGCTCAAATCCAGGACAGTCACCCCATCAAGGCACTTCAGCGATGACCGTCAGCCCCCTTCCCTCCTGACTGTCATCACCCAAGCGCGTGAGACCAGCCATCCACCACAACCGCCCCGCTTGACATCGCTTCGCGAATGGCAGGCCAGGCGATTCCACCGCCCACCATGACAGCGCCACTGCTGGCTGTGCTTCGCAGATGCCCCAGAGGTCCTCTGCGCTGATCGTGAGCGGTCGCTCCACAAATGCTTGCAAAAACCGCGCTGCCACAGTTCCAAAGCCCACTAACCCGTTCGTGCAGTATCTCCACGTCGGGCTGCCTTCTGCATGGCAGAAGATACTTCGCTGAAGATGGCGCGCAATTGCTTGAGGTGACCGTAAAGTGATCTCGGAGGTCCATGAATAAATGCCTCGTCACCGCAACTTCGGGCTTCCATCCGTATGAATTACCTAAATGTGTTAACCCACTAATGACTTTGAGGGTCTGTGAAATTTTGCATACATCTAAAGTTGATAGAACACAGTTTTTTTAAAAACCCATCCTGCGAAAGCAACTGTAGCGCCTTTTCATTCTGCTAAAGATCAAAATTATGAGTCTAAACGTCATTGAACTAGACCACGATCGCATTTCCAAGCCAATCTTCAAGTCACAAGGACCGATGGGGCGGCTGGCGGAAATTACTGCGGCTGCAGATGATGCGAAGGCGACTTATGAGCTCTGGCACGCAAAGTTGCAGAGCGCTCAGGAACAGTGTGAAAAGCGGGAACTGGAGCTCAACAAACTGACACGGCTGCATTCACAGAAAACAACGGAGGTTAACAACCTGCTCAATGCGGAGACCAGTCTGAATGAAAAGCTAGGAAACCTCAATGCCCAGCGCGAGCTGCTTATGCGCCGCCAACAGGACATTAACAGTCGCTTCCTTCAGGAGCAGGGTCGGTTGGAGCAGACCCGGGAGCAGTTAGGTGAGGCTGAAAATTATAAAGTCAACCTTGAATCCCAAGTCGCCTCTGCAACACGGCTGCTCATGGAGCGTCGCGAAGAGCACGCCTTGCAGGACCTCCGCAGTGAAGATTTGAAAGTGTTGCTGCAGAATGCCATCGATGAAGTCACCCGCCAGCAGTCACGAATCGTCGTGGCTCAATCAGAGGTCGTCCGCTTTGAGAACCGACAGCAGGAGCTGACCATAAGCGTGGCGCGCCTTGAGGTCAGCGTGAAGGATAGGGAGAGCCGCCTCAGGCTCGAGCAGGAGCGACTCAATTCCCTGGAGGAGGCCGGCAGCCGCGTCACCGCCCATGTGCTGGACCTGAATGGCCGCTACCAGGCACTGGAAAAGGATTTTAAGCAGCTCACCCAGCAGCGTCTAGAAGCGGAGTCTTCTCTCAATTTGACCCGCCGTGCCATTATGGATGAACGCTCCTGCTTGCAGGAGCTACGTCAGGCCGTGGAACAAACCAACCAGGTCCGCGTGACGATGGAGAGTACGCTCGTGGATCTGGAAGGTCAGAGCAATGCGACAGCTGCCTCGTTGCAGGACCTGCGCGCAGAGTCCACGCGTCAGGATCAGGCCCTCACTGCCCTTTTGGTGCAACGCGGGGAAAGTGAGTCTGCCATGATAAAGCTGCGTGCGGACGAAGAATCCGCCACCGTGGCTCTGACCTCCCGCCGAGAAGAGCTGGCCCGCAGCGAGGAGAAACTGGGCATCGCCTTGAACGAATGCACAGAAGCCATCGCAGAGCTGGCAGACCTAGGCCGCGCTGTGAGGGAACTGGAGGACCGGGAAGCTGCCGCCGCACAGCAGATCCAGCAATATAACGACGAGCTCGTCGCCCAAGCGGACCGTCGCCTGCTGATGGAGGGCCAGATCAGAGCCATGGAGCTCGCCCTCACAGACCTGGGAGAGCAGCACTGTTCACTGGGAGAAGAAATCGTCGTCCTGGTCAACACCCGCCAGTCCACCGCCGAAACCCTGCAGACCTGCCGCACCGACCTGACCGCCACCGAGCAGCGCCTGGAAACCACGCGCACGGACTGCCTGGCTGCCCATACACGCCTATCCTTCCTGACCCAGAGCATTCAGGAGCGCCAGGAGGATGAGTCCATGCTGGGAGAACGCATTCACATGCTCCAGCAGCAGACCCAGCAGCTGGAAACTCAGATACAGGAGCAGAGCTGCGTTCTCGAAACTGTTCACCAGCAGCGCATCGAGGCTAAGATCAGCCTCCAGCTCATCACCCAGAACCATGAGGAAGTAGGCATTCGCTTGGAGTCTGGTCGGGCCGAGATCGCCGCCGCCGCCGCACGACTGCAGCAGACTTTGGAGCATTGCCACCACGCCGACGAGCGCAAGCAGGCGCTTGACCACGAGCTGGAAAACATATCCACCCGCCAGAGTACCCAAGAGGCCATTCTCGGCGAGGTTGAAGCCCAAATTTTTCGGCGCAAGACCGAGCGCGAAGTATCCATTGTAGCTGCAGACCAAGCTCGTGAAGAGCTTGCCGACCTCTCCGCCAGCGTAACCTCCGTGCGCAAGGAACTCTCCGAACAGCAGGCCAGCTTCACCGAGACCACCTCCAAGCTTTCTGACCTACAGACCAACTTGCACGACACAGAAGGCAGCCTTAACGCCACCCGCGCGATCCTGGCCGGAGAAGAACTCAAGCTGGAAGCTACACGCAGCGCCCTCGCCACCGTCGAGCAGGAGCTCACCCTCGCGCATGAGATTAAGGTAAGCCTTGAAGCCCTCGCCGCCAATCAGGCGAACCTGGCCTCCATAAAGGAGCACCTCGGTGGCGTCACCCGCCAGGTGGAAGCCGCCGCCGAGCGCCGCACGCAGGTGGATGCTATTCTCAACGACACCACCCAGCAGCTGGCCATCGCCACTGCACACTGCGACGCCGTCAGCCAACAGGAAACCGAAACCCGCCAGCGTCTCGCGCAGATGGGCATGCAGGAAAAAGAACTGCGCCAGGAGATCGACATCCTCACCACCGGAGCGCAAAAAGAGCGTGGCATTTACGAGGAGCTTCGCTCAATCAACACCGAAGCGCGCCGCATCCAAGATCAGGAGAGCGCCGAGGTCGCAGCCAAACTGCGCGCCACCAGCGAGCACCTATCCAGCTGGCATGGGCAGATGGCCTCTCTGGAGGACTGGCAGGAACGAATGAACAACTGCCTAAGCCGCCAGCAGGAAGTCGAACCTGACTCCCTCGAAGCGCGCAACTGCAACCAAGAGATCAGCATGGCCCTCACCGCCCTGCGCTACATCATGGACCGTCTTGGTGTAACCAAGAACAAAATAGGCACTCTCTCAAGGCTCTACGTCAACGGTTCCGGCTCCACAGACGGCGTCTCTGCATCCGAAGAAAGCCCGAGCACCGCCGCAGACCAGCTCAACAAGCGGATCCAGCTAATACGGGAAGACATCCAGCGAGAGGAAACGCGCTTCAAGTTCCTGCGGCAGAAAAGCATTTCCCGCGCCCAGCGCCCGCACAACCGTCGCTCCAAAAAAAGCCACTCTCAAAATGCAGTTCGCCGATCTTCGCGGTGAACTCGGGCGCGCGCGAGGTGTCTAATCTCGTTATCGCCGCTCCACAGGCGCGATGCTCCATCCAAGCGTGCCCCTAAAGGCCCCCGACTTCCACCGTTCGCCCCTTGTCATGACTGTCCGAAAAAAGATCCATGCTGGAGCGGTGGAATGCTTGAAGCTATCACCAGCGTACGAAACACGCTGCTGCAGGGCTGCAGAAGAGACGTCCCAAAACCTATCAACTACTCACCTTACCTCGGCATAAATTCCATGAAATATCCAAGGGTGCTCGCCACTGAAATGCTGATTAGCCGAATGCATTCAAGTCCGGAATCGATGCCCGATATTTCTGATTCAATTTGTAATTCCGAGGCTTTCATTTCTATAAACTGAGGTTAACCCAAATAGACCAAAAGTCATCGTTCAAAAAGTGGTCGGGGCGGTTATAGTTCTATCAATGCTTGAAATTCAACGAATTGATAGAGAACTACTCCAGCACCCAAGATATTCCAGGCAGAGCTGGATCGGAGTAGGCCTCGATGGCACCTTAGCCAAGTCTGCTCCCGACACAGACCCCCGAGACATTGGCACAGCAATACCGCCCATGCTTAAACGGGTGCGCTATTGGATCAAAACGGGTCGTACTGTCAAGATCTTCACCGCACGTGCCGGTGACGCACAAGATGAAGAACGCATTCATCAATGGTGTCTTCGCCATGGTTTGCCGAAACTTGAGGTCACCAATCGCAAAGATTACGGAATGATTGCCTTATGGGATGAACTTGCCGTAGGCGTCGTAAGGAACATCGGCGTCCCCATTCTGCCAGTGCAGATGACATTCTGGCAATCCTTGCGCCTGCAATTGTTGCTACTGGTGGGCAGAAATGCTGTCATGAAGGTTGATACCCGAAACGTTCAGGACCAGTTCGAGGCACCACAAAAAAACGGCCGGGAATTTTTCAAATTTGATGGATAGGCCTGTTTATGCTCCGGAACAGACATCCCCACAATACTGACTGGAGCGTCGTGCGCAGAAAACCTGACACACCAAACGACCGCAGATCTGCATTCATGAAAAATCAACGTTCCTCCTCCAGCACACGTTGTTGCTGCTATCAGCTTGATGCTATCCGGCTGTCGGGCTTACGAAAGAAGGCCGCCTGAACGCCGGCGTGTGCTGTGGGCGGCTGACAACCCTCCAGCCACAGAGAGGTAACCCATAAAATAATTTCCTTCAGACCACAATCTCCGTGTAATCAGAATTCTTACAATGACTCCGAACTCAAAACATGAGCAATAAAAAGTGCATTCTGATTATTAGCGGCCACCTGATGATGGCCGAACTTTTGACCGCATTTTTAGAACAACAATTCGAAGATTTTACCGTCATCCGAGTTTCATCGATCTGTGACGCGCGCTTAATGCTGCATCAGACTGACTTGATCTTGATTTTGATCGATAAACTAGGGCAAGTAGGTTCCCTCATCTCAACGCTCAATGAGATTAAAGAAATATCTCATTTAACAAAATGCCTTGTGCTGAGCGAAGTGGCCAATGCTTACTTGGTGGCTCAAGCGTTGCGTGCGGGTGCTTGCTGCTTTCTCAGCAAAATGTGCTCCAGCGGGGAGATTGTCAAAGCCGTGGAAGCGGCAATCCATGGCGGGCAGCACCTCTCCCCTGATGCAAAGCAAGTCCTGGTCCAGGACTTCAGCCACACCCAAAACGAGAAACTGCACGATGCCTTAAGCCCTCGCGAGTTTGACGTTTTTAAAATGATAGCACAGGGAATGTCGCTAAAAACTATTTCTGGCAATCTAAGCATAGCCTCCTCCACAGTAGCGGTGCATAAGCACAATATCATGAAAAAGATCGGCTTTAAGTCCAGCGCACTGATAGCCCGCTACTGCATCGAGCATCGCCTGCTTGGGGATGCTGGCTGAAAATGTCATCACAAACCTGGAATGGAGCGTTGCTGAAATCCACTATAATTCCGAGGTGTCGTACGCCAGCGAGGCCCTTCATTCCGCACTGCCCCCGATGTGTCATAACGAAGACCGCACACTGTCAAAAAAACATGCTGACCAGGTTTCACATAAAGGGTAACATATCTTCCAGGTCCGGGATTGCCATATTGCGCGAATTGAGCCGAGGTAAGCGCAGTGGTCAGCAAACCCGAGCGGAACAGGACATAAGAAATACTTCCCGAGCAATCATACCCATCATCAAACAGCTGCCGGTGTCCTCCGCCTAGTTTATAAGGGAGGTGAGCCAAGGAATTCGCGTGGCAGACAATATGATGAATGTAGAGCGGATGGTAACCTGTGGCATGCGCATGTTGTCCATCGAAAAAGAGAGCGGGCAATGATTTGGAATTCTCATGGTTGGAAGAATTCTGTGCTGCTTGAATTTGAGCCTCCACACTTGCAATGCCAGTAAGTCCCAGAAGACCCATCAGCCGCCTGCGCGATACATTATATACGCCGTTTGTTGCATTCAATAATTTTCATTTAACTATACCTACATAATAGTAAAAGGGTGCAAATGGATTAACCCAAACAAGTCGATTGCTAGAATGCAATATTGCCAGAATGCAATAATTAGGGTTAACACATGGATACTGATGCGTTGAACTAAATTTATAATAGGATGTATTTATTCAATAAATAATCCCATGATTAAATCTGACAAGCATACCGCCAATCATAATTACATGACAGTTCGTGAGACTTCCGAGTATCTACGTATGCCCATCCCCACGGTCTACTACCACGTAAATAAAGGAACCATTCCCACGATTAAACTTGGCGGCAGGTGGCGTATTCTACGCCACCGACTGAATTCCGAGTTCTTAAAAATCACCCCAGAGGATCAATCTGTCATTAAACAGACAATTGATGACTATGAATTCATTGATGCAATTGTGGAAAAGGTTATTCAAGCAATAAAATCCAAGGTCTTGCAAAGTTACTGATTATTGAGGTGGCTCGACTCTCATTTGAGGAGCGGCAAGAATGGACATTTCATTTATTTAAAATACCGTTGGAGCAACGATTACCCTTTCATTAATGATTAAAATGTCGTGATACAAGTTGTAATTGTAATTGCGTTATTACTAACTGTGCGCAAAACGCTTCAGGCATCATTCCAGCACTATTGGCAATTATCAGTCGCTTACCTTCGTTGCCAAACAATGAGGTCTCCTCATAGGCATGCCGATGGATTAAAGTCATCCCGGCATGCATTTCTATTGATAATGATGGCAAAAAACACTGGAGAATAAACCTGAGTGTCGCCCAGTGCAGAAAACTGGCGGCGGCCACACAGGCCGCCACCAGCCTCAACACAAACGTGCGCTCGTGCGGAGAATTTCTATTTTCGCTATGTATGAGCAGAACAGCAAACACTGCCTTGGGGTAACACACGGAGGCCATTGAGGGTTAACCCAATCCAGCAATCGCCCCCGCTGGTTGCCTGTGGATAGTTATGTATTATGTTTTTTCTCCGCCCTTGCCGCATCTTATGAATCCGGCTCATTTTGATCTTATGCATACCAGCACCTCGGATACCGGAGCTCAACTGGACATTCATGGTTTGGAAGCTGCCTGCGGATTGCTGCGCGGCACTCATGCATGGGTGACGCGCAATACCGGTGACAGTTGCCAACTTGTTAACCTTTCAGGCTCCGCCTTGGAGATCGATTCCTCGCTAAACTCCCTTCTCGTACATTCAGCACAAAACTCCCACGGAAGGCCTGTGCTTTTGTTGCGATGGAGAGACAAAACCATCATGTGCGCCAGCCTTTCAACCCAGCAGGAGGCGGATGGCTGCACTTACACGCTCAGTATGCTTTTTGACGGTCCGTTTGAACTGACTGCGAGTTTGGCGGGCTTCGTGGACGGCCTTCGGTGCAGCATGCAGGCACTGATCAGCTGGCAGCTTTCGAAGCAAAGGGTGGAATCGGATCAGGCATCGGGAAGACAAACCATTTCCTGCAGCTGCTGCCACCGCTATCATTCCTTTGAACATGGCTGGATGCACTGGGATCACCAAAGTAATCTGAGGGACGTGCAAGGCACTTTTCGCACGGTTTGCGAGAAGTGCGCGCTGGCGCTTTATAGTGTTGTGCTGCATGGTCAGTTCTGAAATACCACTCCACGCCATCCACCGTGCCTCATTCCCCCCGAAAATCTATCCAGCGCATTGGTCTGGTCGAAGACGATCCAGTTTATCGCGCTTATACCTCCTGCCTGCTCAAGAACAGACCGGAAGTCGAACTGGTGCATGCCTGGGAAAGCGCCGAGGCCATGCTGGCGGACACTCGTTTTTTGCTTGTGGATCTGCTCTTCATCGATCTGGAACTTCCCGGCATCAGCGGACTGGAGTTGGTCTCCCGCTTGAACATGCTCCAAAATCCTCCGAGTTGCGTGGTTCTCACCTCCTCCATTGAATCTGAGAATGTCATTTCGGCCATACGTGATGGTGCATCAGGCTATCTGATCAAGACTTTGGACTCGCAAACCTTTCTGGAGAGTCTGCGGCAAATGATCATGGATGGCGTCAGCCTGAGTCCACAGGTTGCTCGCATGCTGCTTGACGAATTCCGCCTAACACCGCACCAGCCCGCAGCCAGGCATCTTGCCCTGAAAATTCTTACCTCCCGCGAGCGCCAGGTTCTGGACGCCATGGTCACACATGGCAGTGCAAAGGGCATGGGTGAGGCACTGGGCCTCAGCCATGAGACCGTGCGCGTTCACATGAAAAAAATCTATCAGAAGCTGCACGTGAATTCGAAGTCCGAAGCTCTGGCGGTGCTGGCGCAGGAAACCCAGAGCTCATTTACACTTCTTTAATGGTCCGCTGAAGCACCGCCACAGATTGTTGGAGATGATTATCGAAATCTTCTAGAAGACCTGCAGCGACACGTTTGTCATTGCCAATCGCCATCTCCAAAGACGTGCACGCATCCATGAGCGAACGCATGCCAAAGATGGAACTTGCCCCGCGCAGCGCGTGGGCCTCCTTGCGCGCGGCTACCGTCTGGCCGCGCTTCAGGGCCGCCAGGAGTCGCTGATGGCGGCCCGGGGCTTCCTCCAGCCAGATGTCCGCCAGCTTGCGGGCTTCCACCGCTCCAATCTGTGCCGTCAGTGGTCCCAGCGGATCAGTCACGGCAGCAGGCACCGTATTCCCGGCAGTACCTTCCGCCGCACCAGGCTGCCGCGAAATACCGACCAGCAATCGTTCCAGCGATCCGGCACTGAACGGCTTGGACAGATACTCGTCCATGCCTGAGGCAAAGCAGCGCTCCCGCTCTTCAGGCAGCGCGCTCGCCGTCATTGCGATGACCTTGCATCGTCCCCGTCTTTGCTGATTGCCACGCCGGCTTTCCCACTGGCGGATTTTCCGCGTGGCGGCATGGCCGTCCAGAACCGGCATCTGGCAATCCATGAGCACGACGTCAAAAGGCTGTTTCTGAAATGCTGCCACAGCTTCCTTGCCATTGACAGCCACCACCGCATTACACCCGAGATTATCCAGCAGCATGCAGGCAAGACGTGCATTGATGCGGTTGTCTTCCGCCACCAGTACGTTGAGCCCAAGCGCCAGCCGTTGCGGGGAGGATGTTTTGCATTCCGCAGCAGGCGTAGTCACGGGCCAGACGGCCCGCCGCAGGGCCTGGCGGTGCAATGGCAGCGTGACCGTTTGAGCACAGGCGAGTGCTGCGCTGTCTGCAAAGATCCCTGAACCGATAAGTACCACCTGCCACCGATTCAAGCCAGCCCCATTTGGCTGCGCAGCTCGCTTCTTTACCACCGTCGCAGGCATCCAGGCGGCATCGATCACCAGCACCTCATCTGCTGCACGTCCCGTGGCCAGATGACTGCGGACTTGCACACGTTTTAATTCATGAAAACCCACGCCCGGCGCGGCCAGCGCGGCGCGGATGCTCTCCCATACACGCGGTGATGCGTGGGCGATCCATACCTGCCGCAGCTGGGCCGGTGGTGCAACACCCCGAGCAGGTTCTTCAGGCCCGGCATGCAACGGCACTCGGAACCAGAACTGCGAACCGTCCCCTGCCTCGCTCTCCACACCGATGCTACCGCGCATCGCGTCCACCAGTTTCTTGCCAATGGCCAGCCCGAGTCCCGTGCCGCCAAAGCGGCGTGATTGGGAGCTGTCCACCTGACTGAAAGGCTTGAACAAGCGCTCATGCGCTACGTCTGGCAGGCCTATGCCTGTATCCTCCACACGAAACTCGATCTGATCATCCACGCCAGACACACGAATGGTCACATGCCCCTTGTCCGTAAACTTGACCGCGTTGCCAGCTAGATTTAGCAACACTTGGCGCAGGCGTCCCGCGTCTCCTCGAATCACCTCCGGCAGTTCGGAGGCAATGACGGTGGTCAGTTCCAGCCCCTTTGAGGAGGCCTCATGGTGGAGCAGATCCGCCACCCCCTCGACCAGTTCGTCCAGCACCACCGGCTGCTCGCACAGTTCAATCTGACCAGCCTCGATCTTCGCAAAGTTGAGGATGTCGTCGATGATATTGATCAGTGCACCGCCGCTGTGCTGAACAGCTTCCACCATCTCCGACTGCCTTGCATCCAGCTTGCTATTCTTCAGCAGTCCGGTCATACCGATGACACCGTTCATGGGTGTACGGATCTCATGGCTCATCATCGCCAGGAACTCGCTCTTCGCGCGGCTGGCCGCCTCCGCCTTGTCACGCGCGGCACGCAGCTCCTCTTCGATCTGGCGGCGGCGCTCATCTTCACGCCGCGCCACGATCATGCTGTTCACCGCAGCGAGAAATGGATCCAGCTCCCTGAGCCCGTCCTTGTCATATCCGTCCGGGCGGTTGGCCAGACCGATAAGCCCCACCATCTCCAGCCCGTTGTAAACCGGCAGGCCTAGGAAAGTGTGAATGGGGGGATGTCCAGGCGGAAGCCCGCCACGGCGTGGATCACTCGCAGCATCATTCGCGATCACCACATCTCTGGTGACCAATGCTGCTCCGAAAAGCGACTTCAGATTGCGGAACTCGAGTCCATTTGGCCGCATCGATTCCGTGTATTTCCGAATTTCGTCATTCCATGAAATGTCTGTCAGCGAATAGGAGCGGAGATAGGGCTGACCCAGCTCATCCTTCAACACTTCGGCAATGAAGCCAAATCCGCTGTGGGTGTGCCGCACGACGACATCTAGCAGCTCGGTGAATACAGCTCCCACCTCCGTGGTGCCGATGAAGTGCTCCTGCGCCGCACGAATGCCATTGAGCAGTTCAGCACGCCGCTTCGCTGCCTCCTCGGACTGGTTGCGGATGTGGATGTCCATCTGCGTGCCGATGATCCGCTCCGGTTTACCTTCTTTGGTGAAGGAAACAATGCGCCCCACATCCTGCACCCATTTCCATGAGCCGTCTTTGCAAAGCAGACGGTGCTCGCAGAGATAGTCCGGCGTCTCGCCGCCGAGGCACTTGTTCATCGCGTCCATCACAGACGGCAGGTCGTCCGGATGCACGCGCGAGGCCCAGCTGTCCACGTGCTGCGACCATTCGCCCGGCTCATAGCCCAGCATCTGCTGAAGCTGGTCTGTGTAGAGAACATAACCGCTGATGATGTTCCAGTCCCATACCCCCAGACCGTTGTTTTGCAGCGCAAAGTGCCAGCGTTCCTCCGTTTGCTGCAGTGTGCGCTGGGTCTCCACCAGCTCAGTAATGTCCAGCACAGTGCCGAGAATCTCGCGTGCTATGCCACTTGCGTCCAGGCTGGCTTCCGCGCTGCTGCGGAGGTGGCGCACCTCGCCGTCCGGGCGGATGATGCGGTAGGTGATCGACATCGGCTCTGCCGTTTTCGCAACGGAATCAATGAAATGCATCACCGCATCAAAATCGTCGGGATGAATCGCGCGCCGGCAAAACTCCAAGTCCACCTCCACTGAGCCGGGCTCGTGTCCGTAGATGCGGTACTTCTCATCTGACCACCGCACCGCGCCGCTGGCGAGGTCCAGCGTCCAGTTGCCAAGATGGGAAATACGCTGGGCCTGCTTGTACGCATCCTCAGTCTGGACCTTTTCCGTCACATCCTGCATCGTGCCGACCAGGCGGAGGGGCACGTTCTCGGCATCCAGCTCTGCAGCGGCAAGTGTGTGCACATGCCGTACCTCACCGCTCCGCCTCGTCACTCGGTAGCTGACCTCCTGGCTAACTCCCGTGCGTGCCACCGCCTCCAACACCTCCAAAAAGCGCGGCAGATCCTGCGCCATCACACAGGTCCTCACGTGGTCCAGCGTGGGCACAAAGCTCTGTGGTTCAAAGCCGTAGATTCGAAATTTCTCATCCGACCATTCGATCACGTTGGTGCGCAGATCCCACGCCCAAGTGCCCAGATGGGCCAGACGCTGGCCTTCGTTCATAGCCCGTTCGTTTTTGCGCAGGGCTTCCTCCGCCTCCAGCCGTTTAAGCAGCAGGCCCAGCTGATGGCCAATTTGGTTGAGCGATTCAAGAAGATCCGGATCAGGCGCAACGAGATGCAGGCTGAAAAACTCCAGCACGCCGCGAACATGCCCGTCCACTTTCGCAGGAAAGGCTACCGCTGCCGTGATGCCGCACGCAGCGGCTGCTTCACGGCGCGGGAAATTGTCGTCTTGAGCCACATCGGTGATCCAAAAACTCTTGCGCGCCTTCAATACCCTTCCAGGCAGTCCCTTCCCAAGGGGGAAGCAAAGCTCCCGCGAGGCCTGCATGAATGGCTCCATTTGCGCACCATCAGAGTGCCACATGTCGGCCATTTGCAGCACTTCCCCGCTGCTGTCCGGAACCCACCACGCACCCACGGCCGCATGCAGCTGCCGCCCTAAAGCCGCAAGCATCAGGGGGATCAGCCCGGCCAGTTTGACCCCGCTGGCAATCACCTTGGTGGCCTCCGTCTCCAACTGGCGGCGCATCTCATTGCGCTTCACACCTGACACATCCGCCTCGATCGCCATGAAATGCGTCACCTTGCCATGGACATCTTTGATCGGCTGCACCTCGATGTCCACCCAGTAGGGAGTGCCATCCTTGTGGTAGTTTAAGATCTCTGTGTGAAAGCCCTCACCTGCGCTGACCTTGCGCCCCATATCTTCTGCCACATCTGGGTCTGTGAGTGGGCCTTGCAGAAACGAGCCGGGCTTCAGGCCGCGCACCTCTGGGAGCGTCCAGCCAGTCATGCGTTCAAAGGCTTCGTTCACCCACTCGATGAGGCCTTCATGATTGGCCAGGATCACCGCGTTGTCCGTGCGTTCCGCCACCATCGCCAGCTTGCGCGACTCGGCTTCCTTTTCGATGAGCTTCGACTGGCTGATCTTCATGCGCTCGTTCAGCATGCTCAACTCCTTGTTTGCGGTGCGGTACACCTGCGCCACATGGAGTAAATCTTGAGTCGAATCGTGCGGGGCAAAATCAGCGAGTGCCACTCCCAGACGGTCAAGTTCGTCCGGTGTTTCCAGCCAGGGCGAGCCCAGAAAAACATCCAGATCCATCTCATCCAGATGCATCACCTGCCCGCGCATCATCAACCCGGTGCCATGATGCCTCAGCAGCAGAAAGACGCCGCGATGCCTGCGCAGCCAGTCCGCATCCATTGCGCCCAGCGGCCGCTCCAGCTTAAACAACTGGTCAAGCTGCGCACCTGAAGCCACATCCCGCGCGATGCGCGCCAGGGAAGGACCGACCTGAACGATTCGCATTTCACTGTTCCAGGCGAAAAGAAACGGAAAGGCCTCCTCCACCTGAAACCAGGGCATGTGTGGCAGTTCAACCACAGTCTTTAAGTTTTGGCTTCGCTCCATGAGACGTGAAATACATCATGATCAGCACCATCGTCCAACCGCTCCTCATGCGTGAGTGTTACGCGGACCTCAAACATTTTACCCAGCCCCTCCAGCAGCCCAATCACAAATGCCGAGAGTCCGCGGCGATGGCTGCGGTAGTGCAGTCGCAGTTCCATCGGCCCCAAATCGATGCACTCAAACATCGGCGGCTGGAGCTTTGGAAACATCATTACCACCCGGGTATGGAAGTTCGGTAGATTTTTCAGGAACTCACCCAGAGTCCGTCCGCCAAATTTCATCAGATGGCCGTAGTTTTTGAGCGCCGTGTCCAGCACCCACCAGCGGCCGAATTGGATCAAAATCACATCCGCCGGCTGAGCAAGCACCTCCGACGCAGCACCCACCAGCCTGTAAGTCAGCTCATCCGGGTAAGCATCATTCGAGATGAAGATCTCCTCCTCCACGCCAGCCTTGAATTTCACCCGCTGCCACGTCTCCTCCCCATGAGTCGCCACAATGAGATCCATAATTGCGCTGTTGACCATTCCGTACATAATAAAATAGGTGTCTGTTGTTGAGCAGGTGTGAGGGTTAACCCAACGCTAAATGTCGGCCGCTCGTGATAACACCTGTTTTTTTGGGGTAACCCATTTTATCCGCCGCATCTGGAGGCGCAAAAAAGTCCCAGTTGAGCGTCGTCCCAATCGTGGTGCGCAAGCGAATCTTGGCCGTCTGAATCTGATGTATAAGCGTAAGTTAGCAGGAATGCCTGCACCATTGACTAACCAAACGAACCCAAGAGATTTTCAAAAAAGCTTGTCCACGGCCATCGCTGCCGACCGCCGGGCGCTGCTGGAGCATCGACTCTATGACCAATTGCGGACGCTGGAGAATCTGACAGCATTCATGGAGCACCATGTGTTTGCGGTGTGGGATTTCATGTCGCTGCTCAAGGCGCTGCAGGTGCGCCTCACGTGTACAAACGTGCCGTGGCGGCCAGTTGGAAACGCCCAAGTGCGCCGGCTGGTCAATGAGATCGTCCTTGGCGAAGAGAGCGATGCGCTGCCCACTGGCGGGGCGGCGAGTCACTTCGAACTTTATTTGCAGGCCATGCAGGAGGCAGGAGCCAAAACAGACCAAATGAACCATTTCATCCAAGAGCTGGAATCTGGCAAGACCGTGGCGGAGGCGCTGGAACAGGCCATTGTGTCGGCTGCGGTCGCGGCATTTGTCCGACAGACTTTTGAGGTCATCGAGCGCGGGCGTCCGCATGAAATCGCCGCAGCATTCACTTATGGACGCGAGGATTTGATTCCAGAAATGTTCACCCAACTCGTCCATGGGCTGGAGCGGCAATTCCCCGGCAAGCTGGCCACCCTGCGTTACTATCTTGACCGCCATATCGCGCTGGACGGCGACGAGCACGGGGAAATGGGCAGGCAGATGGTGGATCTGCTTTGCGAAGGAGACCCACGCCGAGAGCTGGAGGCCACTCAGGCAGCGGTGGATGCCCTGCGATCACGAATCATGCTCTGGGACGGCATCGCGCTGGCAATGGAGAACTCGGAAAAGCCGGCGATTTTTGATCCGAGATAAAAACGCCCCCACTATCTCCTGCTGACGGCTCATGTTCTAGTGTCCTGTCAGACAAGTTCTATTGATAATTAGTGAATGCTGTGATAGGGGATGGAATGAAACCTGGACGTCCGATCCCACCGCTGGTTTTGAGTGATGAAGAGAAAGCCGAGTTGGAAAAAACGGTGCGTCAGCGCACTGCGGCCCACAGCGATGTGCAGCGTGCGCGTGTCATTCTATTATGCGCTCAAGGACTGCCCAATTATCGGGTGGCCGAACAAACCGGCATTTCATCCCTGAGTGTTGGGCGCTGGCGACAGCGCTTTGTGCAAGATCGGCTGAGGGGACTGCTTGACCAGCCTCGCAGCGGAGCTCCACGCACCATCAGCGATGCGCAGGTGGCCGAAGTGGTGCGCACGACGTTGGAAAAGCGCCCCAAGAACGCGACACATTGGAGCACTCGTTCGCTGGCCGGCAAACTTGGGCTCTCTCACGACAGCATCGCCCGGATCTGGAAAGCCTTCGGGCTGCAGCCACACCGCCATGAGCACTTTCAGTTTTCCACCGACCCGGAGTTTGTGGACAAAGTGCGCGATGTGGTGGGCTTGTACATGAGCCCGCCGCAGAATGCAGTGGTGCTTTGCCTGGATGAAAAAAGCCAGTGTCAGGCGCTGGAACGAACACAACCCATCTTGCCCCTGCGTGGCGGTGCCCCCGAACGGTCTGCCTGCGAGTATTTCCGTCATGGCACCACTTCTCTGTTTGCCGCGCTCAATGTGGCCACGGGTGAAGTCATCGGCAAAACACATCGCAAGCATACACAGCAGGAGTTTCTGAGCTTCCTGCGCACTGTTGAGCGGCAGGTGCCCAGGCAGTTGGAAATTCACGCCATCCTCGACAACTACGCCACGCATCGCACTGCGGCAGTCAAAGCATGGCTTGCACGCCATCCACGCTGGCGACTGCATTTCAAACCCACCTACTCCTCGTGGCTCAATCAAGTGGAGCGTTTCTTCTCCGGTTTGACGACGCGCAAGCTGCGTCGCAGCAGCTTCCACAGCGTGGCCCAATTGGAGCAAGCCATCCATGCCTACTTGGTGGAGCACAATCGACAAGCCAAGCCTTTCACCTGGACAGCTTCTGCTGACTTAATCCTCGGAAAGGTTCAACATTTATGCAAAGAACTTGTCTGACAGGACACTAGGGCGTGTTTTAAAATTCTACACTTAGATAAATTGGTGTAGCTGGGAGAATGGAATTACATCCAAGCTATCAGTTGTCGGTGCCCAAGCTGGCCCGGGTTATAAGAGCCAAAGATTCCTAAATCCCAGAAGGGGCAGCCTGTCGCCAAAGGGTGCAGGTCGTCCGCTGAGCAGTCTGGAGCGGGTCGTCGCAGGGGGCCTTCGTGCTCAAGGAAGGCTGCAGCTGGCGTGAGCTGGATATTCCCGACATTGCATGGCAGACCGTCTATGGCCACTTCGGCCGCTGGTCCACCTCAGAGACTGCGCGCACCATGCGAAAACCGATAAACGATGTCGGCAGATCTCCTAGCTGGTAAAAACGATTGGAGCACCGGGCTTCAGAGGCCGTGTGCCGCCAGCTGCCGCCTCTGATGACGCATTCCTCGCCCTTGTCAGGACCATGAGGATTGTCCAGCAGCGGCACTGGAGTTCCGTAGCTTAAATCGTAGAAATCCCAACACCACTCGGCCACATTGCCAGCCATGTCATAAAGGCCAAATCCGTTGGGTCTAAAACTGCCTACAACACTGGTGAAGGGGAGACTGCTCATCAAGCCAGTCGCTGTTCCTTTGCGCTGACTTTTGTCATATTCGATGATTGAAGAGCCATGGTAGTTGGCCTGCTCATGGGTGATCTCATCGCCCAAGGGAAAACGTTTGTCTGTGAGACCACCCCGGGCGGCAAACTCCCATTCGGCCTCCGTGGGCAGACGATAACCATTCGCCTCCCAGTTGACTTGATGGTTGCCGATGTCCGCCATGCCTTTGCGAGCGACAATCTGCTTGCTAGTCTCGGTGTAGTAACAAGGTGTGAGGCCTTCCTTTTCACTGAGGGCGTTGCACCATTTCACAGCATCCCCCCAGGATAAGCCATAGACAGGATGGTCGTGGGCTTTGCCGTTGCCAGGAGGGAGATCAGGATAGCCATGGTCGCGCGCCCAAAGCATGACGCTGTCCCATAGCGCTAATGTGACTTCATGTTTGGCCATCATGAACGGATGCAAATTAACCTTGTGAAGTCGCGCATCCTTAGAACCATCCGTCCCGTCCCCCATCAAAAAACTCCAGCCTGGTAGCAATACCATTCCCACTTCGGGTATCCCTACAGTTGATGATGAGAGAGCAGCAAGAGACACATGTTGCATCTCGTCTGTGTTGACGGTTGGAAATACAAGTGACGCAGATTGCAAGCCGGGCTGTGATACAGATGGCTGGTGATGGTGGCCAAATAAATAACCGATAACAAAAACGCTTGTGACAGCGAGCCAAAATATAAAAGGTTGTTGTCGTCGATTTCGTCGAGAAGAACGAGTGTAAAATGGCCTTACATTGCCCAGTTTCAAGTCGGATTGTTCAACAATTACGGGTGCATATTTTTCGCCTGCACTTAGCCTTTTCTTGCGTGGCGTTCCGTCCTGCAACCATCCGCCACTTTTTATTATCTTAGGCTTGGAACAAGAGAGGGCGGCGTCCTGAAAAAACATGTTGGGTGACCTACGTTGTTTCAATCTCACGCGTATTCTTAGTTTAAGTATATAGATACCAAGAGTCCGGAGCAATTACATGCATTGGATAAGGTATCTGCATATGAGGTTTTCAATATCGACACGCTCGTTAGCATAGCGCAACCCGGCAGAACTTTTTAAACCACGCCTTCGATTCGATGAACATTATGTTATTATGATTTTCAATGGACCGGATATATGTCCACTCCTCTCTTGTTAGGTGATTGATGCTTCAAGGAATGCATTATTACACACGAGATCAGGTTAGGCGGTAAACTTCTAGAAGTGAATTTATAGCCTGAGATTTTTTGCACCCCCATTTTATCTGCATCATTGCTGCTGGATTTTGTTTTCAAAAGCCGATGCAACAGCGTTGCAATGCATTTAAACAGTGCGTTCACATATTTCCTGCAAATGTCCCATGTACTAAACATATGATATGTCGAAGTTTATATGCAGAATTAAGCTACTTTTACTTGTGAATCATCCAACCCGTAAAGCCATTGGGAGCAGTTTTCGCAAAAGGTGTGCGACAAAGAAAATCCGTGTGTTTCGTTTAGCCAATCCCCCCAGGGAAGCCAGCGTCCGTCTTGTGTGGATAAGGATTGGCATACTGAACAGCAAAATGCCCCCTGCGAGCTCGGGAATATATAAGAACTATCTCTGCTTGGAACCAAGTGACAGGCGCTGCGAATCTGACCAACGATTCTAAAAGAAGCCTGTAAAGCCAATGTAGAAGCATTGTAATTCATGGCGTGGTTCACCTCATTAAGCATCACAAGCAGCAGCGAGTGACCTGAGTTTAAATGCATTGGCGTGCAAAACGCTGATGCAGCGCCATCAATTAAAGAAAGATCATGCAGACTTTGAGACTTTCTTTCAACCCGGCCCTCAAGCAGGCGGGCAATGCGCATGCCAACATGTTGAGAGCAATTCCATCCAATGCGCAGGCGCCATTTGGCACCTTCAGCACTTAACAGAACAACTGATCTAGAGCTGGTAATGCGCCCTAATTCGGCAAGCGTTTCAATCAGCGGACTCAGACGATTTGTATCCCTCGCAGTTGTCGAAACTAAATCTCCCCTATCTTTTCTTCCAAATAATTCAGGACCTCGGCATCCGCAATGGCACAAAAGTAACAGTAAAGTCAAGCCCGACCAAGTTGTGATCAGTGCGCAAGCCCATGCCCAACCTTGGCTGTCGAGATTAAGGAAAAATATGCAGGGTCCAGAAACAAGCATGCTTAACCCTAAAACCGCCACTATTGTACGTTGCAAAACAGAGGGGCCGGTGGAAGCAGGGCGGCAATCAAGGGGATTGTTTGAACTTGGATGCATTGAATTTTCCGGATCAAATAAATGGGCTCTTCAGGCAAACGTGTGGGTTGTGATGGGATGGAGGTCGAGTTTGCCCAGATGAATCACCATGTTTTCACCGCCCCACCTGGTTCATGCAATGAGTCCTTTG
The DNA here is from genome assembly GCA_903838675.1 of uncultured Verrucomicrobiota bacterium. GTDB lineage: Bacteria > Verrucomicrobiota > Verrucomicrobiia > Verrucomicrobiales > Verrucomicrobiaceae > Prosthecobacter. Next base: position 19,355 of record CAILZI010000184.1, read on the forward strand.
AAGTAACTCAATAGAGACGGCTGTGCCGCTGCTCACTGCAAAGTCACTCACGGGCTGCCGCAGAGCCGCTGTGCAAGTTGTAATGGTGGCGAAAAGAATACCGCCCTCTCACCAGCCATATTCATCACAAGGGAAGTTTCGAAGATGCGAAAACGACGCATTGATGTAGTAACCCGTTAAAAACCAAAAATAGTCTGGATTTGGTTATGGCCTGATTCTATTCTGATTATGTCAATTGTAGCAATGGATGATATGGATCCATCCAACTATAAGCAACTAAAAAAATCCGCAGCACTCATGCTGACTGATTTAGATCCGACTTAGAGCATTCAAAACCCACCCACCTAGATAAGCATTTATGCCCACGCAGCCGATAACCACTGTACCGAGATTTTTTGGCACCCAACTCCTTCGACAATTTTCCATGCCCGCAGTCTGCTTACTACTTTCATGACAGGTATGACATACTTGAGTCTGTGCTCCCCCGCTGGTGCGGCGGCGACTTGGTCAGGCGGCAGCGGTGCCCCTCTCTCGCTCACCTTTGATCAAGCATTGAATTTTACCATCTCCAATTCAACCAGTCAGCTCGCACCCTTCTTTGTAATCCAAGGTATTGCTTTGGCAG
>CAILZI010000185.1 GCA_903838675.1 uncultured Verrucomicrobiota bacterium
AGGCGTCATAAGTGCCTCCCTCCTTAGAAAAGAAAGATTTTGATCAGCCCATTTCGTCAACAACTCAATAACGGAAGCCTCTTCAGGGCTGCCAATGGACAGGATCCGCGCATTCGGGTTCGATGGGTGTTCAGCATCTAGAAAAATGCGACGTAGATGCGGTGGTGTTGGGATGCGCGCATCTAAACCAATCAGCTTGGTCGGACTCCCATCATCGAATTCGAGCTCGATGAAGTGGGTTCCTCCGTCACCGCAAACGCCTGCATTTTTCACACGCATGACCACTCGAATGGATTGTTACTCCGCCTTGATCCCCACATTCTTGTTTCCATTATCTCTCACGGCATCCACCGTGTTATGCAGCGCTCCCAGCGGCACATTCTCATCCCCCGTCACCACGACCTTGGCTCCAGGATGCTCAGGCAGAAAGGTGCTCAGGTGACCGCGCAGTCCTCCCATGGAGACCTCCTTGTCACCCACCATCACCGCCTCGCCGTTCTTGATGACCTTGAGAGTGATCGTCTCGCCGGATGAGGTGCTTTTGTCGCCATCACGCGCACCCGTCTTTCGGCTGCTCTCGCCCTCGCCGCCGGTGCGGGGCTTTTCTCCATCGCGCGCACCGGTTTTGCGTGAGCCTTCACCGTCCCCGGTTCCAGGCTTTCTAGAGCCGCCTTCTCCATCACGTGCTCCAGTTTTACGTGCGCCTTCGCCATCACGCATGCCAGTCTTGGTAGAGCCCTCACCATCACGTGCACCAGGCTTCCTGCTTCCACCCTCGCCCTCGCGAGAACCGGTTTTACGTGCACCTTCACCATCACCCGTGCCGGTCTTCTTGCTTCCACCGTCACCTTCGCGCATGCCGGACTTCTTGGCCCCGCCATCACCTTCACGTGTGCGGAAAGGGGCTCCTTCTTCACTTGCTCCGGTCTTGGTCTTCTCAGCAGCAGGAGTCCGCTCACCATCCCGGCTCCTCTCCTTGGCCGGCACTTCTTTTTCCACGGCACGCGCGGTCGTGAATGAGTAGCAGACCAGAACGCTGAGCATAAGAACGAGCAGCATTTGAATCACAGGCTGACGGGTGGTTGGATTGGCGATCATGTGGATGCGTTGGCGCAGGGTAGGGTGGTTGCGCACGCATGGGGCCAACCCTGCCATGGCCGGTGGTGCGAAAAAGGTTTCCTGAATACGTAGCAGCGTGTGCCCGTAGGCCAGCCGCTCCGTGGGCGAGAGCAGTGCCAGCGCACCTGCATCGCAACGCAGTTCACGGTCCGCCTGAAAGCGCGACACCACAAACCACACCAGCGGATTGAACCAATGCAACGCCTGCACCGCCGTGGCGGCCCAGTTCCAAATCAAATCATGCCGCTTCACATGCAGCAGCACATGCCTCAGGCTGTGCTCATCAAAGCGCGTTTCCCAGTCCTCCGGCAGCAGGATGCTCGGCTGCGCCATGCCGACCACCGCAGGTGTGCTTCCTGCAGGCATGAGAATGATGCGCACACTCTTACGAATGCCCGCCTTCTGGGAAAGACTCGCCACCAGCGCGCGGAGCAGCGCAGCCGTGGCATGCGGACGCTGACGCAGCTCAAGATCAAACCGCCGCTGCCGATACAACGCTGCCGCAAAGACAAACAAAGCCCCCAGCACCCACACTCCCAGCGCCAGCGTGTATCCAGAAATCATTTCCGCAGATTCAGAAACACTACCGATGGATTCAGCAACTATCTGCCTCCGCTCTGCAACTGCGCTCCTCACCACATCCGCCGCCGCCACGACTGGCGTGGCCGACACCTCGCTCATCCGCGCCGCCTCATCCTGCTGAAACCACGCCCCCAGGCCAAAGCCCGCAGGAATAAAAGCGGGCAGCATGAGCTTCGTCCCCACCAGCAGCCACAGGCCGATGCGCCATGCAGGACTCAGCCGCGTGCCCAGCATCAGCCGCAGCCCCAGCACCGCGAGGATCAAGAGGCTCGCTTCAAGCGAAGTACGCAGCAGCCAGTGGAGGAGGGCGTCGGCATTCATGGGTGGATTACTTTTTAAGTTTCTTCTCGGCCTGATTCAGCACTTCACGCAGCGCGGCCAGGTCATCTTGCGTCACATCTTCACGTTCCATCAGTCCCGCCACGAACGGGGTCAGGCGGCCATTGAAGACGCGGTCCAGGAAACTCCGGCTCTCCTCATGCTGGCACTGGTCCTGGGCCACGGCGGGCGAGTAGCGAAACTCACGCCCCACTGCTTCTACCGCCAGCGCTCCCTTGTCCACCAGTCGGCGGATCAGGCTCTGCACCGTGCGCGGCTTCCACAGCAGGCGGCCTTCAAGATCCTTCACCACTTCAGCCAGCGTGCTGGTGCCACGCTGCCAGAAGACATTCATCACCGTCCATTCGGCGTCGGAAATCTTCGGGGTGGGGGGTATGGGAGTGCGGCGTGACATGGCTGGATTACAAACGTGATCCACGGATTACGCATGTAATCCAACTCGGCAAGAACTTTTTTCAAGCAGACTTTCATGTGAGAGGAATTCGAAGAATGGCTTGCCACTGACTCTTTCCGCAGCACAAAGCACTCATACATGGAAAAACTCATCGTTCACGGCGGCGCACCTCTTAAGGGCCGCATCAACATCAGCGGTTCAAAGAACTCCTCGCTGCCCATTCTCGCGGCCACTCTCCTGACCAATGACACCTGCACCATCCGCCGCGTGCCCGATCTCAGCGACACCAATTACATGGTGCGCATCCTCGGTGAACTTGGTGCCGAGGTCGAGCGCGCCAGCGGCGTTGTCGTGGTGAAGGCGGAGAAGATCAAATCCGTCGCGCCCTACGACCTCGTCCGCAAAATGCGCGCGTCCATCTGCGTGCTTGGGCCTCTCACCGGTCGCCTCAAGGAGTGTACCGTTTCTCTGCCAGGCGGTTGCGTCATCGGGGATCGCCCGGTCGATCTCCATCTTAAAGGCCTCGAAGCCCTCGGCGCACAGATCACCGTGGAAGGCGGCGATATTTATGTGAACGCCAAAAAAGGTTTCAAAGGCGGCCCCATGAATCTCATGGGCAAGCACGGCTCCACCGTCCTCGGTACCGACAACGTCATGATGGCCGCCGTGCTCGCCAAAGGCACCACCATCATCGAAGGAGCCGCCGCTGAGCCCGAAGTCGAAGATCTGGCCAATTTCCTCATCAAGATGGGCGCGAAGATCGAAGGCGCTGGCACCAACCGCATCACCATCGAAGGCGTCAAAGAACTTCACGGCGCAGAGCACGTCGTCATCCCGGACCGCATCGAGGCCGGCACCTTCCTCGTCGCCGGTGCCATGCTTGGCGATGGCGTCACCCTCAAGCGTGTCATGCCTGAGCACATGAAGGCCGTCACCGATGCCATGCGCAAATGCGGCTTCCCCATCGACATCACCAAGGACAGCATCACCGTCCGGCCCAATCCTGACGCCAAAGGCTTTGATCTCACCACCCTCTGCTATCCCGGCTTTCCCACCGACATGCAGGCCCAGATGTGCGCTCTCGCTTGCGTCATCAATGACACCAGCACCATCACCGAGACCATCTTCCCGCAGCGCTTCATGCATTGCGCTGAAATGAAGCGCATGGGCGCCAACATCGACCTCCAGGGCGCCACCGCCCGCATTCGTGGTGGCCAGGTTCTCAAAGGCGCGCCCGTCATGGCTTCCGATTTGCGTGCCTCCGCAGCCCTCGTCCTCGCCGGTCTCGTTGCCGAAGGCAAAACCGAAATCAACCGCCTCTACCACATCGACCGCGGCTACGAACACCTCGACGACAAGCTCGCCGCCCTCGGCGCCCAGCTCGAGCGCGTGCAGGATAAGTAATGCCGAATAGTTGATGAGAGGTCAGGCCGAAAGCACGAGGAACATGCCAAACTGACATGACCTTCCCGTCGGTGAAAATGGGCATGGATCGTTACGAAGACGTCATTAAAGTGCTCCGCATACTCTCTGTGCGGTTCGAGAGGCTTGTGCAAAGCGGAAATCGTAAATTCACCATTCTGCTTGCCATGCTTCAATCGTGCCCTCCGTTCTTGAAGGCCAACGGCCTTCCGTAATTTAGCCCAGGGATGCCGAGCCTTGGCGAGTGCTTCCCTGGGTAAACTGTAAATGAGTGGGAAGCAAACCCAGCGGCCCGAAACACACTTAGACGACCAGCAGCGTTTGCAACATGCTCCGCCACGCATTGGCTCCGCACACAGACAGTGCTCCGATATCAACTCATCTCCCGATGCCTCCTGATAGCTGTATGACACCGCCGCAAAACCTGAAGAACACAAATCAAAGTCTGAATGAAGACGCGCCGGCCCCGTCGTTTACTCACCCATGACCAGCCGCCGTCGCTTCCTGCAATCACTCTCTGCTCTCGCCGTCGCACCTGCCTGCGCGGCAGAGACGCCGCCGTGGAAGCTGAATTACATGCTCGCCTCCTCCATGTACGGCAGCCTCCCGCTAGCGGAGATCCTCCCTGAAGTTAAGAAGACCGGAGCCACCAGCATCGAACTCTGGCCCAAAAATCACGGCACCCAGCGCGAAGAGATCGACACCATCGGCCACGGCAAATTCGCTGCCATGCTCAAGGAGCACGGCCTCACCTTCGGCGGCACCACCCGTTATGATCTCGGGCCCTTCAAGCTCACAGAAGAGATCATAATCGTGAAAAACCTCGGCGGCACTTTCATCGTCACCGGCGGGGCAGGGGACTACAAGGTCTCACCAGAACAGCTCAAGCTGAACGTCAAAGCCTTCGTGGAAAAGATGAAACCCCACGCCGCGCTCGCTGCGGAAAACGGCGTCACCCTCGGCATCGAAAACCACATCAACAACCTAATCGACTCCCCGGACTCCCTTCGCTGGCTCGCCGATGGCATCCGCAACATCCACGGCATCGGCATCGCCTTCGCCCCTTACCATCTCCCACAGGACTCCGCACTCCTCGCCGATCTCATCAAGCACATCGACCAGAAGATGACGCTCTTCTACGCCTGGGAGTACGGCATGAGCTGCTCCAAGGCCATGCCCAAGGACGATGAACTCAAGCAGATGCCCGGCCGCGGCAAACTCGACTGGAAACCCCTGCTGCAAACCCTGAAAGCCATCAAATTCACCGGCCCCACCGAAATCTTCATGCACCCTACGCCGCGCGGCATCCCCATCCTGCCCACCGCCGCAGAAACCACCGAGGAAATCGTGCGCGCAAAGAATCACCTCGACAGCCTCATCGGCTGAGACCGCATTGATGATTTACGATTTGGCTTCGCCTGAATCGCAAATCGTGACAAAAATAGCTTCTACTCAAGTTTCCCCATCTCATCCGCCACCGTCAAAGTCCCCTCATCCGAAATCATAAATCGTAAATCTTAAATATGTCACAAGCCAAAGTCCTCATCATCGTCGGCGACGCCACCGAAACCGTTGACACCCTCTATCCCTTTTATCGCCTCATCGAGGGCGGCTACAAGCCCGTCGTCGCCGCGCCGGAAAAACGGAAGTACCAGATGGTGCTGCATGAAATCAAGCCCGGTTGGACCATCACCAAGGAGTGGGAAGGCTACAGCATCGACGCCGACATCGCCTTCAAGGACATCAAGCCCGAAGAATACGTCGGCATCTTCTTCAGCGGTGGCCGCGCCCCTGAATACATCCGCGAAGACGTCGATCTCCTGCGCATCACCAAGTGGTTCTGGGAGCAGAAGAAGCCCTGCGCCAGCGTTTGCCACGGCGTCGAAATCCCCGCACGTGCCGACATCGTCAAAGGCCTCCGCATGGCCACCGTCGCCAAGTGCAAATTCGACCTCGAAATCTGCGGCGGCATCTACGTGAACGAACCCTGCGTCATCGACCAGCACATGTACTCCGGCCGCACCTACCACGACTCCGGCCACTTCATCGCACCCTGGATCAAAGCCCTGGATGCCGAGCGCGCAAAGATGGGACTGTGACAGCTTGCAAATGACGAATGAGTAAATCCTAATGACTACATAATGCCGAAATCCGAAACCATGTCCGCGTTCGACATTCGAGCTTTGTCATTATTTAGTCATTCGAGCTTCATCATTCGTCATTCAGCGCTGGTGCTGGCGTCCTTTCTCCTCAGCGCGTCGCCAGCGCTCTCTCATCCTCTCCAGGCTGAGCCCATCAACCACGCCTTCGTTTACACCTTCGACCAGTTCCACATCCCCGAAGACCCTGACGAATCTCTGGTCAACGGCGGACTGCTGCTCCTCGCAGAGCTGAACTGCACCACCTGCCATGCCGTGCCGAAGTCCTGGGAAGAACGTCTCAAGCCAAAACCCGGTCCGGACCTCAGCGCAGTCGGTTCGCGCCTCGATCCCGACACCCTCTGGCTCATGATTCGCAGCCCCCAGTCGCGCAAGAAGGGCACGCAGATGCCTGGCTTGTTCACAGGTGCCGAAGGCGATGACGAAAAAGTAGAGGCCCTCGTCGAATACCTCAGCAGCCTGAAACAGCCTCTGCCCAAAGTCCCCGCCGGGGACGTAGACCGCGGCAAAGAGATCTACCACAAAGTCGGCTGCGTCGCCTGCCATGAGCCCGCCAAGGATGTGCGCCCGCCCAAGGTCGCCGCAGATGCCGAAGTCGAAAAGCCCGGCAATGCCTCCGTGCCCATCGCCCTCGCAGACGCCTACGACTTCACCGCCCTGTCACACTTCCTGCACAATCCTCTTTCCGTCCGTCCTTCAGGCCGCATGCCAGACATGCGCCTCTCCCCTCAGGACGCCTCTGACATCGCCGCCTACCTCCACGTCGGCCGCGTCGCCGAAAAAGCCACCGCCCGCGCCGCACTAAAAATTCCCAAGCAAGGCATCGACAAAGGCCGCCAGCTCTTCGAACAGCTAAACTGCATCGCATGCCACAAACCACGTAATGTAGTCCCGGCTTTAGCCGGTTCCGAAACTCCGGCCAAAGCCAGTACCACAAAGCCCCTCAAAAACCTCTCTCCAAACAAAGGCTGCCTTGCCGAAAAACAACCCTCCGGCACTCCACGCTTCGACCTCAACGATCTCGAAAAACGCGCCCTCAAGCTCGCGCTAGCCCTCGTCCAAAAAGAAGAAGCCCCCAAACTCTCCGCCCAGGAAAAAATCGACTGGCAGCTCACTCGCCTCAACTGCTACGCCTGCCACGACCGCGATGGCAAAGGTGGCCCCGAAGACCCCCGTGCACACTACTTCGGCGTCAACGACCCCGGCGCTGAATCCCTCGGCCAGCTCGCCAACCTCCCACCCAATCTCGACAAAGTCGGCCGCAAGCTCACCCACGGCTGGTTTGAAAAAATCCTCTGGGGCAAAGACGGCAGCGTCCGCCCGTACATGGACACCCACATGCCAAGCTTCGGCCGCGATCAGACAGAAATGCTGATCGCCTGGCTGAACGAAGCCGATGCTTTGGAAAAACCCATCGAGATCGATGTCAGCGGCCTCGCCAAACACCATCGCGCCGAACTGGGCCGTCAGCTTCTCGGAGCCAAGGGCCTCGCCTGCGTCGCATGCCACGGCCTGAAGGATCGCAAATCACTCGGCCCTCCCGTCATCCGCCTCACCCACACCGTCGAGCGTCTCCAGCCCGAGTACTTCAAAGAGCTCCTCCTCAATCCCCAGGTCACACAACCCGGCACCGTCATGCCCCCAATGTTTGTCGGCCGCAAAACCGCCGACAAAGACATCGAAAGCATCTGGACCTACCTCCGCGAAGTCGAAGGCCAGCCACTCCCCGAGGGCCTCATATCCTCCGCCGATTTCGAGCTGAAGCCCGATGCCGAAAAGCGCGTCATCATCTTCCGCAGCTTCATCGAAGGCGTCGGCACCCACGCCATCGGCGTCGGCTTCCCTGGCGGACTCAATGCCGCCTTCGATGCCAAGACCAGCCGCTGGGCCATCCTATGGAAAGGCCGCTTCCTCGATGCCATGAGCAACTGGCAGGATCGCTCCATGCCCCCCATCAAACCCCTCGGTACCGATCTAAAGCCAATGCCAGCTTCTACCAGCCAGCGCATCTACGGCGGCTACACCCTCGGCAAAGACGGCGTCCCCACCTTCCGCTACCGCGAAAACGGCCGGCAAGTCGAAGACACCCTCCGCCTCGTCAAAGGCGGCTTTGAACACATCATCATCACCAACGGCAAGCAAACCAAGGAGATTCTGTCATGGTAACGTTGATCCAGGTAGGGCGGGCTGTCCTCAGCCCGCCGCGTGAGGCCCCATCGCCTGCGAAGTCCGAGACACTGCTGCGAAGCATTCTCGCTCTCGCATTCCTCCTCGCCACCACCGCCCCGGCCCAGGACCAATCCGCCTACTACCGCACCGAAACCTACGAACTCCCCAAAGGCGTTAACTTCGAAGCCAGCGGCATCGCCGTCCTCCCCGATGGCAAGCTCGCCGTCGGCCTCCGCAAAGGCGAAGTCTGGATCGCTCAAAATCCCTCCGACACCGCCAAGCCCGACTTCAAACTCTTCGCCAGCGGCCTCCACGAAATCCTCGGTCTCGCATGGCATGATGGAGCACTTTATGCCACCCAGCGCTCCGAAGTCACCAAGCTCCGCGACACCGACTCCGACGGCAAAGCCGACGAATACCTCAGCGCCTCCACCGGCTGGGGCGTCTCCGGTGCCTACCACGAGTACGCCTATGGCCCCGTCTTCGATAAAGAAGGCAATCTCTACACCTCGCTGAATTCCAGCATGGGCAAAGCCTGGAAAGGCGCAGGCGATGAAGAGAAACATCCGCTCTGGCGCGGCTGGGTTGTCCGCATGACCAAGGACGGCAAACTCGAGCCCTGGTGCGCCGGATTCCGCAGCCCCTGTGGCATCGGCCAAAACGCCGAAGGCGACATCTTCATCACCGATCAGCAGGGCAACTGGATGCCCACCACACCGCTGATGCACGCACGCAAAGGCGCCTACTTCTCCCATGCCGAATCCATCCCCGATGCCATGCGTCCGGAGTCCCCGGTAAAAATCGCCGCCAAGCAGCCCGACGGCATCACCGTCGCCGAGGC
>CAILZI010000186.1 GCA_903838675.1 uncultured Verrucomicrobiota bacterium
GGCGATGCCGGCGTGGTCGGTGCCGGGGAGCCAGAGGACTTCTTTCCCGAGCATGCGGGCGCGGCGGGCGAGGATGTCCTGGATGGTGTTGTTCAGGACGTGGCCGAGCGTGAGGATGCCGGTGACGTTTGGCGGCGGGATGACGATGGAGTAGGCCGGGCGGGTGGCGCTCACACGAGCGGGGTCGGCTTCAAAGCATTTGTCGTCCAGCCAGCGCTGATACCAGCGGGCTTCGACTTCCGCGGGTGTGTAGGTCTTGTCGAGTTCGGGCATAAAGGGCGGCCAAGATGGGGGAAAGCGGCGGCTTTGCAAACGGGGAGGCGAGTCAGGGGAAAGAGTTACAGGTTTAAAGTTTGAAGTTTAAAGTTGGCCGGAGGCGTGTGTTCGACATTGAACCTGGAACGGATGGGACACGCGGGGAGACGGCTAGGGGCATCTATAGCGTTTTCCGAAACTAAATGCGCATGGAAGCACTCTCCGCCGTGCCGTTTGAAAATCTGAGGAACATTCGAATCTGCCGCAGAGGGGCGGAGAGGCAGAGGGAGCAGAGAACAGATTCAATCTCTGCCACCACTGCTCCTTTGCCCCTCTGCGGCAAACCGAACATCCCCAGGCCCGACAAGCCGGAAATGAGTTTTGCGAATCGCTACAGCACAGGCTGCGTGGTCCGGGGATCGGGGCTGCTGCGCCAAACCGCCTGGCTCTGGGTGTGCGGAGTGATGGGGCGGATCCACACGCTCGAGGACGGGCGGGCTGTCGCCACACCCATCCTACAGGCGTCAGCGCATGGGCATGCCAAGCGGGCCCACGGGGGGCATGTCTGGGCGGGGATCGCGGATGTTGTCGGGGACGGTATGAGTGCGGCGGGCCTCCTCCTCCATTTCACGCTCGGTTTTGGGCGGGGATTTGTCGGTCAAAACGCTGCAGGCCGGCAACAAAGCCGTAACAAGGAGGAGGGCGACGGTGTGTGCTGGTTTCATGGGTGGGAGCTTGGTTTGAATGGAGGCTGACTTTGAATGAGATCACTTGGGCAGTCTGGCGTTCAAATCCTCGACGTACTTGCGATCCTCATCGCTCAGACGTTCAAGCGGTACTTCGACGGGGTTTTTGTTTACCAGCAGGCGAACCTTGCCCTCGCGGATGAGAGTGGGCTTGGCGGGCATCTTGGGAGGCGGAGCTTTTTGGACGGCTTCACGAGCGGCGGCGGGATTGGCGGCGTCGAACTCGAGCACGGCATCCTCGAAAATGATGATGGTGCCGAGCAGGGATTTGCCATCCGTGCTCTTCCACTGGCGGGGCTCTCCGAGGATGAAGTAGGAGGTCAGCCTGGTCTTGGTGGACGGCGCGGGCTTGGTGGTGCTGTTGACACTGACACCACTGGTGCCCCCGCTGCCGTTGATGGTGCGGGTGTTAAACTTGCTGCCAGTGGCCGGCAGGACAACCTGTGCGCTCAGTGGCGCCGCCATCGCAAAGAGGATGAGCAAGGCTTTCATTTTGAGAGGCTAGCATGGTTTTAAGGTGGACTGCAATGGCGATTATGCGTCCAGCAGGGCAGCCATCCTTGACTGACTTGAGGGGTGGCGGCCTTTGTCCAGTCTTTCCAAACCGCGTCATGGCAGGGCTTGCCTAGCCATGGGTAAACGACTATCTTCTTGAGTTATGTCCACCCTCACACTCGACGAAACAACGCGCATCGAAAGCCTGCTGGCCGCCGGTGAGATGGTTTTTTTGTCGAAGGGTGGGAAAAAGCTGGGAGTTATCATTCCGGCCGTGGAGAAAGCGCATGGAGTCCCATTGCCGGACTTCCGCGCCCGCCTCCGGCAGACATGGGGCAGTCGCGTGTTCAGCGATGCGGAGGTGAAAGAGATGCGGGAGGTTGAGCTTGAACACTGTCACGGCTGATGCACTGCGCGGACACGTCTTATCTTTGCTCGCTGTACCGGCAGCAAAGCCATTCTGAAAAGGCCATCGCCACGCTGGAGGAGATCGGTGCTCCGATAGTTATTTCCTCGTTGCTGGCCTATGAATTCCGGCAAGCCGTAAGGTTCCAAGTGTTCCTGCGCTCCCGTGATGCCAGAAAAGGCTATTTGGAGACAGAGGGCATCGCCATGCTGGCTCAATTTGAGAACGATCTGGAATCAGGCGTTGTCATCGAAGCGGGCGTGAATTTGGCAGACATAGTCACCGAGGTAGAACGTTTGAGCGAACGGCATACGATGCAGCGAGGTGCACGTTCCTTTGACCTGCTTCACATCGCCACGGCGCTGAAATGGCAAGCCAGTGTGTTCCTGAGCTTTGATGCCTTGCAGCGCGAAATCGCGGCGGCAGAAGGATTGAATGTATTGCCAGCAGCGAACTGAAACACTCTATTTCATAGCAGCCAAGAAAACAGCAGCGTGATCAAAGGCGTGCCTCTGGAGGTCTTCTCGTTGCAGTCAGCAATGGCGATTATGCGTCGAGCACGGAGTAGTCGATGGCCTTCAAGCGGGGCTGTTTGGGGCCCATGCGGGGGACGCAGGCGAGGAGGGCCTTGGTGTAGGGGTGCTGCGGGTTGCGCAGGACTTCATCGACGGGGCCGGTTTCGACGATCTCGCCACGGAACATGACGGCGACGCGGTCCACGACGCTGCGGATGATGCCGAGATTGTGGGTGATGAGGATGATGGACATGTCGAGATCACGGCGGAGCTGGGCGAGCAGGTCCATGATCTGTTTTTGAATGGTGACGTCGAGCGCGGTGGTGGGCTCATCGGCGATGAGGAGCTTGGGCTGGGTGCAGAGGGCCATGGCGATCATGACGCGCTGCTGCATGCCGCCGCTGAGCTCGTGTGCGTAGGCGTGGAGGCGCTTGCGTGAATCGACGATGCCGACTTTGTCGAGCCACTTGACGATTTCGTCATCGCGACCGGCCTTGCTGACATCGGGGCGATGGAGGGCGAGTGCTTCGGCAATCTGGGTGCGGATGGTGAGCACGGGATTGAGCGAGGTGGTGGGCTCCTGGAAGATGTAGGCGATCTCCTTGCCACGGATGGCGCGGAGCTCGCGCTCGTTCATTTCAAGAATCTCATGACCGTTCAGCGTCATCTGACGGGCGGTGATGCTGGCGGGGGGCTCTGGCAGAAGGCGGGCAAAGGAGAGTGCGGTGGCGCTTTTGCCACTGCCGCTTTCACCGACGAGGGCGATGGACTCCCCGCGCTTGAGTTCGAGGCTGATGCCTTTGACGGCTTTCACGGGCGAGGCATCGTGGCGGCTGAATTCGATCTGCAGATCGCGGATGCAAAGCAGCGGGGCATCTTTGGGGGCGGTGGCTTCGGCGGACATGAGGCTCAGGAGAGTCGAGGTTGTACGATGCGGCTGACTTGGATCAAACACAAGGCGGCAAGCGCAATGCCGGCGCCAGACTGCAGCAGCGTGGTGGGATCCGCCAGGGTCTGCGCGGCATCCTGGGCTGAGGCAATGGCCAGCGGCCGGTAAAGTTTGGCGAGTGGTCCGTTCAATTCATCGATGAGGCGGGGCAGCAGCGCACAGGCGGCGGCAATGCAGAGCAGTGTCTGGGCAAACACACTGCAGATCCAGGCGGCGAGCATGCGGAAGAGCACGGCCGAGATGTGATCGCGCCAGATCATCGACTCCGAAGCGCCGCACACGCGGGCGGCATCCAAGGGAAGCTCTGACTCGATTTGATTCCAGGCTTGATGCCAGCCAGCACTTCCTGACAAGAGAACGGCAGTCCAAAGAATGAGCCACAGCAGCGATGAAGCGGGGAGCAGTGCAAGCATGCCAAGCGCCCAGAGCAGCCATGGCTGCCATGCCAGCGTGGCAACGAAACCACCGGCGGATTTCAGCCTGCCCGGCAGCATTTGCAGACACGCGCACACAAGCGCCAGCATGGCTCCGCCGGTGGCGAATCCGAGGGCGATGCCTGAGGCCTCACCGGCACGGAGGCTCTGCGCCATCCAGTCTCCCCAGCCCATGAAATGCAGCGCGTCTTCGATGATGATGAGGTAAACCGGCGCAATGAGAGAGAGCGACTGCAGGCGCACCCGCAGGTGTGGCAAGAGCTGGCTGAGATGATGACGCCAAAGCCGTGACCCAAGGGGTACGCCACGTGCGCGCAGGGAGAAATCGAGATCCAAAACCGCCCTGCCATCCTCAATGACCGCGTGAATCATTTCGCCACTCAGCGGAAGGGCCAGAATGAGAGCGGGGGCCAAAAACTCCCAAACCCAATGCGCAAGCAGGACCTGCCAGGAGATCTGGCTGTCCGGAAACTGGGCGGGCATGAGCGATTCCACGGGCCAGCCAAGCCGACCAATCCAGCCGCCAATGAAGCCCCAGGCGAGAACCACCGCCGGCACACAGGCAAGGGCACGCCCCAGCAACGCGATGAACCGCTCTATCCGCAGACCCATACGCCGGGCGCACAGACCCACGATGACGCCCATGCACAACGCCAGCAGCAGCCCCAAGGCGAGCAGGAGCAGGCTGGAACCACAGCGGAACCAGAAGCCCGGAACGGGAGCCTGCACATTCCAATCGTGATGCCGAAAGAGCAGCAGAACGAGTGCGGCGGCCATGCCACCGAGCAGCAGGCGCAATGGCAGCCACCGAGGCGGCAATGAGAAGGGCTGCAGGCTCATCATTCCGGAAGGCGCAGGTGAAGTTTGATGATGGGGGAGACCGGCCTTTTCGACGGCCGGTCTTCCGGTGCATCATCACGGGAACGGAGCTGGAGTTTGAGGGCCGGAGCGGGCGGCGGGCGCTTTGGCGGGACAGCCAGGGCTTGCAGTGTCCAGGCGGAAACCGGGCCGCCCGTGGCCCCCTGCTCATGCAGGGTCGGCATGGCCGAAGCTTCGTCATGCGTGGTGAACAAGGCAAGCAAGGGATGCATGGGCAGCAGCCGGGACTCCAGCTCCCGCACTCGTTTTGGCACCTGCTCAGGATCATATTCCGCAGCCAGAGCTTCGAGAATGAGATCGGTCTGAGGATCCATGATGCCGCAGAAATTGCTGCCCCCCGATTTGGCCTGCTCCGAGTGCCACCAAGGAAGCTGGTCCCAGGAGACCTCAAAGCGCTGGTCAAGCAGCACGGCGTCAAAGCGGTGCTCGTGAAGACGTTGAGAGAGAGCTATGGCGTCAGGCACATGCTCAATTTTCACCTCTGCACCAAGCTGACGCCACTGAGCCACGAGGAGGTCTGCCGTGCGTGTGTGCAGCACGTCGCCCCCTGGCACGAGCAGTGTGAACTGAAACGGACGCTCCTGACTGCGTGCAGTCCCTTTGTCATCACGCGACCAGCCCGCGCTGGTGAGGATCTGACGCGCCTGCTCCAATTGAAACGACGGCTTGGGCGCCCGGGTACTGAACCAGAGGCCTGGAGCGAACAGGCTGGAATCTGCATGGCCCAGCCGCCCAGGCAGCGCACGGATGAGCTCCTCCCTGTCAGTGGCCAGTGCGAGCGCCTCGCGGCAGCGCTCATTTTTCAGGATATCGTGCCGGGTGTTCCAAAGCACGACGAGACGCTGCCTCGGCGGGGTGAAGCGGAGCTGCTCCAAATGCGTGCGGTCAGCCGCGGGCCAGACCAGATCCACGACACGGGTGCGCATGCCAATCTGCGTCATCAACGGCGAGGCGGAGAAGTTGAACAAGAAACCCGGCATCGCCTTGTCCTTCTGCAATGGCTCGAGGATCAGAGAACGGGTGTCGCGCAAGGTGATGCGGTGCGTCCCAGCCCCCGGTGGTGAATGGTGAGTGAAATCAGACTCGTTCACGGACGGATGAGCGCGCAGCCATTCAGCGGGCAGCATCGGCAGATTGACGAAGACGCAGAGCGCCGTGCCCTGACGCCGACGGAAGGACACATGCAGGCGGGAGCCATTGTTCTGTGACTCCAGTGTCTGAATGTTGCTCAGTGCCTCACGATTCGGCAGCGGCCAGTCGTTGCCACGCAGAAATTCGAGCGTGGCCTTGGCGTCTTCGGCGGTCGCAGGCGTCCCATTGTGCCAGCGCTGGCCGGGCCGGATGTCGAGATCGAGCACGGGCTCGCTCAATGCGCCGACTTCAGCCAGAGGATTGATGGCGGCGGGTTCATCCATGCCAATGTCGAGGAAACGATGCATGTCTTCCAGCAGACGGTGAGAATCCCCTGTGAGCACAACCTCGCAGGCGTTTGGCCCATCGAACCACACGCGCTGAATCTGACCGGCCTGCGAGGAACCCGCCATGAACCTGTCCCACGACTGGCGCAGCGGTTTACGGCTTTCGATGCGCCAGAACACGACGGGCTTGAGATCCAACCCAGAGACGAGTTCAAAGGCCTGCCGTACACCTGCGGCGTTGGGCTCGGCAAAACTCAGCAGCAGACGGTTTTCCAAGACCCGCACCGAACTGAGATGCCACTCGGCCCAGAGGTTTTTTTCACCGATCTGGGCCTGGAGCAGCTCCTGCGCCCGCCGGGCGGTGGCTTCATCGGCAAACCAGCAGGTGACGTCCTGCGTCCAGCGCCAAAACTCCGCCAGCCCGGGCTGCAGCGTGCCATCGGCCCCCAGCCTGATGAGCGGTTCATGCACCAGCTCCGTGATCTCCTGCTCGACCTCCGTGGCCGGCATGAAAGGGTTCAGAACCGGCGCACTCTGCGACAGCATGACGACCACGCCTTCGCTGCGATCTGTGCGGCTGTGTCTGGACTCACGCACCGCCCACGCAGCCACCGCTGCAACGAGCAACGGAAAACCAAGGATGAGCGTGCGGGCCAAAATCATGCGCGGGGCAAGCTAGAGCGTGCGCCCTAGGACGGCAACACCTCGCTAGATGCCGCTCATGATGCCGTCATCCGTGACCTGGATGCGCTCTGCGGCGGGCACCTTCGGCAAAGCGGGCATGCGCATCATGGTGCCGGTCAGGGCGACGAGGAAGCCGGCGCCGTTGGCGATTTCGAAATCGCGCACGGTGATGGTGAAGCCGCGCGGACGTCCGCGCTTTTTCGCGTCGTCGGAGAGGGAGTCCTGCGTCTTGGCCATGCAGAGAGGCAGTTTGTCGAAACCGCTGCGGGCAAACAGAGCCAGCTTGGCCCGTGCTTCCTCGGTGAGCTGCACGCCATCGGCGCCGTAGATCTTTGTGACGATGGCGGTGAGTTTTGATTCGACGCTGTCGTCAGGCTGGTAGAGGAACGGCAGCGGCGGGGCCTCCTGCTCCATGGCTGCGAGCACTTTTTCGGCGAGCTCGACCGCGCCAGCGCCCCCTTCCCCAAAGACATTGGCCGTGGCACTGGGAACACCGCGTGACTGGCAGAACTCATGCACGAGGGCGAGCTCGTCGGGGTGGTCGTTGGTGAACTGATTGATGGCCACGATGACGGGGCGCTGAAACTGGGCGGCGCTGTCGAGATGCGCGGCCAGATTTTCCAGCCCCCGGCTCAGGGCGGCGGTGTCGGTCTGCGTGAGCTGATCCAAGGGAACGCCGCCATGCATCTTGAGCGCGCGCACGGTGGCCACGATGACAATGGCCGCAGGCGCGAGGCCGCTCTGCCGGCACTTGATGTGCATGAATTTTTCACCGCCGAGATCGAAGGCGAAGCCGGCCTCTGTGACGGCGTAGTCGGCATGGGCGAGGGCCATGCGGGTGGCCAGCACGGAATTGCAGCCATGGGCGATGTTGGCAAAGGGGCCGCCGTGCAGGAAGGCGGGCACGCCTTCGACGCTTTGCACGAGATTGGGCGGCAGCGCCTCACGCAGCAGGGCCATCAGGGCGCCCGTGACGCGAAATTCCTTGGCGAACACCGGCTCGCCCTCGGCGGTGAAGCCGACGACGATGCGTTCGAGACGATGGCGTAAATCAGGCAGCGACTCCGCGAGGCACATGATGGCCATGATCTCGGAGGCGGCGGTGATGTCGAAGCCCGTGGAGCGCTCCGTTGGCTTGCCAACGGCGGTGCGCACGCTGCGCAGCGCACGGTCGTTCATGTCCATGACACGCTTCCACAGCACGCGCTCGGGTGTGAGCCGCGCTTCGCCGAGAAAGAGCTGATTGTCGATCACGGCGGAGAGCAGGTTGTGCGCGCAGGTGATGGCATGGAAGTCGCCGGTGAAGTGCAAATTGATCGAGTGAGCGGGCAGCACGGTGCTTTTGCCGCCGCCAGTGGCGCCGCCTTTGCGGCCGAATACAGGGCCCATGGAAGGCTGACGCAGGGCAAGGGCCACGCTTTGTCCGATCTTTTTCAAGCCCTGTGAGAGGCCGATGGAAACGGTTGTTTTGCCCTCGCCTGCAGGTGTGGGTGTGATGGCGGAGACGAGGATCAGTTTCCCACGCTGCGGTTTGTCGTGCAGGGCCTTGAGACTGACCTTGGCCATGTGGCGGCCGTGCAGAATGAGATGTTCAGGCGCAATTCTGAGGTCGTCGGCGATGGGGGAGATGTCCGGGTGCATGCGGGATGGAAGCGCGCAGAATGGCAAGGGCTGCCGTGAAGCAAAGGTTTTTCCAAGGACAAAATTTCCATTACTTGCCGGCAGAAGCAAACGTTCGGAACCTTGGCAGGGCATCTTTGAAAGGTGATAAAATCAAAGCTTCGAGACCGTGAAGCAGTTCTCCGCCACTTATGAATTCCATCTTCACTACTTTACTCATCCTTGGAGCAGTGATCTCCGCAGGTGCCATGCCACTTCAGTCCGTGACGCCTTATCCCCTGGTGCCTGATGATGCGCCGAATGCCGACTACACGGTGAAGGTGAACGGCACACCGGTGGCAGCCTGCGGCACGGCGATGAATGTTGGCTATGCCCACTTTGCCTTTACCGGCAGGGTGAAAGTGGAAATCACGGCGCGGGAGGCCATCGCGACCTTCGATGTCAGTCCGCATCGAGATGGCATCCAGGCCAAGGTGGAGGGCAAAACGCTGTCATTTGAGCTGCCGCAGCCACGACTGCTGCACATTCAGGTGAACAAGCTGCCGCGCTTCTTTCTGTTTGCCGATGCCCCAGAAGCAGCGCTGCCTCAAAGTGGTGTGTTTGATCTCACACAATACGGGGTGAAGAGTTCAACTGATGCCGTGCAGACGGCAGCCATCCAACATGCGATTGACGAAGTGGCGGCAAAGAAAGGGGTGCTGCTCGTGCCGCCGGGCATCTACCGCACGGGGGAGCTGCGGATGAAGAGCCACCTCACACTGCATCTGGCCGCGGGAGCCGTTCTCAAAGGCACCGGCAGCCTGGCCGATCACCCGGCGGGCGAGCTGGGCACGCAGCTCATCCATTTCATGGACTGTGAAAACGTGCGGATTCAGGGACGCGGCGTGATCGACGGTCAGGGACGGGCTTTGCGGCTGTCCGGTAAAAACGCCTCGGCCAGCAGGAGCAAACTGATCCGCTCTCTGCGAGCCCGAAACATCGTCGTCGAAGATGTGATCCTGCGTGATTCAGGCACCTGGGGCGTGCATCTCATTGAGTCGGACAACCTGCGCTTCTCAGGCGTCAAACTCATCTCCAACACCATCTACGATGATCCCACCTTTCCGTGGGAGGCGAACACGGACGGCTTCGATCCCGACAACTCCTCACATGTCTTGATTGAAAAATGCTTCATCAGCAGCAACGACGACACCATCGCCGTTAAACTGCGCCATGGATCGCGGCGCGACATGACGGACATCGTGTTTCGAGACAATGTCTGCTGGTCGGTGAAGTCAGCGCTCAAGATCGGCAGCGAAGTTTATGAGAAGAAGCTGAGCAACGTGCGCTTTGAGAACAACGCGGTCGTGCATGCGGACCGAGGCATCGTCGTCTATGACTACTCCGGTGCGGAGATCACGGACTCGCGCTGGGTGGGCAATCATTTCGAGTTCATCGGTGGCGACACCAAACGCATGAACATTGAGATCAAAGTCCAGGATGAAGAGGGAAAAGGGCGGATGCAGGAGGTGCTCCTCAAGGACAATTTTTTTGAGCATGCGGCCGAAAAGCCGTCACGTCTGCAAGGTCTGGATGCCGAACATGAAATCGACAACGCGATCATCGACAACTTAGTCGTCGCGGGCAAAAAATGTCTCAGCGCCGAAGATGCGCACATCGAGATCCGGAAGCATGTCCGGGGTGTCGTTTTCAAATGAGTCCTTGATATAATCCAGAGGCTGCCATGACCTAATCGCCACCTGCTCTCGCCATGAAAACCACCACCCGCATTCTGCTCGTCATCACCTTTATCGCGGGGGCCACCTGGCTGGCCGGGCAGGTGGCCACGAAAAAAGGCGGCCTTGAGGCGAGGCTGGCGCAGGCGCTGAAGCTCTACCCTGACGCGGATACGGACAAGAATGGAACGCTCTCGGTGGATGAGGCGCTGAAGTACCTGGAAGCGCACCCGGAGCTGAAGGTGCTGCTGGCCAGCAAGTCCAAACCGGGCGGAGTCAGCACCAGCAAGCCCGGCGAGTTCACGACGCCTACGTCGATGGGTTTGCCTCCAGGGCCGCGGGTGTTTGTCTGCGCGCACAGCTTCATGATTTTCACCGCGACGATGCTGCCGAAGATGACCGAGGCGGCGGGCATCGGGTATCAGGATGCCGGGAGGCAGATGATCGGCGGCTCGCGCACGCTGCAGCACTGGGAGGTGGCGGATGATAAAAATCTGGCGAAGACAGTGCTGCGCGAAGGGAGCGTGGACGTGCTCACGCTCTCGCCCCACATGCTGCTGCCGGATGAAGGCATCGACAACTTCACCAAACTCGGTTTGGAGAAGAATCCGAAGCTGCGAGTGCATGGTGCATGCGTCATGGCCGGCGCGGGATGGGAACCTGACGGGCGAATTTCATAATGCCATGCGCAATGAGGCCACGGTGGAGAGCCTGCGCAAGCTGCAGGAACTCCAGCGCGAGCAGTGGAACAAGCAGCTTGAAGCGCAGGTAAATGCGCTCAACACGGCGGCGGGCAAGAAAGCTGTCCATATTGTTCCTGTGGGAGATGCGGTCTTTGCGCTGCGCGAGCGAGTCATCGAAGGCAAGGCACCGGGCATCACCAGGCAGGCGGAATTGTTCAAGGACGACCTTGGCCACCCGATGCCGCCGCTGTCTGTGCTGGTGACTTACTGCCACTTCGCCGCGATCCATCAGCGCAGCCCCGTTGGCCTGCCTGTGCCAGCGGCATTGAAAGATGCGCCGCAGGCAGCGGAGCTCAATGCGCTGCTGCAACAGCTCGCCTGGGATGCGGTCACCCGATATCCGATGAGCGGGGTGAAAGTGGAGGCGGTGAAGCCGTCGGCTTGAGGAGTGCTTGTCATGAATGGCACTTGGTCAAGGGGCCTTGGTCGTGAAATTTGGAGCTGGCGGCACGCTCTGAGAGAGCGGCGGAGCTCATTGCAGACGCTGCTGGTGGTCACATTGTGTGACGGGGTTCTGGATTTGCTTGCCGATCGGATGCTGCTGACCCAGGGAAGCACTCGCCAAGGCTCGGCATCCCTGGGCTGTATTACGCAGCTCCGTTGGAGCTGGAGTATGGCGGAGCGAAGTGGTGGAAGATAACGTCAGGAAGACAATGAATTTCAGGGCGCAGTGAACGATACGCCGAAAGGTGTCAAAGAGCACGAAGCACGGCTTTAACTGAGCACCATTCATGCTTGTCATATTCGCACGCATCCTTGTAATCTCTTTTATGACCACCTCACGCCGCTCTTTCCTCAAACACGTCAGCCTCGCTCCGTTCAGCCTCTGGATTCCACAGGCTTTCGCGGAGGCGACGGCAACGAGCCTCGCGCGCAGCATACCGGAGGCAGAGGATGTGGCTGCCGCCGGCATCCTGGATTTTCTTGATGCCATCGAGCGCGAGAAGTTTGAACTGCACAGTTTGATGATGCTGCGGCATGGCAAGGTGATCGCGGAAGGCTGGTGGAAACCGTATGGGCCTGAATTTGTCCACACGATGTACTCGATGAGCAAAAGCTTCACCTCCACGGCGGTCGGATTCGCAGTGGCTGAAGGCAAGCTGAGCGTGGAGGACAAGGTGGTCTCGTTTTTCCCCGATGACCTGCCGGAAAAGGTCAGTGACAATCTCGCGGCGATGCGTGTGAAGGATCTGCTGACGATGTCCACCGGCAATGAAAAAGAGCCGACGGGAGTGATGGTGAAAGAGGAGAACTGGGCGCGGACGTTTCTGGCGCAGAACATCGCCCACAAGCCGGGCACGCAGTTCATGTACAACAGCGCCGCCACGTACATGTGCTCTGCCATCGTGCAGCGGCTCACGCATCAGACGGTGCTCGACTACCTCACGCCGCGATTGTTTGCGCCGCTGGGCATCCAAGGCATGAAGTGGGAAACCTGCCCGCATGGGATCAACACGGGAGGCTGGGGATTGAGCATTCAGACGGAGGGCATGGCGAAGTTTGGCCAGTTTCTGCTGCAAAAAGGCAAGTGGAACGGCGAGCAGCTGCTGCCTGCCGCGTGGGTTGAAGAGGCCACGCGTTTCCACATTCAGCAGCCGGGTGGCGACAAGCCGGACCGACCCAAGGCAAAGAACGACTGGATGCAGGGCTATGGCTACCAGTTCTGGCGCTGCCAGGGCACCGGCTTCCGTGGCGATGGGGCGTTTGGTCAGTTCACGATTGTGCTGCCTGAGCAGGATGCGGTGATCGTGATGACGAGTGAGAACAAGAACATGCAAGGGCAGCTTGATCTGGTGTGGAAGCACCTGCTGCCTGCGATCGATGCCAAAGAACCGAAGGTGGCTGATTTGAGCAAGCTCAGGAGGCTGACACTTGCGCCGCAGCAAGGCTGCAAGACAGCGCCTGCGACCAACGGCGATACACCCTTTGTAATAGGCACCGGCGTAGCCAGTGGCGCGAGATTCCAACTCGAAGCCAACAATCTTGGCATCAAGATGGTCTCGTTTGTTTTTCGTGGCAGTGACGGATCTTGCATTTTCAGCGCTGACGATCAAACGATCAACTG
This sequence comes from uncultured Verrucomicrobiota bacterium, assembly GCA_903838675.1. Classification (GTDB taxonomy): domain Bacteria; phylum Verrucomicrobiota; class Verrucomicrobiia; order Verrucomicrobiales; family Verrucomicrobiaceae; genus Prosthecobacter. The sequence continues at coordinate 12,925 of CAILZI010000186.1, forward strand.
CGGTATGGAATCCTGGGAGCGAAGAGAAGCCACCTTGCCCGGCACGCCACCGCGTCTCATTTCAGGGGGCATGCCGAAGCAACCGGTGCCCACCAAGATCGCTGCGAGTGCGGCGTGGACGGATGAGCGAACGCTGGTGATGCAGTGGCGTTATTATGAGACTCCGCACAGCGACCGCGTGACCTGTGAGTTTAGCGGGGGTAATGTCACGATCACTTTCCTCAACAGCATCACGGCGATGAATCCAAAAGCGAAGGACGCGCGTGCGCCCCTCAAAGGGAAGGCTGTGGCGCATACCATCTGGCATAAATGAGGCGTGGAAAGCGCGTCATCCTCGAAATGTGGTAATCGCGAGGCGTCTTGGGAGCCCGACCAAAGCGCCAATAGACGGCGGCAGACCTGAGCGTCTTAAATTATTTTATAACCCTTTTGATTCATGCCATCGTCCGGGCACAAAGCCAATCCCCTCTCCCCGGCCCTCTCCCCGAAGAAAAGGATTCGGTGTCGTCGTGTCCCTAGGGCGGAGAGAGGGGGAACCGCTTTGGCTGCCTTTGATTCAGCGGGCACGTAATTATTTAAAACGCTCTAACCCAAAGGGCAGAGTGACAGCGAATAATTACGAGTGCGGTGGCTGGCGATTTTGAAGGGCTTGAGATATGCGTGAGCAGACCCTGCCTGCGAAAGCGGTAGCTCCGCTCGTTCCTCGCTGCGCGACCGCACTCCAGAGGGGAGGCGTTCCCGGCTGTTTCGTCGGCTCGATGCGGTAATGAATCTTGCGATTCGCTATAACCGATTACTTCACATCCAGCCGACGGAATTCGATGCCTTTGATCCAGGATTCGCCTTTGGGAAAGTAGTTTGAACCAAAGCCGAAGAGACACCGCGAGGGGTCGACCTGCGTCCACATTTCAGGCAGGCTGAACACCGAGGGAATGCTGATGGTGTCGATGACCTTTTGGTCATCCACCCAGAGTGTGAGCGTGTCTTTGACGACCTGAAGGCGGATGCTGGAGTCGTGTTTGAGAGTGGCAGGAAACGGCTGCTGGTCTTTACGCACGTCATAGGCACGCTCAACGAGTGCTGCTCCCGTTGATTTTGGATCGGGAGCCGTCTGCCCGCAAACGGCGGTGGCGTACGTGCCACAGCCCCAGAAATGGCCCACCACGACGCCAAATTGAGGATGCGTGAGTTCTGCGGAATTGTCGAGCCGGGCACGCACTTCGAATTCACGACCGATGCGTGCGTTCATGATGATGCGGCCAAGTTCGCCAGCCTTGTCTGCGCGATAACTCAGCTCTCCCTCCGCATAATTCCACCAGCCGTTGCCCCAGTCCGGCTGCCAGAGCAGCTTGCGCTCATTGTCGGCCAGCCGCACCCACTCTCCGGTGGCGAGCCGCAGTTCAACGTCAATAGCAGCCAGCCGGATGCGCGCCAGTTTGAGCATCTTCTTGCGTTCGGCGAGTGTGGGAGAGTTCACCAATTCCTGATACATGGAGCGTGCTTCTGGAAGACGATGCGCACGGTAGGCCTCCTCGGCTTTTTGCAGTGTGGCGAAGGATTCGGGGACGTCCTGCACTTCGAGCATGCCGCCCCATAGGAAGGATAACTGACCGAATTCCTTGAGGCGTGAATCGGCCTCCCAATAAATGGGCTTCTTGAGCAGTGCGAGCTGTTCATGGGCTGTGGCGTAATCGCGGGCGAGGAAGGCATTCGCCACCAGGAACGAGCGATAGTAGTGAATTTCGCTCTCGGTTTTGGCATTCTGCAGCATGGCCTGCTGAAGCTTGACGATCTGGCGGCAAAGTTCCGGATCCTGATACACCGCGCTGCGGTCCGGCAGTTCTTTCGCAACATCCTTGATGATTTTGAAGAGCCGCGAAGGGACACGGGTGTCGTAACGCCCGGTGGCCGCACATGCGGCACCGAAGGCCAGCATCTGCTCATGGCTGCCGCCCCAGCGCGGGAGATAAGCGTAGACTAAAGTATCATAGGCGTCATCAAAATCGAAAACAGCGGCAATGGCACGGTCAAACCACAGGCGTTCATCACAGCCTTCCTCACCATAGCCCGCCATGGTGCAGGTGATCATCATGGTGGCGGCCCATGGGACCGCAGGACTGGCCTTCCAGGCTTTGAGCAAATGGTCGCGTGCCGGATTCATGTGCTCGTCGAAAATCTTCCACCCCTTGTCAGTGACGTTGAAAGCCCAGTGATCCCCACGCCCCAGCCACGCTGTCTTGATTTCTGCCTGGCCCAGCAATGTTTCACGCAGCCATTCGGGACCCGCAGCCTGCAGCAGAAACGGCGTCATTTTCTGGCTATGGGCATCGAGAAAGCTGCCCCCATACCCATGGCGGATGGTCATGTACACGGCTTCTGCGTCCTGCGGCGTCTGCGCACCGTTCAGACTGGCCACAAACAATTCAGGCAACCGGTCCATGCATTCCTGGCGCACTTTTTTGACCGACTCCGGGATCGTCCGGTCTTCCGTGGCATGCCACAGCCATGCTGCGGCGATGAGTTTCAAGACAGGAGCATTGTCGTCTGCGAGCAGGGCCGGGAACTTGACAGCAAAATACTCGAGCCGTTCTGACTTCAGGCGGCGGGACCGAAGTTCAAGACTTGCCTGCAACAAAAGCAGCAGCGGATCCAGCGGTGCCAGTTGTTCTGCCGATTGCAGCAATGCCTTGGAGGGCTTCTCCCAAACGTCAGTCATCGGATCTCTCGTGGCCTGCCAGTTGAAAAAACGGACGGATTCGCTGATGAAATTCCGGGATTCCGGCAGCCAGGGTTCAGCCGCATGCCGTTTGCTGACGGCTTCGAAGAATTTATCCGCCAGCCATTGAACATGCTGCCGAAGCAGGGATGCCATGAGGCGATGATCAGCGCCCGGCACCTGGATGGGCACCACCTGCTTCTTCGCCGGCGGCGACTCACCGGCTGGAATTGTTTCGGCTGACTGTGCCGGAGTCAGAAAAGACAAAACAAGCAGAAATCCAGTAAGAACACGTTGGGAGAAAATCATGAGTGCCATCGAGATTGGAAGGATCTTCACATGGAGAGATAATCAGACAAGACTGAAACGCTTTTTCCTTCCGCTGCAAAGAAGAAGTTCGGATGAACCATCGCATGACAAGCGCCTGTTTTGCGTCGAGGAAACAGGACCTTCATGCAACGATTTACCTGTGACTGCGGCAATATTCTTTTCTTCGGCAGCTCACGCTGTTTGAAGTGCAGCAGCGATGTGGGTTATGATCCGCAACGTGGTGCGATGCAGCGCGTCCGGCCAGACAGCACGATGAAACGCTGCCAGAACGGCGTGAAGCACAATGTCTGCAACTGGCTGCTGCCAGCCAGCGCCACGGCCGTGCTCTGCGTGGCGTGCCGCATGAACCGAACGATCCCCGATCTGAGCGCGGACCGTAACCGCATGCTGTGGTCGCGCATGGAGATGGCAAAACGGCGGCTGATCTACACGCTGCTGCGCCTGGGGATCAGCCTGCCTTCGAAAAAGGACGACGCAAAAAACGGGCTCGCTTTTGACATTGTGAGCACGCTGTCGAATCCCACGGTGACCACAGGCCATCTGAATGGCGTGATCACGGTGAATCTTGAAGAGGCGGATGACACCTACCGCCAGTTCAACCGCCAGCAACTCGGTGAAAGCAGCCGCACCTTGCTGGGGCATTTTCGTCATGAAAGTGCGCACTACCTGTGGCAGAGGAATTTGTCTGAGCTGGCGTGGGATGATCCACTGCGGCTCGCGTTTCGTGAACGTTTCGGAGATGAGTGGCTCGACTACACAGCGGCGCTGGGCACCTATTATCAAAACGGTGCGCCCGGGGACTGGGGGCAGAACTACATCACCGCCTATGCATCCTCACATCCATGGGAAGACTGGGCCGAGACCTGGGCCCACTATTTGCAAATTCTCGACGGTCTGGAGACCTGTGAGAGCCTGGGCATCCAGGTGCAGTTCATCGCGCTGCCACTTGTCATGCTGCCCGTGGAGTCCGGGGCACTCCCGGCCATGCTGCCTTCAAGCCCTGCTGAGGATGGTGAATTTCTTGCCTGGTTGCAGCGCTGGATGTGCCTCTCCACCGTGCTCAACGAGATATCGTTCAGCCTCGGTGAGCCGGCGCTGTATCCCTTCGTCATCTCGGTGAACGCAGCGCAGAAACTGCGACTCGCGCATCATTATGCGCAGGTATGGGGTCTGGATGGCAGGAAAACTGGCGAAGCCTGAGGAGAGGCTCTATGCACGGTCGCTGAGAACCTGATGCAACGCCGTCAGAATGGTCTGTGCCGTGAAGGGCTTGGACAAAAAGTGCCGCACACCCATGGCTGTGGCCCGTGCTGAACTGCCATCATTGTTAAGTCCGCTGGCGGCGATGATTTTGACATCCGGGTTGAGCCGCTGGAGCACCTGGATCGTAGCCTGGCCACCCATGACCGGCATCATCATGTCCGTCACGACGGCCGCAATATCCGAGCGATGCATCGAATAGAGCGCAACTGCTTCGGTGCCGTCTGCCGCGACTGACACGCGGTAGCCATAGCTCTCAAGCGTCTGCTGGGTGATGGCACGCACCGCGGCTTCATCATCCACGATGAGGATTAATTCGCCGTTTCCGCGCGGGTGAGAATCTTGATGGATCTTCGCAATCTCTCCTTCTGGCGCATCGATGGCAGGAAAACAGACGCTGAAGGTGGTGCCGTTGCCGGGCTCGCTGTACACATTGAGGAAGCCGCCGTGGCTTTTAACAATGGAGAGCACCGTTGAGAGTCCAAGCCCCGTGCCCTTGCCATGCTCCTTGGTGGTGAAGAACGGATCGAATATTTTGTCCACCACCTCCGGCGGGATGCCGCTGCCGGTGTCGGTCACTTTGACCATGAGATATTGTCCTGGAATGGAGCCAGGAGTCATGCCTGCATAGTTATCGTCCACCTCCAGGCTGGTGGCGGTGACGATCAGCATGCCGCCCTTGGGCATGGCATCGCGGGCATTGACGCACAGGTTCAGCAGAACCTGATGGATCTGGGTGTGATCGCCTGAAAACAAGGGCAGCTCTGCGTTGAGTTCCGCGCGAAAGACGATCTCCTTCGGGAAGGTGTCCTGCACGAGATGCTGCATGTCCTGGATGATATGCCGGACATTGATGACCATGCGTTCGCCTTCCATACCACGGGCAAACGAGAGGATCTGCTTCACCATGTCCGCACCACGCCTGGCACTGGTCTCGATGGTGGAAAGCACCGACCTGGCGCGTTCATCGCGGCTGGTCATCCGAAGGAGATCAATCGACATCAGGATCGGAGCGAGCACGTTGTTGAGATCGTGGGCGATGCCGCCGGCGAGCGTGCCGATGCTTTCCATGCGCTGGGCACGAAGGAACTGCTGCTCCATTTTCTTTTTCTCAGTGATGTCGCTGTTGATGGCGAGCACGGACTGAGGACGGCCTGAATCATCCCGCACGAGTGTCCAGCGTGCTTCGACTAAAACGGTGGCACCCGATTTGGTGACCTGCTGGATTTCTCCGCACCATTCCCCCTTTTCAAGCACGGCGGCAATGGCCTGCTCGTAAGCGACTATATCCCGATACAGAAGATCACCCGTCTGACGTCCTTTGACCTCTTCTGCAGTCCAGCCATAGAGAAGCTCAGCGCTTTTGTTCCAGTAGGTGATGCCGTGCACGAGATGCCGCACCAGGATGGCATCACGCGCCTTGTCGAGCAACGAGGCCTGCTCACGGAGCTGATCTCTGGAAAGTTTGCGTTCGGTGATGTCCTGCGCCACACCGACCACGCGATAAACATTGCCTTCAGAATTGCGGACGGGAAAGGCGCGGTCACGTATCCACCGCAGTGATTCGTCCGGCCGGATGACGCGGTACTCTTCATCGTAGGTGCCGTCGGTTTGCCGGGTTTTTGCGGCGTGCAGCACACGGTGCCTGTCATCCGGATGAATCGCATCGGACCAGTTTTGCGGCGTGCTTTGCAGGCTGGCACATGAACGGCCCCAGATGCGCTCATAGGCTGGACTGATGTAGAGCACCTGATGCTTGGCGGTGTCTGTGATCCAGAAGACTTCCTGAATGGTTTCGGCAATCTGGCGGAAGCGCACTTCGCTCTCCCGCAGCGCGTCTTCAGCCAATTTGCGCTCGGTGATGTTTTCATGCGCCACGACCACACGGACCGGACCTTTGCCGCCGAACTGGGTGACACGCACGACAAACCAGCGCTGCTCCCGCGCATTGTGGCAGGGATACTCGAGGTGGAATTCATCCTGCCGCCCGGCCATGACCGCACGAATGTCGGCGGCCACCACTGAAGCCTCTTCGGAGAATTTGCCGGTCGACGCATCACAGAGATCTAGATAGTTGTCACCCACCCCACGGTGAGCAACCCGGAAATCATTTTCGCTGGCGAAGCGGTTCCAGGCGGCGTTGACTTCAATGATGGTCCCATGCTCATCCAAGATGGCGATATGGGAGGTCAGGGCATTGAGCGTGGACTGCAGGAATCGCTTGGATTCCAGAAGAGCTGTGGCGTCTTTTTTGCGCTCGGTGATGTCACGAAACGCCCAGATTCTGCCATAGTACTGGCCATCGTTGCCCACCACGGATGACGAGTAGCGGTCGAGCACGGCACCGTCTTTAAGCTCAATCTCATCACAACCAATTTCATGCGGATGAGCATAGAGATGCCTGACTCTCGCAATGAAGGCCTCTGGGTGGGCGACCGTCGAGGTGACCCACTGCAGCAGGCCGTTGTCTTCCTTATCGTCGGCGATAGACTGAGGGACGCGGAATATTTCGGCGAACCGCTGGTTTTGCAGGAGCTTGCGCCCCTGCTGGTCGACCACGAGGATGCCATCAATGGAAGCGCAGACCTGGGCTTCAAGAAATGCCGTCTTCCAGCGCAGCTCGGCCTCTGCTTGTTTGCGTTCAGAGATGTCCCGGCAGGTGCCGAGCGCGCGCTGCGCCCTGCCTTGCTTGTCATGAAAGACCTGCCACTGCTCCTCGACGAACTTGATCCGGCCATCGGGCAGGAGGAGCCGGTGTTCGATCGAGTTGACGGACTGCTGGTCGAAGGACTGACGAAAAGCCAGGTCGACCTCTGCGCGGTCTTCGGGGTGCACCAAGGCCAAAAAATTCTGGTGCGTCGGCTGAAACTGCCCGGGCGTGACTTCAAAGATACGGCAGGTCTCGGCTGACCAGATCACGGCCAGCGTGGAGAGGTCGGTGTCCCAGCTGCCCATTTTGGCCACTGACTGAGCGGCGGTCAGATGCGCACGTTCGATTTCCAACTCCGACGTCAGCTCCCGCAGTTCCTGTTCGCTTTGCTTAAGTGCTTCGGCGGCTTTGGCGCGCTCTCTGCGCAACTGCCACTGAACCAAGGCTTGTCTGACTGAGATCTCGAGCCTGACAAGGCGGTCCTTGAGCAGATAATCGGTGGCTCCCAGCCGCATCATCTCCACCGCCACATCCTCGCCGATGGTACCCGAGATGATGATGAAAGGAATGTCATAGCCGCTCTGCTGCAGCAGCTCCAGAGCACGCGGCCCGCTGAAAGTCGGCATCTCGTAGTCAGAAAGGATGATGTCGAGATCAGGCATCAGCTGGTCCAGATAGTCCTGCTCGGTCTCGACGCGGCTCCAGACAGGATCGAAGCCAGCCTGGCGCAAGGCACGCAGCACCATTTCGGAGTCGTCGAGATTGTCCTCCGCCATCAGAACTCGCAACGGCTGGCTCATGCTATTTGTCCAGTTTGGGAGGTTGATTGGTCAGCAGCCAGTACATGCCCAGCTCCTGTACGGCAGCCGTGAAGCCCTCGAAGTTTACCGGTTTGACGATGTAGCTGTTGACCCCCAGCTGATAACTCTTGATGACATCGACCTGCTCCTTGGAGGAGGTGAGGACGACGACGGGAATGTGTTTGGTGCGCGGATCGCTTTTGATGCGCTCCAGCACCTCCAGGCCGTCCACCTTGGGCAGCTTCAGGTCGAGCAGGATCAGTTTGGGCGAGTCCTCGATCCGGCGTTCGGCGTGCTGGCCTTCGCAAAAGATGAAGTCCAGCGCCTCCGCGCCATCCCGGGCAATCTGGATGTGATTGCCCAGTTTGGCGTTGCGGAGAGCTCGTTGTGTCAGTTCCAGATCTTCCAGGCTGTCTTCGACCAGGAGGATTTCGACAATGTTTGTATCGTTCATATTGGGTTGTCTCCATCAAGGGTGAAATAGAAAGTGGCTCCCTGTTCCACGGCGGCTTCGGCCCAGACCCTGCCGCCATGGCGGTGGATGATGCGCTGCACGATGGCGAGGCCGACGCCTGTGCCGTCGTAGTCCTCCGCACGGTGCAGGCGCTGAAAGACGCCAAAGAGCTTGTGGGCGTAGCGCATGTCGAAACCGGTGCCGTTGTCGCGGACGAAATAGGTGTTTGCTTGCCCGTCTGTTTTGCAGCCGATTTCGATCACTGCGGATTCGCGCTTCTGGGTGTACTTGATGGCATTGGAGAGCAGGTTGACCCACACCTGTTTCAGCAAGGCGGGGTCTCCCTCGCACCTGGGCAGATCAGCGATGCGCAGATCAATCTGGCGGCCTTCACGCTGACTGTGCAGATCCTCCAGGACACCTTTCACAAGCATTGTGACATCCACGGTTCGCTTGCTCAATGAGGCTCTGCTAAGCCTGGAGAAACTCAGCAGGTCATCGATCAGATTGCCCATGCGCTGAGCGCTGGTGCGGATGACCTGCAAGTAGCGCTGACCATCGGCCGGGAGCTGGGCGGCATAGTCCTCCAGCACCGCACGGGAGAAGCCATCCATGGCCCGAAGAGGGGCACGCAGATCGTGGGACACCGAGTAGGAGAAGGATTCCAGCTCTTTGTTGGCGGCTTCGAGCTGCTGGTTGGCGGCCTGCACCTTTTGTGAACTCTGGAAGACCTCCGCCTGCATGAGTTCCATGCGTGTGTTTATGTCGGCGTCCCTGCTGGCGGACTGTGACTTACTGAGCATAAACTCCGTCACGTCCTCCACGCGATGAATGATGTACTGGACCTGGTGCTCCGCCCCGAGCACGGGAGAGTTGATCGGACTCCAGTAGCGCTCTTCAAACACGCCATCGGGTCTGCGAATGTCGTATTTCTGGATGGCCATGGTATGAGCCACACGCTGCTCAAGCACGCGGCCCAGGGAAGCCCGAAGATTCAGTTCGCCTGTTGCACCGGGTTCGTCTGGATTATCAGGAAACACTTCAAAAAGCCCCTGCCCGATGATCTTGTCCCGCTGGGTCATGGTGGCCTGCAAATAGGCATCGCTAACGGCGACGATTTTAAATTCAGGCGTGAGCACCAGATAGAGGCCTGGCAAGGATTCGAAGAGGCTCTGGAGTTCGGCCCGGCTATGAATGAGTTCGGAGTTCACCGCAGCAAGCTGGGCCGTGCGTTCGACCACGCGCTGTTCCAGTTCCGCGTTCAACTGCCGGACCTTTTCCTCCGCCAGCTTGCGCTCATGCACATCCAGCAGAAAGGCAGCAAGGCCGTCACCAGAGGGAAACAACCGAACGTCCAGCCAGCGTTCGGCAATGGGTGAGAATGCTTCAACGGAAAGCGGCACGCGCTCTGCCATGACCTGACGGTAACAGCCCTCCAAGGGCGTGCCGATGAGTTTGTCAAACACATCCCAGAGGGAGCGGCCGAGCAACTGCTCCCGGCTGTGCATGAGCAGTTTTTCGCTGCGATCATTGGCGAACACAAAATTCCATTCGGCATCCAGCACAAAACAAGACTCCGTCATGCCATGCACCACCTCGGCCAGGCGCCTGTCCGCCACATGGAGCTGCGCCTCCTTGTCCCGCAAGGCCTGCTCGGCCTCGCGGCGTCTTTCCATTTCCTGGGTACGGTCCAGCACCACGGCGACGTGACTTGACAGTGCGGAGAAAAACTCGCGCTCGGCCGAAGCGAGCAAACGCACCCCTTCATCCCCAAAAGTGCCCGCCCCGAGGACCCCCAGCTTTCTGCCCGACATGGAAACCGGCATGTTCACGATGGTGCGGCTGCCCAGTTTCGCCACGATCTGTTTGTTGGTCCTTGGGTCCACACGTGCATCACCCACCACCACGATGCTTTCGGCAGCAGCGATTTCTTGGAGCATCGGATCTCCTTCAATCAACACCACTTCACTGTGTTCCTCAGCCAGTTCAGCATCCTCGTTGCGACCAGTCACCATCATCAGCCGCATTGAACGCCGGTCATCGGAGAAGAGGTAAAACCAGGCATGATGAAAACCGAGGGTGGCTTCCAGTTCTTCCCCTGCTGCCTGCAGAATGCCAAAAAGGCTTTCCGCCTGTTCCAGTTTGCGAGCCAGACGCAGGAGTGAATGCGAATGCTCCTGCTTGATTCTCAGCTCATTTTGCGCCCGCTGCCGCTCCGTGATGTTTCGCGCGATCTTGGATGCCCCGATGACCTGGCCATGGGAATCTCTGATTGGTGATACGGTGACAGAGACGGCGATCTGCTCGCCCGCCTTGGTCGATCGGATGGTCTCAAAATGCTCCACCCGTTCACCACGCTTGATCCGGTCCATGATGAGTTTTTCCTCGTCCAGCCGGTTCGTTGGAATGATTTGCGTGATCGAACGTCCCACCATCTCACTGGCAGGGTAACCAAACATGCTCTCCGCGCCGGCATTCCAGCTGGTCACGATGCTGTTTAAATCCTTGCCGACAATGGCATCCGCGGAGGATTCGACGATGGCAGCCAGCAAGGCGGTCGCTTTTTCATCCTTTTGACGTTCGCTGATGTCGCGGAGAATGAGCGTGAAAATCGTCTGCCCTGCCACTTCGACCTGGGAAAGGGATCCCTCGATCAGGAACTCTTCGCCATCTGCGCGAACACCGCTCAGAGTTTCAAGCATGCGTTTGGAGGGTGCAACAGGACTTGTCTGACCACCGTCTCCCCTCTGCGGCCTGTTCTGCGATTGAATACTCTGCGGAATGAAACGGCCGAGCGGTTGTCCCACCGCCTCCGCCGCAGGACAGCGGAACATCTCCTCGGCAGCCGCATTGAACAGTACGATGATCTGACTGCTGTTCACGCTGATGATCGTGTCCATCGCCGAGCTCACGATGCCCGTCATGCGCGCCTCGCTGAGAAGGGTTGATTCACGACTGGCGGTCAGTTCCTGAGTGCGTGCCTCAACCTTGGACTCCAGCTGCTCATTGGCAGCGCGCAGAGCAGTCAACGCATCAGACACCTGCACGCTGGACAGCTTCAGACGTTCATGCACCACCGCGATCAGCGCCCCCATGACCATGAACAAAACCACTGAGAGAAGAGTGCGGTAGTCCTGAATGGCGAATGAGAACTGTGGTGGTATGAAAAAATACCACACGGAAATCACGGACAAGGCCGAGGCCCAAAGCCCGGCACGCAAACCACCCATCCAGGAGCTGAAAAAAACGGCCGGATAGAACAGGAACCACACCAGCGGCTGCAGCCATGACCAGCAAAGCCATTGCACCCCGAGCGCCACAAACGGGGGCAACAACGCTGACAAGGGTGGCATCCAACGCTGAGGGATCATTCCGGGAGGTCCTCTGTAATTACGCCCAAATCACCAAGGAGACGTTGTCGCTCAGGCATGATGCAACGTATCTTGCTGGCAAGGCGGATGCCTTGGCATTGTGGTTGGAGAGATGTCTGCATGCCCTAGCGGGATGATTATTGTGTCATAGACGATGCATTTATTCTCAGCCAGTCATTCCAACAAGCAATGCACAAGTGTGATCACGTACTGCCTTAGTGAATATTAAGAGGGCAGACAGGTGATAAATCCATCTTTAGTAGTGATTAGAATTTTGTCGCAACGTCCGCTACGAATCGATTGGTCATTTCTTCATGTTTCGAAATGTCGTCAGCCGCATCTTGCAAGATGCATGCGCCTCAGCCACACTCCACTCGCACCCAACAACACGCATACGATTATGGCCAAAGGCAACAACGCTCACAAAAAGGAAGTCAAAAAGCCGAAGAAGGAAAAGCCCAAGCCAGCACCTGCGGGCCGCAAGAGCTAAGGCTGGCGGATCCTTTAGCAGTGGATCTCCCACTGCTCGGCTTGTGATCTAAACGCACTCATTGCCAGATGGGCAATGAGCTAATTCCTACTGTCCCGGCACATACGTCCAGAGCCACATACGGTGGTGAAGTCGAGTGACCGGAATGGTTTTCATGGCACAAGGCGTAACGACAAAAAAGAGCGGCCATTGCTGGCCGCCCTCGTGGTTTTGGGGTTGTGATTGGGAGAACGACTTTGAAAAGTCGTTGGACGCCTTAGTAGCGGTAGTGATCGGTCTTGTAGGGGCCTTCGACAGGAACGCCGATGTAGTCGGCCTGTTCCTTGGAGAGGGTCGTGAGCTTCACACCGATCTTGGCGAGGTGGAGGCGGGCGACTTCTTCGTCGAGCTTCTTGGGAAGCACGGTGACGCCGACGGGGCGGGTGTCCTTGGTTTCCCAGAGTTCGATCTGCGCGAGGGTCTGGTTGGTGAAGCTGTTGCTCATCACGAAGCTCGGATGGCCGGTGGCGCAGCCGAGGTTCACGAGGCGGCCTTCAGCCAGCATGAAGATGCTGTTGCCAGCCGGGAAGGTGTACTTGTCCACCTGGGGCTTGAGGTTGAGGCGCTTGACGTCCGTGCGGGCGTTGAGCTTGTCCACCTGGATCTCGTTGTCGAAGTGACCGATGTTGCAGACGATGGCCTGGTCCTTCATCTTCTCCATGTGGGCGAGGGTGATGATGTCCTTGTTGCCGGTGGTGGTGACGTAGATGTCGCCGTAGCCAAGGGTGTCTTCGATGGGCATGACGCGATGGCCTTCCATGGCGGCCTGAAGGGCACACACAGGGTCGATTTCGGTGACGATGACCTGGGCGCCCATGCCGCGAAGGGCAGCGGCGCAGCCTTTGCCCACGTCGCCGTAGCCGCACACGACTCCGACTTTGCCGGCGATCATGACGTCGGTGGCACGCTTGATGCCGTCGAGGAGGGATTCGCGGCAGCCGTAGAGGTTGTCGAACTTGGACTTGGTGACGCTGTCGTTCACGTTGATGGCAGGGAAGAGCAGCTTGCCGGCCTTGGCCATTTCATAGAGGCGATGCACGCCGGTGGTGGTCTCTTCGGAGACGCCCTTCAGATCTTTGACGATCGTGTGGAAAATGCCGGGCTGGTTCTTGGCGATGTCCTTGAGGAGGTCCTTGATGACCTTCACTTCGTGATTGTCGGAGGGGGAATCGACCCACTTGTCGCCGTTTTCCATTTCATAACCCTTGTGGATGAGGAGGGTGACGTCGCCACCGTCATCGACGATGAGCTCAGGGCCTTTGTCTCCTGGGAAGATGATGGCCTTCCAGGTGCACCACCAGTATTCTTCGAGGGTCTCACCCTTCCAGGCAAAGACGGGGGTGCCGGTGGCGGCGATGCCAGCAGCAGCGTGGTCCTGGGTGGAGAAAATGTTGCAGGAAGCCCAGCGGACATCAGCACCGAGTTCCTTGAGCGTCTCGATGAGCACGCCGGTCTGGATGGTCATGTGCAGGGAGCCGGTGATGCGGACGCCAGCGAGAGGCTTCTTGGGGCCGTACTTCTCGCGGGTGGCCATGAGGCCGGGCATTTCGCTCTCGGCGATGTCGAGTTCTTTGCGGCCGAAGTCGGCGAGGGCGATGTCTTTTACTTTAAAGTCGGACATGAGGTGTGTGTCGTGGGTTCAGGTTAGGGTGAAATGGAACGGATCAACGTATCAGGATACGTTGATATGTTCCAAATAGTTGCTCGGATGTCAAACGGGGATTTATCGGGCAGAGAAGGACCGTTTGAAGCTGACCACCATGATGAAACCAGCCTCCCTCCTCGCGTTCCTCTGCCTCGCTTTGTCCCTGCATGCCGAAGACCTCCGCCCTGCGGGAGATGCGGCTGGTTTCGTGCCGCTCTTCAACGGCAAGGACCTCGCGGGCTGGAAAACCACGGGCAACTGGGTCGTCGAAGCCGACGGCAGCGTCTCACTGCACCCGCGTGAGGGCGAGAAGGGCTGGCAGCGATATGATGCCTACATCGCCACCGAGAAGCTGTACGGTGACTTCGTGCTCGATCTCGAATTCAAGATCAACGCGAAGGGCAACAGCGGCGTGTTCATGCGCGTGGGTGACATGAAAGAGCCTGTGAAAACCGGTTTCGAAGTGCAGATCCTAGACACCTACGGCCTCGAAAAACCTGGTCACCATGACTGTGGCGGCATCGTGCATGGCATCGGTCCTTCCAAAAACATGGTGAAACCCGCCGGTGAATGGAATCGCTACACCATCACCGTCAAAGGCCGCAGCGTGAAGGTGGTCTTCAATGACGAGCAGGTCATCGACACCAGCCTTGATGACATCAAGATGGCGGACCGTCCGAATGTGGGGCAGATCGCCTTTCAAGACGAAGCGCTGCGTGTGTGGTATCGCAACGTGCGAATCAAGGAGCTGAAGTAGCTGGCTGGAGTCTACCGCTTTTTGGACTATGAATGACCGCCTTTTACTTGGTGTCATTTACGGTGTGATGGTCTACCACCTGTTTCTCAAACGACCCCTGGGCCGATGGTTGCAGCAAGGTTTCCTGAGACAGGGACGTGTGGCAAAAGCCCAAACCCATTTGTTCAACCTGCTGGTGGGTCTGCGGCTGGTGCCGCCGATAACCCTGCCAAACATCGACATCCAAAAGCTCACGGAGAAGCCGCTGCCAACTGAGTATGAAGTCCGCCTTTGGAAGCCTGACGACACTCAGGCATGCCTGGAGATTTACCAAATGAACGCGCCGGGGCGCTTCCCTGCCGAGGTAGCGCAGGAGTTTGAGGAAGTGCTGAAGAGGGACGACGGCTCCATGATGGTCGTAGAGCACAAGGGCCGCATCGTCGCCTGTGGCGGCACATCTTTAGATGGCAGCCAGGTGACGTTGATTTACGGCTTGATCCATCCCGAGTTTCAGAGAAAGGGCGTTGGTCGGTTGCTCCTGCTCTCGCGACTGGCGAGGCTCAATAGGCCACCAGTCGTCGTCCAGATCCATGCGGTCGAAGACTCGATTGGCTACTATGAACGTTACGGGTTTGTTCGCTTCTCCCTGTGGCATTCTCAAAACGGAGATGCCCACCCCAGCGCTGGGACAACACTGCAATCGGAACATCGTCGAAATATTGCTGTGTTTCTCGTTACCGAAGGTTACCCCCTGCTGCAAAGCTTGAATTCATCAACAGAAGAAGTGGCCGCAAATCTAGGTGTTTGAGGAAGTCACTATTGCCGCAGTTTCAGCACCGCATCTCGTGCCCTCACGAGGAAATCCAGTTTTGATTCGTCCTCTTCCAGGCGAATCGGTTCGCCAAAAGTGACGCTGCCAAGAACGGGCACGGGGAGGATTTCGCCTTTGGGGAGGATGCGGTTGAGGTTTTCCATCCACACGGGAACGAGCTGCACATCCGGTCGTTTCTTGGCGAGGTGGAAGAGACCGGGCTTGAAGGGCTGAGGCTCAGGACTGGTCTGGCGGCCGCCTTCGGGAAAGAGGATGAGCGAGTGGCGGTCTCCCATCGCATTGACCATTTCGACCAAGGGATTCGACTCCGGTGTGGGCTTTTTGCGCTCGATGAGCACGGCATTGAAAACATGGCAGGCCAGAAAGGGGCGCACGCGCCCGACCGACCAGTAGTCTTTGGCACCGACCATGCGAGTGACTGCACGCACCGGTGGTGGCAGCGAGGCCCAGAGGACGGGCCCGTCGAGATTGCTGGTGTGATTGGCGAAGTAAACCCGCTGCACCAATTCCGGCGCACAGCCCTGCCAGCGGGCGACGGAACCGGAAAACACGCGCAGCGATCCGGCGATGAGACTGCGAATCATGTGCAGATGATGTGCGAAGAAGTACAGGTTGTCACGCGGCTTGCTTGTTCGTAGTGATTCACTTTCACACGCATGCCGAATTCCACGCCAGCACCTCCCGACTCGTCCACCTGGATGGCAGCGCTGGCGGAATTCCTGATGGATGAGCCGGCCATTGAATCGATTCGGTTGAATCCGGATTCAAAGCGGGTCGAAATGGCGACCCTGGGGCGGGTGGATGGAGAACTGCTGCAAGCGAAGCTCTCCGAGGTGCTGCGTGCGGTGGATGCCAAATGGCTGAAGCAGAGCGGCCAGGTGCCACTGAGCAACGGCATGCTGGCGGTGCAGCAGAAGGCGGACGGGGCCTTCGTGCTGGAAAAACCCTCCTGCCCGACGGCACCCAAGTTTTGGAAATGGCGGGACTTTGCGTGGCCGGAACCGGATGAGATGGAGCAGGAGAGCGACAATGAGTGGCGGGTGCTGGCACTGCAGGCGGGCATTTGTGCCGTGACGCTGCTGGCGGGCTACATCACCGAGCGATTCTTTTCCGCACCCTCCTGGCTGCCCAAAAGCTTGTTCGCCATCTCGCTGATTTCCGGTGGCTGGGACGCCGCGAAGGACACCTGGGAAAACCTGTGTGAGCGGCGGCTTGACGTGCATTTCCTGATGCTGGCGGTCGCCACCGGTGCGGTGTCGATTGGCGCGTGGGAGGAAGGAGCGCTGCTGTTGTTTCTGTTTTCGACCTCGGGCGCCCTGGAGCATTTTGTGATGTTCCGCACGCACCGGGAGATCAATGCCCTGACCAAGGCGGCACCTAAATTTGCGCATGTGCTGCTGCCTGATGGGACGACCACCGACCGTGGTGTGCAGACGCTGCAGGTGGGGGATGTGATCTTGGTGAAGCCTGATGAGCTCTTCGCCGTGGATGGTACGGTCATTTCGGGCTCGACAGCGGCTGATGAATCGACGCTGACCGGCGAGGCGGTGCCGATCCCCAAGGAAACAGGTGCGCCGATTTACGGCGGCACTTTGAACCAATGGGGTCTGGTGGAGGTGCGAGTGGACCGCCCGGCCACGCAGAGCGCGCTGGCGAAAATCATCACGCTGATCGAGACTGCGCAGCATCTGCGTGCGCCAAGCCAGCGCTTCACGGACCGCTTTGGCACGCGCTACACGATCCTCACGCTCGGCGTCGTGGCGCTGATGTTTTTCGTGTGGTGGCTGGGTTTTGGCATTCCGCCTTTTGAAAATGTGGCGGGATCGAAATCTTCGTTTTACCGCGCCATGACGCTGCTGGTGGTGATGAGCCCGTGCGCTCTGGTGCTGTCGATTCCCTCGGCCATTCTGGCGGCGATTGCCTGGGGCGCGCGGCGTGGGGTGCTGTTCCGTGGTGGTGCTGCGATTGAAAAGCTCGCCGAAGTGGATGTCATCGCCATGGACAAAACTGGGACGCTTACGGAGGGCGAACTGAAGGTGACGAAGATCGAAAGCTTTCCCGCCGGCCGGGAGCAGGATGTGCTGCGCATCGCCGCGAGCCTGGAGGCAAATTCGAACCATCCCATCGCGCGTGCGATCACTCAATTTGCCAAGGCGAAGGGCATCGTGGTGGACAAACTGGCCGAGTTTCAATCGATCACCGGCCAGGGGCTGCGTGGGCGCACGGAGGCTGGCCTGAGCTACGTGGGCAGGCGCGAACTCGTCAAAGACAGCGCCTTGGGCGAGGTGCTGGCCGGGGTGCCAGACGCACCACTGGGCTTCAGCGAGGTCTGGGTACTGCATGAGCAGATCGTGGGGCGAGTGCTGCTCAAGGATGAAATCCGGGCCGGCAGCCGGGCCGTGTTGGAAAAACTGGCCGCCGAAGGAGTACGCACGATCATGCTGACCGGAGACCGCCGTGCGGCGGCGATCGAAGTGGGGGAGAAACTCGGCATCGCTGAAGTGCGTGCCGGACTGCACCCGGAAGACAAGGTGGCCGCCATCCGTGAGCTGACATTGGCCGGACACAAGGTGGCGATGATCGGTGATGGGGTGAACGATGCGCCGAGCCTGGCCGCAGCCTACGTTTCCGTGGCGATGGGCGCGCGTGGCAGTGACGCGGCGCTGGAGCAGAGCGACGTGGTGCTGATGCAGGACAAAATCGAAAAACTGCTCTCGGCACGGCGCATCAGCCAGCGTGCGCGGCGCATCATCCAGCAGAACCTGATCATCTCGCTGGGCAGTGTGATCGTGATGGCGGTGGCGTCGCTGTTTGGCATCGTGCCGCTGACTCTGGGCGTATTGACGCATGAGGGCAGCACGGTTGTGGTGTGTTTGAACAGTCTGCGACTGTTGTTTGAGAAGGAGTGACGCAGCCTGCCATTTTCCATCTGGACAACTCCGTGCTGGACGATTCCCCCCTTTTCTTCATAGAGTAACTGAAAATCGGCATGCGCATTCTATCCAAAGTCCTCTGGACCCTCGCTTTCCTCGTCGCCACTTTTGTCTGGATGGTGCTCTTTGAGCACGGATTCAGCATGAAGGGTCTGACTGAAGGAACGGGAGCAGAACTGCGTGGCATCGCCGCCTGGTTTGGTGGCGGAAAAAAATAGCCGCCACCGACATTCCATTCAACCCCTTCAAGCCCCCCCCAAAGAATATGATCGTTAGTGAAGCCGAACTCGACCCCAAGTACCAAGCCCTGTGGAAAAAAGCCCTCATTTCCGCCGAGCGGAAGAACTGGGAGTATGTCATCGACCAAGTGCTGCCCATCGTGACGGCCAACGTAGGATTTCTGGACGGCCGCAAACTGCTGCGCAGCGCTGAGGGCGAAATCGCCGGCAGCGGAAAGAAGTTCAGTTTCGGCCTGGGTAGCTTCAAGCCCAGCTCCAAAAAAGATCCGGCGGAGACGATCGCCGAGATGGAAGAAAATGTGTTCCGCAAGGACCCGTTCAACCTCACCGCGAATGAGCAGCTGTTTGATCTGGCGATGAAGCTGCAATTCTCGGAGCTGGCGTCGTTTGCGCTGGAGACCATCCGGGGCGGGCATCCTGAGAACACCAAGAACATGCACAAGCTGGCGCAGCACTACATGGCGATCGGTCTGCCGGAAAAAGCCTCCGCCACCTACAACGCGATCTTGAAGGTCAACCCGCGTGACATGGAAGCCATGCAGGGGGAAAAGAACTCCGCGGCACAAAGCTCCATCAAAAATCAGGGCTGGGGCTCCGCCAACTTCAAGGATGCGATGAAGGATTCCGGCGAAGCCGCCAAGCTGGAAATGCTCAGCCGCCAGGGAATGACGAATGAGCAGATGGAGCAGTTCCTTGCGGAAACCATCGAGCAATACAACGCCGACCAGGGGAACATCGTCATCGTCAAACGCATGTCGGATCTGTATGAGCGCCTCGGCCAGCTCGAGACGGCACTGATGTTTTACGATTACGCCCTAACTCTGAACGCCGGTGACGTGGCGCTCCAGCGCAAGGTGGAAATCCTGCGCGACAAGGTGCAGGACCAGAAGATCGAGGAATACGAGCGCGAAATCGAAACTGACCCCGATGCGCCCGACATTGATGACAAACGCGCGCAGCTGGCCGAAATCCGCCGCCAGCGCGCCAGTGTCGTCATCAGCGAAGCCAAGACCCGAGTGGACCGCAACCCGACGGACAAAACGCTGCGCTACGAACTGGGCCAGGCCTACTTCAGTGCAGGAATGTACGGCGAGGCGCTGCCCGAGCTGCAGCAGGCAAAGTCGAACCCCAACATGCGCATCAAGGCGATCCTCATGCTGGGCCGCTGCTTTGAGCGCAAGAACATGAACGACCTGGCCAAAACCTCACTGCTGGAGGCCTCCAAAGAGCTGCTCGTCATGGATGCCACCAAGAAGGAAGTGCTCTACGAGCTGGCCAACGTGCTTGAAAAAATGGGCGACAAGACGGCAAGTCTTGAGGCGCTCAAGGAAATCTACAACGCCGACTACGGCTACAAGGACGTGGCGAAGCGGGTGGAGTCCTCCTACTCGTAATCGATTTATTTGCCTGGTTGATCCTGCCAACACCCCGTTTCGCATTCCGAAACGGGGTGTTTTTTCTTTGCCGCCAAATGGTACTGGAAAGGCGGAATGCGTCCGCCATCATACAGGCTGATGATATTCGAATTTCTCGCCGCCACGGACGTCTGGACCACAGTCAAAGATGGCGTCCCCGTAGTGCTCGCCCTGATCCTGATCGAAGGACTGCTCTCAGTGGACAATGCGCTGGCCATCGCGGCCATGGCATCCCATCTGGATGAGAAGCAGCGGAAGAAGGCGATGAACATCGGCTACGCCGGCGCTTATGGCTTTCGCATCGTGGCGCTGCTCACCGCCAGCCTGATCATGGACAACCAATGGCTGATGCTGGTGGGCTCGCTCTACCTCGTGTGGCTGATGTGCTCCCATTTTGCGGATCAGGGGGATGAAGGGGAGGACGGCGATGGCAAAGCCAAGAAGGTCCCGCAAAGCTTTGCCAAAACGATCGCGATGATCGCTTTCCTGGATCTGAGCCTGAGCTTTGACAACGTCGTGGCCGCCGTGGCCTTCGCAAGGGACAGCAAGGTGCTGGTTTATATTGGTGTGACACTGGGCATCATCACGCTGCGTCTGGTGGCTGGCTACTGCATCAAGCTGCTCGAACGCCAGCCCTGGCTGGAGCACACCGCGTTTCTGCTTGTGGGCTTCGTGGGCCTGCTGCTCGGGCTTGAGCTTTATTGGGACCAAAGCGTCAAACAGGTGGTCGCAATCGGTGGTTTCAGCCTCATCGGTGAGGCGGAGGGGCACTACCACATTGCCAAGGCAGTTAAATTTGCCGGCATCATCGGCATCATCCTTGTTCACCTGGCTTATGAGAAAAACGCCGCGGTCAAAGCCGTGCTGCGTCCGGTGATGCGCCTGCTGCTCCTGCCTGCACGATTGATTTCTGGACTGGCCGGCGCGGTCTTTGGCGCGATCGCCTGGCCGTTCCGTGCCGCATGGAATGCGGTGGCCCGAAAATAAGAATCCCCCGGCTTTCAGGCCGGGGGACTCCGTGATTTGTGTGATGGCGTTTTCCGAAACTGATTTCTGGCAAGCGAGCTTGGAGACGCTCGGCGGCGGCTTGAGAACAAGCCGCCCTACCTCGCGCTGGGTGAAGCGTGCCGGTTACTGCTTTGGCTTGGTGAGCATCTCGAATTCGTCGCTGCGGAACGGCGTCACGGGCAGGCCGTCTGTGCTGTAGAGATTGCAGACAGGATTGTCTGACCAGGCGTAGCGGACGGCCACGGGCTTGGCAACGCTCTTGGCGCTGACTTCGACCTTGTCTTTGCCGATGATTTTCGCCTCGGCCCAGGTCCACTTTTTGTCTTCACCGCAAACCACGAAGCCTTTAACTTCACTAATATCGACCGTGCGCAGGCTGCTGCCGAAGGTGTCGAGCGTGACGGTGGCCTTGCCTTCCGCGAACTCGGCGGATTTGAACTCGGGGCTGCGATACGACAGCTTCAGGCCGTAATCCTTCACCAGAGCCCAGCGGGCCAGACGCTCGGCCACATCACGTTTGTTCTTTGGATGGATGTCATTGGCCTCACCGAGGTCAATGATGACGGCCTGTCCGCCATTTTTGATGGCACCTTCTGTCTTTGTCTGGCTCTCGCGGAGTTCGGCCCAGGAGCTGGCGGTAGCCTGCTCGGCGTCAGTTTTTTCGGCCATGAAGTCCGCCAGTTGCACCCAATAGAAGGGGAAATCTCCCTGCTTCCACTCATTGCGCCAGTTTTGAATCATGAAGGGGAAGAGGCTGGCGTATTCATAGGCACGCCCGGTATTGGTTTCGCCCTGGTACCAGATGGCCCCTTTGATGCCGTAGCCGATGGTTGGCACCAGTGCACCGTTGTAAATGTTGGCCGGGCGCTGATTGCCGCGCAGCCAGCCTTCGGGTGCCGCAGGAGCGCGGACAGTGAATGGCTTGCCCGCTTTCTTGGCTTCATCCGCCTGCTTCTTCCAGTTGGCGAGATCGGTTTCGTATTTGGTCCTGGCCTCTGGAGAAGCGAGGAATGCCTCGTTTTTCTTGGTGTTGTCCATCAGAAGCTTGAAGCGCGGGTCTTTTTCGAGTTCAGCGCGGTTCACCCAGGCCTCGCAGGCGCTGCCACCCCAGGCGTTGTTGATCAGACCCACCGGCACATTGAGCATGTTGTGCAGCACGCGGCCATAAAAGAAGCCGACAGCGCTGAAGCTGCCCACCGTCCCAGGAGAGCACTCCTTCCACTCGCCCTTGAAATCCTGCTGCGGCTCCTGCGTGCCGACATTTGGCACTGTGATCAGGCGGATGTTGGGATACTTTGCGGTGGCGATCTCCAGATCGGAATCCCAGCTGGACCCAACGGTCCACTGCATGTTTGACTGGCCGGAGCAGATCCACACTTCGCCGACGAGCACGTTTTTCAACTCCTTGGCGCTGCTGCCTTTGATCGAGATTGTCGCGGGTGTCGCGTTTGCAGGCACGGGGTCGAGTTTCACTGTCCATTTACCGTCGGCACCGGCCTTAGCGGTCTTAGTCTGATCTCCAAATTTCACCGTCACTTCGGTGCCGGGAGCATCCCAGCCCCAGAGTGGATTGGTCTGCTGTTGCTGCAGCACCATGTTGTCGCCAATGATGGCGGGGAGTTTGAGTTCAGCGCGGGCGGTACATGCCAGCGCGGCGAGGAGGGTGGTAAGTGAGAGGAGTCTCATGGATGGGTAAAAAACAGAACGAAAGAAACGCAGCCTGCGGCGGGGTTTTCAAATTCTTTTAACGCCCTCCATCTCAAAGATCATCTGCCATCTCCACCTTAAGAAGGAAACAGGCGAGAAAGAGAGAGCTTGAAAGCGTGCCCAGCCCATCTCATTTGCAGACCAACCGGCAACCGCTCGACGTGTAAGTGCCCCTGTCCCAGCAGAGTTGATGATTGAAATGCATTCTCCAGAACAAGGCGGCTTCATCACGAAGAGTGTCAGCAAGCCCGTGAAAACGGGGCATGGCATCAAGATCGGCATTTTTGCAGGCATTCATGGGGATGAAGAGGCGGGCACGCTGGCCACACATGAGCTAAGCAGCTGGGCCGCTGAGAGGCCGGAGGAACTGCATGATTACGAGCTTCACTTTTTTCCTATCTGCAATCCCACGGGGCGCACGCTCGGCACACGGCACAGCCACAGCGGCCTGGATCTGAACCGTGAGTTTTGGTTTGGGTCCACCGAGCCTGAAGTCGTCTATCTGGAAGCCGAGCTGCGCCGTGAACGCTATGACGGCATCATCTCGCTGCATTCCGATGACACCTCCGACGGCTGCTACGGCTTCGTCAGCGGTGCGCTGCTGAGCGAGCATCTGCTGGAACCTGCGCTGCAGGCGGCGAGTGAGTTTTTGCCGCGCAATGAGCAGCCTATCATCGATGGGTTTCTCGCTTCGCGTGGCATCATCAAGGAAGGCTATCTCGGCATCCTCAGTGCCCCGCCGGAGCAGAGGCCGCATGCGCTGGAGATTGTGTTTGAGACGCCTGCGCTGGCACCGATGGACGCGCAGGTGAAAGCGACGGTGGCGGCGGTGAAGAGGATTTTGGTGGAGTATCGTGAGTTGCAGGCGTATGCGGCGAACTTGTAGCGATCATCGCCCTTTCCCGATTCACGAGTTGTTTCTGGACCCAGCCACCAGCAGATGATGATGATGACGCGAATGTGGGTGAACACCTACGGTTTTGTTGCATTCGACGCACATGCACGTCAAAATCCACACCCGTGAACGTGGAAGCTCATTAGCACTCGACAAAAGAGTGCCCCATATGCCGTTAACGTACACGAGAGATTGGTTTCTTATCAACTAATTCGGCTAACTCCACACGACATTCGTGACAAGAGCAAATATCACAACACATCCTCGATACGATGGGTCGTGGGCACTTCGAGCTGCACTGGTCGGATCGTTATTCGCCTTCATCATGCTCATTGAGCTGGCAGTCCTTGGTATTTTTGTTGGAGTTTTATATGCCGGTTTGATGGACCCAAGTCATCATCATTGGTTGGGCACCTTGATTGCCGTCTTACCGCTGGCCGGGCTGAGTTACCTGCTTCCACGTCAGATGGGCTTGATGTATTCTGAGCTGGCTGGATGCTACAACGTCTCCGTATCCGATGATCAAATCATTGTCAGACCGAGTCGCTTTCAGACTGGCGCACCCAAGCCAGTTCGCAGATCCCACCAAACATTCGCCTACTTGAGTCGCTTCCTGCCGATGATTGAGTTTTTGATGATTCAGGATGATGGCAGACTTGCATTTGGTTCCACCCTACCAGCTGATGAGCGGAGACGAGTGTTGAATGAGATCATTGCCGCTTTAGAAGCTTCCCGTGCCTAACCACCGATGACAACATGAAAGGCGCTAGAGTCACCTCCCGTGCTTCACTCTCAGCAACTTCTCTCCTGCCGCATTCAACGTTTCCACCTGCTTCGCGTAATGGAAGCGGATGAAGCGGTGTTCGGGTTCGCGGAAGAAGCTGGAGCCCGGGACGCCGGCGACGCCGACTTCACGCACGAACCATTCGGCGGCTTCGGTGTCGGTGGCGAAGCCGAGGGATGAGATGTCCATGAGGACGTAGTAGGCGCCGTGGGGTTCGGTGAATGGCAGGCCGGTGGCGCGGAGGTGATTGAGGAAGACATCGCGCTTCTCGGTGTAGAGATCGCGCAGGCCGTGGTAGTAGCTGTCCGGCAGTTCCAGTCCGGCGACGGCGGCCTCTTGGAGCGGTGCGGCGGCACCGACGGTGAGGAAGTCATGCACCTTGCGCGCCTGCGCGATGATGTGGGGCGCGGCCTGTACATAGCCGAGACGCCAGCCGGTAATGGAGTACGTTTTGGAGAGTGAGTTGCAGACGATCACCCGCTCAGCAGCGCCGGGAAGCGAGTGCATGTACACGTGCTCATGCGGGGCATAGACGATGTGCTCGTAGGGTTCGTCGGTGATGACGAAGGCATCGTGCTTTTCGGCGAGATCGAGGATTAGCTGAAGCTCAGTACGGGTGAAGACTTTGCCGGTGGGGTTGGAGGGATTGCAGACGATGATGGCCTTCGCACCTTGTGCAAAGGCGCGGGCCAGTTCATCAGGATCAAAGCCAAACTGCGGCGGGCGCAGCGGCACGTAGATGGGCTCGGCACCGGAGAGGATGGCGTCTGCGGCGTAGTTTTCGTAGAAGGGGGAAAAGACGATGACTTTGTCTCCCGGCTCGCAGCAGGTCATCATGGCGCACATCATGGCCTCGGTGCTGCCGCAGGTGACAACGAGGTTTTGATCTGGATCGACAGGGGTGCCGGAGAAATGCGTGATCTTTTTGGCGAGCGCCTGGCGGAAGCGCGGCGCACCCCAGGTGACTGCATACTGATGAAACGGGCCGCGCGTGGCGCGCTCCAGCGCGGCGAGGAGTTCCTCCGGCGGATTGAAGTCGGGAAAGCCCTGGGAAAGATTGATCGCTCCATGCTGGTTCGAGAGGCGCGTCATGGCGCGAATGACCGATTCGGTGAAGGCATGGAGGCGGCGGGAAGTTGCAGGCATCCTTGCGATTTGGGCGAGAAGCCGCCAACGTGCAACCAACCAATCCGCCACACATGCTCCGCCGCATTCTACTGCTCGCCCTGCTGCTGCCAGCACCATTCCTGCACGCCGCCGAGGAGTGGCAGTCCCTGTTCAATACCTGGGATCTGACCGGCTGGCGGGCCAACGTCCTGCCGGAATCTTTCACCGTCGTTAACGGCACCATCCGGGCACAGGCCATCAAACCCAGCGCCCATCTGTTTTATGTGGGTGGTATGAAAACCGGTTTCATGCGCTTCAAAAACTTCATCTTGGAAGCCACCTGCCGCAGCGAGCCGAATTCCAACTCCGGCATCTTCATTCATACGAACATGACCACGCGGGACAGCAAGCTGCATCTGGCCAAGGGCTATGAAATCCAGCTCAACAGCTCCACCAAAGAAGGGCGCAAGACCGGCAGCCTGTATGCGGTGGTGGATCTCAGTCAATCGCCCGTCAATGAAAGCCAGTGGTTTCGCATCCGCGTCACCGTGAACGGCAAGCACATCATGATTCATCTCAATGACAAGCCGGTGGTGGACTACACCGAGCCGGACAACGTCACGCGCCC
>CAILZI010000187.1 GCA_903838675.1 uncultured Verrucomicrobiota bacterium
TCCTTCTGGTTAAACCAGAGGTGCTGCACTTTTAAACCACCACGCCACCCGGCGCACCCGCCGCACTTTTTAACCGCGTTTTATAACAGGTCCGCCCGGCCAAGATAATCCGTTCGTACGATCTCTTTCGCCGCCGGTCCAAGGGAAAACACATACCTGACTTCGTAAGAGAGTCCATACTTGGAAGACATGACTCGCGAGTCAACCACCCGGGCGGTTACGACCGACTGACTTCGAATGACTGCCAGTGTGTTCGGCAGTTCAAAGGCGCCGAGGCAGACGAACACCAGCCCCACGAGACCGAGAAAAAACACCTGCGTTCGGCTGGCTTGCTTGGGTGGAGTCATGGCTGTCGCTCGGCGGTTCGGCTGATGGCACATCGCGCAAGTTCTTCCACCCCAGTAACAGCGCAGAAGCTCAAACGAAGACATGGAAAGAATGAGGCGCGACAGTCGCTCGTTCAAGAAAAGAGTGCAACGGGCATGCCAAAAAGTGATCGGGCAGATGCACCGCAGGTGCCATGGACCCGCAAATCCGAAAGATAAAAAGCAGGACCAACTCGCTCAGCGCCAGCGCACCAATGACTTAGCAGACGATGATCAGCAGATTCGAAAACTGCAGACTTGCAATGAGGCATTGCTCCCGCCCCCTCACGCATCAAACGCCGCATGATACGCCACGCTCCCCTGCGGCATCTCGGCCCCAAATGCCAGCGCCATGAAATACTCCGGCGGCACGCCGGGCAGCACCAGCCCCGGCACCACTTTGAAACCAAAGCGCTCGTAGTAGCGCGGATCTCCCAGCACCACGCAGCCACTTGCCCCCATCTCGCGCAGCCTGCCCAGCACCTCCCGGATGAGCACGGAGCCAATGCCCAGCCGCTGATGCTCTGGCAGCACCGAGACCGGACCCAGTCCATACCAGCCAGTGCTACCATCTGACAGCACCACCGGAGACACCGCCCCATGTCCAACCATCTCCCCCCGCTTCTCCGCCACCATCGACAACGTCAGCACCCCGGCCTTGCGCAGCCCCGCCACAATGAACTGCTCCGTGTGGCTGGTGTGCTCGGCATTCAAAAAAGCAGCCGCTGTCACTACCTCGATGCGATCTGCATCAGCCTCAGTCTCCAGCCTGTATCGAGGCACTGATTCCGTTTCGTACCATGGGTTGGGAGGATTCCAATAATGGCTTGCACCAAATTCACGTGCCCCTGGTCTTGGGGGCCCTAGCATCATGTCATAAACGAGGTCGTGTGTATCAAGGTCATCCAAATTTGGGCCTCCGTAGGAATCGCAGAACGCATCTTGTCCTTCGTAGCCGCACATGGCTCTTCGGACCCCCGTGTTGCCCGAAATCAAACCATAAAGATTCTCCACAATCGCGCATATCACGTTCGTCTCATTGAGTCCTTCGCCATAGCCAAACTCGGAATACCCCGGGCCTTGAGGAGTGGCCCAAACATACCACAGTTCATCTTTCTTCGAATCCCATACCCTTGCCATGGGAACCTTGTGCCCCGCAGCCTCAATGACATGCGGCCGCAGCCTTTCAGCCAGACGCACCGCATCCTCCTCCTGGTAGCACTCAATCGCGAAAGTAAAATAAACAGCCATGGAGATCTCCTGTCGTTTCAGTCCTCGTCAGTTTGACCGATCTCATAGCGTCTCTCCCACAAGTCCTGAAGAGTACCATAAATGTCCGCGTTATCGCTGATCACGAGGGCATCTTCATCCATGGGCATTGGCATATGTGACAATCCGTCCAAAAGCTGATTCAATGAATGCCCGGGAACCGCCAGTGCCTCCTCACGGCAGTAAACGGCCACCAGCTGCCTGCCCGCATAGCGCACCACCCGGCCACGCAGAAATCCCCCATAGTCGGGTTCATCCTTCAAGATATGCTCAAAGCCGGGCGGCGGATGCGAACGATGACTCGTCCTGGCATCATGCAGCCTGCCATCCGGATAGATCCAGAACACAAACTCCGGCACCCCATGCGTCAGCTCCCGGATCGCCGTCCGTCTGCCGCGATAGCCCTCGCCGAGAAACTCGAACCACTCGGTCGCAGTCTGCCGGGAAATTCTGCCGATGGTGATCATGAATGTCGATGGATTCGATTGCTGGCGGCAGCCATCACAAGGCATCACCGCTCAGCCCCATGGAAAACCTTGCTCCAGTCATGCCGGTTGAACTCATCCACGATCTTGCTCATCCACCCCTGGTTCTCGGCAGATGCAGAAAAGGTAAGCGGCGTTTTGGGCAGCTTGGGCTGCATGGCCCGCCGCACACATTCCAGACTGGCCTTCAAGATGTCTTCTCGGAGATAGCCTGACGCGTTGACAAACTCGTCCGCTTTGATGAAAAGCTTCAGCAGTTCGCCATCTTCGCTCTGGCTGTCAAAGGTGAGGCGGCTGGTTGACGCTATGTTCAGATCTCCACTCGGTTTTTCAGAGAAAGTGGGAGGAACATTTTTGGCGGAGATGTAATGCAGCGCGTTCACCATCCCTGAATGAGTGTTCCATACAAAACACGTCACCTGCTCAATGTTGGTCCCACCTGAGACGCACCCATCGAGCGGCTGAAACGTCCTCAGCAACCCAGATTCACCAGCAACAGCGGGCATCGCCATCCAAAGACCTAAAACCGTTGCAATGAAGATTTTCATGAATGCATCCATGAAATCGAAAAAGCCGCGTCAGGTCAAGCTTCGCGCGCAGCCCCTCCCTCCATCACGTCCACTCCAGCCGGCACATGTAAACCAGTGCTCCGAGAAAGATCACCGTACCCAGACCAAGGAAGCCCCAGCGCACACGGCTTTTAAACACCAGCCCCAGACCCGCAAAGAACAGGGACATCGTGTAGTACACCCCATCCAGTGAAAACTGGTCCCCCACCGTGCCCTGATGCTGCCCCTCGGCAAAGAGTTCCCTGGCTTCCACTGCGTGTTTGACTTTGTCCTCATACATCCACTGGTAGTACTCCTTGTGGAAGTCCAGCTTGCTGGCTTCAAAGATCACCTCCTCCGGCAGATCCGTCAGAGTGCCGTCAGAGTCATACTTTTTGCGCGGCGCCGCAGGCAGGCCCAGGGCTTCATAGGCCTCATTGCTGTACTCACGCAGCATCAGTTCGCTGACCTGATGCAGCAGGAAGTCACGCTCATCGCCTTTGGACGTGAACTTGGCCCGCGACACCAGTTGCATCACCTGCATCTTGACCAGTCCGTCAGAGGATATTTTGGAGTCGGCAAACGTTCCTGCATCGGCGGATTTGGTGGTGATCGTGGACGACTGGCCAAAGCTTTCGATCGACTTCCCGCCCCACAACCCGCCCTGATAGCCTGCGATGCTGCCCAGCGTGGCCCCCAGGCCCAGCAGAATGGCCGCGCACAATTCAAACAACTCCACCGAAGCTCTGCTGGCCGCATCCACCTGCGCAGAAGTCTGAGATTGAGTCACTGAGATTTCACTTCCGGGTGTTGTGTTTGATTCCATGGGCGCGGCCCTCCTAGGACCCCTCCTGCAAACAAGCAAACTAAACAATGGTCACAAAGGACGAATGTCTGCGGCAGGATCATCTGCGCACAAAAGCAAAGCCGCGCGCCACTTCACCGCCATGCCGAATCACCCCATGCCTACGCTCTTCCAGGGCGGTCATACCCCATTTCGCGCAGCTTCATCTTAAACCACATCAGCAGCACGACGCCCAGCACCAGGAGAAGCCCCAGCACCACCACGCCAAGCCATGACTTCTGCTCCCCACGCCAGTTCACAGCGGGCACCGAGCGTTTCCCCAGAAACGTCAGCAGCAGACCACTGCCCAGAAGCAGCGGCACAAACAGCAGCACACTCTCATGGTAGCTGATGTGCGCCTTGTGCTCCGCCGCCTCCTGCAGCGGCTGCACGATGAGCATGTACGTTCCCGCTGCGCCGAGGAATAAAAAGCACAGGCCCAGACGGCGGATTTGAAAATCCGTCATCGTCCTCAGATCCACCCCTTGCAGCGGCCCGGAAGTCGGAGCCGCTGACATAGACGCAGCCGTCGGCTCCGGCTGCCGCGCTTCCCGCCGCTTCAATAGCCAGAGGCACCACACAGCAAATGCAGCGATCGCCACGCCCAGCACCACTCCCTCATAGAGGATGCGTCCATCGCGCCCACGGCCAAACGACACCGCCTCGCTCATGGAAAACAGCGCGATGCCACCCCCGAAAGCCATCAATGCGTAGTATCTCCCACGCGGCGGCAGACGCTTGATCCTCAGAAACACGACATAGCAGGCCACACACGCCACCAGCCCGCCACCGATCACCGCCACCCACCACGCCGTGTCATGCGGCGGTGCCGTGGTCTCCCGGCGGACACCAGACTTCTCCGTCCCGCTGCCCGGATTCTTGATACGTTTCGCTTCCTTGGCGGGCCCCGCCTGCGTCTGGCTGGGTGCCGCCGCAGCCTTCACCGGTGCCCCCGCCGTCTTCCCCTCCAGCGTTGCAAGCACCGTCTTCAGCGCCGCACGGATGCGCTGCTCACGCGCGGCAGGCCCGCTCATAAAAACTCGCACCGCCTCAGGCTCCAGCGGCAGCCCCACAGACAACGTCACCTGCGCCGCATCCGCCATCCTCACCACCGTCAGCTTCTGCGACTTCCACGATTCCTCACTGCTCGTCATCGTCTGCCCCGCCGCCGCTGGTGCCAGCGCCGGCGCTTGACTCAGCAGCCCGTGCAACCGCTCCACCGCGCAAACGATGTCCGGCTGCCCCGCCACCAGCGGATGCGTGTAGCACTGCCGGATGTCCTCCGGCTTGTGACCCGGGAAACTTTTGGCCGCCGCCTCAAAGCCCTGCGGCAGCTCAAATGAATACCCCATCTCCGCATCCACCACCGGCACCTTCGCCTCCACATGAGAGAGCGCAGCACCAAAAATCAACAACGCGAGCCAAAGCGTACGAGACATAAAAGGTGCCGGATTCTGAAAGGCCGCGCATTTCCGTTCAAGAAAAAAATAATCGCACCCTCCCCAAGAATCGGCCGCCGAGATAGGCGCCGCGCCTAGAGCGGATTAGCCACGGAGAATGTACGAGATGCCTTTTCCCTTCGCATCATACTTCGCATTGAAATACGGCTCCGCATGCAGCACCGGCGAGTCCGCCGGCAGAGCCAGAATCCGTGCAAGCCAGGCCGTGAATGTTGGAAGGATCTCATTGCCAAGCGCGCTCAGAGCGGCACTACGCTCAGCACTCGGCACCACCCCCGCCCTCACATACACGCGGGGATGATCTACGTGCGCGTTCGGCAGCCAGTAATGCGCCTCCAGCACCGAACCACCCAAACGCAGAGCACCGTAACTGAGCAAAACATGACAGTCGATCTGCGCCCTCTCCAACGCCTCCTGCAGCATGGAGGTCTTCAAGACATAGGACACTCCTTTCTGGAGCTTCGGTTTTTCAATGACATTCATGGTTGGCTGGCCGATTTCGTGAATAATGCGCCGGCAGTGTACTGATCACGCCGCCACCCCGACGGATTCAAACACCTTCAGCTCTCGCTTGAACGTGCCATGCCAGTCCGTCTTCCATTTCTTTTTTTCGCAGAAATGGAGCAGTTCGCCCTCATCCAGAATGCCCTCCTTGGTCAGCACTTGATGCGTCTCAACATTGATCACGACGCCATTCCAATCCTTGTCTGCCATCTCAAAGTAAACGCATGCCGCACGAATGTGCGCAAAGTTCGCACTTCGTTCCAATGAGGCTCCTGTGAGTTCGTCGTGCTTGATCTTCAGACGTTTCACCCGCTGCTTCTTCAGGTTCTTCTGGGTGCTCTCAAGCTGTTCACGAAACTCAGCTCGTAGCAGCCTGGCTTCTTTGCAGTCCCGGACTTTCCGGTACACCGCTTCTGAATACTTGAGATAATCCGCCGTTCGTGTTGCCGTAGGCGACTGGATGGACTGATTGACCCATTCACAAACCTTGGTGCTGCGCACCAAAGTTTCGAGCACCTTTTCACCTAGCATACCCGGCGCAGTCATCTGCACTTTGTCACGTTTGCCTGCACCGCCAAGAAAATAACGGGCCTTGTCCTTCTTCGTTCGCAGGATGGTATGAAGTTGACTGGCCTTGACCCATAAAGCGCCGCGTTGATCAATCACAGAAGCCGCAATCCATGCATTAAAAATCCCTCTCAAGGTTCCTTGCGCCAATCCGCCCTCATACTCGAGAAATTCCAACCCGAGATCTTCACCTTTGATTTTATGATGAATGAGAGAGCTCATGTCATGATTAGGAGGTCATTTCCTTGTACATCATGGCCAGCTCATTCGCTGCATCATTGGCTTTCGGATGGTGGCTCACATCGGGATGGATCTGCATCGCAATTCGGTTCCGCCACTGTTTCGCCATCTCGGCATCCCGGTAATGCGCATGCGTCAGTCCCAAAACTTTCTGTCGGCATTCACCATCCAGTTCCACTAGGGCAAAGATCAGCCGGGCGGATTCTGAAACAAAATAGTAGTCCCCGGCCGGCGGCCTGCCGTTAATCGGAAACACACTGCGGTGAATGTATTTCCTTGCCTGGCCGTCTTTCACCTCAAGCATCTCAGGTCCGACGCAGAATTCTTTGGCAGCAGCCGTCGCCTCAGCGAGGGTGTGATGCTTGAGTTTCGTCAGCGCTTTAACCAGATCGGCCTCCTTCCAGAGAACCGCCCCTTTTTCCCGGCAGGTGCGTTGAACCAAATCAGCCAGCGCATCTTTGGCAGACAAAGGCGGGTGCTCTGCGGCGAAGAAGAAAAGGATTCCGCCGCTGCTTTTTTGGACGATCTGCCCCTCCTTCTCCAACTCTTGCAGCGCGGTCTGTTTCTCCAGCACCTTGCCTTTGCCGATCAAAGTGGACCGTATGCATCCTGCACTGCCCGCTTTTTGAAGCTTCCCCAAGAGAGCCTGGGCCGTTTTTGAATTAGCAGGCATAAGTAGAGCGTGTAGGCAGTCGGATGACATTAGAGCATGAATAATGCCTGTGGCAAATACTACTCCCCACGATCACCTCCATTTGCCCAGCCCCCCAAAAGCGGGTGCGCTCTCTGCTGCCTGCTGTTAAGGTCGTGAAACATCCCTTCACCGACCGCAAAGAACCCCTTCCGCGCGTCGTTAAGCTTTCACACCTCTCATGAATCTCGCCCTTCGCCCCGCCACGCACGAAGCCTTGCAACGCTTTCGCCTGCGCCGCCAGCAGCTGCTGCGGCTGCGCGCCCTGCTCTGTGGCGCGGCTTTCGCCCTCGCTGCCTTCGCCCTCATCGCCCTGCTGGACCGCGCGTGGTTCATGCCGGATGCTGTGCGGCCCTGGGTCACCCTCATCGCCTACGGCGGCGCTGCCTATGCAGCGTGGCGCGTGGCGTGGAGATTCATCGCCCAGGCCAATGGCAAGGAAGGCACCGCCAAGCTCATCGAGGCCGCTGAGCCCGCCCTGCGCGAGCGCCTGCTCTCTGCCGTAGAACTCGCCGATCCACGCGGTGGCGTGAACGTGAAGGACTCCGTCGAGTTCCGTGAAAAGCTGCAGGATGACGTCGCCGCCTCCATCGAAGGCATCGACTGGAATGCGAAGCTGCCCACGCGCACCCTGCGCCCCTGGTTCATCGCCGCCGGCAGCGTCGTCGCCACCATCCTCGTGCTCTGCCTCATTCCCGGCCTCCACCTCGGCGGCTTCATGGCACGTGCCGCCCTGCCCTTTGCCAATCTCGAACGCCCCGCCTCCGTCAAGATCCGCATCCTTGAGCCCCTGCAGGCCAGCACCCTCGCCCCCATCGGTTCCGAAGTCCCCCTCATCATCGAAACCGACGGCCCGCAGCCCGCACAGGCCACGCTGGAGTTTGCCGTCGAAGGCTCCAAGCCCCGCCGCACCGAGCTCTCCGCCGTCGGCACCGCACGCTTTGAAGGCGTCGTCCCCGTCGGCCAGACGGATGTGCGCTACCGCGTCCATGCCGCAGATGCCATCACCCCCTGGCGCACCCTCAGCGCCCGCGCACGGCCCCGCATCGTCGAGTTCACCAAGACCATCATCCCGCCCGCCTACTCCGGCTGGAAGGAGTCCAAGGTCAAGGCCGATCAGGGCGACCTCGAAGCCCTCGACGGCTCCACCATCAAGCTCTCGCTCAAGACCAACCAGCCCGTCTCGCAGAGCGACTTCGTGTTGAATCCCGAGCTGCCCGAGAAAAAGACCCTGCCCTCCACCACCACACCCGAAGGCCTGCTCACCACAGACATCGCCGTGCAGGCAACTCACAGCTCCTGGCAGATCGTCCTCAAATCCCAGGAAACCGGCTTCACCAATGAAGAAAGCACCCCCTGGCGCATCACCACCATCCCCGATCTCCCGCCCACCGCGCAGATCAGCGAACCCGCCGAACAAATCGAGCTCCTCCCCGATGAAGCCGTGCGACTCACCGGACTCGCAACCGACGACGTCGGCCTCGGCGGCGTGAAGCTCTCCCACGCCATCAACGGTGCCAACTGGACCGAGCGCGATCTCCCCTTCACCAAGTCTGCCAAAGAAGCTCCCGTTCAGACGCTCCTCCCACTCGCCCCGCTCGGCGTGAAAACGGGCGATGCCCTCCTCATCAAGCTCATCGCCATCGACCTCAAAGGCCAGAAGGCCGAGTCCCCGCCCATCCGCGTCATCATCCTTGAGCAGACCATCGATCCCCGCCAGCGCGACTGGGCGGAAAGCCAGCGCCGCCTCGCCATGAAGGCCGACCGTCTCGATGAGCAAACCCGCGAGCTGCGCAAGGACCTCGAAAAGGTGCGCAAGACCAAACGCAACGCCCGCAAAGACCCCGAAAAGGCCAAAGACGATGCCGCCAATGCCCTGGCCTCCGCTCAGGAAAAACTCGAACAGGTCAAAGCCCAGTCCGATGAACTCTGGAACGCCCTAAAGGACGCCGCACGCGATGCGCCCAATCAGCTCGATGCCTCCGAAGCTCAGCTCCTTGGCAAAAAGCTCGCCCAGCTTCGCCGCGAGCAGCTCCCCGAACTCGAAAAGCTCAACTCCGAAGACATCGAAAACACCGAGCCGCTCAAGCGCGCCGCCAATGAAGCCGCCAGCCACGCCGCAGTCATCGCCGATGCCCTCCGCGCCTTCGCCGCCGAAGACACCGCCAAGATCGCCGCCAAGGAATCCCAGCAGCTCCAGCGCCAGTCCCGCATGCTCACCGAGACCTCCCTGCAGGCAAATCGCGATGCCGAGCAGCGCCCCAAATGGCAGGAGCAGCAGCGCGCCCTCATGGCCCAGACCAAGACCTTGCAAAAGGATTTGGACAAACTCGATGACTCCCAGAAGGGCCGCTTCCATGGGCAGGTGCAGGAGATGGACAAACGCATCTCCGAAACCTCCGCAGACCTCGCCAGCAGCCTCGACAAGCCAGATCAAACCAAAAGCCCCGAGCACCTCTACGGCGCCTCGGACAATCTCCGCAGCCGCCTTCAGCAGGCCTCCGACATCACGCGCAACATCGCTGAACAAACCGCCAACGAAGCCACCCAGCGCCGTGAAAACCTCACCCGCCAGGACAACCCCGCCCTCCAAAAGCTTGAGGAAGCCCGCAATCACCTCGCCACCGCAGAGAACGTCACGCGCGATCCACGCCAGAACAAAAAGACCGACCACGACGGCCTCACCCCCATCGAGAAAGCGCAGAAGCAGCTCACCGAAGCCGCCAAACAACTCCAAGATCAGGCCGAGCTGCGCGAGCAAAACCAGACCACCAACACCCAGGCCGCGCTCGATATGAACCGCGCCAGCCGCGCCGTGGACGAGCTCGCCCGCCAGACCGCCGAGGCCAAAAAGATCCCCCTGCCCTCCCCGGAGGAAGCCGAGAAAGCACGCCGCAGCAACGCCCCTCCTTCTGAAGCCACCAAGGCCCTCGCCAATCTGAAGGATCAGGCCGCACAGCTCTCGCAGGCCGCACGCGCCCTGGAGGCAGATGCACTCGCTCAAGATGCCGCGCAGGCTCTTGAGGCCGCACAGGCCGAATCCATGCTGCCGCAAAATCAGCAGGACCTCGCACAGTCTGCCGCTCAGTCCAAAGCCGCCGCCGAGGCCCTGCAGCAGGTGCCGGAAAAGATCAATCGCGCCCGCATCGCCGATGCCATGCAGCAGAAGGATCCACAGGCCGCGAACAATCTCCGCCAAGCTGCCCAGCAGGCCAGCGACACCTCACGCAATGCCGCCGAACAAAACAAAAACCTCGCCCGCGATGCCGCGCAGCAGCAGCCCGGCCAGCAGCTCAACAACCAGTTTGCCCAGCAGGCCACCGCCGATGCGCAGAAGAAGGCCAACGAACTCGCCGCACAGCTTCAGCCGCAGATCGATGCCGCACGCGCCCAGCTCGCCGCACTCACTCCGGAAGTCAGCGACATGATGAAACGCGTGGCCGCTGATCTCAAAAAGACGCAGCAGGAAACCCAGACCGCCGCCGATGCCGCAAAAGCTGAAAAGCCCGTCGCTGAAGTCGCCGAAAAAGCCCAGGAGCTCCGCCCCGAAGCCGCCGAGAACGCCGAAAAAATGGCCGCCCTGCAAGCCGCCCTTCGTCAGGAAGCCAACGCTTCCGATCTCACCAAGAAGCCTGAGTCACAGCTCGCCCGCACCGCCGATGTCGCCCTCGCGCAGATGCAGCAGAAGACCCCGCAGATCGCGCAGAATTTGAAGCAAGCCGCCCAGGCTAGCCAGAGCAAGCCGCAGGCCCAGGCATTGCAGTCCGCCGCCACCGCGCAGCAGCAAACCGCGCAGGCTTTGGAGCAACTCGCGCAGAACATGCAGAAGGTCGAAGACGGCCAGCAACTCACCGAAGCCGAACAAGCCGCCATGCAGAAAATGGAGCAGGAACTCGGCGTGCAGGAGCCTTTGGACGAAGCGTATGACCGCGCCAAGCAGCTCGCCGAAATGGCCAAGGACGCCACGCAGAATCCGCAGGCCGTGCTTGAGGCTTTGGAAAAAGAACTGCCCAAGAATCAAGCCATGCAGAAGGCCCTCGCTGACACCGCACAGACCACCGCCCAGCAGGCCGAGCAGGCCGTCGCCAAAGAAACTCAGCAGGCTGTGCAGAACGGCATGGCCCAGAAGCAGGCCGCCAGCGATCTCGCCCGCGTCTCACGCCATCAGCAGCGTCTTGGAGACAAGGAAGCCGCGCAGCAGGTCGCACAGGCCAGCAATCAATTGCAGCAGGCCGGTCAGAAAGCAGAAGCCACCCAGGCCAATCCCGTGCCCAATCCGCAGGCTGCGCAGCAGAGCCAGGCCAATGCCGCCCAGGCAGCCAAAGCCGCCGAAGCCACCGCCAGCAAGACCTCCCCAGCCGTGCTCGCCTCCCCTCTCGAACAGATTCAGGGCCAGATGCTCGCCCAGGCGCTCGATCAGCTCGATGCCCAGCTCCACCCCATGCAGAGCGGTCAGCAGCAGCAGTCCCAAAGCGGCCAGCAGCAGCAGGGTCAGCAACAGCAAGGCCAGCAGGCGCAGCAGAGCCTGAACAACGCCCAGCAGGCCCAGCAGCAAAGCATGGCCGACTCCCGCAATCAGGGCCAGGCCCCCGGCCAGAAACCCTCCCAGCAGCAGGCGCAAAA
>CAILZI010000188.1 GCA_903838675.1 uncultured Verrucomicrobiota bacterium
AGCAGCGCGCCACTCAGCAGGCCAAAAAAGCCGCTAAAAACACCGCTAAAGACCCTCTTGAGCCATTCTCAAGAGGCCTTGAAAACGAGCTGGAAACCCTCCAAACTGACCGCCGTGCATCAGCCTCTTCCATCCTCTAATTGCGGCACCCCCTCAGAGGAGGATGTCTGCCTAGCGTGCTGGCTGCTGATGAATCCGAGCCTGGGCAAATGGCCAGCTATCAAGCCCATTTTTTCGACGCCGCCAGCTTCCATTGATCAAGCTGTCTATATCGATGTGTTAGCCCCAGGCTCTATGAAAACGGCCAGTCATCCATTGCCTTATCAGATGGAGATTTTGGAAGGAATGGACTCCTTTAAAACTAAGCTCTGGACGCGCAACCTACAGGATGGCAATGCCGCAGGCTGAATCAGGCCACCCGGCGCGTAGCGGCCACGGTGGTCGTCCTGAAGGCCACAGTCTTCGCCATTTTCCGCTGAATGATCAGCTCCCCAAAGGTCGCCTTGGGGAGCTTTTTTCTGTTCACAGACTGCGAGCCCGTAACGATAGGCTTCACATGATGCCGGGAGAACAAAGAACGGTTCAGCGCGGTATCGTTGACCGTCACGATCCAATCCCCGGCCAGATCCAGCACACGGGCCGCAAATTCGGTCATCGTCTCATCCGTCCAGGCGTCGTACGTCTTCGTTTCCCCCACGGTGTAAGGCGGGTCCAGAAACCAGCACGTGTCCGGGCCGTCGTAGTTCGTGAACAGCCTCTCATAGGAGAGATTTTCCACCGTGACCTTGTCCAGCCTGGCATTCAGCGCCCGAATGTTCTCCAGCACGTTCGCCCGGCTGGGCTGGCCCTGCTTCGACACCGCAAAGGAGGTGCCAGCCCCGCCAAAGCTCAGCCGGTTGCACAGCAGGAACCGCGCAGCCTGCTGAAGGCCCGTCAGACCAGGCTGCTCGATCAGCGCCTCCAGGTCGGAGCGGCTGGCCAGCGTGAACTCTACCTCGTGAATCAAGGCGTCCAGATGGAACTGCGCATGGCGGTAGAGGTTGACCAGGTCGCCGTTGGCATCGTTCACGACCTCTGCCTCGGACTTCGCCTTGGCCAGGAAGACAGCCAGGCCACCGCCAAAGCCCTCCACGTAGAGCTTGTGAGGGCGGATCATGGGAAGAATTTCCCCCAGCAGGCGTGTTTTGCCACCGGGCCAGCGCAGAATCGGGCGGGTTCGTTTCATGTGAACAAAGTTCACCCACTCCCATTCCCCATCCAGTCGGAAGTCGGAAAAGTGGGTTATTTCACCTGTGAACCCCGTTCCAGGCCAGCAGAGTGGGTCGAACCGATCCGCCTAAATCCGCCCATTTCCGGGTAGTTCCGGGTTGTGGGAATCACCGGCAAAGGCAGTTCACCTTTCAGCGTCACCGTTCCCACACGCACGGCGTTGCCCGGCTTTACGGTGAGTTCGATCCCGCCCTTGGCCATTTTCCACGCCACTTCCGCATCAGGCCATCCTTCACGGATGAAATGCTGGCGCACAAAAAACGCCAGATCATCCGCCAGCGGTTCACCCGCAGGACCGCTTCCATTCAGCGTGAGCTGATCCATCAGCATGGAGTGCAGAGCCTCCCACTGCGCCTCTTCCACGCCTGCCACTCGCACCGTTGTCTGGCCAAAATGCACCTCATGCGCCCAGGTGGCTCCCATCAGGCAAAACAACGCCAGCAAAACCAGCCCGCTCCTTCGCAGATGGCCGCTATTCGTCATTCTGTTTTTGTCATTCGTCATTTTACTGAGGGTCTTCATCCATGGCTCTCGCAGCCTTGCCAAATTTCAGCACATAGCCCAGCAGTGCCTTCATGCGTCCCGTCTGCGAAAAACGGCCGATGAACCTTACCTTGGGCGTGATCTCATACATTGCCTGCATGCTGTCATTCGCGCGGTCTGCACCTGATGGATTGAATGTCGTGTGCAGTCGCGGCGGCTCGGCGCTCACCGTCTTTTTCTTGTGGAAGATTTTCCGGTAGGTCTCGGCGATCACGATGAAGGCGGCGCGCGTCATCGCTTCGCTCGCCATCTGCGCATTGTCGCCACCCAGCGTCATCCCCGTGCCCAGCAGCGTCACGATGTCCGCTTCGGACAGCGGTGGCGTACTGGTGAATCGCGTCTTCGGATTTGAGGCATCGCCATACACATACAGTGTGATGTCATTGCTCCCCACGCGTGACTCCCCGCGCACATCGAGTTTGGGCGTGAATGGATTGTCAGGATTCATCGTCACCACACCCTTGGTGATCTTCAATAGGCTGAACGGCAGCTTCAACACCAGGCGGTCCACATTGGCAAAGCCCGTCAGTCGTGGCGCTGCACCTGTGCCGCCTAAAGCGATGTCTGCCGAGATGGCCCCGTTCATCAGATTGCCCGCGATCACCACCGGGTCCCGCGTCTTCACTTTCAGGTCAAACGTCCAGTCCTTCAGCATCGGCGGCAGCGCCAGCTTTTGATCAACCTTCGAGGTCGAAGGCGGCGGTGGCGGCAGTTTTTCGCCCTGCTGGATCATTCCCGTGACATTTGGCAGCAGATTCACCTCCTGGAAAATGCGGCCACGCACCGCCTCCACTGTGCCGCTCACGCGTGCCGCCTTCAAACTTCCCACACAGGCAATGTCCGCATTCGCACGCACGCTCGAAGTCGGATTCCGCATCACCAGGGCTTCACGTGCCTCTACCTTCAGGTCAAACCTCGGGTCCTGAGTGTTTGCAGCATCCAGCGTGCCACCCAGTCGCACCTTGCCACCTGCCAGCATCACCGAAATGTCCTCCAGCGTCGCCTTGCGGTCGTGGGTGCGTACCCTCACCCGCAGATCATGTACACTTGGCATGTCCGCGCTCACGAAGTCGATCTCCGGCGCATTCAGATCGAGCGCCGAATCAATCAGAGGTGCCT
Source organism: uncultured Verrucomicrobiota bacterium (assembly GCA_903838675.1). GTDB lineage: Bacteria > Verrucomicrobiota > Verrucomicrobiia > Verrucomicrobiales > Verrucomicrobiaceae > Prosthecobacter. The sequence goes on from CAILZI010000188.1 coordinate 2,932, forward strand.
TCACCGTGCCTCCCACGCTCGCATGCAGTTTCAGCTTTGCTGGCACGGCCTTCACCACCTCCGGTGCAAACTCACGCGCAAAACTCAGATCGCTCTCTGGCAGATCCAGTGTGGCCTGCAGCGGCAGATCCATCGCGAGATCGGGCTGCTTCATCAGTTTTGTCAGCACCACCGGCACGGCCGCCTTCAATGTCAAAGGCTGCATCGGTGCCTGCACCACCTTCACATCGAGTCCCAGTTGATCCGCCTTCAGCGTCGTCAACACATCGACAGTGGCCGGTTGAAATGACTTCGGCAGCCCGGGCGCTTTCAGGTCTTTCAATGCCACCTTCACCGAAGCATCCGTCGTATCCAGCCGTCCACCAATCTTCACATCCACGCTCAGCAATCCCGGTGGCACGCTCTTCACACCCGCGGCTGCCGCGATTTCATGAATCGGCAGTTCATGCGCATTCAGCACCACATCCAGCGGCACGCCGTTCGCCACGCCGGTTTGCATCACATCAAACGGTGCACGTGCATGTCCGCTCATCAGTTGCCGGTCTTTCTGCCAGAAGCTCAGTTCGCTCAAAGAGGCCTCCTTGTCAGTCACAGCCCCCTTGGTCAGCAGCTTCCAAGGTCCCAGCACCGCCTGCATCATCTCGATCTGCGCAGTGGTGCCGGCAAACGTCGTTTTCAAATCCACATCGGCCGCCTCTGGCATGCCCGCCACCTTCACCTTCGCCGCCTGCATCTCGACACGGCCTTCACCGCGCCACGGGCTCGCGTCACCACTGACATTGAGCTTCACCGCAAGGCTTCCCGACTCCATCGCGGGCGCTTTGACTGCTGCCAGCAGCGGGTTCAAACTCGCGAGCACCGGCAGCGCGATGTCTCCATTCAGATCAAAACCCCAAGGGGCCTGCAGCTTGGCCTTACCCATCAGTTCGATGCGGTTCTTCTCATCCACCACGATGCGGCAGGGCTGCAAGGTTGCCGTGCCTTTTGCCACATTCACCTTCATTTCGATCAACGGCAGCGGTGCATCACCATAGCGGCCGTCCTTCACGCTGAAGTCGACATCGGCGTCCAGATTCATCACGTCAGTCACCTTGAGGGCTGCCTTGCCCGATGTGGCGATCTTTGCCGTCACCGGTTTCTCCTGCGGCGGCAGGCCTACCGTTTGCATCAAAGCTGTCGGATCATCGATTTGGATCTGCCACTGCGCATTCACGGGCATGGCATCATCCATCGTCATCGTTGCATTCAGGTCCACGCGGTTTCCAGCACCCAGCATCAGCGCAGGCACACTCACCTTCGCCTCCTTGCCATCCAGGCTCACGAGCACAGCGAGCCTGGGCAGTTGATAGTTCTCAAAGCCCATGTCCGTGCCATTCATTTGGGCCGCGACCTTCGTCGGCGTGGCACCTATCCCCGTGGCATCAGCCGTCAGTTCGATCAGACCGTGCGCCGGTGGCGGTTTCGCCAGCAGTTGCGTCACATCGGCGATCTTTGCCTTCACCTTGGCCGTCCAGGGCGATTTCATCACCTCTTCTGCCAGCTTCGCTTCCACTTCCGCCACCACTTCGTTCACACCACGCAGGACCTTCAACTCTTTGACACGTGCCACGCCATTTTTGACTTCCAGTGTGGTTGTGATCGAGTCCAGCATGGCACCCGCAGCCCTCACGTCAGGTATGCTGACCTTTCCATCCACCGCCAGCGTCATCGGTTTCAGCGGATCACCTTCCGCGTGCAGATCCACACTCACCGGCCCGAACTCGACTCCCGCCGGCAACTTCAAGGCCTGCAGCTCGGCCGATGCCAGATCACGCACTTGCACATCGGCCTTCGTCTGCATCGCGCCCCCAAAAATACCACGTGCCAGCGCTTCCACGATCACGGAGGCTTTGCCCATGCCCACATCCAGTTTCAAACTGGCCGCATCCTTGTCCCATTCGCCCAAATCAACCGCGAGTGTTTTCAACTTCGCGCCATACGGCAGATCGAGTCCAGCAATGGTCAACGTGCGTGCGCCCCACTGCACCTGCGCTTTCAAATTCGCCACACGCAGATCGCCGGGCTCCATCTTGAACTCTGCGAGCTCGAAAATACCCGGCATGCCTTCACCCACCCGCAGGGTCAGGCCTCGCACCGTGACCTTGCTTCCGTCAGCCAGCGTCACCTCGGCATTGATATTCTCGATGTCGATCACCTTCGGCCATACCAGCGGTGGTGGTTTCCCAGAGGCCGGTTGCTTCACCGTAACTATCACCTTCTCATCTTTCGGCAGCTTGCGCAGATCCAGCGCCACATCCACGTCCTTGACTGCCACACGTTTCACGATGTCGATGCTGCCGGTTTTGGCCAGTGTCCAAACATCGTAGTCCGCCGTGAGTTCACCAATCGTCGCACGATCCACCAGCGACCCGCTTGCGTCGATTCCGCTTAGCCGCAAATCACCCAGCACCGATCCGTCCACCTGCCACTTGAGCTTGATACCCGCCATCTCGGCTCCTTTCGGGCCACCATAGCCGATGGCCTAGCGCAGCAATGGCGCATGGAAGACGACAGCCAGCACCAGCAGCGAAAAGCCAGCCAGCAGCAGTCGTTTGATCAGTCTCCACCAGCGGCGGGTCTTTTTTGGGGCGTCAGAAGGCACGCTCATTCGATGCCTCAGATTGAAGCAAGTTCAATGCTAGCACGAATCCTTTTCGCCTTCTCTTTACTTGGCCAAATCTTCCGCAGTCCATAGCGCGCTGCGGTCCGCAGTGGCCGCACGCACAGTTTTCACCTGTTCCGGTGTCACTAAGGGCGCCTTGTTGTTGAAATTGGCCCGCACGTAGCTCAGCACATCGGCCACCTGCTGGTCATTCAGTCCCATGGGGGGCATCGGCAGGGGGGCAATTTGCTTGAAATCCTCGCCATTCACGCGAATCGGCCCGCTGAGCCCGTGGGTCAGCATTTTGATTAGACGTGCTGGATCTCCCGCCGCCCAGTCGCTGCCAGCGATGGAAGGATAGATGCCCGGCAGGCCTTTGCCCTCGGGCTGGTGGCAGTTCAGGCAGAGTGCGTCATACACCAGTTTGCCGGGATGATCGACGACTGCTGCGGCGCTCGCGATCTTCTTCACATATTCGGCCTGTTTGACATTGCCGCCGAAGGCGAGTTTTGCCAGCACGGGCACGTACTGTGGCTTTAGACTCTTCACCACCTGTTTGAGGGCGTAGTCGATGAACCTGTCCGTCGGCTTATCGAGAGCCAGCACAGCCACTTCCACGGCTTCAGGCTTGGCCACATGCGCGCATGCCACCACAGCCTCAAGACGCACGCGTGGATTTTCGTCACGCACGGCCAATGTCAGAAGCTCCAGCGATTCAGTCGCTCTGGCACCATAGGCTCGCACCCGCGCGTCCTTCGCCTTGAGCAAACGCTTCACCAGATCCGCATTCGGCGATTCATGCGATTCATACACACCACAGACTTCCATCAGAACATGCTCGTCCTCATTCTTTGCGATGAATGCATCCGCCGCTTTCAGGATTTCCGCCGTTGGTGCATCAAACAGCAGGCGCTTCGCCTGGTAGCGCGTCCAGCGCTCTGGTGACTTCAGTTGCTCCAGCAGTTCCGCCGGCTTCATCTCCGCCAGCTTCGGTTGTTTCACCGGCGCACGGCCTTTGGCCGTGATGCGCCAGATGCGGCCATGCGAGCGGTCGCGGCGTGGGTCCGCGTAGCTGGCCTGATAGTGACCGATCACCGGATTGAACCAGTCGCACAGATACATCGCGCCATCCGGCCCGATGCTCACGTCTACCGGACGAAACGACGTGTCGCTCGATTTCACCAGCTTCGGCAGCTGCGTGCTCTTGAAGCCGGAGCCGTCATCTTCAAGGCGGTGAAGTTCCACCACATTGCCAAAGTAACCACCGATCAGCGCGCAGCCCTGGATGTCATCCGGCAGTGCTTTCGTGCCGATGAACTCAATGCTGTTTGTCTTGGGATTCGTGTCAAACAACGCCCCGGTGGGGTGGTATTCATCAGGGTCAGACAGCGCCACGAGTCCGGGCACGCTGTAGTAGCCCACCGGGCGATCGCCGCTCTTGTGGAAAACCTGGTTGTAGTCATCAAATGCCACGCCCCAGCAGTTGTGCCCCGCCTTGCCACCGTTGAAATAGGCCGCCATCTTCTGCGTGCGCGGATTCAGTTTCCACACGCCCGCTTTTTCCAGTCGTGCCAGCCCCCACGCTGTTTCAACGCGTGAAAATGCATGCAGGCCCTGCGTGAACCACAGCGCTCCATCAGGACCATGGCAGATCGAGTTCGCTAGCTGATGCGTGTCACCGATGCCGAAGCCGGAGAACAGTACCGTCTTCTCATCGGCCTTGCCATCGCCGTTCGTGTCCTTCAGATGCACGATCTGGTCGAAGTCGCAGACATACACCCCACCCGCACCCACCTCCACGCCCTGCACCATCGTCAGCCCTTCTGCAAAGCGCGTGGATTTGTCCGCCTTGCCATCACCATCGGTGTCTTCCAGCACGAGGATGAAATCCGAAGGATTGATGCCCGGCCGGGTCTGCGGATACGTCGGCGAGCAGGCCACATACAGGCGGCCGCGTTCATCCCATGAGAACTGCGTCGGCTTCGCCACACCTTCCGCCTCGGAGGCGAAAAGATTCATCTCATAACCTTCAGCCACTGTGAAAGCCGCCATCTGCTGCTCCGGGGTTAGCACGGTTTCCGTGACCACGGGTGGTTCCACCTTCGGCTCATCCTTCACCTTCTCGCCCTTGGCCAGCGCATGAATACGTGCGTCCAGTTTGGCGACGAGCGGCTTGCGTTCTTCAAAGCTCTCACGCAGCGAGGGCGCATTCTGCGCAGGCTTGCCAAACATCTGCGTCACGCGGTCACCATACACGAACGACCAGTTGGCCGGACGCCAGCAGTCGAACCACAAGCGGTTCTTTTCCACAATGGCTCCCTTGAGCGCGGTGAGATCATCCGCCTCGCTCGACGATGCCCCAAGCTGCTGTGCGATCTCCCGCGCCACCACGCGCAATCCCTGCGCATTCAAATGCAAACCATCGTCGGTGATGCGTGCCTTCGCCGCCAGAATAGACAAAGGCGTGAACAGATCGACAAAAATCGCCCCGCGCTGCTTCGCCACCTCGCGCACCGCTTCAGCATAGGCTTTTACATCGGCATTTCGCTGCGTCAGGTCCGGCGCATGCGATGCCGTAGGCTTTTCAAACGGCATTGGAGACACCAACACAAGACGGGCCGTCTGGGCGGTAAACTGGTCCAGCAACCGATGATAGGCCGACTTGAACTCCGCCAGCCGCTTCACGCCATCAAACGATTCCGTCTGGCCAAATTGGGCAATCACGATGCCCGCGCCCGCTGCATCAAGCTGCGCCTTCCAGTCGCCGAAATTCAAATCCCGCCACTGCTCATACACAGTGTCGCCTTCCCAGGCCATCGAACGGAAACGCGGCTGCTTGGCCGCAAAGGCAGTGCCGAAAATCGCTTCAAATTCTCCAACCTTCTGCTCTCGCACCAGGTTCTCCTGGCCCGCCATCACGATGACTTCGTCCTGCTCCAGCGTGAACTTGCCATCCTTGAACGCCTCATGTTTCGCCACCGCTGCTCCTGGATTGCCAAAGCGGTTGAGCACATCCTTCTCCTCAGGCACCATCGCGTCCGGTAGTGCCTCGATGGTGATGTTGCGGAAGGAGATCTGCGCCTTGCACTTGCCGTGGATCTGCAGCGCAATGAGCCCCTTCAGATCAATGCCCGGCTCGCGCTCGGTGTAATCCACCGTGCGCACCTTGTTCACAAACAACTGAATGCGCTGCTCCTCGGCGCGGATCTCGTAGCTGTTCCATTCGCCCGGCTTCTCGGCCTTCTCGATCAGTTCCTTCGCCGGCTGCAGCAGCATCTTTTTCCGCCGTGACTCATCATACAGGCAGCCCGAATAACCCGCGCCGATGTCTGCCTGATACCCGCTCATCTCATTCGGTGGCTGCGGGATGCGCACGCTGCGGAACTGCACCCCACCGTTCACAAAGCCCTCCATGCCTTCCAGCTTGTACTCCAGCCGCAGGATGAAATTCCGGTAAACCTTCTTGGCGGTCAGGAACTCGTTTTGCGGATTCCCCTCCAGCGATCCGCCCACGATAACTCCGTCCTGCACCCGCCAGACTTTCGTGGTTTCGCCCTCCCAGCCTTTGAGCGTCTGGCCATCAAACAGAGACACCGGTTCGGCGGCGGAAACCAGCAGGGGAAATAGGGCGAGCAGGGGGATGATGCGCATGGTCGGAAAAAAGGGTCGGGGCGGATCAAACGCGGATTGTCGCCGGATGCATGCGCAAAGTTTCTGCAAACATCTCCACCGGACGTATGTTCTTTTACTCAACCATGCGCCTGCTCGCCTTCCTTTTCCTTTCCACCGCCGTCTTTGCCCAGACCGAGGCGGATTTCATCACGGCCCCCCGCCAGCTCACCTTCGAGGGCAAACGCTCCGGGGAGGGCTACTTCTCTGCCGATGGCAAGAAGATGATCTTCCAGTCCGAGCGCGAGGAGGGGAACCCGTTTTACCAAATCTACCTCATGGATCTCGAAACGGGCGACCAAGAGCGCATCTCACCCGGCATGGGCAAGACGACCTGCGCGTGGATCCATCCCGACGGCAAACGCGTCATGTTCGCCTCCACCCACACCGACCCTGACTCGAAAAAACTGCAGGCCGCTGAGTATGAAGAGCGCAAGAACTCCAAAGTGCGCCGCTACTCGTGGGACTACGACGAGCACTACGACATCTGGGAATACTCGCTAGTGGACAAGTCGCTCAAAAACCTTACACACACTCGCGGCTACGATGCCGAGGGCGACTACTCCCCCGATGGCAAAAAGATCGTCTTCGCCAGCAACCGCCAGGCTTATGAGGGCAAGCTCAGCAAAGATGACGAGGAGCGCTTCAAGCTCGACAAACAGTACTTCATGGAAATCTACACCGCCGATGCCGACGGCTCGAACGTGAAGCGCCTCACTGACGCCCCCGGCTACGACGGCGGCCCCTTCTTCAGTGCCGATGGCAAACGCATCTGCTGGCGCCGCTTCACTCCAAAGGGCGATGTGGCCGAAGTCTGGACCATGAATGCCGACGGCAGCGAGCAAAAACCCATCACCAAGCTCGGCGCGATGAGCTGGGCCCCCTATTTCCACTCCAGCGGCGACTACCTGATCTTCACCACGAACCTCAACGGTTTCGCCAATTTTGAACTCTACATCGTCGATGCCGCAGGCAAGCACGACCCCGTGCGCGTGACCACCACAGACGGCTTCGATGGCCTCCCTGTCTTCTCGCCGGATGGCAAAAAACTCTCCTGGACCAGCGGCCGCGGGGCAGGAGGCGCTTCGCAGATTTACCTCGCCGACTGGAATCACGAGCACGCACTCACCGTGCTCGGCCTCAAGACCGATCCGCAGGCAGTTGCCGCCAAGACTCCAGAACCCGACTTCTCAGCCACCGCCGCTGAAATCCGCCCCGAAGACATGAAGCAGCAGGTCACCTACCTCGCCAGCGATGCCCTCGGCGGCCGCCTCACCGGCACCGAAGGTGAAAAACTCGCCACCCAGTATGTCGCAGACGTCTTCCAGAAGATCGGCCTCGCGCCGTTCGGCGATGACGATACCTATTTCGACAACTTTGACTTCACCGCAGGTGTCGCGCTGGGGCAGGGCAATACCTTGAGCCTGTTTGACGCCAAAACGCAAGATGACGGGTTTGCATGGAAGGCTGATGTGGACTGGAAACCTCTCTCCTTCTCTCAAAACGGCGAGGTGAAAGCCGCAGGCATCGTGTTCGCCGGTTACGGCATCGAAACTCCCGACGAAGCCACCGGCACTGATGGCAAAAAAATTGAAACCTACAGCAGCTACGCCCACCTCGATGTGAAGGACAAATGGGTGCTCGTCTTCCGCTACCTGCCTGAAGGCATCACGCAGGAACGCCGCAACGATCTCAGCCGCTACTCCAGCCTGCGCTACAAGGCGCTCACTGCACGCCAGAAAGGCGCGCGCGGTCTCATCGTCGTCAGCGGTCCCAATTCCAAAGTGGTTCAGCAGCTCTCACCGCTCACGTTTGATGCCTCACTCGCCACCAGCGGCATTGCAGCCATCAGCATCACCGATGCAGTGGGCGACAAGCTGCTCGCCAGCGCGGGCAAGAACCTAAAGGAGCTTCAGGACAAGCTCGACAACGGCGATCTCATGGGCGGCATCGACTGCAAAGGCCTCACGCTCTCTGCAAACATCGTCATCCAACAGGAGAAGAAAAAAGGCCGCAACGTCCTAGGCGTGCTGCCCTACGGCGACAAGCCCGATCCTCACGTCGCTCCGCTCATCGTCTGCGCCCATGTCGATCACCTCGGCAGCAGCGGCGGCTCCAATTCACGCGCCAAGGGCGATGAAGTAAACAAGATCCACCACGGTGCCGATGACAACGCCTCCGGCACCTCCGGCGTGCTTGAAATCGCCCAGTGGCTGGCCGATTTAAAAAAGCAGGGCAAGCTCGCCTTGAAGCGCGACATCATCTTCGCCGCCTGGAGTGGTGAGGAACTCGGCCTTCTCGGCAGCAATCACTTCGTCGAAGCCTACGCCAAAATGATCAAGGGCGATCCGAACGCGAAACTCACCGGCATGTTCGCCGCCTGCCTGAACATGGACATGATCGGTCGCTTTCAGAAGACCCTCGTCATGCAGGGACTTGGCAGCAGTTCCATTTGGGCCAAGGAAATCGAAAAACGCAACGCCCCCATCGGCCTGCCCATCACCACACAAAACGACGCCCACCTCCCCACCGACAGCACCGCGTTTTATCTGCGCGGCATCCCCACGCTGAACGCCTTCACCGGTTCCCACGCCGACTACCACATGCCCAGCGATACCGCCGACAAGATCGACTACGTCAACGCTGCCAAGATCGCCAAGCTCATCGGGCTCATAGCTCGCGGCATTGCCACGACCGATCCCGCGCCTGACTACGTCGCCATGGAGGCCCCGAAAAACCAGGGCGTCCGCACCGGCCTCCGCGCCTACCTCGGCACCATTCCCGATTACGCCCAGGGCGACATGAAAGGCGTCAAACTCAGCGGCGTCTCCCCCATCGGCCCCGCTGCTAAAGCCGGCGTCAAAGCCGGCGACATCATCATCAAACTCGGCGGCAAAGAAATCACCAACATCTACGACTACACCTACGTCATGGGCGATCTCAAGATCGGCAAGGAAACCACCATCAGCGTCCAGCGCGAAGGCAAAGAAGTGGAGATGAAGATCACGCCGGGGTCGCGTGATTGACCTCCATAGGAGGCTTGCGCTGCTGGCGCGACTCGCTAACCATCCCGGCCCCATGAAAATCCTTGTTACTGGCAAAGGCGGCCGTGAACACGCGCTCATCACCGCACTCAGCGAATCCCCGCAAAAGCACGAACTCTTCGCGTATCCGGGCAGCGATGCCATCGCGGCGCTGGCGACTCGTGTGGATGTGGCAGGACTGCCAGAACTGATCACCTGGATGAAGCAGAACAGCATCGATCTCTGCATGGCGGGTGAAGAAGCGCTGCTGGTGAAAGACACCGGCCTGTCCAACCTCTGCGCCGAGGCAGGCATCCCATGCTGGGGACCACGAAAGGAGATCGCGCAGCTGGAGGCTTCGAAGACCTTCGCGAAGAAGTTTTTAAAGCGTCACGGCATCCCGACAGCCGATTTCACCATCTGCACCACCGCAGCCGAAGCTAAGGCTGCCCTCACGGAGTTCCCCATCGTGCTCAAGTTCGATGGCCTCGCCGCTGGCAAAGGCGTCGCCGTCTGCACCTCCAAAGACGAGGCCGAAGCGTTCGTCGACGACGTGATGGAAAAGCGCTGTTTCGGCGCGGGCGACCTGTTGGTCGAAAAATGCCTCATCGGACCGGAGATCTCAGTCTTCGCTTCCGTATGCGATGATAAATACCAAATCCTCATGCCCGCGCGCGATTACAAACGCATTCGCGACAACGACCAGGGACCGAATACAGGCGGCATGGGTGCCGTAGCCTCTCTGGAGCTCGCAGACCCTGCATTGATGCAGCGCATCGAGCGCGAGATCGTGCAGCCCACCGTACAGGGCATCTTGAAGGACGGTCTGAAATATCGCGGCTTCCTCTATTTCGGCCTCATGCTCACACCCAACGGACCACAGGTGATCGAGTACAATTGCCGCTTCGGCGACCCAGAAGCCGAGGCCGTGCTGCCCATGCTGCGCGGAGATTTCGCCAGCTACGCGTTTGAAGCGGCGAAGGGAAATCTTCAGCCGGACCTGATTCAATTCGCACCCGGATGGAGCATCTGCCTCATCAGCGCCAGCGCTGGTTATCCCGCCTCATCGCACAGCGGTGATGTGATCTCCGGCCTGGAAGCCATGAGCGGAGCGCGCGTGTACCACTGCGGCACGAAGCAGAATGCCAGCGGCCAATTTGAAACCAACGGTGGCCGTGTGTTCGCCGTCGTGGCTCAAGGTGCAACACGTGTCGAAGCACGGGAGAAGGCCTATGCCGAGAGCGCCAAGATTACTTTCGACGGCCTGCAGCGTCGTTCGGACATTGGTAAAATGCACTTTGAATGAGATAGCGAGCCCGAAAGGGATCAGCGTTTCCCCATCTTTGCCAGCCGCTCATCACTCTCCAGATGTCCGGACCAGCCAAAGTGGCACTGAAATTCAAAACAGTCCTTCATCTGCTCAAAGGGGCCAGTCCATTCGGTCTTGTTTGAGGCGACAGTGATATCTGAGGGCGCAAAGCCCGTGATGGGGAGGCGCTGGATGGCGAAGGCATCGTTGAGCAGTCGCGTCTTTTTCCAGTTGAGACCCATCAGTTGGGCGCTGACGCAATCAACAGCCACGGGATGTGTTCCCGCGAGGATGACGCCGCTTGCCACAGGATCGCAAGACATGGGGCCGTCGCCGTCGCCGCCGATGATTCCATCGACGATAGTCAGGTAGCGCAGCGGCTTCTCACGCCGTACACCGCGTCCGTCGAAGTAGAAGAAGCACTTGTGCAGATCCAGGATCATGCGCCAGGCCGTATTGTTGCCGTGCCAGTTGCCGGAGCGCACCACCTCCTTCGTGTCGCCAAACACCATGCGGCCGAGCTTTTTCAGCGGTACGAAAAGCTTGGAGAGAAAGAAACGGCCAAAGAGGATCTTCTTCGCATTTCGCATCAGCGTACCTTCAAGTGCGCGCTTGGCAGAGGACTCGGCAAACTGGTCTCCACCTTCCGCAGGCGTGCCCTCCGTATGGCGAGGCAGCCAGTTGGTGCGCGGCGTCGTGCCCACCAGATTTTTCAGCGCCACCGTGAGCCCGACTTTTTTGTGAGTCTTGAGCTTCGGCACATTGATCAGCACGTCCGCGTTCATCGGCGTGCGGCAAATGCGGTATTCGTGATGCGGGTCCGTGTGCTGGCGGTTCGTTGTGGCGAAGTCAAAGGAGGCCCCGTAGAGCTTGCCGAGGCCAGGATGGCCGAGGAATTCGCTGTCCGCATCCAGATGGATGTCCACCGCGCCAGAGGGATCACTCGGCAGTTCCCGTTTGGCAATGGTGACACCATCATCAATCGTCCATTCCTCACAGCGCATGTCGAAGAGCAGAAAGGCGATCCCTGGAAACTCCTTCGTGAGATCCGTAATGAGATCGTCCAGGCGATGCAGTCGGCGGATGGTGGCAAAGGAAGAATCGCTCTGCGGCGCATCACACAGAGTGACTGAGCCATGGCCTTGGAGCTTGCGCGCAGACCAGCGGGCGACCTCACGCACGACGGTGGGATGCGTGATGATCGTTAGCCAGCCATTTTCATCCTCCGGTTTGCTGGCGTTGTGCTCCTTGACCCAGTTCGGCTTTATGACGACACGGTCGCCGGGCGTGATGAAGTCGGTGGCGAGTTCGAGCGCGTTGATGGCAGCCTCAATCTGCTGACGCAGGGCGTCGGCATCATCGTAGCTGGCCTTGCCGCTGAAGACGGAGACTTTGGGGGCACCGAACGAGGAAGGGAAGGGCGTGTTCACAGGAATGCGGGCTATTTAAGGTCGGCACGTTCCCTTTGCAACGCTCCCGCAACCCTCGAATCTCAGGCATGCAGAATTGGGTGCGGATCTTTTGCGTGCTTTTGACCCTCGCCCTCATGGCGGCAGTGGGCGGCGTGATCTGGCAGCGAGTCGAGAGAATGCCCAAGCCCAAGCCGCTTGATCCCGCGTTCATTCGGCTGACACCACTTGAAGTGATGACACTGCCGTTGGCGACACGGTTTGACATGCCGATGGGTTCTGAACACGGTGCATTAACCTACAATGCCCGGCCTTATCGTGTCCAGCGGCATCTCGGTGATGATTTGAATGGTATCGGCGGCGGAAACTCCGATTTAGGCGATGCCGTTTATGCCGCAGGTGCCGGGCGTGTGGTTTATGCGGGCAGTCCTGGTCCAGGCTGGGGTAAAATGATTCTCATCGCCCATCGCCTGCCTGATGGAGACGAACTCGGTCCCGTGGTCCAGACGATGTATGCCCATTTGGAGTCGATCCGGGTTCAGTCTGGGCAAGAGGTGCAGAGAGGTCAGAAGATTGGCGCGGTGGGAACGGCAGAAGGTGCCTATTTGGCACATTTACATTTCGAAATTCGGCTTGGTCCCTACATAAATCCTGGCCAAGGTTATGCTGATACACCTCTGAATCGCGTCTCACCTGAGCTCTTCATCAAAGCACACTGCGGTGCTGATGCAGATATATTGAACCCGGCGCCCAGAAAAGACTGAAAAAAACCGCAAAAGATGATTTGAAGGAAGACCATTTGAATCCGTCATTCATATAGCCCCTTCCACTCATGCGTTTGATTTCCGTATTTTGCTGTCTGCTTGTCCTGGTGACTTCACTAGGACTGGCTCAGCCAGTGAAATCGACCCCTGTCCAGATCAACTGCGAAACGCTTTGCGGAGAGTTGTTTACCTCAATTCGGATGGAGCCTGACAAGCTGGTGATGAGGCTTGAGGAGGCTCTGGTCATCCATCAATCCTGCGCCGCTGAGATTGTGACTGCGGCCATTGATGCGGTAAATGCGGAACCGGGGCAGGTGCGCAAGATTGTGGACACGGCCATGGAGCTCGCACCAGCTCATGCGGCTACGATTGCGTCGGCGGTGAAACACTACACCGCCCCGGTGGTCGTTGCCGCCGCCGAAGAGCAGGTGGAGGTGCGCCGCGCTGTCCTGCCGGATGCGCTTCCTCCCAAACCGATGGCGGGAGAGGAAGTAAAACGGGCGGAGCTTCCACTGCAAACTCGCAGCATCCCCATCGTCGAAGTGCGTCGTGCAGAACCGGTGGCTTCTGTGGAGATCCAAGTGCAGGAGCCTGAGCCATCCCTGAAACTGATGGATGTGCCCAAGGCAAAACCGATGAAGTAAGATTGGATGTAAGGTCCTGCTACTTCGCTGGGATTTCGTTCAGCGTGTAATAGCCTACTTTGTGCAGCAGCGGAAGTTTCTCGGTGCTACGAACGCCGTCGAGATGCAGCTCGTGGATATGGCCTTTCGTGAGCGGTGAGATCGTCAGGCGCACGGATTTTCCGTCTGCGGCAACTGTGGCTGCGGAGATCTTCGGCAGGACTTCCGAGACTTCATCGCCACCGTACTGCTCACGATATGCATAGGTGAATTCACGCATGCTGTAGCTCTTCACATCACCGGCGGCAGCAGGATCAACGGGCTGTGTAAAAGTGACCTCAAAGCCATCTGGCTTCGCATGCATTTCATGTACTTCGAATGGGGGCCTGCCGGTCCATTCGCATTTCTCAAAGCAGAAAGGCTTCCCACCGCGTGCGCCCCAGCCACGGTCGCTGCCGCCCACGAAGACACGGCCTTCTTCATCCATGCGTCCTCCAATGATACCGCTGGCAAAGCCGCTGCGGAAGGGAATGACAACACCCTGCTTGATGCCGTTGACGGTTTCGAGATAGACGCGGCTGAGATTGCTGTGGCTTTGGTCCGCCACAAAGAGCTGCTTGCTGAAGGGACCAAATTTGCCCGCGCTGAGATCGCAGATGATCGCGCTGGCAGAGTTGCCGATTTTTCCATGCACGAGATAAACGGCAGGCGGCAGGAGCTGCTTGATGCGTTCACGCTCTGTCACCATGCGGTCAGGGTCTCCTCTCTCGCGTTTGTCTTTGCGGCCTTTGTCGCCTTGGAATGCCTCAGGAAGCGGATCGATCGGACGCGGCCCCATGTTGGGTGCGAGGTCGTACCAGATATTGCCACCGGGGTGCCCTTGGAAAGAACCAGGAACAAGATGCTGCAGCGTGCAGGAGCCATGCCACGGGCCTTGGTTGTCGCAGTAGTAGGCTTCGCCATCCGCATCGAAACCGATTCCTCCTGGGCTGCGAATCCCGGAGCAGGTGGGAACCATGGTGCCGTCGGGTTTGATGCGCAGCGCCCAGCTGCGAAACGGCACAGCGCTGCTGAAGGAACCCGTCAGACAGAGCGTCACCCAAAGATCGCCTGCTTTGTCAAAACGACTGCCGATGGCATACTCATGGTAGTCACCGGAGACACCCCAGCTGTCGTTCACATTTTCAAAGACATCGGCACGACCATCGTTGTCAGTGTCTTTGAGGCGCGTGATCTCATAGCGCGTGGTGGCGTAGAGATTCTTGTCCTCGGATTGTAGGCGATGCCCAGCACCTCATGCAGACCTGAGGCAAAGAGCTTGTAGCTCACGTTGGAGGCATCATTGCTCCCAGCACCGCTGACGATCCAGATCTCACCACGGCGGGTGCCAAGTGCGAGTTTGCCATCCGGCATCAAGTCGATGGAGCCGACCTCCATCGCGGTCTCCTTGGGTGTGGCAAAGGTGGTTATCTTGTAAAAATCAGCTTCGACAGGATCAGCGGCAAACAGCTGAGAGCAGAGCAGGGAAAGAAGAAGAATGCGTTTCATGGCAGAGCGTAGCAATAGATTACTGGGCCCACTGGTAGGTGACGGTCATCGTGCCCGTTTTCGCAGGGACAACGAGGTTCTGGCCTGCGAGTTGAGCATCGTTGACCGTGATACGGTAGGGAAGGGGACCTTTGCCGATGAACATGCCATCCTTGCTTGTAAACGATCCGCTGCCGACACGATACCATGCATTGGCGGGCAGCTTGCCGCTGACCTTGATCGTGCGTAAGAGCTTAGCATTGCCCTCGGGCTTGTTGCCGTTGCCTTCGACTGTGAACGACTCCTCAATCTCGGCCCCCTGCCAAGTGTATCGGAAGGTGGGATTGCGCTTCGCGTCTAGGGAGTAGCCCAGCCAGTGGAAGCCTTCATAGCGCTTGGTTTTGTCCCATTTCGGCCATTCGGCATCGGGTTTTTCAGCAACAAAAAAGGCCGGTGTGACCTCCCCGGTGGGCTGGAGCACATCATATCCCAGCGGCTTTTCGTGGCCGCCACCGCGTGAGTTCCAGTGCCTTGAAGCATCCATGAAAGCACCGCGCCAGATGAGAGAGAGATTCATGCTTTCAGCACTCCAGGCGATGTTCACTCCCCCGGGATAGCCGACGCCAATGCCGCGATTGCCCGCGCCTTGGATGAAGTTACGATAGATCACCGCTTCGTTCGTCACCACCAGCGGGATGGGCTCGAACTCCTTCTGCTTTTTCGTGCCACCCTGCCACTTCGGATGGAGCCACTTGGACAGCGGTGTGATCTGAGTTTCCGCGCCTTTCCAGGCGGCATAGAGTTCGATCTGCCCGCCGCCTTGGAAATACTCCAATCGAAAATCATGCTCACCTTTCTCAAGCGTGATGCCTTGTTCC
This sequence comes from uncultured Verrucomicrobiota bacterium, assembly GCA_903838675.1. Classification (GTDB taxonomy): domain Bacteria; phylum Verrucomicrobiota; class Verrucomicrobiia; order Verrucomicrobiales; family Verrucomicrobiaceae; genus Prosthecobacter. Next base: position 18,775 of record CAILZI010000188.1, read on the forward strand.
TTGATGTCCCCCGAAGGATGAATGCCGTCGTACGCCAGAATTTCCTTGCCGTCGACCAGGATGCGCGATCCGTCATCGCTGGAGAGATAAAAGCGATACGAGCCCTTCTTCGGGGCAAGGAGCTTTCCAGTAAAGACGACACCGAACTCGTTCTTGTAGTCGTCCAGTTTCACCTGAAGCAGGTTGTCTTCGATCGTGCCTTCACGGTGTGGTTTAAGCTTGGAGAAATCCGGAAGATTCTGCCAGTTGCCGAGATAGAGGGCAAAGTGGAGGTCATGCAGCGTGTCCCCTACTGGGGCCACTTTCAGCACGCCGCGCATGGTGAGCGCATGGCCGGGGAAGGTGCAGACGTAGGGGTAGCTGCCTGCCTTTTCAGGCGCAGAGAAACTCAGCACCTCTTTTTCATGCGGATTGAGCATCTTGGAGTGCGCCCAGATGCGCGTGTCATCGGGCAGCCAGTTGCGTTTCAGGGCCTCCTCCGGCTTTTCCATCTGCTTCATCGCCATGGCGGCGGTGTCCGTCCCCGGCTGGCAAAAGACCAGGTTGTGCGGCAGGTCATCGCCGTTTTCAAAGGTGATCTTCACCGGTTGGCCCGGCTGCACGAGGAATTCGGCAGTGTCGTATTTCATCTGCGCCGTCATCGTTTTGAGCGAAAAGAGGGCGGGCTCCACGGCCCGGGCAGAAGCAGCGGTGACAAGAATGGCGAAAAGCAGGCGGGTCATAGGAGGCGCGTTTAAACGGCAGCGGCGGAGGTTGCCTTGCGAAAATGCAGCGTCAATGCCCTGAGTTTTATTTCCTTCACACTTTGGGCTTGGCTCAGGCCGTGGAATTTGATTACATCTGTTCATGCAAACATGGCACCTGCTTAAAGCCTCAGACAAGGAAGTTTATGAAGCTAAAGATCTCGAAATCCTGCGCGGATGGGCGGCTGACGCCAAGATCTCTCCGCTCGACAAGATTTCCAGTGACAACCGCATGAGCTGGCAGCGTGCGCCGATGATCGCGGAACTGCAGATGGATCTGTTGGTCCAGATGCCCGACAATTACCTCTATGGCCCGACAAACGTGGCCACCATCCAGGAATTTCTGGCCACCGGCGAGATCGATGAAAATGTGACGATCATCAACTGCCTCGACAACAAGGAGTCTCGTCTTGCCGATCTGTCGTGGTTCCAGGCCAGCCCGCATCATGTGCGCAGTGCTGCCACGACCTTCGTAGGCACCGGGCGCTCAGATGAAAAGAGCGGCATGGGAGATGCCATGCAGCAATCGCGCATCGCCACGCTGGAAAAGCAGGTGATGGAGCTGCAGCGGGTGGTGGATGAATGGCAGCAGGCCTACCATGGCCTGCGTCAGCAGTTTGTTGAATCAACTGGCCGCGAGCCGATGTGATTCGAATCAGGTCTCGTCGGTTGTTTCGCAACTGTTCAAGCCAGGGAGTTCTTTGGCCTTGTCGGCATAGCGGTCGAACCGGTTAGAGAGGATCAGCAACGTGGGAGCCCACAACCCGATAAAAATGCCCAGGCGCTCGGCGTGTGCCGCCTGTTCGGGGGTCTCGCCGTTAAAAAACCACCAGCTCCAAATGGAGAGGATCACCGAGAGCATGCCCGCCTGGAAACAGATCGTGCTGAGAGTGCGGCAGATAGAAGAATTCATATTTTAAAGTCTGCCATGCATCCATGCCTCCCGGCAAGCAATCACAGCCCTCAGCGCAAATCCGGCGGACTAAAACGCAGCCTCAGGCGCAGGGTGTATGTGGAAGCTTGAGAGAATGCCGGGCTGAGGCATAGTATGCTCAATGATTTCTCCTGCTGATATCCGCTGCGCGACTGCTCCGGTGAGACCACGGCAGCCCCGCGTGGCTCCCCACCAGCCGCGTGTGCAGCCGCTGACAGCACCGCCCGCGCTGGAGCCCCCCTGGCATGTCATCCTTCTGGACGACGATCTCCACACGTTTGAATACGTGATCGAAATGCTGCATGCCATTTTTGGGCATTCGCGGGAGCTCGGCAATCGCATGGCCGAGGAGGTGAACGAAAAGGGGCGAGTGATCGTGGCAACTGTCCACAAAGAGCTGGCGGAATTACGTCAGCAGCAAATTGAAGAATACGGGCCTGATCCAACAGAAACCAATCCCCAAAGACAAGTATCAATGAAAGCTTTGATTGAGTGCTCGGAGTGACTGTTTCTCTCAGCGTCGTCCACGCGGCTCGGGAATGCCACGCAGAATCAGGATGGAAATAAGCGACATCACCGCCGCGAGGCATGCGACAAGGTAAAACGAACCGCTGAGCGAGTATATCAGCCCGCCAAGGCTGGTGGCGAGCATCAGCGACCACACATTGCAAAAACCGAGCACGGCTTGCAGAGTCGAACGGCGTTCCGGAGGGCATAGTTCCGCGGTGAGTGTCAGGTCACCCACTCGATCCAAGAACAGGCCGAAGCCCAGGATGAAGTAAGCGGCGGTAAAGCCACCAAAGGAATGCGTCAGGCTGGCCCAGATGCACAAGGCAATGCAGATGAGACGTGAGAGTATCAGCAGCACCCTGCCCCCTTTATGATAGCCAAGCCAGGCCGCAAGCAGGCTGCCAAGAATGGTGCCGATGTTCTGAAAGGAAACGAAACTGCCCTCATCCGCCTCCGGTCTGCCAGTGGTGTGCAGCGCATGCAGAGTGAGAAATGAAACAACCATCAAATAGCCCATGCCGGTGAAACGGGCGACGATCAGCTTGAGCAGCTGCGGTTGTTTGCCCAGCAGGCCCGGCAGACTGCACAGATAGCCCCAATAGCTGCCGGTCTGCGGATGATAATGATGTGCCGCCGGCAGTTCGCGCATGAATGACTGCGACAGCCAGGACAAGAGCAAAAAGCCGAAAGTAATAAGGTGCAGCACCGCGTAGCCGCGCTGTCCCGGTGAATGGGTGAGGACCTGATGGATCACCGCTCCAGCCACCATGCCTATGCAAGCCTGCGTGATGTAGCGTGCGGCCCAGCCTGCGGCACGGACACGCTCCGGCACCATGCGTGTGACCATTTCCATCCAGGCCACCACGCCCACGCCGCCAATGAGACCGGAAACCACTGGTGTCAGCACCACCACCGGCAGCAGCCACGGGCCGGCGTCCTGCCAGAACCAGAGCAGCAGCCCCGTGATGAGATAGGGCAGTCGTTGCAGCAAACCGAAGCTCATCACCCACAGTTTGAACTTCGTGAGTCGTTCCACCAGTGGTGACACAAACAGACCCGCCATCGCGAACGCCGCAGGCAGGATGGCAGGCATGATGGCGATGATCGCTGACCGTCCACCGAGCTGTTCCACCATTTTGGGCATCACGGTCTCCGGCTGGAGGAACGCTACTCCGCCCATGTACAGCCCGCCTTCCAGGCAGTGGCAGATAAAGTTCCGCCGCACGACCTGTGGGTGATGCTGATGAGGTGAGGCTGCGGTGTCGAGGGGCATCGCTGGGGAGGCCTCATCGTGGCGTAGACTGGCTCAAAGGAAAGCGAATCGTCCTTTACCTTTCAGCAGTGCTTTCCACTCAAATAATTATTATTGAGCAGTCTTGCTTTGGTTTCTCACTGCTGGTTCAATTCAGCAACTTCAAACCCAGCGCGTACCATGACTCTCAATCCCAAGCTCACCAAATTGCTCAATGAGCAGATCAACAACGAAATGTCCTCCAGTTATGTTTATCTCGCCATGGCGGCGTGGTTCGAACAGACCCCCTATTCCGGCTTTGCCCAGTGGATGTTCACCCAGAGCCGTGAAGAGACCATGCATGCGCTGAAATTTTACCAGTATGTCGTGGATCGTGATGCCAGGGTCGAATTCCAGCCCATTGCGAAGCCCAAGATGGATTTCAAATCGCCCTTGGATGTCTTCCAGCACAGTCTCAAACAGGAGCAGCGCGTGACGCAGCAGATCAATGATCTGTTCGAAGTTGCAGAGCAGGTCAAAGACCACGCTTCGAAAAACCTTCTCCTCTGGTTCCTCAATGAGCAGATGGAAGAGGAGAAAACCGTGGGGGACATGCTCGAACGCCTCAAACTGGCCGGTAATGACACGGCCAGCCTTCTGGTTCTCGATCGCGAAGCAGGCAGCCGCCCAAGCGCCGGCGGTGTTCCGAAGGGCTCTGGCGCAATGGGTGATTGATCAGCCTCGGTGCTTACGGCAGCAGCAGCATGTCCCACGGCCACAACGGTGTGTAAGTGGCGGATTCGACCCAGCCGCGGACGTGTTCCGCGTCGCTGGGGACTTCGACATAACTCCAGGCTCCACGTTTTTCGAGCAAGCGCACTTGGCTGCCAGGTGGCAGGGCGATGACATTGCCGGAAGTGCTCGTGGCGGCGGTGTAGACACTGACTTCACGTGCAGTCACGACCATCACATCCTTAACTCGGTCTCCTGGTGCGGGGCGAATGGCGGCGAACGTGACTGAAGGAATGAAAACCAGCAGCCCAATGATGCTAAAAATCAGGGCATAAGCGCTGCTGCTGCCTTTAGACGAAGCGGCGAGAATCCAGCGCACAAGGGCCAGCAAAATGAGCCATACCCCTGCGGATGCGGCAACGACCCAGGTGTTTTTGTTCAGGAGCAGGCTCCACTCAGCCAGCGGAGAGTCCTCTCCGAAGCGAAAAAAGCGCAGCTTTTCATCAATGTGCCGCAGATTCTGCCGCACTTCGGGATTCAGGGGATCCAGCAGCTGCGCACGCTGGTACCACAGGGCTGCACGCCCCAGGTCCTCCTGACGGTAGCGGGCATTGGCGATGAGGGTGAAGACCGCAGAGCTCAAGGCGGGCGGCTGCTGCTTGGTGAGCGATTCTCCAAGGTATTGCGCCTGGGTGAATTTGCCTTTCTCCAACGCTTCGCGTGCCTGCTGATAAAGCTCGTCAGGGGAAGCATCTGCGGCACTGGCGGTGAGTGAGAATGTGGCCATCGCGGCGATGAGAATGCCGGTGCGTTTCAGCAGCGGTGCCAATGTGGAAAGGATACGGCTGCGTTCACTTCTGCCGAGGGCTTCTCCGGAGGTGGGAGCTGCGGTGAAACTTTGGGTCTCATAGCGGCGGATGATCTGCCGGAGCTCCTCATCCTGCACTTCACCTGGCTGGCTGCGGTGGATGAAGTGGGCGGCACGCTGGAGGAAATCACGATCCGCGAGATTGTTCTCCTCAAGGCCATGCCACCACTGCTGCAGCTCACCCCGCAGTCCGCTTTTGGCTTCAGCGCTACGGCGGCGAAACCACGTTAGGAGAGTTGCCAGAATAACAAGGGCAGCCGGAAGCGACTGAATGGCCCAAAAACGTGCACTGGTGGTGAGGGGGGCGCTGGCGGCGGTGGTGTTTAGCCACCTGGCCTTGGCCGGAATATTCATGAGGATGTCACTGATCTGCGGTTTGGGCTGCTGCACTGGCGGCGGCTTTGGGGCCTCCACACCGCCACTGCTTTCCACACCCGCAGCCACCATGGTGCCGGGCTTGATGCGCAGCGCAATCGCCGGAGTGCGTGCAGCGATGTATTTCTTCTGCGAGGGGCTGAAATAGCTCAGTTCAAAAGGCGGCAGTTCGGTGTGCACTTTTTCCGGCACAAAGACCATCGAATAGCCGATGCGGCGCTGCGCGGTGGGAGTGAGGTTGGGATCGATCGGTCCGTCCACATTGTAGCGCCTCGGCGGGTAGGCCTTCCAACCCTCAGGCGGCATGAGGCTGGGTGGGTTAAGTGCTTCGAAATTGCCCGAACCGTCGATGGTGATGTCCACGGCCAGCGGATCGCCGACACTGAGCTCGTTGGGGGTGGCCATGGCGCTGATACTGAAATCGCCGACGGCACCGCTGAAGTTTGCGGGTTTGCCCTCGGTGGGAAGCGGCAGAACCTTGATCTTCACCTCCTGGCTCTTGACCACATGCTTCCGCGGCTCCGCGCTGCCCATGATCATGCCAAAAGGCAGGCCGCGGCTCATCTGCCTCTGGGCGTTTTCATCAAAAACCTCGAACAGCAGCTCACAGGTGGCGGGGCCTACTTTCAGATCGCCTGCGTGGAGTGCGGAGAGCGTGCTGTGATAGGTGATGACCATGTAGTCGATGTCGTTGATGCGCTGCGGGTTCTGATCGGCCTGCTGCGGAAAACGAGCGATAGCAAAATCATTCTTGTTCACCTCAATCAGGCCGACGCGGCGCAGCATCACACTGCCGCGCGGTACAAACAGGCTGGCACTGATGGGAACAACCTCCCCCTGATAGACCTCCGTTTTGCCGACCTCGATCTGAAAAAGCGGTATGTTGGCATCTTCGGCGGCTGAGGGAGCGGTGGTTGGAGCTTCAGTGACGATGAGTCGAACTTCGTTGGTTTTGAGAATCTCTCCGTTCACGAGCACTTCTTGCGGTGGAATGACAAACTCGCCCGGCTCCGTTCCTGCGACCTGCCAGGTGAGTTGCGTCGAGAAAATCCGCTGAGAGCCGCGAATCTCGATGTTCTGCGCAGTGGAAAGTCCGGAACTCATGCCAACCTGCACCGGCAGCCTCAGCTGCGGCACGTTTTGCACGCTGCCGTTTTGTACAGTGATGACATAATTGACTGCTTGGCCGGTGGTAGCATGGTCAGGCTGGATATAGGCGCGCAGCGTGGCTGCCGAGGAGCTGGTGACAAGGAGTGTCAGGAGCAGCAGAGCCTGCAGGCAGATGGAATGAGGGATGATATTCCAGGGAAGAACTCTCGAAATTCCGGCCATGACTGCGGGTTGTTCCTGGGTTGATGGGAAATGGAGGCTTTGAATCATTCGAGCTTGGTATTTCGTTCGTCACTGCCGGCGGCGGCTCACCAGTCTTTTTTGTTCGGGGGAGGGGTGTGGTAGCGGTTGGTCAGCGGCGCGGTGATTTCGTCCATGTACTGGCGGATGATCGATTCGGCCTCTCCGGGGGTGTAACCAGTGCGCGGATTGCGCTGGTCGTTGGGCGCGCCTTTGGCCGTTTTGTTCTTTTCATCACCGCCTTCCCCTCCGGGTTTTTGGCCGTCTTTTCCCTGCTTTCCTTCTTTTTCGCCTGGGTCACCATTGGCGGCTTGGAGCCGGCCTTCGGGCAGTTCTTTGGCGTCCTTGCCGCCAATGCCGTCATCCGCTTCCTTCTTTTCGCCTTTGACTTCTTTTTGCTCCTTGGGTTCACCCTGACCATTCGGGTCGCTGCCTTGCTTGCCATCGTCTCCCTCGTCGCCTTCTTCACCTTCCTGGCCTTCGCCCTTGTCACCTTTCTGCCCCTTTTGACCTTTGTCGCCTTTTTTGCCTTTTTTGCCTTTTTGCTGTTCTTCCATCTTTTTGATCACCTGGCGAAGTTCATTGAGCATTTTGGCCACATAATCACGGTTCTCGTGCAGATCCTTGTTGTCAGGGTCGAGGTCCAGCGCCGCATCCAGATGGCGTAGTGCGTCGTTCCAGCGTTGGAGGGTGATCTTGGGCTGCTGCTGCAGGCCGCGCACACCTTGATCATATAACGTGTGTCCCAGACCGCGGTGGGCGCGTGCACGCAGTGACTTGTCCTGAGTGTGGAGCACTTCGCTGAAGCTCTTGACACTGCCGTCATAGTTGGTGAGGTCATGCTCCGCTGTGGCGAGACCGTAGAGGAGTTCATCGCGGGAATGCGCGTCGAAATCATCGCGTTCCAACAGTTTCCCATAGAGGTCGCGGGCTTTTTTGAAATCACCTTTCTCTAGCGCTTTAAGCGCATCATCAGGCGTCGGGCCGCCAGATTGAAACATGAAAGCCAGAAGGTCTGTTGGACCTGCCCCCTGTGCAGGAGGTGCAGGTGCAAAGGCGGCAACAGCCAGTGCCAGCACGACAGGGCGTGCAGAAGGGCGGGGAAGGGCGCTTATGATCCAGGCTAGCATGAGCAGCAATATACCCAGACCCAGGGGCCAGGCAAAGCGCTCAATCGGCCGCGAAGTCTGCCGGTTGGCGGACTGCTGCTCGGTCAGTCGGTCGAGCACGGGCTGGATGGACTGGCGGTTGAGCGGTTGGGTGTCAAGCTTGAGGAAGCGTCCACCGGTAGCAGAGGCCAGTTGTTGCAGCACGCCGCTTTGCAGCTGGGAGCGCACCACATTGCCCGCCTCGTCTCGGATGTAATCCCCTTCCACCTCAGGATTTGGAATGAGCGTGCCGACATCCGTGCCGACCCCTACGGTGACGACAACAACACCTGCTGCAGCAAGACGCTGGGTGTAGGGGACGAGGTTCGCATCTGCATCACCGCCATCGCTGAAAATGACCAGCGCGTAATTGCTCTTTGGCAGGGTTTTGATGGCGCGCAGCGTCACATCCAGCAGATCCCCAAGATTGCTCCCACCCCATTCGATGATCGTGTGATCGTAGGCCAGCAACGACTCAATGATGGCGTCATGATCGGTCGTGAGCGGTGCCTGGAGGTACGCGCGGCCGGCAAAGGCCAGCAGACCCACCCGCTCTCCACTGAGCTCCATGACCAGGTCATGGGCTGCCAGCCGTGCGCGTGTAAGACGGTCGGGAGGCACGTCGCGCGCAAGCATGGAACGCGAAGTGTCAATGGCGATGAAGATGTTGCGCCCCTTGTCGGGAATCTCGAGTTTCTCTTCGCCCCATCGCGGCTGGGCGACGGCGACGATGAGGCAGGCCATGGACATTATGTACAAAGCATACACAAACCATGAGCGCCACAGGGAGCGACCCATGACGAGCGTCGTCCGCAGCCGTGCCGCTGTGAACAGGCGTTCTGCCTTGGAACCATGCGCATCCACCAGCAGCTTCAATCCCACCAGCGCGGGAATGATCAGCAGGAACCAAAGCAGGTGTTGGTGGGCAAAGGTCATGACAATCAGGTGGCTACCGGCTCAGGGGCCGAGTGCAGAACGGTCAAAGACAGCAGCAGTGCGAGAAACAAGGCGATGGAGGAAACGGCAAGTGGCCACGGAAACAGTTCTTCAGTTTCAATGATCTTGTGGTGTTCAATCTTGGTTTTCTCGAGCTTGTCGATGGTGCCAAACACATCGCTGAGCGAACTGAGGTTTTGCGCCATGTAGAACTGGCCGTTGCCGATGGCCGCTACTTCTTTGAGCGTGCCTTCATCAAACAACTGCTGCCCCACCGGTGTGAATGTGCCGCGCTTGGGATCAGGAATGCTGTGAATGCCCGGTGTGCCGATCGCGATGGTGTAAATCTTGATGCCGAGCGTGGCCGCAAGCTTCGCCGCATCCTGCGGGCTGAGGCGGCCTGAATTGTTCGCGCCATCTGTCAGCAGGACGATGACTTTGCTCGGCGATTTTTCACGACGCATCCGGTTGGCGGCGGAGGCGATACCGGAACCAATGGCGGTGCCGTCACCCACGCGTTGGGTCTGAACACGATCAAGATTGTTGATCAGCCAGTCGCGATCAAGCGTGAGCGGGCATGGGAGGTAGGTTTCACCAGCAAAGGCCACGATTCCGATTTTATCACTGCGGCGGCCTTTGATGAAATCCGACATCACTCGTTTGGCTGCCGTGAGGCGGTTCACCGGCTGCCCACCGATGTAGAAGTCTTCGATCAGCATCGACAACGAGACGTCCACCGTTAGCATGATGGCAATGCCATCGGCTTTCTCCTCTTCGTAGGACAAGATTTTCTGCGGTCGTGACAGCGCCAGAACGCCGAAGGTCAGGCTCAGCAAAATGAGTCCAAAGACAAAGCCTCCGAGGCTGTTGCGCGCCGGCCTGCCGAGATCACGCAGCAGTGAGGCAGTGGGGAATTTTATGGCTGCCCGTTTTCCACGTGCACCGCGCAGCAGGGCCAGCAGTGGTATCAAGGGGAGCATTAGAAGCCACAGAGGGTGCAATATCTGAAATGCAGGAAGGCCCGGAATCGTCATGGTTTCTCCTCCTGCATGCGTGCGAGCGCCTGATCGATGAGCATGGTCGATTCTTCTTCCGTACGTGGAGCAGGCATGAACGAAATGTCGTCACATAGCTGTGCCACCGGCTCAAACCTTTCTCGCCACAAGCCTTGGGAGCGTGGCATCGGCATGCCAGGCAGCCGGTCCGCTTTGCCATCAAACAATTCGCGCGTCGTACGGGCTGGCGCTGGCACGGCGTAGCGCTCCTGCAGGTATCTCCGCAGGATCTGCGAGATCCTATGGCTCATGTCCTGCGGCGGGATGGATTGAATGCGTGCGCGCAGATCATTCAACGCACGAAATGCCGAACTCCACGGCTGCCGCAAGGGTGTTGATGGCTCCTCTTTTGGACGGATGAGCAACCAGACGATGAGTGCGATCAGAAGTCCCAGCAGCAGGACTGTAGCCCAGGGAATCCACCACGGCGGCGGCAGTTGCACAATGTCTGGAAGTGGCAGTTTAGGATGCGGCATCGGGCCCGGACCCTGAAACTGCGCCAGCAGGAAAGGCAGGTCAAAAATCGCAGGTTTCATCCGCGTTTCCTCCTTTTACGTGAACGGAAATAGGCCTTCAAAGCCGGCGCGTAGTCTTCATCAGTGCGCACGGTGATGCGTTCCACACCGCAGCGGCGCAGAAGATGCACCAGCGCGTCCTGTTGCTCCGCAACACGTTCTTCATAATGCTCACGCACCGCCGGATGGGATGTGTTCACGAGAAATTGCTCCCCGGTCTCAGGGTCTTCGAGACAGACCCGGCCTGCATCTGGCAGCGTGATTTCACGCGGGTCCAGGATCTGCGCCGCCACCACGTCATGTTTGGCTGCCACAGCCCGCAGGCTTTTCTCCCAGGAATGATCAGGTGTAATAAAATCCGAGACAAGGATCACAAGTGCGTGATGTGCGATTCGTTCGAGCGCAAGGTCCAGCGCAGGCTTGATGTCCGTGCCCTGCCGCTTCGGTTCGTTGTTTAAAATATCACGCAGGATGCGCAGTGCATGGGGCGCTCCTTTGCGTGCAGGAAGGTAGTGTTCAATGCCGTCGGAAAAAAGGGTGAGCCCCACCTTGTCCTGGTTCTGCACCGCGCTGAAGGCGAACACCGCGGCAATCTCCGCCGCGCGTTCCCGCTTCGAGTCTTCCTGGCTGCCGTAGTCGCCGGAACTGCTGACATCGACGCACAGCATCACCGTCAGTTCACGTTCTTCGACATACTTGCGGACGAAAGGATCATTCATGCGCGCCGTGACGTTCCAGTCAATGAAGCGCACGTCGTCGCCGGGCTGGTACTCTCGAAAATCATCAAACTCGATTCCCTGCCCTTTGAAGCGGGAGTGGTACTGCCCTCCGAGCATCTCCTTCACCATGCCGCGCGTGAGCAGTTCGATGCGCCTCACGCGCTTAAGGATGCGCGTGAGTCTTGCGTCGTTGTCGTTCTGCACAGTTTCCCCGTTCACGGTTTGGGCGGTGTTAAGGTACCGGCAGCTTGTCGAGGAGTGTCCTGACCACATCATCCGTGGTCACGCCTTCCGCCTCGGCTTCATATGATAGCAGAATGCGGTGACGCAGGATGTCGGGAGCGAGATCTTTAATATCCTGAGGAATGACGTAATTGCGGCCGTTGAGGAAGGCCAGCGCCTTGGCGGCCAGGGCCAGATTGATCGTGCCGCGAGGTGAGGCACCACAGCGGATGAGCAGCTTCAGGTGCGGTGCCAGCGCTTCAGGGTGACGCGTGGCATGAATCAGGGCCACGATGTAATCACGGATCTTTTCATCCATGAACAGATCATTTACCACCGCTCGGCTGGCGCTGATGGCGGTGACATCGGTGACCTGGTTCACATCGAGCTTCGGCGCTGAAGTGGCCATCGCATCGAGCACCATGCGTTCTTCCACTGGAGTAGGGTAGGTGACGCGCACTTTGAGCAGGAAGCGGTCAAGCTGTGCTTCAGGCAGCGTGTAGGTGCCTTCCTGATCGATCGGGTTCTGCGTGGCCAGCACCATGAATGGATCGGGCAACTTGTGCGTGTTTTCGCCGATGGTGACCTGCCGTTCCTGCATGGCTTCCAACAGCGCGCTCTGCACCTTGGCCGGGGCACGGTTGATTTCATCTGCCAGCACCAGGTTGGCAAAAATGGGGCCCAGACGTGGTGTGAAAGTTCCGTCCTTTGGATGGTACACCATGGTGCCGATGACATCTGCAGGCAGCAGGTCAGGGGTGAACTGAATGCGCTGGAACTTGGCCTTCAACGTTCCCGAAAGCGTGCGCACGGCCAGTGTCTTGGCAATGCCAGGCACACCTTCGAGCAGCACGTGACCGTTCGTTAGCAGGGCCACCAGCAGGCGGTCCACCAAAGAGGTCTGCCCGATCAGAACGCGGGCGATTTCAGTTCGGAGAGGAGCCACCCAAAGGGAGGCTCTGGCGATGGCTTCCTGATCAGGAACAGCTGGGGGGGCGACGGAGGCGGGCATGTGAGTAAGCGGTACAGGTCAACTGGGGCGTTCCCCACGTCAACCCTCAAGGATCAATGTATTAACGCCCTCAGGACCGGTTTATGTTGCTGGAATTGTAAGTCGTTTGGGCTTTCATGCTTTCGATGACCCTCCAAGATCTCCGCGAACAAGTATGTGAAGCCAACCGTGCCCTGGAACCCAGCGGCCTCGTACGCCTGACCTGGGGCAACGTGAGCGGCCTTGACCGTGCCTCCGGTCTGTGGGCCATCAAACCAAGCGGCGTGGATTATTTGGAGCTCAAGCCCGCCGACATGGTTGTGCTCGACCTCGAAGGACGTGTGGTGGAGGGCAGTTTACGGCCTTCGTCCGACACAAAGACACATCTCGTGCTCTACCGTGAATTTCCTGAAATTGGAGGCATCACGCACACGCACAGCCTTCATGCCACGATGTTTTCCCAGGCCGGACGTGAGATCCCCTGTTTCGGCACCACGCACGCGGACCATTTTCACGGCACCGTTCCACTGGTGCGCGCGCTCACACCCGAAGAAGTGACACAGGACTATGAACATTTCACCGGGGTCGCCATTGTCGAGCGCCTGCGCGAATTGAACCTCAGCCCACTCGAAATGCCTGCGGTCCTTCAGCTCCATCACGCGCCGTTCACCTTTGGCAAAAATGCCATGGATTCGCTGAAAAACAGCATCGCCCTCGAAATGTGCGCTCACATGGCCCTAGGGGCCTCCACCCTGAATCCCTCCATGGGTTCCATCCCAGAGCACATCATGGAAAAGCATCATTTGCGAAAACACGGACCGGGCGCGTATTACGGACAAAAATAACCCCCTCCTCGTCGACTGATGAAAACCCGCAATCCACTTTCCCTCCTTTGTGTTCAGCTCCTGCTTCTGTTCCCAGTAATGCTGGCCGCATTCCTTCTCACTGGGTGTTCCAGCGAAAGAAGAGACCGGCTCTGGCAGACGATCGATCCTGCCGGTTACAAACACGCACACAGCGAAAGCTTCAACGGTGCCAATGCTTTGCGTGCACCCCAGCCCAAAGGGCTCCCAGAATCCGATGAAATGGCATTGGAACTCAAGCAATAAAAGCTGGAGCCCGAAACGTTGCGGCACTAAGCGGTTCGGTCGTATTAAATAAGGTATGGCTTAGTTGGGGGGCTTTGACGCTGCACCTTATGTTTAGGGGTGATCAGCCCAGTTCCCCCAATCTCGCCTCATTCGACTTCCACACCTGACACGGTGGTGGGGCCATCGCGTTTTGGCTCTGCTGCATTGAAAATCAGCACCATCGCCGTGATCTGGCTCTTGGTGGTACTCACGGGAAGCTTGTTGATGGCGCAGTATTCTCAGACTGCCGGTGCTACTGGCATTCCCCCGGCGCATTGGCCAGAAAATACCCGGATGCTTCGTGATCCAGGGCAGGCCAAACTGGTGATGTTTCTGCACCCACGCTGTTCCTGCTCTCGCGCCACTCTTGGTGAATTGGAGCAGCTCATGGCTCACTGCCAGGGACTGTTGAGTGCGCAAGTGTGGTTTATTCAGCCGGAGGGCGTGAGCGAAGAGTGGGTGAAAACCGATCTTTGGCATGCTGCGGCTGCCATTCCTGGAGTGCAGGTGGATATCGATCATCAATGCGAAGTAGCCCGCCGCTTTCAGGCAATCACCTCGGGCCAGACGCTGCTCTATGATGCCAGGGGAGGGCTGATTTTTCAGGGGGGGATCACAATCTCCCGTGGCCATGCTGGGGACAATCCCGGACGCGATTCCATCGAGTCGCTGTTGAAGCAAAAAAGCACTCTTTCTGCCAGAGCCCCCGTTTTCGGCTGTGCCCTCGGCTGGAAAAATAACACCGAAGTATGCACCTTATGTCAGCCATAGCCGCAAACACACTGCCGCAAGACCCTCCGCTGCAGCAGGCCACCACCTTGCTGCGAATTGCGGTCAACGAGCCTCGCCAGCAAATCAGCCCGCCGGTGGTCCAGCCATTGTCTGTGCCAGACTCCTTGCTGCAACGACGCGCATCCGCACTCTTCCGTGCTGCAGAGTATGACCTGCACAGGCACACGGACCAGCTGTTTGCCCGGTTGATGATCGTCCAATGGCTGGCGGGCATTGCTGCTGCCTTGTGGATCTCCCCCCTGACCTGGATCGGGGACTCCAGCCAGGTACACATGCACGTCTGGGCCGCAGTTCTGCTCGGCGGAGCTATCAGCGGTTTTCCGGCATGGCTGGCATGGCAGTTTCCTGGCTTGGTAGTTACCCGCCATGTCATTGCGGTCGCGCAGATGCTTACTTCTGCGCTGCTGATCCATCTGACTGGCGGGCGAATTGAGACGCACTTCCACATTTTTGGTTCTCTGGCCTTTCTCGCCTTTTATCGAGACTGGCGTGTGCTGGTCACGGCAACTGTCGTGGTCGCAGGAGATCACCTGATTCGCGGCCTGTTCTGGCCTCAGTCCGTGTTTGGGGTGCTGACCGCAAGTTCCTGGCGCTGGGTCGAACATGCAGGCTGGGTGCTGTTTGAGGACGCCATTCTCTTTGTGGCCATTCACAGGATGTTGCAGGAAATGTCTGAGATCGCGCTCCGCCGTGCCACCCTCGAGGGCAGCAACGTGGAAATCGAGCGGCAGGTGGTGGAGCGCACGGCGGAATTGAACAGGACACAGGCGGAACTGCTTGAAACCTCACGTCTGGCGGGCATGGCGGAAGTGGCCACCAGCGTTCTGCACAATGTGGGCAATGTACTCAACAGCGTTGGCGTCTCCGCTGAGCTTGCGACCAGCAAGGTCCGTGAGTTCAGAACTGGAGGTCTCAAAAACGTGGCGGAACTGTTGCAGGAGAACTCGGCAGACCTGCCAGCCTTCCTCACCACCGACCCCCGTGGGAAAATGCTGCCGGACTACCTGCTCAAGCTGGCGGTGCATTTGGCGGAGCCGCAGCAGGCCATTCTAAAGGAGATGGAAATGCTGCAAAAAAACATCGATCACATCAAGGAGATCGTGGCGATGCAGCAGCGCTACGCGCGTGGCACCGGCGTTGTTGAAGTGCTCTCAGTGGCGGATCTGGTTGATGACAGCATCCGCATCAATGCCGCCAGTTTCAGCCGACACGAAGTCAATGTGGACTGTGATATCGCCCCTGTGCCGCCATTGAAAACGGACCGGCACAAGGTGATGCAGATTCTGGTAAACCTGCTGAGCAATGCGAAGCACGCCCTGGATCATAGTGAGGGAGACAAGCGCATGACCGTGCGCGTGATACTAAACCAGGAGGGGCGGCTGGAGATTGCGGTGATAGACAATGGCACAGGCATCGCCCAGGAAAACCTCAGCCGCATTTTTTCCCATGGCTTCACCACCAAAAAACTTGGGCACGGGTTTGGTCTGCACAGCGGGGCGCTGGCTGCCAAGGAGCTTGGCGGAACTTTAAAAGCGCACAGCGATGGTCCGGGACTGGGCGCCACCTTCACATTGACACTGCCATTGGAGAATTAATCCGACCATGACACATACCACTACGACAGCAGCCCACCGGCGCATATTAGTCATCGATGACAACCGCTCAATTCATGATGACTTTCGTAAGATCCTGGCACCCGTTAACACTGCAAATGACGCTCTTGAGGCGGCTGAAGCCGCGTTGTTTGGCAAGACGCTGCAGCCACAGACTGCCACACAAACTTTCACCATAGATGCCGCTTCCCAGGGGGAGGAGGGACTGCAGATGGTCAAACGCGCTCAGGCGGAAGGGCAGCCTTATGCCATGGCCTTTGTCGATGTCCGCATGCCGCCCGGATGGGACGGTATCGAAACGACCCGGCAGATCTGGCAGGTCTGCCCCGACATGCAGATCGTGATTTGCACCGCCTATGCGGACTGCTGCTGGAGCGACGTTCAGGAGCAGATCAAGCCACGTGATCGCATGCTCATTTTAAAGAAGCCCTTCGACATCGTCGAAGTGCTGCAGTTGGCCATTTCGCTTACGGAAAAATCACGGTTGCTGCTGGAATCCAAATCACATCTTCAAGACCTCGAAGAACGAGTGAAGCTGCGTACCCAGGAGCTGGAGGCCTCCAAGCTGGCGGCCCATGAAAAAGCATCTCTGCTCGAACTTTCCAGAGATGCCATTTTAGTCTGTGGGCTGGATCATCGCATCACCTATTGGAACAAGAGCGCAGAACGGCTTTATGGCTGGACTGCGTCTGAAGCACTCGGACGTCTGGTGACCGATATCAAAGACCAAAGTTCAGAAATTTTTCAGCAGGCGTGTGAAAAAGTCATTCAAACCGGGGAGTGGGACGGGGAACTGCAGCAGGTGGGCAAAGATGGTCGCAAGTTGACTGTGGAAGGGCGGTGGACCTTGCTGCGTGATGCCGCAGGCCAGCCACGAAGCATTCTGGTGATCAACACCGACATCACCGAGCGCAAAAAAGTCGAGGAACAGCTACTGCGAGCCCAGCGCATGGAAAGCCTGGGGACATTGGCGGGCGGAATCGCTCATGATCTTAACAATGCGCTGACTCCGATCATGATGTCCATCGAGCTGCTGAAACTGCATGAGCAGGATGCCCTGCGGATGGGGGTTCTCGCAACCATTGAAAACAGCGCCAGGCGTGGGGCGGACATGGTTCGCCAGGTGCTCTCATTTTCGCGCGGGGTTGAAGGGCAGCGCGTGGAGGTGCAGGCCGGTCATCTTCTTAAAGGGATTGAAAAAATCGCCAATGAAACCTTCCTCAAGAACATCCGGGTCAGCAGTGACATCCCGGCCAATCTCTGGATCGTTCAGGGAGATCCCACGCAGATTCATCAGATGCTGCTCAATCTGTGTGTCAACGCACGCGACGCCATGCCCAACGGCGGCACGTTGAAGCTCGGCGCTGTCAATCATCTGCTGGATGAGCAATGCGCCACGATGATTGCCGGAGCAAAACCCGGCCCTTATCTCCTCATTGAGCTGGAAGATTCTGGCACAGGCATGCCGGCTGAGGTGATCGATCGCATTTTCGAACCGTTTTTCACTACCAAGGAACTTGGCAAAGGCACCGGGCTGGGGCTGTCCTCAGCACTGGCCATCATTAAAAGCCATCAAGGTTTCATCCGGGTCTCCAGTGAATTGGACAAAGGCTCCAAGTTTCAGGTCTATCTGCCCGCGCAGATGGCGGAAGGCGTGAGCATTCCGCCCCCTGTGCAAACCGAGATGCCACGTGGCAATGGCGAACTCGTGCTCCTTATTGATGACGAGGAGCCCGTGCGGCACATCACGGGTCAGACCCTGGAGTCATTCGGCTATCGTGTGCTGCCTGCAGCTGACGGTGTCGAGGCATCCACCTTGTATGCTACTCACAAAGATCAAATCGCAGTGGTGTTGACTGATATGATGATGCCAGTCATGGACGGGCCCGCGACGATTCAAGTGCTGATGCGCATGAATCCAAAAGTGCGCATCATTGCCGCCAGCGGCCTGAGCGTGAAAGACATGGTGGCCAGAGCCACAAGCGCAGGCGTCACAAACTTCATTCCCAAACCTTACACGGCTGAAACTTTGCTAAGCATTCTTCATAAAGTGCTGCACTCGCAGCCCACCACCTCTCTCTAAGCGGATGAATCTCAATTCCATGTCAAAGTTTGCGGCGGCTTCACGTTCGAACCCGGCTTGAAGCATGAACGAAGCGCTTTTCAACATTCCCGGTTTTTTTCCCACTTGCGCCATGTCACAGGAGGCGAGTGTGATCTCACTGGTGCGGCGCTTTTATTCCCTGAATTCATTTGGGCGGGCTTTTTTTGGAATTCTCCATCACAGATTTTTTACTCTCCTGCTGTTTTCTTTTTTTCTCTTTTCCCTGAAGGTGTCTGGGCAGGAATCAGCCATTCCCCATACCATCAGAGTGGTGACGGATGACAATTTCCCCCCCTATGTTTTCAGGGACAATGAAGGAAAGCTTCAGGGAATCATAGTCGATCAATGGCGTGTTTGGGAAAAGCGAACGGGAGTCACCGCTGAGATTCATGGCATGGACTGGAACGATGCCGTTCGCCGGATGAAAGAGGGGGAGTTCGATGTCATCGACGCGATGTTTAAAACACCGGAGCGCACTGCCTATCTCGATTTCGGGAAGCAATACACCACCATCGAAGTCTCCATCTTTTTCCGTTCCTCCATCGCAGGCATCAACAACTTGTCTTCCCTCCGGGGGTTTCCCGTTGCAGCCAAACTGGGTGACACGGTGGTCAAGCTGCTGCAGGAAAATAAAATCACCCCCATGTTGTTGTACAACAACTACGAGGCCATCATCACCGCGGCCAATGAGCGCAAGGTGAACGTCTTCGTCGTGGACAAGCCGCCTGCTCAATATTTCCTGCAAAAGCTGGGTATTGAGTCTGAGTTCAGGATGTCCGACCCCGTCACCATCGGGGAGTTTCATCGGGCGGTTCGCAAAGGCAGCACGAAGCTTCTGCAGTTGGTTGAAAAGGGGTTTGAAGATGTGGGTGCGAAGGAGCTTTCCTTGATCGATAAAAAATGGTTTGGGCAGACTCTGGACAGGCATCCTTATCTGCGCAGCCTTGGATATGCCGCATTGGCCGCAGTCTCCTTGGTGACGATGCTGGTTGGATTGAACTGGATGCTCGCGGGACAGGTCAGAGTGCGCACTCGAGCGCTTCAGGAGAGGGAGGAGCAGTTGCGCCTCTGCGTCAAACACAGCCCGGCCGCCATCGCCATGCTTGATCGTAACATGAAGTATCTGGTGGTCAGTCTGCGTTGGATGAATGACTATCGTCTGGGTGAACAGTCAGTCACAGGACGCAGCCATTATGACGTGTTTCCCGAAGTGCCGGCTCACTGGATCGAGATCCACCGCCGCTGCCTGGCTGGTGCCGTAGAAAAAAATGAAGATGAAAAGTTCGTCCGGGCGGATGGTTCCATCGACTGGATCCGCTGGGAAATTCGGCCATGGCATCAGGCAGACGGCACGATCGGCGGCATCATCATTTTTTCAGAGGACATCACCACTCGGAAGCAGGCAGAGCTGGCGCTGCTCGCCAGTGAGGCCGAGTTCCGAACACTTATTGAATCAGCTTCTGACGGCATCTTGGTTTCGAACACTGCAGGGCGTCTTCTCGAAGCAAACGCGGCAGTCTGCCAGATGCTGGGCTACACGCGTGAGGAGCTCAGGCGGATGGGTTTTGTCGATATCGTTGCTTCGGGTGAAATGGTGCGGATTCTGCCCGAAGTAGCGCAGTTGAGTGAAGGCGAAGTGGCGCGGAGTGAATGGTTGTGCCGTCGAAAGGACGGAACCCAGTTTCCCGCTGAAGTCGGTTCAACGATCCTTCCTGACGGTCGTCTGCAGTGCATCATGCGTGACATCACACAGCGCAAGATGGACGAAGAAAAAATCCGTGAGCAGGCTTCTCTCTTGGACAAGGCGCGTGACGCCATCATTGTATGCGGGCCGGAAGAGCACCGCATTCTGTATTGGAACCGCAGTGCCGAACGTCTATATGGCTGGCAGGCCGGCGAGGTGCTGGATCATTCATTAATGGACTTGCTCAACCGTGATCCAATACAGTTTCTTGCTGTGATGAAAGCTGTCAAGGCGCAGGGAGAGTGGGCCGGTGAAATGCAGCAGTACGACAAAGATGGTCGTCTCGTGATTGTGGAATCACGGTGGACCCTCATCAAGGATGCCCAGGGCCGCCCCAAGTCCATCCTCTCCATCAATACCGACATCACCGAACGAAAAAAGCTGGAGCAGCAGTTTTTGCGTTCGCAGCGCATGGAGAGCATTGGCACGCTGGCGGGTGGTATCGCCCACGATCTAAACAACGTGCTGGCCCCCATCATGATGTCCATTGAACTTTTAAAGATGCAGGAGAGGAGTGCGCAAAAGCAGGACATTCTTGCCACCATTGAATGCAGCGCCAAGCGCGGAGCGGATCTGGTGAAGCAAGTTCTCTCCTTTGCCAGAGGTGTGGAAGGGAAGCAGCTGGCCGTGCAGGTCGGGCACCTGCTCAAGGAGGTCGAAAAGATCACCAACGAGACCTTTTTGAAAAGCATCCAGGTTCGTTGTGAAATTCCAGCGCCATTGTGGGTCGTTCAGGGGGATCCCACGCAGATTCATCAGGTGCTGCTCAATCTTTGTGTGAACGCACGTGATGCCATGCCCAACGGCGGCCGGTTGAAACTGTCCGCCGTAAACCTGGTGATGGATGGACAATGTGCAGCAATGATTGCCGGTGCGAAGCCTGGTCAGTATCTTCACATTCAGGTTGAAGACAATGGCACTGGCATGCCACCTGAAGTGATCGAACGCATTTTTGAGCCCTTTTTTACGACCAAAGAGCTGGGCAAAGGAACCGGTCTTGGACTGTCCTCTGTTATGGCCATCGTCAAAAGCCATCACGGCTTCCTGAGGGTGGAGAGTGAACTGGGCAAAGGCACCACGTTTCACATTTATCTGCCGGCACACCTGTCAGAGAATGCTGAAGTTGAGGCGGTGGTGCAGGGTGAATTGCCGCGCGGCAACGGTGAACTGGTGCTGGTGGTGGATGATGAGGCGGCCGTCCAGCAAATCACCAAGCAGACCTTGGAAACTTTTGGGTACCGTGTTTTGCTCGCAGCGGATGGTGCTGAGGCAGTTTCCCTTTATTCCAAGTATCGTTCCGAAGTCGCAATTGTACTCACTGACATGATGATGCCCGTGATGGATGGGCCGGCCACCATTCAGGTGCTCATGCGGATGAATTCTGAGATCTGCATCGTAGCTGCCAGCGGAATGAATGCCGCCGGCATGGAAGAAAAAGCAGCCAACGCTGGCGTTAAAAATTTCATCCCCAAACCTTACACCGCAGAAACCTTGCTCAAAACGCTGGATGCGGTGCTCCATAAGCAGCTCGCCTCATAATGGAACCTTCGGCAAACGTTAGTAAAAAATCGCCTAAGTCCATCATCGCTTTGATGCTCAAAGCGTTAGACTCCAAGAGATTGATGAGGCATTTTGTTCGACATGAATTTTTACACGCTCTAGTAAAAGGTGCAGCATGTTGGAAACGTCCTTTATTGCAGCCAATCAAGCTGAGACTTGTACGATAAAACAAGCGAATTGCCTGACCTCCGGACGCAAAAATCCGAAGGCACAGAGAGAAGAGAAGCGGAGCTGGTGTGTCTGCAAAAATGCCCAAACAGCCAAGTTAGGTTTGCATCGTATTCTCGGAATCCTCACCTGCTTTTTGCTAGCCTGTTTTGGGATTCATGCCGCAGGGCAGCAGCCTGCTCCGCTCCGCAAGATCAGCGTGGTGTTGGATGACAATTTCCCTCCCTATGTTTTCAGGGACAGCACCGGAAACCTGCAGGGCATCATCATCGATCAATGGCGCGTCTGGGAAAAAAAGACAGGAGTCACCGCCGAGATTCAGGGCATGGACTGGGGCAAGGCCGTGGAGCGGATGAAAGCTGGTGAATTCGATGTCATCGACACCGTTTTCCAGACCTCAGAACGCTCGGCATACCTGGATTTTTCGCGGCCTTACGCCACTCTCCAGGTCCCCATCTTCTTTCGTACAACGATTGCAGGAATCACTGATCTGGCCTCGCTGAAGGGGTTTCCAGTCGCGGCAAAAACAGGCGATGCGACAGCACTGATGTTGCAGGCCAGGGGGATCGCCCCGCTCCTGCTGTACAACAACTACGAGGCCATCATCACAGCCGCACGTGAACGAAAGGTAAATGTCTTTGTCGTGGACAAGCCCCCCGCGCTGTACTTCCTCCACAAGCAGGGTATTGAGTCGGAGTTCAGGATGACCGAGCCCATCAACAACGGAGAGTTTCATCGTGCGGTTCACAAAGGAAATTCCAGTCTCCTGCAGCTGATTGAGAAGGGCTTCGACGATGTGGGAAAGACAGAGTTTTCACGGATCGAAAAAAAATGGTTTGGGCAGACCTTGGGCGGCTCTCGATATCTACGCTATATCGGCTACGGTGCTCTGGGGGGCGTTGCGTTGATGGCCCTTCTCGTTGGCTGGAATTGGTTTCTGGCCGGGCAGGTGAAAAAGCGCACCAGGTCCTTGCGGGAGCGTGAGGAGCAGTTGCGGTTGTACACGCAGCACAGTCCTGCGGCCATCGCCATGCTTGATCGCGACATGAAGTATCTGGTGGTCAGCCGCCGCTGGATGGAAGATTACCGCCTCGGCACCCAGTCAATTGTGGGTCGCAGCCATTACGAGGTCTTTCCTGAAACTCCTCCCCACTGGTTTGAAATCCATCAGCGGTGTCTGACAGGTGAAGTCGTTAAGTGCGATGAGGAAGCCTTTCTGCGGATGGATGGCCGGACAGACTGGATTCGTTGGGAGATCCAGCCTTGGCGTCAGGCAGATGATTCCATTGGTGGCATCATCATGTTCACAGAAGACATCACTGCGCGCAAACAAGCCATGGAGATGCTTCGAGAGGGGGAAACGCGCTTGATCAAGGCCTTTCGCAGCAGTCCCGTCGCTTTGACTATTGGTCGCATGCGTGATCAGCGGATCGTGGAGGTCAATGATGCGTTCTCCAGCCTCTTGGGATGGACGCGTGAGGAAGCTGTGGATCGCTCCATGCTTGATCTGGAGGTCTTTGATGAAACCGTCGCTGCACTGCTTCGCAAGACCCTCGATGAAAAACGTTCTATCCGCGACATGGAACTCGCGCTCCGTGCACGCAATGGCGACTCCCTCCATGTCATTGCCAGCATGGAAACCATCGAATTTCAGGGCGAGCCGCATGTGGTGGCGACTTTCGTGGACATTACCGGACGTAAACGCACAGCGGCAGCTTTGTCTCAGGTGAGCGCCGACCTCGGGCGCGCTCAAGCGATCAGCCATATTGGCAGCTGGGAATTCACCACGGCAGACGGCAGCATCAAGTGGTCGGACGAACTCTACCGGATCTTTGGGCTGCAGCCACAGTCGATCATGCTTAATTACGCACGGTTGCGAGAGATGATTCATCCAGACGACCGCGGTCGACATGACAGCTACCATGCAAAACTGACCGCCTCGCAGCCAGGCACGGTCATCGCGCCATTTGAATACCGGGCACTGCGTAAGGACGGGCAGGTTGCTCACGTCCTGGTGAAAGTAGAGATTCGCTTTGATGATCAGGGCGCATCCATTTGCTATTTCGGCACCGTTCAGGACATCACCGAACGCAAACGGGCGGAGGAGGCGCTTCGTGAAAGCGAAGCCACCTTCGCTGCTGCCTTCGAGAGTGCCCCGATCGGCAAGGCTCTCGTGGCGCCCGACGGCCGCTTCCTGCGTGTCAACCGGGTGCTCTGCGAAATCGTCGGCTATTCAGAGGCAGAACTGCTGGCAGTGACCTTTCAGGACATCACCCACGCGGACGACCTCGATCTTGATCTCGCCAACGTGCAGAAAATGCTCCGCCACGAGATCAAATCCTACCAGATGGAAAAGAGGTATCTCCATCGGCGTGGAGGTGTGGTGTGGATTCTTCTCACGGTTTCGATGGTGAATGACGAACAGGGATCTCCTGCGTTTTTTGTCTCCCAGATGCAGGACATCACCGACCGCAAAAAGGCGGAGCAGCGCATCCAGCAGCTCAACCGCCTCTATGCGATGTTGAGTGGCATCAATGAGATCATTGTGCGTGAAAAGAGCCCTGAGGCTATGCTGACCACGGCCTGCCGAATTGCGGTTGAAAAAGGTCTGTTTGGCATGGCGTGGATCGGTCTGCTGGATGCCGCAACGGGACGTCTGAAAATTGCCGCGCATGATGGTGCAACGAACGACTTGCTGGCGGAGCTTGAGTCTCTTGTCAATGGCACGCAGACCGGCCCTGGTTGCACCATAACTTTGCACGCGCTGCAGTCGGGCGAACACTCGATTTGCAATGACATTGAGCATGATCCTGAGGCGGTCAGCTGGCGTGCCAATGCCTTGTGCAGAAACTACCTTTCCATGGCCTCCCTGCCTTTGAAGTCGGGAGACAAAATCATCGGAGTCTTCAACCTGTATGCTCATGCCGTGGAATTCTTTGATGCGGATGAGATGGCCTTGCTGGACGAACTGGCCATAGACATCAGTTTTGCTCTCGACATCAGTCGGCGTGAAGCTGAGCTGCGCGAAGCCGACAAGCGCTTCATCAAGCAGCGCAAGACTTTGATCGAACTAACACGCCACTGGGGCGGAGATGGTGAGGATGCCCTGCTGCTGCTGCGGAAAATCGCCGAAGGTGCCGCTCAAACCTTGAACGTCTCCCGTGTCAGCATCTGGCGCTACAATAGTGACAGATCTTCCATCAAATGCGTGGATTTGTTTGAGTGGGAGGAAGGACGGCACTCGTCTGGTCTGGAGCTTTCAGCCTCCACTCATCTTGCCTATTTTCGTGCATTGGTGGAACAGGAAATGATCGTAGCAGATGGCGCCGCCCAGAACCCCAGCACATCCGAGTTCTTGGAAGACTACCTGCTTCCTCATGGCATTCGGTCCTTGCTCGACGTGCCCATAGTCGTGGGCGGCTTCCGCACCGGCGTACTCTGCCTCGAACATGTCCGCACGCTTCGGGAATGGACTGCGGATGAGAAGACCTTTGCCCTGGCCATGTCTAATCTGGTGTCCTTGGCGCTGGAAGGTGTGGAACGCCGGCAGGCGGAGAATTCTCTGCGCGAGAGCGAGAAGCGGTTCCGCCAGTTTGCTGAAACCATCGAGGAGGTGTTCTGGATGACGGACCCCAGTGGCAGAGAAATGATCTACGTCAGTCCGGCATATGAAAAAATTTGGCATCGCACCTGCGCCAGCCTCTATGCAGATCCCCTCAGCTGGCTCGATCTGGTGCATCCCGAGGACCGGGAACGCATCGCTCAGGCGATGGCGATCAAGCGCTCACAGGGCGAGTATGACGAAAGGTTCCGCATCCAGCGTGCTGACGGCACCCTTCGGTGGATTCATGACCGGGCCTTCCCTGTGCGCGATTCACATGGCAACGTGCTGCGCATCGTCGGCACGGCGGAGGACATCACGGAAAGCAAACAGGTCGAATCTCAGCTGATGCGTTCGCAGCGTATGGAGAGCATTGGCACGCTGGCAGGTGGCATCGCGCACGATCTCAACAACGTGCTCACCCCCATCATGATGTCCATTGAGCTGCTCAAATTGCAGGAAACCAATGTGCGTCGGCTGAATATTTTCACCACGATCGAGACCAGCGCCAGACGCGGTGCGGACATGGTGCAGCAGGTGCTCTCGTTTGCGCGGGGCGTGGAAGGGCGGCAGCTGGCCGTTCAGATTGGGCGCTTGCTTCGGGAGATCGAAAAAATCGCCAACGAGACTTTTCTCAAAAACATCCAGGTGCGCAGCAAGATCCCAAAGGAATTGTGGGGCGTCCAGGGCGACCCGACGCAACTGCACCAAGTTTTGCTCAATCTCTGCGTCAACGCACGTGATGCCATGCCCAATGGCGGCATGCTCATGATCACCGCCAGCAACGTGGTCCTTGACGAGCACAGTGGTGAACTGGGCACCGAGGCAAAGCCTGGACGTCATGTGCTCATCGAGGTCGAAGACACCGGCACAGGCATGCCCCCGGACGTAATGGAGCGCATTTACGAACCGTTTTTTACTACGAAAGAACTGGGCAAAGGCACCGGCCTGGGTTTGTCCACCTCGCTCGCCATCATCAAAGGTCATAACGGCTTTTTGCGTGTGCAAAGCGAGATTGGGAAAGGGACAAAATTCCAGCTTTATCTCCCTGCAAATGATTCAGCAGACGTGCAGGAAGGTACTCCTGCCGAGACGGATTTGCCACGTGGCAATGGCGAACTGGTGCTGGTGGTTGATGATGAAGTCACTGTGCGGCAGATCATCAGGCAGACATTGGAAGCCTTCGGATACCGTGTTTTGTTGGCCGCTGATGGCGTCGAGGCCTCGACCTTGTTTACTACGCACCAGGCAGAAATAGCCGTGGTGCTCACCGATATGATGATGCCCGTCATGGATGGGCTGGCAACCATTCAGGTACTGATGCGCATGAATCCGCTGGTGCGCATCATCGCAGCCAGCGGCTTGAGCATCAAAGACATGGTCGCCAAGGCAATGGGGGCCGGGGTGAAACACTTCATCCCGAAACCATACTCTGCCGAAACCCTGCTTAAGTCCCTGTCTCAGGTGCTCAAGGCCTAGCCACTTTACTTCTGCTTGGCCTCGTAGCCAGGCAGCGGCTTGCCGTCTTCTCCAAGTTTACCACAGGACCAGAGCAGGCCGCGGGCGACGAGGTCGAGATAGACAGGGGACTGCATGGTTTCGTTGCCATGGCCAAGCGTGGTGCCGAAGACCTTGCCTTTGCCATATTCGTTCACCCAGATGACGTTATGGTCCATCTTCGTGTCTTCGCCGTAGGCTTTGGCCAGCGGGACGAAGTGCTCCCAGAGCTTTTCGTTTTTGTAGAGCTCGTCTTTGGCGTCGAGCCATTCTGCTGGGAAACCTTTCATGACCGGGTGGCCCTCAGCGATATTTTTGACCTTCAAATCGCGGTTCTTCTCGTGGCTCATCGAGGTCTGGCCCACGCACTTGCGCCATTCATCAGTCTTCGCCGCGCGGTAGCTGTGGGTGGAACAGTGCAGCATCACCGCTGGAACACCGTTGTAGTGCGCCTTCGCGATGCGTTCGACAAAGGCCACGTCAGTAATCGCGCCAAAGCATTCGTTGTGCAGGATCACGTCATAGCTCTCGGCCCAGTTGTCCTTTTCATAGATCGAGATCTTGTGATTCTTGTCCTTCTTACCTTCTGGCCCTTCCTCATGCACAATCGTGAACTCCACATTCGCCCGGGCGCTCAGGCCTTCGCTGAGGATTAGCTTCTGGTTTTCGTAGTCGTGGCAGCAGCCTCCGGTGATCATGAGCACCTTGAGCGGTTTCACCTCCTCTTTCGGTGCGGCGACGGCAAACAGGCAGGCGATTGAAAACAGGGAGACAAGGAGGGGACGCATGACGGCAGATGGGGTTGTGTGGCGAGTATGCGCGGAATGCAGCACTTGTCTTTCATGATTCTCAGTTGGCTCCGCTTCTTATCTTGCCTGCTGCATAGGTATTTTGGTAAAAAGCATGGGAAAATTCTTTTATGAGAATCTGGTTCCTTTTCCTCGCTTCAGCCATTGCTTCTTTCGGACAAACCGCTCAGCCCCCAGGCACTGAGACGGAAAAATACCACCAGATGCTGCTCAAGCGCCCTCAGGCAGGCTTGGTCTATGACAGGTTCTACTCGGCGTGGATGGAGACGGGCACAGCGGACTCGCTGATGGATTTTTTGAGCCAGCGCACCGCCACCGCTGCCGATCTGCTCGTGCTGGCAGTTTTTCATGACCAGCGCGGTAATGAGGCTGAGGCCTTGAAGGCCTACACGGCGGCTCTGGCTCGTGATGGGACGAACGCACGGGCCTGGTTCCAACGCGCAAAACTCGAGGCACGGATGATGAACTTTGAGACGGCGCTGAAATCGCTGGCTGAGTCAGACAAACTCGGTGCGGACGCTGAACTCAACCGTGAGATCGGCCAGATGCGTGGACGCTGGCTGCTGCGCACCGGCAAACCGGAGGCGGCTTTGCAAGCATGGCGCGATCTGGTGAAGGCCAGCGCAGATGACGAAGATCTGGTCGAGGAGGTGGTCGATCTGCTGCTCGACGAAGGTCTGTTTGCCGAGGCCGAGTCGCAGATGCTGGCGTTGATATCCAGAACCAAGGACGCATATGCCAGGACGGTTCGTCAGCTGCGCTTGGCGGAGATCCAGTTGCGTTCCTCCAAGAAGGACGCCGCACTGGCCCTGCTGACTGCGACACTGGCAGACACCGGCCAGGGCACTTGGATCGAAGGCGAAGTACTAGCGCAGGTCGAGGCCATGTTTCGTCGCGACGAAAACCTGAGCGGCTTGGTGAAGGAGTTGGAAAATCTGCAGGCCGCGCATCCACAGCGCACCGCGCTTGAGCGGCAGCGCGCGCGAGTTTTGGCCGAGCTGGGCGACAAAGACAAAGCGCTGGCCATTTATTCGGCGCTGCTACAAAAAACTCCAGGTCAGCGGGAGCTGCGTGAGAGCTACCTTGATCTGCTCGCCCGCTTTGAGCAGTTCAAGGAGGCCATCGCACAGACAAACGTGCTCCTCGAGCAGGCACCTGATGATCGTGAACTGCTGATCCGTCTCGCAACTCTGCAAGAAAGGGCGAAGGAGAAGGCTGCTGTCAAGACGACGCTGGAAAAGTACCTGGCTTCGAAAGACACCGCAGAATTTGATCACCTCCGCGTGGCACGGCTCTATGAAAGCTGGGAGCGTGATGAAGATGCCACACTAGCCTACCAGCGCATGGTCGCGGCTTTTCCTGACAGCAGTGCTGCCAGGGAGGCCCAGGCTCATTACCTGCACCGCAGTGGCAAACGCGAAGCCGCTCTGGTGATCTGGCGTGATCTGGCGAAAAATGGAGATCTCCCTCAGGTGATGGCCGTGGGGCAGGCCCTGATGGCGCGTCTAGAGTCACTGACGGCAATGGAGGTCTTGCAGGCGCGGCAGGCAGAGTTTGCCAAAGATGAGCGCTTTCTGGGTTTGCTGGTCAACTCAGCACTCAGCGCAAAGAAACCTGTCGAGGCCATACCTTGGGCTCTGGCGCGCGTGCAGGCCACGACGGACGTCAGTTATCTGGATGATGCGCTACGGCAGGTCGTGGCTTGTCTGAAGGCAGATGAAGCAAAGTTTGCTGAGACTCTGGCTGCTTTGCAAAAGAGCACTCCCACCGTGCAGGAACGCATTCTGCTCGCCACACTCCTGGAAGAAAAGCAGGACCACCTGGGTGCTGAGAAAACTCTGCGCGAGATTCCTGCGGACCATGCTTTGGCAGCCCAGACCCGCCTGCTCAAGCTGATGGAATCACGTCAGGACTGGCTGCGTGCAACGGAGGAGGCGGAAAAACTCATCGCCATGCCACAGGGCAGAAATTCCACCAATGTGCAGCGTCTGGTGGACTTGGATGAGCGCTCAGGAAAACTAGATCAGGCGCTGAAGTGGGTGGCGGAATGGAAGACACTTTCACCCGGCTCTGCCTCACCCTGGATGCGCGAAGCCAAACTTCTGCAGCTCAGCGGCAAAGGGCGCGAAGCTTTAAAGGTGCTGCAGGCGGCTCTGCGGAAATTCGAAGACGATGAGTCTGTGGCGGATGCTCTGGCCTCCGGATACATCGAACAGGGACAGATGGCTGACGCGGAGCGTGTTTACCTCTCTCTGTTTGAGAAGGAGGAAAAACCGGATGGCAAAATGCGATGGGTCGGGGCCTTGGCGCGCATAGCCAGTGATCGTGGTCAGTTGAAGGCGCTGACGGAAAAATTCCTCGAACGCCAGCGCACCAATCGCGCAGATGCCACTCCGTGGCTCGCCCTGGCGGAGATCTATCGTGTGTCAGGCAGCACCACGGAGCAGGAGCGCGCGCTGCGTGAAGCGCTGCGTCTGCGCCCCGAGGATGTCAACCTGGCGCAGCAGATCGCGCACATTGACCTCGACATGGGCCAGTGGAAGCAGGCCATCGAGGAATTGCAGCGCGTTGCTGCTCGTTCCAAAGGCGGCCGTGTGCAGCGGATGATCGCGTCGATTGAGATCGAGTACGGTGATGCGAACAGCGGTTACCGCATGCTCTACGAACTGGCTGGCGGCACGCAGATGGATGCCGATGACGCGCTCACGCTGGCAAAAAGCATGTCCGCGCAGCAGGACTGGAAGCGCATCAGCAGCTTTCTGGAGCCTCTGCTGCATCGCTTTCCAGACGACTATCGGCTGGCGTACTTGCAGGCGGTCGCATTTGAGGAGTCTGACAGTGTGGACGCGGCCGCGTCAATGTTCATTCATCTCATGGCGCAGGCCCAGGAACTGCCTGCCGTCGCGGCTGCAACGAAGTCAGTCGGCAACAGAAACGATTATCTGGAAGAGTTGGAGAAGCGCACACCCAAAGGCTACGTGGACTTGGTTCGCCTGATGAATGGTCCCGGCTATCAATCTTACAACTATCGACCGAACTCAATCCGCTTCTCCGGCCAGAACGCCAGCAAGGCCGTGATGGTTCCCGCCAGCTTATACATCCTCCATGCCATGTCAGTGTCGCATTTGGCCACCCTCATGAGGGGGGAGGGCACCCAGAAAAAAGCGGCATGGATTGCAGAGGCGGCCAGTGCTGGCGTCCCGGGAGCACGTTACCTCGGCATGCTCGAAGTTGACCAGTACTACCGCTTGAGCATCAGCCCTGATGAACTGGAGAAGAAACCGGATGACGACGTCTTGCTGGCTTATTCCATCGGCAGCGGATCCATCATTAACGTAGAGCGCCCTTCTTTTAACGTCGCTTCTCGCGCATTCGAACGCTTCAAATCCCAATACCCAGAACTGATGGTTCAGGCCGCAAGAAATGCAGTCTTGGCGGACAGTGATAAAGGGGCTCCTCTTCTTACGGAGGCGTTGGACATAGTGGAAAAAATGTCGCCTGAGCAGCTGCGGAAATCAGGCGTGGCAGCCTATCATCTGGGCACCTTGATTGGCGGTGGCCAAAAGATGCGGGAGGACTCGTTCCCTGCCGTGCTGTCGGAGCAGCTGAGTCACCGCATCCTCTCATTGATGCTGCGTCAGCTTGATGCCACCCAGCCTGATTCCCAGGGCACCAAGGTTTACAGTTCGGGTCTGCCCAATTTTGCCAATGCCTGCCGCAGCTTGAAGGCGTGGAATGAATTTGTCACCCTTGTGGAGCGCGAAGAACGGCTCTGGACAGAGAATGAGCCCACTCGTCAGTCCTGGTCGCAATTCATCGCGCAGTTCAACCGCCGTAGCCAGTCAACAGCCAGCGAGACGCTTGTCAGCCTGCCTTTCCCTGGCGGAACAATGCTGCCAAGCACCCTGATCCTCTACTTCGGACGCAAGGACATCTACAATCCGCGTGACAGCGACAAGCTGGAGCCGGAACCCGAAGAGTATGCCGGCCTGAAGCCTCTCATTGAGCGCATAAAGTCTCCTGCTTTGCGTGCCCTGCTGTATTACAAGGTTGGCTACCGTGAGCGTGTGTTGCGCGAAGTCACCCAGCTCATCTCTGCACCCAATCCTTCCGTGGACGATCTGCTGCTCGCGGCCTCATGGTTCAGCATTGAGGACGAGTACGAGCGCGTGGCCGACCTGCTCGTCCGCGCTTCCACCATGAACATTCCTGCCGGAGTCCGCCCTGCTTTTGACGCCGCACTGGCGCATGCGGTGCTGAAGTTGAAGCCGCAGGCGGGCAGCCCGCTGCTTGAGCCTGCGCAGATGGCCCTGCGCCGTTTGCGCAGCGCACGCGTCACTTCGGAGCAGAAGGATGAGCTGGTCGCAGCCATGAAGACGCTGAGCATGAGCGACGAGGCGGAACAGTGGGCGCGCATCGCCGTGGTGGCGCCCTCAGTGGCTCGGCGTAGCACCAGCTTTGTCAGCAGTTCCAGCATTGATACGAAGAAACTTCAGTCGCTGCTCGCAGGCAAAGATGAGGAGGCCATCGTGAAGGAGGCCGTCACCCAGTTGCGTCATGCGCTGACGTATGCTGGCAACGGCAATCAAAACTACGCCGCCAGCCGGGCAAAGGAGATCATGCGCCTCGCCAGCAAGCCGGGCATGTTTGAAAAAATCCAGGCGGCTTTTGCCCCCGGAGAAACCGCCACGGTGACGAAGTTGTATGAGCAGGCGCAGTTCATGATGCTCATCGATCACAAACCCAACGCGATCAAGGTGCTCGAGAAAGTTGTGGAGATGAATCCAAAGCATTTCGAGGCACGTCTCCATTTGTGCTCGCTGATTGCTGCCGCTGACCCGGCTCGTGCCGTGAAGATGATGACGGATGTGCCGCTCTCCGCCTTCCAGCAGAGCAGCGTTGGAAGCCAGATCGCTGAGTTGCTGCGTGATGATGCTGCGATGCCATTTGAGGCCCGCATGAGCATTTTCACCGCACTGTCAGGGATGCTGGAGTCTGCACCTGCGGGATCAGGCGTGAGAGGCCTGGATTGGATGATCGACCTGCCTGCTGTGATCGCAAATCGAACGTTTCAGGCACCTCCCCGCCTGGACTATCTGTATGCACGGCCGGGATCATCTCAGATGAACAGTGAAGACTTCTATGTGCCGGCAACTTCTCCTGAGGCTAAAAAGCGCCGCGAAGTGCATGATCAAATGTGCCAGGCCATGATGAAGCATCCCATGCTGGCGGAGGAAGGCTTCCGCCGGTTGGCATCTCTGGTGATCCATGAAGGCAAAAAGTTGGACGAACTCGCCACCACCGCCCGCCAGCTGCTGGAATCGGCCAAATCAGCCTCGCGCTCGCAGCGCGGTCCCGGCGCGTCGCGTCGGTTTCATTATGCTCAGGAGGTGATCGGCCTTTGGGCGCCCACACCGGCGGAGTTTCTCATCTGGAAGGCCTGGAAGGAGAATCAACTGGAGCGAATCGAGCAGGAGATCATGCCTCTGGCCGCCGCAGCTATGGACAGCACGCAGCAAACCATTCTGCGTGCGCAGTTGAACATCTGGACCTGCACGCCCGATGCCTTCGTTCACAATGTCAAAGCATTCCTCACCACGGTCAGCGGACGCGGCAGTTCGAGCAGTGCCGGCGATCAAAATCTGGTCTGGCTGATGGACCGCTGGGAGGAGCGGGGCATCGAAGGCCTGCCACTGGATGAGATCATAGCCACCAGCCTGAAGCAAAACAGTGGTTATGGCGATGGCTACGCAGTCACTAATTATCTGGCCTTGCGCCAGCGGATGCGCCCTGAGTCAGGACTGACACCGTTCCTGATCCGGCTGATTTCTGGACTGCTTGGCAACAACCATAATGCCTGGGCCAAAGCCATGAAAGGCACGATCAATGCGAACTACGGCGGTGGAGGTTATGTGAGCAATCCTCCCGCATCAACCTTGCTGCAGATCACCAACAATCTGATACGCAAGCCGGCGACTTTTGGCGCAGGTGTGCAGTTGGCCTCTCTTCTTGGTGCCACAGAAAGCCCCAATTGGGCGCGCAACAGCAGCTCCAGCATGACCGCGGTCTTGAAATCATCCGAGCATGCAATGGCTGCACTAGGGGCGCTCGGCTGGCTGGACACGGCTGAGAAGATGGTGATGCCGGAGGACCCGAACTGCCTGCAGGTCGAGTTCATCAAACTGGTGCGTGAGAATCGTGAAACCATGCAGGAACTGCGCTCCAGACTGGCTGCTCTGAAGCAGCGTACGTTTGGTGTGGAGCTTTGTGAGGCGTTCCTGCAGGAGACTCCGGGCGGCCCTCTCTCCGCGATGCTGAGACGACGTGCGGCTGATGTGGCGAAGATTCCGGAAAAGAGCGGTCTCGCCATCATGACGCTTATTAAATTACAGATTCCCGCGCTCAACCAGCCTGCAGGCGCTGATCCCGCCTTGGTAAAGGTGCTTGATCCGCTCCTCGGTGCCGAACGCAAGCAGGCCATGGATGAGATCGACCGCTGGATTGCCGCCGTACGCACCGAAGATGTGCCTGCGGATTACCGCAGCTATTCAGACAAGGTCAAAGCCATGTTGAAATCCCTTATTCCGGGAGACCTCGACAAGGCTCAAAAACTTTTCCTCCACACCTGTGAACTGATGGAGGCCAAGGCCGGCAACGCCACATGGAAAAATTACATGGGCGCCAATGGGTGGTTTCGCCGCTCTGAGATCTTGGATGAGTTGAAGAAGGAGTGGCCAAGGCCGGAAACGATGGCTTTCGTCATGCGCCTCTTTCACGAGGACACCACTGGCAACCTGTCTCCGGACGGCTGGGCGGCCAACAGCGGCTATGGTCAGACATTGATCGAAGTCTGGCGCAATAATGGCGGAGGCGCCGCCATGGGGCGCGGCATTGATGCCATGCTGAAACGCACCTCGGAAGTCATGCAAGACACCCCGCACACGCTCCTGCCACTGGCCTTCTTTGATTTCTATTTGAAGCTGCCTCAGAGCCTGCGCGTAGGCGCCATGAAATATGCAGCCAGGATGCCCGAGACCCACCCGCAGGCTGCTTTGGGGCGGGAACTCGATTATGCGGGCCGGTTTTTCCTCGGCACGGATGCCCAGGCGCGGCAGAATGTCGCCATTCAAAAAGCCATCGAAGAACTGGGGGGCATGCAGCCGGTTTGGGAATACCAAAAGACCTTGCTGCGTTCGGACAAGGCGAATGTCCAGGTGCGTCAGGCCCTCGTGCATTTTCTGTCCTACTGGGCGCATGACGACATCGATCCGGAGTGTGCCAAATTGGGCGCTGCTGCCGCACTGGTGTCCATGAAGCAGAAGTACTGCATCCACGGTTATCAATACGGCTGGATCATCCGTGCCTTCAACCATCTGCCCGTGGATGCCGGTTGGCAGGCCGCAGCACAGGAGCACTGGGATGCATGGCTGGCACGGATCGCCAATGGTGGTTTGAGCAAGTACGATCCCTGTCAATGGGCCACCAACAGCATGCTGCGCATGACCGCCCGTGCGGGCAACGATGACTGGATGCGTACGCTGCTGCGTCAGCAGCGTCCAATATTGAGCAATGAGCAGTCCGGCATAGTCAGTCTCATGCTCGGCGATCAGCCGCAGCTCGCCGCAGAGTATTTCAAAGCCGAATGGCGTGGCTTTTTGTACGAGCCGCAGGAAGAACTGCGCTGGGGCAGGGAAATCATCGCAAACCTTCCTGCCTTTAAAGCCGCCTGCGGCGATCCCGGCCTCGCTTTGCTGGGGGAGATTTATCTCTCTTACATCAAAGATCCCACCAAGACTGAGCAGGCCGCCATCCCGGGCTTTAAGAACCGCGAAGATCGCTTCAAAGACATCGCGAAACGATTCAAGGAAACCAAATTCACCGATGAAGAGGTGCGCAAAGACTGCATCGAGATCATCTGCAATTTCTATGATGCCGCAGACCTGATCCACGATGTGGTCGATGAAGTCGCCGCCAAGACCAACATTGAGGCCCTCGCTGCCATCGATGAAACTTGGGAACACTGGCGCCAGCTCAAGCCCCTGCAATTCTCCCTCGGCTTCAAGGCGGCACAGGGAAATGTACAGCCCAACATCGCTGCGTATGACCGCGCTCTCGCCGCCCGCTACAGCCGGATCCACTACCAGCGCTCCGCCGTAAAAGAAATTGGCTGGGGGCCGACCTGGGTTGCCAATTGGCTCTGGGCTCGAGAGTCCGAGGCTGGTCGCGAGCCCAACGTGCGAGCTGTTTTGCCCTTCCTTGATTATGTTCTCTCTAAAACTCCCGCCGAATTGCGGGGGATGCATGTCGCTGACTGCGTGACTCAAAAATGGCTGATCCACCTTGTCCTCAACGAGCCCGCCGCATTTGAATCGTGGCGCAACGGCTTGAAGGAAGTGGACCGGCGCGACATCAAAAAACGTGTTCAAGAACGCTGGGAGATTTGGGACTACATTAACAGTCTCTCGGGCACCCAGAAAAAAATGCGTCTCACGCCGGAGCAGCGCAGCCTGCTTGTTGTCGCCGTTGCCAGAGATGAATGGTGTTCCTCGAAGTATCCCGCTGCCGGTCCGGGCATCCCCAATCTCATCAACGACATCGTGCAAAAAGGCGCGGTCTTCAAACCAGACGAATTCGCTCCCGTGGCCGCACAGATCGCCACGGCTCTGCCTCGCATGGGGCGTACCGCGAGCGAGTCCGCCGAGCTGCTGGCCGCAAACGGTAAAAACGAGGCCGCTGCGCCGCTGTTTGCGCTGGCCTTTGAGCAGGCACGCAGAGAAAACGAGAAGGACTACGGCCTCGCTGCAGGTTACGCTGTGAAACAAGCGGAAATCCTTGAGCGTATCGGCAAAAAGCCGGAAGCCTTGCAGGTGCTTAAATCACTCGACGAGAAGCGCTTGGGCGGCGGTGTTAAAAAAACCGTCGAAGCCGCCCTGTTACGCCTTTCCAAATAGCCCAAGCAAAGTCTTGTCCTAAACGTCTCACTCTGGTAAAAACTCTGCAATTACGCACACCATGCCTGCTCACGATCGAATCCTCGCGTTTCTGTCAGCTGTGAAAGCACGTCTAGATCTTGCCTGGCTCGTCCGGGCTTTCTGTGGCTCGCTTCTTGTCATCGGCTCCTCGCTTTGCATGTGGTGCCTGCTTTGGGTTCTGCGCGGTTACGCCGTGCCCGCGAGCGGCTACATCGCTGCCGCAGTCGCCTTGCCCGTCATGGCGCTGGCAGCGTGGTTGTTCGGTCGCGCATCGCAGCGCAAGGCGGCGCGCATCGCCGATGAGCACTTCGATTTGAAAGACGCCATCAGCTCTCACCTCGGTTTCAGTGACGAGCATCGCGAAGGCGAATTCATCGCCCTTCAGGCAGAGGCCACCGCCGTGCGTGTGCAGGCTCTTTCCCCTCGTAGCATTCCAGTGCAGTGGCCGCGGCGTGTTCTCACCATCGCCGGCGTTCTGCTGATGGCCTGCTTCGTCATGGGCTTCAAAAAAGATTCCCCCATTGTTCTCGAACGCATCGCCCTTGAAACAGAGACCGTGCGCAAGAGCGACGAAATCAACAAAGAGCTCGAAAAGGAAGTCGAGGAGCTGCTCAAATCCGCCAGTGATGAGGAAAAAGAACTGCTGCATCCCGATGAATGGCGCCAGTGGGTGAAGGAACTGCGCGAAACCAAAGACCGCAAAGATGCGATGCGCCAGTACGCCGAACTTGAGCGCAAGATCACCGAGGCTGCACAAAAGCTCAGCCAGCGCGACACCGAACAGCTTCTCGCCAAAGCCGCTCAGGAAATGAAGCAGACCGCCGAGCTCAAGCCCATCTCCAAATCACTCGAAGAACAAAACTACCGTCACGCCGCAAATCAACTGCGCCAGATGAAGCTCCAAGCTGACGTTCGTAAACCCGACGAAGCCCAGAAGGAACTCGCCCGGCTCAAGTCCGCTTCCCAGCGCATGGCCTCTGCCGCGCGCAATTTCCAGCAGCGCACCGGGCAGCAGGGAAATCAAGGCAAAGGCAACCAGTCGCAGTCCAGCCAAAACCAGAACGCTCAGCAAAGTGGCCAGAATCAACAGCAGTCCCAAGGTCAGCAGGGCAGCCAGGGCCAGCAGAGCATGGATCAGCAGATGACCGCGCTGGAACAGTCCGTGCAGAATCTAGAACAACAACTTCAGCAACAGCAGCAGAATCCCAATCAAAATCCCAGCCAGAGTCAGGCCGGTCAAAACCAGGCCAATCAAGCTCTCCAGAACCTTGCTCAGAGCATGAGCCAGTCCTCCGCCAAGCGCGACATGATGAAGAAGCTGCAGTCCCTCAGCCAGTGTGCGGGCAAATGCCAGGGCTTCATGTGTGACAAAGAATGCCAGAGCCTCAGTCAGTGCATGGGCACCAAACCCGGTGGCAAAAAAGCCGGTGCAGGCAGCGTCGAAAGCCGTCGGGCGGAAAGTGACGTTACTCAGGACAATGGCAATCGCGACCAGCTTACTGGCCAGAAAGGCAGCGGCCCTAGCAACACCAGCATAGAGTCTGCAGACACTGGCAGCGGCCGCGCTACCCGCACCGCCACGGTGCAGGAAAAAGCCTTCCAGCGGCAGGTCGAAAGTTTCATCCAACGCGAAGACGTGCCCGCCGAAGTCAAAGAAGGCGTCAAAGAGTACTTCAAAGGCATTCAGCAGGTCGGCAATGAACAAGCCGCTCCGGCTGCAAAATGAAGCGCATCTGAGGTCTCTGCCTCTTCCGCCATTCATTGGTCATTGGCTCACCACTCACTCATCACACCCAAATATCATGCCCGAAACTCCCGCTGCTGTTGCACATTTTAAAGAAACCTTTGAAAAACTCCGGGCCGAAGTCTCCAAATTTATCGTCGGGCAGCAGGACATCATTGAGCAGGTGCTCAGTGCCGTCATCTGCGGAGGTCACGTCCTCCTCGAAGGTGTTCCCGGCCTCGGCAAGACCGCATTGGTAAACACCTTGGCCAAGGCGTTGCACCTCAAATTTCAGCGCATCCAGTTCACGCCCGATCTTCTTCCCGCAGACATCGTGGGTACGCAGATTCTCGTGGAGCGCGGCGGGCAGAAGGTCTTCGAGTTCCAGCAGGGCCCCGTCTTCTGCAACGTACTGCTCGCTGACGAAATCAACCGCGCCACTCCCAAGACACAGTCTGCGCTGCTCGAAACCATGCAGGAAAAGCGCGTCACCGTGGCCGGCATTTCGCACAATCTCGGCTCGCCCTTCTTCGTCCTCGCCACGCAGAATCCCATCGAGCAGGACGGCACCTACCCGTTGCCTGAAGCCCAGCTCGACCGCTTCTTCTTCAAGCTCTACGTCCCTGTGCCCAGCCACGGCGACTTCATCGAAATCCTCAACCGTACCGGCGGCAAGTCATCTCCTGAGATTAACGCCGTCGCCACTGGCGATGACATCCTTCAAATGGGCCAGGTGGTGCGCGAAGTGCCGCTGGAGGCCAGCGTACAGGACTACCTCGTCAAAATCGTGCGTGCCACCCATCCCACCGATGTGAATGCCACCGAGCGCGTGAAAAAGTACGTGCGTCACGGCTCCTCACCTCGCGGCGCTCAGACCATCCTCGCCGCCGCCCGCGTGCGTGCTCTCCTCGATGGTCGCTACCACGTCGCCCGCGAAGACATCGCCAAAGCCGCCACTCCCGCTCTCCGTCATCG
This sequence comes from uncultured Verrucomicrobiota bacterium, assembly GCA_903838675.1. GTDB lineage: Bacteria > Verrucomicrobiota > Verrucomicrobiia > Verrucomicrobiales > Verrucomicrobiaceae > Prosthecobacter. The sequence goes on from CAILZI010000188.1 coordinate 57,792, forward strand.
CATTCTCCTCTCCTTTGAAGGCGAGGCCGAAGGGGTGAAGACCGACGAAGTCATCGCCGATGTGATCGAAAAGGTGAAGGCATGACCCTGACCGATCCAGCCTTCATCCGCCGCCTCGAATCCCTCTACTTGCTCGCGCGCAAGATCTTGGGCGGTTCGTTGCAGTCGGATCGTCGCAGCACGAAAAAAGGCGCGGGCATCACCTTCGCCGACTACGCCCAGTATTCCCTCGGAGATGACTACCGCAGCATAGACTGGCGCGTTTATGCGAAGTTTGAGTCCCTGCTCATCAAGCTCTTCGAACTGGAGGAAGACGCCACCATCTACCTCCTTATTGATTGCAGTCCCTCAATGGCATCCAAGCATGCCTACGCCAAGCAGCTTGCTGCCGCGCTGGGATACATCGCGCTCAACACCCTTGATCGTCTCGCCGTTTACGGTCTCGCCGACCGCTTGCAGCCGCTGATTGAGCCCGCACGCGGCCGCAATCAAGTCATCCCGTTTCTACGCTCGTTGGAAGCCGCGACAACCTTCGGCGGCAACACTGATCTCAGCGCCTGCGCCCGCGAGTTTGAGGCACGGCATCGGCGTAAAGGCCTCGTCTGCGTCATTTCCGATTTCCTGCTGCCCGGTGGCTTTGAAGAAGGGCTCAGCCGCCTGCAATGGCACAAGCACGAAGTCTTCTGCCTGCAGACACTCGACGACAACGACCTTCGCTGTGAATGGAAAGGCGATGTGACTCTTGAATGCGTCGAAACAGGGAAAAGCGAGCGCGTCACCATCTCACCCCGTGAAGCCAAACTTTACGAGGACGCCATGGCCGAATGGAACCTCGGCCTCAAGCAGACCTGCGCCAAACGCGGTCTGGGTTTCCTGTCCACCAACACCGACGTGTCGTTTGAAGCCGTCATCACGGATCTGATGCGTCGCGGAGGTCTCGTCACATGAGTTTCCTGGCGCCCGCATTCCTCTGGACCCTGGCGGCGTTGGCACCGCTGGCGGCGATCTATTTTCTCAAAGTGCGACCGCGCAAAAAGCCGGTGACCGCTTTCTTCCTATGGCAGAAGATTTTCACCGAAAAAAAAGCCTCGGCCCTCTTCAAACGCCTGCGCGATGTCTTCTCCCTGCTGCTCATGGCGCTCGCGTTTGCCGCCATCGCTTTCGCCTTGGCAGAGCCGGACTTCGCCGGAGATGAGCGCAAAGACCTCCTCATCGTCGTGGATCATTCCGCTTCCATGTCCGCCAAAGACGGCACCACCACGCGTCTCGAAAAAGCCAAACAACGCGCACGTGATCTCATCGCCGGCATGAACGGCACCCAGCGCGCCGCCGTGGCTTCCTTCGCTGAAGTGACGCGCATGCTTGAGCACCCCACCCGCCATCGCAAAGCTCTTCTTGAAGCCGTGGACTCCATCCAGCCCACCGAACTGCCCTCACGCGTCGAAGCCCTGCGCGCGCTGCAGCCCGGCGACGAGTGGATGAAGGACACCAGCGTCCTGCTTATCACGGACGGTTGCCTCGATGCACCAGACCGTCTTCCCAACGTCGAAGTGCTGCGCATCACCGATGCCGCAAAGAACATCGGCATTGCCCGCGCGGACCTCCGCAGCGTGCCCGGCGGTCCTGCTCGTCTCGGCCTCTTCATCCTGCCCGTCTCCTCCTTCAGCGAACCCGTGAAAACCGACATCACCCTCATGCATGTCGATTCCAACAAGCTGGTAAAAATCATCCCTGTGACGTTGCAGCCCGGCGAAAATCCCGCCGTCACTCTCACGCTGGATGATGCACCCACTGGCTGCTGGAAAGCCATTCTGGGACTGGAGGATGCTATGGAAAGCGACAACACCGCCTTCCTCTACGTCCCACCGCGTCAGCCCGTGCCCGTAGGCGTCATGGCGGATGATCCCTTCTTCTTCCAGAATGCCGTCAGCGCCTTCGAGCGCAGCGATCAACTCCTCTCCCTTGCGCAGGATACCAAGACCGCTCAACTCATGCTCAGCAAAGGCAAGGCGCCTGCCGACATCAGCACTGTGGTGTTCCAGCCTGCAGGTGAATCCACCGTATGGTCCAAAGTCGGCGACGAAATCGCCGCGCCCGTCCCCAAGGTCCTAGCCAAAGATCATCCGCTGCTGCGCTATCTTGATGCAGAAACCATGACCTTCGCCGGTGCCCGCCAAATCACCGCTCCCACCGGCGCAGTGGTGCTCGTCGCCGACGAATCCGGCCCTCCCTTGATCTACCTCATGCGTCAGGGCGCCCAAACCGTCTGCGTCGTGAATCTCGATCCGCTCGCCGCTCAGTTTTATCTCAGCGCCTGGTTCCCCGTGCTCATCCACAACGCCGCCGCACATCTCACCCATCGTGAAGACATGCCGCCCGCCACGCTGCCCACAGGATCCAGCGCACGCGTCCCCGGTCGCGCCGATCCCACTCCCTACGGTCCCATGGTGACCTCCGGTTTCCACGAGGCCGACTCATGGACCTTCGCCACCTCACTCGTCTCCCCGGAAGAGAGCCTGCTAAAAAACGACACCCTCAAAGAAAGCGTCAAACCCATCGCCAGTGGTGAGGCCCCAAGCTACTGGCTCCTCGTCCTCGCCCTCGGTGTCCTCGTCGGCGAGTCCATCCTTTACGACAGGAGGAAGGTCGGATGAGTTTCACCACTTTCACCCCTCTGCTCTGGCTGCTCATTCTCCTCGGCGCAGGCTGGGGCTACTGGCGTTCCTTGGTGGACCGACCCTCAGGTTTGAAGATCACATCCTTTGTCCTTCGCGTTCTCGGAGTCGTTCTTCTCGCACTCGCCTTGTGCCAGCCGTATGCAGGCGAGGAGACGGACGAAGCCCACGTAGTTTTCCTCGTCGATGTCTCCCAATCCATCGATCTCGAATCCGCCAAAGAAGCCCTCAAACAAATCGAGGCCGGAGTCAAAGTGCTTCGCCCACAGGATAGCCACTCCCTCTTCGCGATGGCGAATGGCCTGCGCGACAAAAAGCTCCCAGACTTCACCAAGATGCTCGACGACTGGACCAAAGGCGTCGCAGATGATGCCTTCCGTTCCCACACCCGCCTCGGTGATTCCTTGCTCGCCGCACGCCTCGCCTTTCCCGCAGGCAAAGCCAAACGCCTCATCATCTTCAGCGATGGCATCGATACCGAAAACTGCGTGGACGCAGCACTCGAACAACTCCGTCATGAAGGCGTGGATGTGCGCTTCGCCTCTCTCAAAACCCTGAGTGAACCCGAAGCCGCGCTGGTGAGTCTGGAAAGCACCTCTCCCTTCGCGTTCCATGGCGAAGTCCTGCGTCTCACGGCTCGCGTGATAGCCAACCAGCCGATGAATTCCCGCGTCCGCCTCCTGAACAAAGGCGTGGCCGTGCAGGAGAAAACCGTGGCGCTGAAACCCGGCGAAGACGCCAGGGTATGGTTCGACACCGAGATGAGCACCCCCGGACCCAGCGTGTGGAGCGCCGAGATCGTCCCGGAGCGTGATCATTTCCCCATCAACAATCAGGCCACCACGACCATCACCGTGCGTGGCAAGCCTCGCATCCTCGTCATCCATCAAGATGAGAAAAAAATGCGTCCCTTCATCCGCGCACTCAAGGAGCAGGACTTCGATGTCGATCTGCGTGGCAAGCGCGGCCTGCCAGAAGGCATGGAGGACATGCTCTCATTTGATGCCATCGTACTGGCAAACATGTCCGCCACCGACATGACCCCGCGTCAGATGAGCCTCCTGCGCAGCTACGTATCGGACTTCGGCGGCGGCCTCGTGATGACCGGCAGCGAAAACAGCTTTGGCCTCGGCGGTTATTACAAATCTCCAGTGGAAGAGGTGCTGCCGCTCGTCTCGCGTTTTGAAAAAGAAAAAGAGAAACCGTCCCTCGCCATGGCCTTGGTCATCGACAAGAGCGGCTCCATGTCCGGCCTCCCACTGCAAATGGCACGGCAGGCAGCGAAGAGCGCCGCTGAACTCCTCGGCCCGCAGGACCAGATCGCCGTCGTGGCTTTTGATGGCGATGCGCAGATCGTTTGTGAAATGACCCCGGCTTCGCAGCAGGGCACCATTCAAGCCGCCATCGACTCCATCGCTGAAGGCGGAGGCACCTTCATGTACACCGGCATGGTCGCAGCCAAAGACATGCTGGAGCGCACCACCGCAAAAGTGAAGCACATGATCTGCCTCACCGATGGGCAAACCCAGGAGGCAGACCACATGGGCCTTGTTCAGCAGATGGTGGACAGCGGTATGACGGTTTCCACTGTGGGTCTTGGCGATGGTGCTGCTCGTGAGCTCCTCCAGCAAATCGCCGAAGCTGGGAAGGGGCGCTACTACGAGAGCAATGATCCCGCAACGCTCCCGCAGATCTTCACCAAGGAGACCACCCAGGCCTCGAAAAGCGCCGTGCAGGAAGGCGTCTTCACCCACATCGGCATCACAGAGCATCCCATGCTCGCCGGCTACGAAGCCGAAGGCCTCCCAGTCGTGCTCGGTTATGTGATGACAGAAGCCAAACCCGCCGCTCAAGTTCTCCTCGGCGCGGAGAATGGCGACCCATTGCTAGCCGTTGGCCGCTTCGGTCTCGGCATCGGTTTGGCCTACACAGGAGATCTCACGGAAGTCTGGGGCGGAGAATGGCTGGCATGGGACGGCTGCGGACGCTTCTGGGCCCAGGTCCTTCGCGGAGCACTCAGAAAAGCAGACGTGGAAGGAATGGAGTCACGCGGCGAGATCCGCGACGGCGCATGGGTGATGAAAATCGACCGCCGTGGCGACGATGGAGTCCCAGTTTCCGGCATTCATTGGAACGCCCAATCCCTCGATGAAAATGGCAACACTCAGGACGTCACCATCCGCGAAACCGGGCTCGGGCGTTATGAGGCCCGCATCCCCATCGGCACTCGCAAGCACCTCAGCCTCCGCATGCATGACCGCGATCACGACAAGCTCGAGGTAAAGCATTACCACGCCCCCTATCCCGCCGAATACCGCCTCAATGGCAAAGCACCGGAGAGCCTGACCGCTCTGCCCAAGTACGACACCGCCACCATCATCGCCGGACTCGCGCCAGCCAAACAGTTGCAGCCTGTCGGCCACTGGTTTGCATGGAGCGCTCTGGGAATGCTGCTGGGTGGAGTGCTCCTGCGGCGGATTTGAGTGGAGCGCCGTCGAATCGTCGGCATAGAATCACCCACTCATGAAAATCGTTCTTCTCGACGCCCACACCGCAAATCCTGGCGACCTCTCCTGGCAGCCTCTCGAAGCCATCGCCACCTGTGAGGTGCATCCACGCACGCCGCTGGATCAGACCGTCGCACGCTGCGCCGGCGCGGAGATCGTCATCACCAACAAAGCACCGCTCACGCGTGAGATCATCGCAGCCCTGCCCGATTTGAAATACATCGGCGTCACCGCCACTGGCTTCAATGTGGTCGATGTCGTCGCAGCCAAAGAACGCGGCATCGTGGTGACGAATGTTCCCGGCTACAGCACCCCCGCCGTCGCTCAGCATGTCATCGCGCTCATGCTCGAAATGACCAACCACGTCGGCCACGCCGCCAAGAGCGTGGAGCAGGGCGGCTGGGTCAAGTGCCCCGACTTCTGCTACTACGATCACCCCATCATCGAGCTCTCCGGCCGCACGCTCAGCATTATCGGTTACGGTGAAATCGGCAGCGCCGTCGCTCGCATTGCGGTCGCCTTTGGCATGAAGGTCCTCGCCTCCAAGCGCACCTGGAAAGAGCCTCCACCCGCCGGTGTCACTGCCGTTGAAATCGATGACATCTTCCGCCAGTCCGACGTCATCAGCCTGCACTGCCCGCTCACCGATGCCACCAAGCACCTCGTCGGGGAACGTACCCTCGGCCTGATGAAGCGCGAAGCCATGATCATCAACACCGGCCGTGGCCCCCTTGTCGATGAACCCGCCCTCGCCAAGGCCCTGAACGAAGGCCGCATCGCCGGTGCCGGCCTCGACGTCCTCTCCGTCGAACCCGCCAAAGCCGACAACCCGCTCCTCTCCGCCAAAAACTGCCTCATCACCCCCCACGTCGCCTGGGCCAGCCGCGAATCTCGCGCCCGCCTCATCGACATCACCGCTGCGAACTTGCAAGCCTTCCTGTCAGGCAAGCCGGTGAATGTGGTGAACGGATAGTACGATGGACACTCCTGTCCGTCGATCAGCGCTCACGCATCGCCTCAGACGGACGAAGAACTCATGCTCGACAAAACAGCGCAGCCAGTCTGGCGCACGGCATGGTTGATGACAAGGACCCGGTATTTGCAGTAAAATCGTTACCGAAACGTTACAGAGATGTCACGGTGCGTTGACTCAGGATTCCGTGCTCCGGGCAGGGTGGTTTGTCTGCCAACTCAAACCATCAACTCATCGCATCATCCATGAAAACGCAGTTCCTTCTCTTCATCCTCTGCTTGGGCGGCCTGCTGGCCGTTCCTGCATCAGCCTGGGCCGCTGAACCTGTCGAAGTACGCGTCGAACTCGCGCATCCCAAGATCCCGGCGCAAAAACAGTACAAGACCTATCTGAAGGTCGGCTTGGTCGGGCTCGTGCAAAAAGAGAAACTTGCCAGACCGCCGGTCAATGTCGCCATTGTGCTGGATCGCTCGGGTTCCATGTCCGGACCAAAAATTGAACACGCACGCCAGGCCGCTGTAGAGGCACTGCAGCGCCTTGGCGGCGACGACATTGTGGCGGTTGTCACCTTCGACGATGGCGCGGAGTCCGTCGTTCCAGCCACGAAGATGACGAATCGCGACGATATCGTGGCCGCCATCCAGAAGATCACCCCTCGCGGTCGCACCGCTCTCTTTGCCGGCCTCAGCCGGGCTGCTGAAGAACTCCGCAAGTTCAAGACGCCGCAGATGGTGAATCGCATTGTGCTCCTTTCGGACGGCATCGCCAATGTCGGCCCCTCATCGGCAGATGAAATGGGACGCTACGGTGTGTCGCTGGCAAAAGAAAGCATCTCCGTGACGACCATCGGCCTCGGGTTGGACTACAATGAAAAGCTCCTGGCGCAGCTCGCGCAGCACAGCGATGGCAATCATGCCTTCATCAAAGAACCCGGCGAACTCGCCGCCGTCTTCACTGAGGAGTTCGGCGACATCCTCTCCGTAGTCGCGCAGGAGATGCAGGTGAAAATCACCTGCCCGGAAGGTGTGCGTCCAGTGCGCGTGCTGGGGCGTGACGCCAGCATTCGTGGCGACACCGTGGAGGTGGCCATGAACCAGCTTCGGGCCGGGCAGGAAAAGTACGTGCTGCTTGAGGTGGATGTGCCCGCTGGCACAGGCAGCACCTCGCAGCTCATCGGCGACGTTGAGGTGAGTTATCGCCGCAATGACGCGAGTGCACCGAAACAAGTGATCGCCCACAGCCTCGCAACACGGGTGAACGATGACAGGGCGGTGGAGTCCTCCGCCAGCACACCCATTCTCGTGGAGGTGGCGAAACAGATCGGTGTCGAGAAACAGATGATCGCCGTGAAGCTCACCGATGAAGGCAAAACCAAGGAGGCGGAGAAAATTTTTCTCGATAACGCCAGCACCTTGCAGATGCTTGGGCAGAAGTACCGCTCACCTGATTTGTACATTCAGGGAAATGCCAACATGACACTGGGCAACAACAACGCTGGCGGCTCCTGGCAGGCTTACCGAAACGCAGGCCAGATCCTGGCCAATGGCACAATGACGCAGAATACTTCAAGCAATTTCGATTCCAACTTCAATGCTCTGAACAGCGGGCAGGCAGTCAATGTCCCTGGATTGGAAACCATGTTCAATCGCCCGTCTCAATCGCCGGAACTCAACATCAAGCTGGGGCAGCCGCCAGCGACCATCATCATGAGCATGCCGCAGTCTTCAAGCGGCACCATCATCCTCAAATCTTCCGGCGGGAGGTGATCCCGATTTCCATTGCCACATGAGAAGCCGTCTTGTCATTCTGCTATTAGCCCTGGTGGTGCTGCCACTGGGGCTGATCGGATGGCTGGGACGGCTCTTCTGGCAGAGGGAATCGGCCGACTGGCAGTTGCGACAAAAAGCTCTGGCCATGCAGGAGCTGCAAGTGCGGCAGCAAAGTTTGAACGATGTAATTCATTCCATGGAAGTGCGGTCTCACGACTTGTTGAATTCCATCGGCAGCGATCAAGCGGCTCTGCGTAACGCGTCCTCAAAGCAGCCCTTGATTAGAGCAGCATTCCTGGTGGAAAAATCGGGAAAACTCAAAATCCCTGACCCCGGCAGACCCGATCTGCTGTCCGACGACGACCGGGGATTTTTGCAGCGCACAGATTCCATTTGGAGTCGCGGCACATTGCTCGGTGCCCAGCGCCAGGATGAAACCAGCGGTCAATGCAATGCGCAAGCCGGCACAACTCATGGCTGGCATACCTGGTACCATCAGGACGGCCCTCACTGGTTGTACTGGCAGCGCAATTTAGATGAATCCATCACCGGCTTCGAAATAGAACGCATGGCCTTCCTGAGCCGCTTGGTTGGAAGTCTGAAGCCTGCCGATATTTCAGGCACTGCTCGTTTGGTCTCCGCTGACGGCGAGATATTAATGCAGCAAGGCAGTTTTCATCCCGAGTCAGACATTCCTGCTCTGGCCACACTCCCATGTGCAGTTCCCATGCAGCACTGGCACTGGAAGTTCTTCGCCGCACCAGACTCAGTGCAAGGTCCGGACGGGCGCTCCTATCTGCTCGGCTTCAGCGGCATCGGTGCCCTTTTTGCCTCAGTGGGGCTCCTCCTGTGCTTCAGTTACCAGCGTGAGCTGCGCGAAGCCTCGCAGCGCGTCAGTTTTGTCAATCAGGTCTCGCATGAGCTCAAGACCCCGCTGACCAACATCCGCCTCTACGTGGATCTCGCTCGCGAATCAGCAGGCGTGGAAGGCAATTCTTTGCTGGATGTCGTCGAGGAGGAAACCAGCCGCCTCAGCCGGATGATTCACAACGTGCTGACCTTTGCGCGCCATGAAAAGAAAACCCTCGATCTTCATCCAATGGCTGGCGATCTAGGCGCAGTCGTCGGACGTGCCGTGGAAATTTGGCGCCCTTTGCTGGCACGCAAGAACATCGCCATCACCATTGAAAACACCCTCAAACAGCCAGCTTGTTTCGACGCGGACGCTGTCGAGCAGATCCTCGGCAACATGCTTTCCAACGTCGAAAAATACGCAGCCTCCGCCACCCAGGTGGAGATCAAAATCTGCGCGCAGCAGGATCGCGTGGAGTTGTGGGTTCAAGACGACGGCCCCGGTATTCCAAAGCAGGAGCTGCTGCATGTATTCGACGCCTTTTATCGCTCAAGAAACGATCTCACCGAAGGAGTGTCAGGCACAGGTCTGGGCCTGAGCATCGCACGCGCTCTTGCGGCGGCTCAAGGCGGCAGCCTCGACGTGGTTGAAATCGAACGTGGCGCTTGTTTCGTGCTAAGCCTGCCTTTGTTGGAAACAACCTCGAATGCCATTCCTGCCGCATGAACATTTTGATCGCTGAAGACGATGCCCGCACGCGGGAAGGGCTGCGCCTGGCGCTGGTGCGTGCCGGTCATCATGTGACCACCGCTGCTGACGGCAGGCAGGCTCTTGAAGCCTTTCAAAACGACGAGCCCGACATCGTCTGCCTCGACATCATGATGCCAAAAATGAGCGGCTACGATGTCTGCCGCGCCATCCGCAAGGTGGACAAGCGAGTGCCTGTGCTCTTCCTCAGCGCCAAGTCCGAAGAGGTGGACCGCGTCCTCGGTCTCGAACTCGGCGCGGATGATTTTTTGAGCAAGCCCTTCGGGGTCCCCGAATTGCTTGCTCGTATTGCAGCCATCGTCAGGCGCTGCGCATGGTTGCTGGAGTCACCATCGAATCAGCAATCCTTCGAGATGCACGATCTCCGCGTAGTCCCGACCGAGTTGCGCGCTTATCGTGGAGAGAAAGCCATCAAGCTGATGGCCCGGGACGTCAAAGTCCTCCGCATCTTCCACGAGCGCCGTGGACAGGTCGTGGATCGCAACACCATCTGCGACGAAGCCTGGGGCATCGACTTCTTCCCCAACAGCCGCGCACTCGATCAGCATATCTCCCTCCTGCGGCGAAAAATCGAGCAAGACCCGCTCGAACCGAAAATCATCACCACCGTCCGTGGCGCAGGTTATCGTTTCGAGTAAAAAAACGCACCGGCGACAATCTGCCAGCCGGTGCGCAAAGGGTAGTGGTGCTGAGATGGCTACAGCGCCGCAATAATCGCCTCGCCAATCTCCTTCGTGTTCACCTTCTTCGTGCCAGGAGCCCCGCTGAAGATGTCACCCGTGCGCAGACCACTGTCGATGACCTTCTTCACCGCAGACTCAATGCTCGACGCTTCACCTTCCAGCCCAAGCGAGAAGCGCAGCAGCAGCGCCACGGAAAGAATCTGCGCGATCGGATTTGCAATCCCCATGCCCGCGATGTCCGGGGCTGTGCCGCCGGATGGCTCAAACAGACCAAAATAAAGTCCGTCGCCCTTCGGCTTGCCCAAGCTCGCGCTCGCCAGCATGCCAAGGGAGCCCGCGATCATCGCCATCTCATCACTCAGGATGTCGCCAAACAGGTTCTCCGTCACCAGCACGTCAAAGCTCCGCGGCGCCTTGATCAGCTGCATCGCGGCATTGTCCACATACAGGTGGGCCAGCGTCACATCCGGGTATTCTTTCGCCACTTCCACCATCGTTTCGCGCCAGAGCACGCCATTGGTCAGCACGTTGGCCTTGTCCACGCTCGTCACGTGCTTGCGGCGCAGTTGCGCAGCTTTGAAGGCCACGTGGGCGATGCGCACGATCTCGCTCTTCTTATAAACCATGGTGTCGATCACTTCGATGTCACCATCCGGCAGCACGGTGCGGCTCTTCGGCTGGCCAAAGTACATGCCACCCGTCAGTTCGCGGACGCAAAGCACATCAAATCCACCTTCCACAAGGTCAGGGCGGATCGGGGAGGAGGACGTCAGGGCAGGGTAGCAGATCCCCGGGCGCAGATTGGCGAAAAGGCCGAAGTGCTTGCGAAGCGGTAGCAGCGCACCGCGCTCGGGCTGCTCATTGGGTGGCAGTTTTTCCCATTTCGGACCGCCGACGGAGCCAAAGAGGATGGCGTCGCTGGCTTCACACGCGGCAATGGTTTCCGCCGGAAGGGCTTTGCCCACGGCATCAATCGCAGCACCACCGACGAGCTGGTGGTTGTATTTAAACTGGAGGCTGGAGCGGGTGGCGACGGCGTCGAGGACTTTGAGCGCCTCGGCCATGACTTCAGGGCCGATGCCGTCTCCGGGGAGGACTGCGAGGTTGTACGTACGGGACATGGTGGTGGGGAAGGGGGCTTTTAGTGGATGAGAATGCCATCGCTGGCAAGTGCCCTGAAAATACCAGCCGCCTAATTATGGAATCTCGAATCCCCATTTTGGCTCTCCACCTCTGCCCTTTAGGCTCCTGCCAACTACTGTAAACAATCGCAAACTTCCCCATCTTCCCCCAAACTTCCTCTTGCCAAAAAGAGTCTTTATGGTTCCTTCGCGGCCCCACATCCTAGAACACACACCGCCTGACAAGTTGTCCGGCCATTCAAACGAACCATGAGCGAAGCAACCACCATCGATTCCACCTCCTTCAAGATCCACGAAAAAGACACCGGCAGCGCCGACGTCCAGGTGGCCCTCTTGACGAAGCGAATCAACGA
>CAILZI010000189.1 GCA_903838675.1 uncultured Verrucomicrobiota bacterium
AAGACGTACTGACATAGGATTTGTGTTAACACTAACGGCCGGGTTACCTCCGGGCGAGAACCCTGCACATCTCGAAGAGAGGCAGGCGCGGAGACCAACGGCGAATGGATGACGACTCGCAGGGGGCGTGGAGTATGGAAGCCGGTCTTTAGAATGCAACCGGGAATTTTCAGGGGGAAAGAGGCCGGAAACGCCCGGGGGAAGGGCTGGTTCCGGCTACTGCTGCGGCAGCTGCAGTTCCACCCGCTCTTTGCCCCGCAGCACGGTGGCGGGGATTTTGGTGCCTGGAAGGTGGTGCAGCAGCAGGTCGCCGATGAGGGCGCTTTCCGTGAGGCGCTGCTTCTGGTCCCCGACCTGGATGAGAATGTCGTCCTTTTTAAAGCCCGCTTTTTTGGCGGCGGCGTGTTCGCCGAACTCGCCCACGTGGAAAACGCGCAGGGCCAGCTGGGACTTGTCCAGACCCAGGCTGGCGCGCTCTTCATCGGGGATGTCGTCCATTTTCATGCCGCCAAAGGCCATCGCCCGCATGGGCCAGGTGCCGACGCGTTTGCCGATGTCCGACTTCAAGCGCCAGCCGGCGGGCAATTCGAGAGTGACGGCGGTGTCTTTGCCATTGCGCCGGATGGTGGCGGGCAGGGAGCCGGAATCGGGAGAGCGATGCAGCACCCAGCTCACATCGGCAATGGAAACGAGAGGCTGGCCGCTGAGGTGGGTGAAAACGTCGCCCGCCTGGATGCCAGCGGCGTTGGCGGCGGAACCGTCTGCCACGGCCTCCACTTTGGCGACGTCATCGGTGGCGAGGGTGATGCCGAGGGTCTCGATGGATGGCTGCGGGTAAATCCATTCGACTGGCAGGGGCTTGTTCTGACTGCGGTAGTAGGCCCGAAAGGCGTCGCCGACCATGTGGCAGTGGACGCAACTGGCCACGACCTTGCCATTCCAGTCTAGCTTGCTCTGGTACTTGCCCGCGAGTGCCGGAAACTCAACGGGTGTCTTATAAGGGGTGGGACCGCCCTGCTTGCCGCTGAGTGCGGCTCTGTTAGCCGGATAGCCCTGGTGGATGGCCAGACCTGCTTCGAGGGCTTTTTTGAAGCTGGCGGTCGTCTTGTTCAGAGGGTCCTTTTGATGCAGCCATGAGCCAAAGCGGCCGTAGATGGTGCCGTCGCCATTGAACAGGATCGCGGAAAACGAGAGATCGTAGTCAAACTGGAAGAGGGAGAGGTCGAGCGCGTTGGCATTGATGATGCGGACGCAGACAAACTGATCGAGCAGGGGGACGAGCTCCTGCTCTTCCAGCACGCTGGCATCAATGCCTGCGCAGGACATGCAGGGCAGGCAGCGCAGCACCACGAGCAGCGGTTTGCCAGTGGTCTTGGCGATGCGGAAGCCGCCGTCGATGTCATTCCAGTTCCAGCGCGGGTCGTTTTCCAGTTTGGCTTTGTCACTGCGCACGGCACCCTCGCGGTCTTTGACGGTGGCGGCCGAGGCAAAGACGGCTAGGAAAAAGAACAGGAGGACGGGCTTCATGGCGGCATTCTGATGAAGCTGGTGCGTCAGTGGCAAGCCAAGAATTTATTTCGCCCGGTTTTTGGAATGGACAGGCTTTGGTTTTCTCCGGTTAATCGTGCCAGCTTCCATCCACGCACTTTTTATGTCAGAAGTCACCGCCATTTCAAAGTTTGCCTGCCCGGCCTGTGGTGCCGAGGCCGTCTGGACCCCCTCCAAAAAGGCGCTGGTCTGCCCCTACTGCGGCACGGTGTCTCCTGCGGAACTCAAATCTGACGGCAAACTGGTGGAGGAGAATGATCTCGTGGCCATGCTGCGGGCCATCCCCGAAGACCAGCGTGGCTGGGCGGCGGTGCGCAAGACGGTGAAGTGCCAGAGCTGCCAGGCCATCTCGGTCTTTGATGAAAAGCGGGTGGCGCAGAACTGTGACTTCTGCGGCTCGCCGGCCATCATTGCCATGGATGATGTCGGCGCTCCGATCCGGCCCGGCAGCCAGCTGCCGTTCAAGATCCCCGAGACCCAGGTGCGGGAGGACATCCGCCGCTGGTATGCCAGCCACTTTTGGGCACCGAATGAACTCGGGCAGAAAGCCATGACCGATACGCTGCATGGCATGTATTTGCCGTTCTGGACATTTGACGCGCATGCGGAATGCCCCTGGGAGGCGGAGGCAGGGTATTATTATTATGAGACCGACAGCAAAGGGAACCGCACCCGCTACACGCGCTGGGAGTATGCCTCTGGTCATGTCAGCAGCGACTTCGATGACGTGCTGGTGCCAGCCTCCAAAGGCGTGCGTCCTGCGTTGCTGGAAAAGCTGCAGCCCTTTCCCACCACCACTGATCTGCTCCCCTACGATCCGGGTTATCTCTCCGGCTGGGTGGTGGAGCAGTACCAGATCGACCTTGTGCAGGCGGCGGATGATTCACGCGGACGGATGGATGCCATCCTGCGCAGCCAGTGCACTGCGCAGATCCCTGGAGACACCAGCCGCAATCTGCAAATTTCTCCCGAATACAGCGCACAAACCTTCAAGCATGTGCTGCTGCCCGTCTGGCTGCTGACTTACACCTATGGGACGAAGACCTATCAGGTCACCGTGAATGGAGCCACGGGCAAGATCGGTGGCGAGTACCCGCTGAGCTGGGTGAAGATCACCATCGCCATCGTGATCGCCCTGATCATCCTTGGCATCTTCATGGCTTCGCAGAACTGAGCCCGCGTGACTTTTCGCTTTCGAGAACTGCCCATCGCCATCGCGCTGCTCGCGATTTGTGCGTTCTTTGCCATCAAAGAGCCTGCATTTCTTGGCGCGCGCAATCTGTCCATGCTCGTCACGGAGCTGTCGATCACCGCCACGCTGGCGATGGGGATGCTGCTCATCCTGCTGCCGGGTCACATCGATCTGTCCGCGGGCAGCGGCGTCGGATTGCTTGGCGGCATTGCAAGTGTGCTGGTGTTTCATTATCACCTGCCAGCGCCTGCGGCACTGGGGCTGGGATTTCTCTGCGGCGTTTTGATCTGGATGGCGATGGGGGCTTTCATTGTGTGCGAGCGCATGCCTGCCTTCATTGTCACGCTCGGCGCATTGCTGATTTTTAAAGGGCTCTTCTGGCTCGTCATCGACAATGCCACCGTGCCCGTGGCGCCCGGCGGGCAGAGCAATCTGTACTCGCTGCTCACCACCTATTATCTGCCGGTGGGTTTTGGATGGCTGCTTGCGGCCGGGCTCGTGGTGGCGCTCGTCTTTACCACGCTCAGCGCACGCAAGCGCCGCCTGGAGCATGGCTTTTCGCTGGAGGACAAGGAGATGGCGTTCCTGCGACTGTTCATCACTGCGCAGGCCATTGGGCTGTTTGTGGTCGTCACCGGTCAGTTTCGCGGCATTCCGCTGCCTTCTCTCATTCTCGGCGGGGTGACGCTGGTCGTGTACACCATCACTCAGCATACAGCGCTGGGGCGGCACCTGTATGCCATCGGTGGCAGTGCTGAAGCGGCCTTGATTTCTGGTGTGCCGATGAAGCGCACCGTGATCGCCGCCTACAGCGGCATGGGGGCCATCGTGGCCATCACGGGCTTCATGCAGACCGCCTATGCCGGTTCATCCACCACCACCGTGGGAGATTTGATGGAACTGGATGCCGTCGCCGCCTGCGTGATCGGCGGCGTTAGTTTGCGCGGCGGGCGTGGGAATGTGCTGGGCGTGCTGCTCGGTGCTCTCATCATCGCCTGCCTGCTCAATGGCATGACGCTGATGTCCGTGCCGCCGGAGCGGAAGTTCATTGCGCGTGGAGTTGTGCTGATTCTCGCGGTGTGGATGGACATGCGGCTGAGCCGCCGGGCGTGAGGCACTTACTTGCTTATATTGAAGCCTGGCCGGGCGGCTTTTAACTTGGCGATGCCTGCTTCCGTGACCTTCGTGCGACGAAGCTGCACTTTCATCAGGCTCTTGATATGTGTGAGCGTGTCCAGCGCTTCATCCGTGATCGAACAACCATCCAAGTAGAGTTCACGCAGGGAGTCGAACTTCTTGAGCACATCGAAGTGACTGCCGACGATTTTGGTGCTGTTCAGATTCAGGGTCTCCAACCGGGGCAGTTTGGCGAGGGGTTCCATCACCGAATCGTCGAGTTCGTTGCTGTGAAGTTCCAGATACTTCAGCGACTTGAGCGGCAGCAACGAGGGAATGCATGAGATGGTGATGGCGGTGGGGCCAGAGATTCTCAGAGTTTCTAGCTCAGGCAAAGCTGCGGCCAGAGAGCGAATGTCATCGTCGGAAACATCGGGATTGCTGCCGTTCGTAATGCTGCGCAACTGCTTGCAGTTCTTTAGCGCGGCGATGCCGGGGCCGAGGATGGAGTTCGACTCGAAAGTGGCGAGATGCTTGAGCTTCGCGATCTTTTCGAGCGATGCCTCTGGCAGGGTTTTGGTGTAAAGGGTGTCAAGTTCCTCAAGGCTGGCGATGATGTCCACAGCGGCTGCATCCAGGTCACGGGTGGTCAGGACACGCAACTTTGGCATCTGGCGCAGAGGTGTGAGGTCGAGAGATGTCTTGTCCGCCAGCAGGCTGTTTTCGAGAAACAGCCGCCCGACATCTTGCGCGGAGGCCAGCGGGGAAAGGTCTTTGCCCGGTACCTTTTCGCAGTTGACCGTCATATTGACAATGATGAAGTGGCTGCGCGGCAGTCCGCTGGCGGTCGCATTTTTTTGAATGACCGGGGGCGTGCCTGCAGCCACCTCCACGTTGCCGCCGGTGGCGATGGCCCACTCCGCCAGTTCACGCTCGCTCATCTTCGGCGAACGTACGGCAGGCTTGGACGCAGCGCTGGAGGCGGGGGCTGCTGGTGCAGTTTTCTCAGTGGCTGGCGGGGCCACATCTGCGCCGGGTTTTTGCAAGGCAATGTCGTCGCGGAACACCTGCACTTTGCGTGCGTCTGCAATCTTGTCCGCCTGGGTCAGTTCGGCGATGTAGGCATCCAGCGCATTCAGATACAGGTCATAGAGGGGTGTAGCTCTGGCATCGCGCTCGGCGGCGAGTTTGGCGTAGGCGGTGCGGTAGGTGCTGCGCAGGGTCTTGAGGGCTTCGACTGTATCAGTGTCATCTTCATCGGGGACACCCTGGCCCTTTTCGATGGCAGCCTTCTCATCATCCAGCGCGGTGACTTCGGCGAGACTGCCCTTGGCCTTTGCGGCGGTGCGGGCGCGGGAGACGCCGTTGGCGACGTAGCTGGTGTTTAGTGCGGTCACTGCTGTGTTGAAGGGCTGCAAGGCATCTGCTTCATGGCGTGCCTTGAACCCGGCAGCGAGCTGGGCGAGGCGGGGATCGGCTGAGGCTGCGGGTGCAGGCTCTGGAGCTGCGGTGGGCATCGCGGGGGCTGGAGCGGGTGTGGATGGCGCAGATGGAGGAGCGCTGGCTGCGGGCGATGGAGATGGAGAAGTGCCCGTTGGCTTGCCGTTCTTAGTCTCGGCGACGAGAGGCGCTGCGGTGTCGGGTGAGGACTTCGCAGATGCCAGTGCGGGAGTGGAACCGGCGGGATCGAGGTTGGCATACTCGAAACTCTCAATGATTACGTCATGGCCACTGAAAGCAGGCTGGCCAGTGGTTAGCTGTGTGTCCGGCACCTCGATGATTTTCTGGCCATCAACGGTGGCTGTGAGGCGGTCGCCGACAACGCGAAATTCCATCATGTGCGCGGCCTCGGGTTTGAAACCGGCAGGGAGCGCCCGGGCTCGGTTTCCGATCGTTCCCCGTGGACCTTCCAAGTTTAGTTCCCAGCTTCCTTCCTTGGAGGCTTTGACGCCCGCAGAATAACCCTTGCCGGAGGCCTTTGTGGCTAATCGCGCATACACCCGGAGTTCGGCCTTGGGATTGGTTCCGTGCCAGCGTATGCGCACCACCTGATCATGAAATTCAGGTGCTGAATTCGGGAGCGGCTTCAAGGTGGCAGAACTCGTTCCAATGCGTGCAGCGCCGTTGCTCTCGCGGACAAAAGCTTTGTGCGTTTGCGTGCCGCCAAACCATTGGGCAAGGCCATTCACCCACTTTTCAGTGCCTGCCGCCGCAGTAGCGGGAGGTGGCGCGGGTTTGGTTTCGGCAGGCTTGGGTTTAGCTGCGGCGGGCGGTGGTGTGGCAGTTTTTTTGGGCTCCGGCTTCTTCTCGGCTACGGCCTTGGGAGTTGGGGCGGGCTTTTTCCCACTGCCCGCGAACATGAAGGCACCGACCGAGACGACCACAGCGGCGACGAGGCCGAAGATCATTCCTGATTTGGATTTCTTGGGGGGGGCGGCGGGAGCGCGGACACTTTTGTCCGCTGCCGGAGCGGAGCGAGCAGGCTGCGCAGCCCCGAAGGGAACGCCCGAGCTCCCTTCCTTACCCTGCGGTGCGCTGGGGCTTTTGCCCATGGGCTTCTGTGGCTGCGCGGCCTGCTGGGCAGGGCGGGGCTGGCCGCCCGTTTTCGTTGCAGGTGTGGTGAGGATCACGTCCAGATCACGCCGCAGATCGAGGGCGGTCTGGTAGCGGTTCGACCTGTCCATCTCCATGGCCTTGAGGATGATTTTGTCAAAACGCGCATCGGTTTGCAGCGTGATGCTCGGCATGCGGAAGGCGCCACGCGGGATTGTTCCGGTGAGCATGTTGTAAAGCATCACGCCCACGGCGTAGAGATCGGCGCGGCCATCCAGCGCCACTCCGGGCGTCAGGGCCTCCGGCGACACAAAATCCGGCGTGCCCATGGTCATGTTTGTTTGCGTCAGGCCCATCGCCTTGGGGTCGGTGGCCTTGGCCAGACCGAAGTCGGCCACCTTCACCTGGCCCTCCATGTTGATGAGGATATTCGCCGGTTTGATGTCGCGATGCACGACGCCGTGCGTGTGCGCGTAGCCGAGTGCATCGCAGACATGTGCGGTGATGCTCAGCGCGTAACCCTCCGGCAGCTTGCCCTGGCTTTGGATCATCTTGGCCACGTCGGTGCCGTCGATGAACTCCATGACGATGAAGAACTGGCCTTCGCTCGTCTCGCCAAAATCGTACACGTGCACGATGGCGGGATGGTTCATCTTGGCCATCGTGCGCGCTTCGTTTCTGAAGCGTTCAATGAACTGCATGTCACCCGCCCCAGCCTCAGGCGGCAGGATTTTGATGGCGACGATGCGGTCCAGGGACTTCTGCCGCCCTTTGTAAACTGCACCCATGCCACCCTGGCCGACGATGCTCAGAACTTGATAGGCCGGGAGGAGTTCCTGCAAGTGCTCCGGCGTGGGAGGCTGCCAGCGCAAATGATCCCCCCCCGTGGTGCGCTGGTAATTCAGCGGCGTCGGTTGCGGAACAGAAGGATCATCGGGCATAGTGCAAGAAGGAAAGTGCGCCACAGCTAGCGCAATTTCTGAGCCCACCGCGAGAATTTTTATGAGAAAGCCGATCCGGGACGGCGACGCCCCGGCCAATCTCCGCGTTCGACATTCTTTCGTCCTTCGCCATTCTCTCGCGTATGTCAGCCGCCACCAGCCTCCTCAAACAGCACCTGCAACAGCGTCAGATGCTGGGGAAGACGCACGTCGCGCTGCGTCCCGGGACGATGGAGAAGCTGAGTGGGCTGGGCCGCCCGCCTGCGGCGCGTACCGTTCCCGAGCCAGAGCCGCAGAGGTCGATTGCTGCGGTGCCTGCGGCTGCGCTGCGTGTCCTTCGCGACACTCCACCGCCGGAAACGAAGAAGGCGGAATTGCTCGAAGTGGCGGGTGCGACGATCGAAGAAAAGCTCGCCGCATTGCACACGATGGCGGAGACGTGGGAGCCTGCACGTGCGATGATGAGCCTGCGCAAGACGATGGTTTTCGCCCTGGGCAATCCGCAGGCATCGCTGATGTTTGTCGGCGAAGCTCCGGGGGCTGAGGAGGAAAAACTTCGGGAGCCTTTCGTGGGTCCGGCAGGGCAGAAGCTCACCGCCATCATCAAGGCGATGGGGCTCGACCGCCCGAAGGTGTACATCAGCAACATCTGCAAATTTCGCCCCGCGATGGAGAATCAGGGCAGCGGAAACCGCAAGCCCACCGCCGAGGAGATGCGCGCCTGCCTGCCCTTTGTGCTCACGGAGATTGATCTCATCAGGCCGAAGGTCATCGTGGCGCTCGGTGCCACGGCTGCGGAAGGGCTTGGCATTCCCGGCACTGTTGGAGGACTGCGCGGGAAGTTTCACAGCACCAGCGGCATTCCAACCATGGTCACCTACCATCCGTCCTACCTGCTGCGGGAAGAGCAAACAGGCGATGGCATTCGTGCCAAGCGCGCCGTGTGGGAGGACATGCTCAAGGTCATGGAGAAGCTCGGTCTGCCCATCAGCGAGAAGCAGCGGGGCTACTTTCAGGCCAAATAACCAACGACTCAGCTGCATGAGCGCACGCGTTTTATTACTGCTGTTGTTCACGTTGGTTCCTGTCGCGGCGATGTATGTGTGGTTCAATCATCGTGCTCCATCAGCAAAACCTCGGTCTGTGGTGAAAACGACGCCCGCGCCTGCTCTGGTTGTTGTGCCGCCTCGGGAAATTTCCAGCGGCGCTGAAGCAGATGAACCACGGCATTACCGACCCAGGCAGGTGTCTGAAGCCGTGCGCCGCAAGGTGGATGACTTCATCCGCCGCTACAAAGATGCATCTCCAGAAAAGCTGCAAAAGAGCGGGGAGCTGGCCCCGTTCATGGAGCGCATGACGCAGATGCTGGAGGTGCCGGAGTTTCAGAGTGAAATGGAAAAACGAATCGATGCGATCAAGGTCGCCAGAGGCCAGGAGCATGGCTCGCTGAATATCGGATTTGGCAAACTCGGCGATCCTGAAAGCCGGGCCTGGCTGGAGGCGATGTTTTCAGACGATTCTGATCTGCTTCAGAAGTACATCCTCAACAAGCTGGATGGAGCCATCTTTGAGTTTGCCTTTGATCCCACCCTGGAAAACGCAGGCAATGGCGTGACGGTGCAAGGCAGTGCTCCTCCGCCTCCGGCAGAGAACAAGCTGCCTGACTGAGGGGCTTGTCATTCCTGAGGGATTCGGATTAAATGCGCCGTATGAAGGCCAAATCATTCTCCCGCCGTGATCTGTTCAAGCTGGGCACCGCTGGCGCAGCGGTGCTGGGCGGTTCTGAAGTGCAGGCGGCAGGAAAGAAGGCGGGACCAGTCTGCGAAGAGGGCGGCTGCTGCATCACGCCTTCGGGAGATTTCTACAATGTGGAGCGCGGCAATCCGCTGCCGTACAAACTGCCCGAAGAGAAGCTGCGCGAGATCGGCATGGTGCGCGAGACGTGGCAGCTCGAAATCATCTCAGACCCTGCGAGCAACGCGAAGATCGAGCATCCCATGCTGCGCAGTGATGGCACGGCGCTGACGTTTGAAAAGCTGATGGAGATCGCGAAGACGAAGGCGGTCAGTTATTTAAAAGTCATCACCTGCAACAACCTCGCTGATCCGCTGGGGCATGGCCTGTGGGAAGGGGTACCACTGCGCGATGTGCTGTGGCTCTGCGGGCCGGTGGAAAATCTGCGCCACGTCTGGTACCACGGCCACCACAACGAGGATCCGAAGCAGATCTTCAAATGCTACCTGCCGATGAACCGCGTCTTTGAGGATCCGCCGGGAGAGCTGCCGGTGATGCTTTGCTACAAACTAAACGGTGAATTTCTCAGCGGCGAGCGCGGCGGGCCGGTGCGCATGATTGTGCCGGAGGCGTATGGTTTCAAATCGGTGAAGTGGCTGCAGCGCGTCGGCTTCACCAACGCGCATCAGTCCGATGACACCTACGCGAACGGCAACAATGACATCAATTCATGGCTCAAGACTTTCGCTCGCTTTGGTGATCTGCCGGACAAACTCAGCGCGAAGGATGAACTCACGCTGCATGGCAATGCGCAGGTGGGCATCTCGGGACTCAAGCATGTGCAGTACTGGGTGCGCGATGTGAGCACGCCGCTGCTTGCGAACGATCCCCACTTCACCCAGGCACCGTGGCAGGAGGCGCAGATTGTTCCCTTTGATGGCAGTGGCATTGCGGGCTTCAAAGGCGCGCCGCTGCACCCTGTGCAGTTTGATCCGGTGACGCGCATGCCAAGGCAATGGCCCATGCGGCACACGCTGTGCCGCTGGACGGCCAAATCCATCAGGCTGGCGGCAGGGAAGTATGAGGTGCGCTGCCGCACGGTCGATGCGAATGGCAACGCTCAACCGATGCCCCGTCCTTTTCCAAAATCGGGGAGGAACAACATTCAGAAGGCGCTGCTGGAAGTGGTGGCGTGACGCATGGCATGCAAAATCTCGGCGAATTCAGACAGTGTGTATCCGGCCACTTTTTGGCGATGAAAGCGTGAGCTATGCCTGCAAGGCGGTGTGCAGGGTCTGCAGCAGGGTGGCTGTGGTGTAAGGTTTTGGAATGAAGTGTCTGGCACCTTCCCTGGCAGCCTTGGCGGCATTGCCGCTGGTGCTCAGGCCGCTGGCGGCAATGATGCGCACCTTCGGATTCAGATTCTTCAGCGCCTGGATCGTTGTCGGCCCGTCCATCAAGGGCATCATCATGTCGGTGATCACCGCCGCGATCTCCTCTTTTCGGCTGGCGTACAAGGATGATGCCTCAACGCCGTCGCCTGCCAGCAGCACCCAGTAGCCGAAAGCCTCCAGTATCTGCTGGACGACCTGTCTCACATCGGCCTCATCATCCACGACCAGCACCAGCTCGCCGTTGCCGCGTGGCATTTCGGTTTCTGTGCGGGCCGGCACCACCGTGGCCGTGGCTGCTTGAGCCGGCAGATACACCAGAAACTTGGTGCCTACGCCGGGCACGCTTTCCACATGAAGAAAACCATGATGGCTTTTGATGATGCCCAGAGATGTGGACAAACCCAGGCCGGTGCCTTTGCCGAGTTCCTTGGTGGTGAAGAAAGGCTCGAAGATACGCTCGATCACCTCCGGCGGCATGCCGGTGCCGGTGTCCTTCACCTGAATGACAATGTACGGCCCGGGCTCGCCATCGCCGTTGAGGCCGACGTAATGCTGATCGATCATGAGGTTCCAGGCGGAGAGCTTCAGCGTGCCGCCGTCGGGCATGGCATCACGCGCATTGACGCAGAGATTGAGCAGCACCTGGTGGAGCTGGGTGGGATCTCCCTGCACCGTCCACAAGTCCGGCGGGATCTCGCTGCGCACCTCGATGGTCTTGAGGAAGGTTTCATTGGCGATCTTTTCGATCTCCTTGATCAAAGGGCCGACCTGCACCGCCAGCTGCTTTCCTTCCAGTCCGCTGGCAAAGGTGAGCAACTGACGGACCATGCCCGCGCCGCGCTTGGCGCTGTTATCCATCGTGGAGAGCATGTTCATGCCGCGAGGATCTTTCTCCCGCATTTTCAGCAGCTCGATGGACATGAGGATGGGAGTCAGCGCATTGTTGAGGTCATGCGCGATGCCGCCCGCCAGGGTGCCGATGCTGTCCATGCGCTGGGCACGGAGAAACTGCTGTTCGAGTTTTTTCTTTTCAGTGATGTCGGTGTTGATGGCGAGGATGCCCTGCGGATGGCCGGCGGAGTTTTTCAGCAGGGTCCAGCGGGCTTCGACCAGCAGCGTGCCGCCTGCGTGATTGACGTGCTGGATCTCACCCGTCCACTCGCTGTGTTTGACAATGCTGGCGACAGCTGTTTCAAACGGAGCGACCTCACGACAGAGCAGTTCGAAGGCCCGCCGCCCGATGACTTCCTCGGCGGTCCAGCCATAGATTTTTTCAGCACCTTTGTTCCAATAGGTGATGCGGTGCTCAAGGTCGCTCACCACAATGGCGTCGGTGGTTTTGTCGAGCAGGGCGGCCTGCTCGCGAAAGCACTGCTCCAGACGTCCGCGCTCTTCCATTTCAAGCCGCAGGCTTTCACAAGACCGTTGTTCCTTTTCGCGGCTGCGCACCGCTTCCTCCATCGAGGATTCGAGCTCCTGCGTGCGCAGCTGCACGCGTGCTTCGAGGTCGTTCATGAGCCCTTTGAATTCCTGCTGCAAACGCCATTTCTCTGTCAGGGCGTTGGCAAGTTGCAGCACCTCGACGGTGTCGAAGGGTTTTTTGAGGATGAGCAGGCGGTCGCGTGGCTTGATCTGCTCCTGCATTTCACTCCAGGAGTAGTCGGAGTAGGCGGTGCAGATCACGATCTGCAAGTCCGGGCAGACGGCCCAGATCTGCCGCGTCGTTTCGATGCCGTCCCACCCTGGGGGCATGCGGACATCAACGAAGGCCATGGTGTAGGGGCGCTTTTCCTGCAGCGCGCGCCGGATGAGATCCAGCCCTTCCTGGCCTTGGGAAGCAGAATCCACCTCGAATGAGACACCTGTTGAAGTGACGGCGGGTGCATCACCAAAGATGGCGGCTTCATCCTCCTCGATCCCGCTTGCGTTCTCCGGCACTTCAGCCGGCACCAGGATTTTTCGGAAATCCTCGTGGATCGCGGGATTGTCATCAATGATCAACAGTCTGCGGTATTCGATGCGATTTGCGTGCTGCATACGGTTTAATTAGGATGGGAGTGCTACCGGTAGTTCGAGAGTGAAGCTGGCGCCGCGGCCGGGGCCGTCGCTGTGGACGCTGAGCTGGCCGCCCATTTCCCGAGCTGCATTGGCCGCGCTATGAAGACCGAAGCCGTGGCCGTCCTTGCGAGTGGTGAAGCCGTGGCCAAAAATGCGCGTGAGGTTCTCCGGGGGGATGCCCACCCCGTTATCAATGATGGAGATCTTGACCCGGCCGTCGCCGTTGGCCGAGCGCATGATCAAGCGCTTGTCCGTGCGTCCGGACTCGTCGCAGGCATACTTGGCGTTGCGGATGAGATTGACGAGGATTTGCAGCACCTTGTGTTTTTCCACGGGTATCGGCGGCACCGGCGCGAAGTCGCGGATGGTTTCGACCCCATGGCGGTCCAGCGCGCTGGTGTTCATGCGCAGGGCGTCCTCGACCAGATCATTGACCTGGACCGTTTCCACGAGACCCGAGACTCGGGCGTAGGTTTGCTGCATGGAGATGATCTCCTTGACGTGGTCGACGTTCTTGGAGAGCGCGACGGATTCCCTGAGCAGCTTCTGGTTTTCATCATCGAGAAGGTGCGCCAGTTTGATGATGAACCGGGGCACCAGGCTGCCCTGAGGATGGGTGGTGAGGAATGTGGGCAGGTCGGCGCTGTGCTCCTCAAGCAGGCCGGCGGTGCGGACGAGGCTGGCTGTTTTTGACTGCCGCAGGATGTCCTGCGTGAGCATGGCGGATACATTCATGCTGTTGAGCACATTGCCCACGTTGTGGAGGACGCCGGTTGCGACTTCTGCCATGCCTGCCTGCCGGGAGGTGTCCAGCAGCAGCTTGTGCATGTTTTGCAGTTCTTCTTCCGCCCGCTTGCGCTCGGTGATGTCCTGCGAGGTGCCAAACACTTTTGCCGCCCCCATGCCGTTCGCAGCCAGCACCACTTCACCGCGTTTGTGGATGATCCGCTCGGTGCCGTCTGGCCGCACGAGCCGGTGCTCAAAACTGAAGGGCTGCCCTTCCTTCAGCGCCCGCAGGATGATCGCCTCAGCCACGCCGCGATCTTCCGGATGAATGTACTTGAGAGCTGCCTCCTGGCTGAAGGCCATTTTGCCCGGTTCAAGGCCGTGGATCCGGTAGTTCTCATCCGACCAGACGACTTTGTTGGATTGCAGATCCCATTCCCAACTGCCTACGCGTGCAATGACCTGGGCCGCCTCAAGCTGCGCCTCGCTGCGGCGGAGTTCTTTTTCCGTGCGTTTGCGTTCGGCGATTTCGGCCTGCAGCCATGCATTGGCGGACTGGAGTTCGTCCGCCTGCTTGCGCAAGGGGCCGCTGATGCTCCGGGTGATGAAAGTGACGAAACCAACGGCGGCAAGCAGGGCGAGCGCCGCCACCATCAGGCTTCTGGCGCGGCGTTGCTCATAGTACTCGATCCGTGTTTGCAGAAACCTGTCCAGCTCTTCGGAAGCGATCCGCCAGAGCTTGAAACTGGCTGCTCGGGCTTTGTTCCCCGCCGCCACATAATCGGCCGCCGTCACGCCCATTGCCTCCACGCCGGCCAGATGGTTTGTAAGGCTGATGAAATGGTCGGTGGCGTCAGTGTATTCCTTGAGCGCGGGAGGCACCTTTCTTTGCAGCGTGTCGCTGCTTCCATAAAAATTCGCGTCTTCGTTCAAGGCGGTTTGCAGACTGCCGACTATCCGGTCCATGTCCGCCTCCTTCAGCATTGTGGCGTAGATGGCGAGCTGCTGTCGTTCTGGGTTGGAGATCGTCTGCCGGCTGAGGATGGCCGCCTCAAATGCGAGGACAGCCGCCAGACGATCCTGGGTTTGCGGCAGGCCCAGCAGGGTCACGTCCATCAAGTAGTAGCTGTCCAGATCAGGGTCGAGGATGAGATTGGACTGATCGCCCGCGTGAGTGATCATGATGCGAACGTCCGCCACCAGATGCAGGTGCTGCGCTGAAATGGCCTCCGGCGGAAGCTGCCTCAGCCCGGACCTTAATTCCTCCCACTCCATCCGGAGCGTGCGGGCGCGGTAATGCTCCCGATGGCGTTTGGCCAGGCCTTCATCCGTAAACTGCAGGTCGGTGCTCAGCCGGGCATCCACGGCTTCCAAGGCATAGAACGCAGTGTCGATTTGAGCCTGTTTTGTCGAAAGCTGCTCGAGGATCGCCGGATCGCCGGTGCCTGCGGTTTGTGCCAGCATGCGGTGTTGGGGAATCAACTCCAGCAGGTCTTCCAGCGGCCGCTGATACTCATTGCCCTTCTTTTCCAACTGGGCGAACTCAATGTTGGCATTGATGCCTGTGATGAAGAAATAGAGCATCAAGGAATCCGGCATCACAAAGAAGATGCTGATGAGCATCAACTTTTGAGAGACCTTCAGACTGGTGAACCATTGTTTCATTTCAGGAATGGAGAAGTGCCTTCCGAATGGAATGGCAACGAGGGCCGCCGCCGACCTTTCACAAAGCCGGACACTTCAACTTCGCTAAGCTAAGCCTCAGGGGCGAAAGGGGGGTATAAGTAAAGGCTTAAATATAAGGTCATGTTTTCCCAAGCGGGCGCCGGGGAAAAACTACCGCCAAAAAGGGGCCGACTTGTGACAAGAAAGGCGGTGAACGGCCCGGATGCTGCTGTATTGCTTCCGCATGTATTCGTCTTCTGTTCCCTGGAAAGTCCTGTCGTCCAACGTCGGTGTCGGAATCCTCACCGAAGGCTGGACGCTTGACGTGGTGTATCCGGACTTTGCGGAGCCGAGGAGTTTTATTGTTGAGGTCGTGTTCGACTCACCCTTTTCGACCATTCCCGTCGTTCACCTTGGCCTCACCGGGTTCGACATGGACCGGCGGGAAAGCTCGCGTCTCACGCTTAAAGCGGAAAACGTCACGGAGTCCGGCTTTCTGGCGGTCATCTCCACCTGGGATGCGTCGCGTGTTTTCTCCGTGGAGTTTAACTGGCTGGCCATCGGTGCCTGATCACGGCTTGCGAAAGCACCAGGAGCGGTAGGACAGCTCGCCAGACTTCAGCGCTTCATAGACCCGCGCGCCCGGCAGTCCGGCGAAGTCGCGGCCCAGGCTGTGAAGAAACTTGGGCAGGCGTTGGCAAATGAGAGCCTCGCTGCGTGCGGCGTTGATTTCCATGCCGCGCAGCACTTCAGGGCGGATGTCGCGGGTCTGCACGATCTCAAGCGGTGCATTGACGATGGCCTGCTCCCACTCGGCCCACTGATCGCGGAAGCGAAAGTCGGCGTAGAGGAAATGCCCGCCCGTTTTCAAAACGCGTGCGACTTTGGCCAGGAAACCGGGAAAGTCGGGATAGCAGTGGGAGGCCTCGACATTGATCACTGCATCGAACGTCTGCGGCGGGTAGGCGAGGGACTGTGCATCTCCCTGCACAAACCGGAGTCCGCTGACCTGATGGCGCTTCTTGCAGAAGGCGATGCCTGAGGGATTGAGATCCAGACCCGTGTAGCTGGCGGGATGCAGTGTGCGCGTGAGCCAGGAGGCGCCGCCGCCATGGCCGCAGCTCACCTCCAGCACGTCCTTGCCACGCAGATCCACCTGGGTGGCCACGTGATGATAAAGCTGGATGCAGGCGCGGTTGGGCTCGTCAGCGGCGTCGAGTTGCAGGCCGACGGGCGGGTCGGTCTCAAAGGCGTAATTCAAAAACAGCACTTCTTCGCTCCGCAGCCGACGTGTGAGGTACGGATACCAAAGCTGCCAGATGGCCTTGCGGACGGGACCGATGGAAAAGAGGCGTTCGAGGAGGGACATGGGATGGCAAAGCCTGTGAGATGATGACGGCGGATGCAACTTGCCAGTTGGCATTCATTGTGCGGGAATAAAGCCGCTGCCTGTGTCTCAAACTTGGAACTGCATGCTTTGTCCGTCATGAAAGATCGTTCCCACATTCCCTCCAGCGAGGTCACACCTGAGGAGACCTTTCTCAACCGGCGCTTCTTCATGAAGTCCGCCATCTGGGCGGGCTCCACACTGGCCACGGCGGGGCTGTACCGCACCTTCAGTCCACGGCCTGAAGTGAAGAACACGGGGGCCGCCATTGCCACCGTGGCAGAGCCGTCCGTGCAGACTGCTCTGGCGGCGGATGAAAAGGTGAACTCGTTCACCGACATCGCGGGCTACAACAACTACTACGAATTTTCGACTGACAAATCCGAGGTCGCGGCAAAGGCGAAAGACTTCGTCACCAATCCGTGGAGCGTGCAGGTGGGCGGGCTGGTGCAGAAGCCGCGCAACTTTGATCTCGCTGACCTGCTCAAGTTTGAATCTGTGGAGCGCACCTACCGCTTTCGCTGCGTGGAAGGCTGGTCGATGGTCATTCCGTGGGTGGGGTTTCCCTTGTCCAAGCTGCTGAACCAAGTGGAACCGCTGAGCGCGGCGACGCATGTGGCGTTTGAGACGTACTACGACATCAAGCAGATGCCTGACTCACGCTACGCCGGCATTGATCTGCCCTATGTGGAAGGCCTGCGGCTGGATGAGGCGATGCATCCGCTGACGCTGCTGGCCACCGGCCTGTATGGCAAGACGCTGCCGAATCAAAACGGTGCGCCGGTGCGGCTGGTGGTGCCGTGGAAGTATGGCTTCAAGAGCATCAAGTCCGTGGTCAAGATCACGCTTATGGACCGCGAGCCGCCCACCACCTGGAGTCTCGCCAATCCGGGGGAATACGGCTTCTACTCGAATGTGAACCCCAAGGTGGACCACCCGCGCTGGTCGCAGGCGCATGAGCGGCGCATCGGTGAAATGGGCTCCCGGCCCACGCTCATGTTCAACGGCTATGCGGAGCAGGTGGCTCATCTTTACAAGGGCATGGACCTCAGCGTGGATTTTTGACCCTTATGACTTTCAGCGCAGACACCCGTTTTCACCGGCAGCTTTTTCTCTTCAACGGCCTGCTGCCCGCCGTGCTCATCCTGATCGACGGCTGGCGCGGCAAGTTGGGAGCCAACCCTGTGGAGTTTGTCACGCGGGCGACGGGTGTGCTGACGCTGGTCTTCCTGATCCTCACGCTGCTGGTGACGCCGCTGCGTAAAATCTATGGCTGGAACTGGCTGCTCAAGCAGCGCCGCCTGGTGGGCCTGTATGCCTTCTTCTACGGCTGCGCGCATTTGCTGACCTATCTGGCCTATGATCGTGACTGGCAGCTGGTAACCGTGGTGGGAGATGTGTACAAGCGGCCCTTCATCGCCATCGGCATGTTCAGTTTTCTGCTGATGGTGCCGCTGGCGGTCACCTCCACCAATGCGATGATCAAGAAGCTCGGCGGCCCGCGCTGGGCGCAGCTGCACCGATTGACGTACTACGTCACGATCGGCGGGGTGCTGCATTATTGGATCATCGTGAAGTCGGATGTGACGTATCCCTTCTTCTTCGCGGTGGTGCTGGCGCTGCTGCTCGGATACCGCGTGGTGATGAGCATAAAAAAAGCGCGAGGTGCAGCACCCCGCGCTTCGTGAGATTTTGAGGTCCGCTTACTTCTTGGCAGGTGCGGCGTTCCAGACCTTGATGTCGTCAAACCAGCCGCTCTGGCCGGCGACGCCGAGTTCGATCTTGGACTTCGTTTCATGGCCGATGCCGGCGGACTTGAGGAAGGCGACGGCTTTGCCATCGATGCTGACGCGCATCTCATCACCCACAGTCTCAACCACGAGCGTGTAGTCTTTGTGCTCCTCCAGCTTCACCGGGAAGGTGGCGCTTTTGCCGGCCATCAGCTTGTTCACTTCGTCCTTCTTGGTGGGGTCCTTGCGCAACTCCTTGATGATCATGTTCTGGCTGCCTTCGCGCTCATCCATGATGGTCACCTTGTCCAGACGCACCTGGGCGCGGCAGAGGTGGCCGTAGTGGGCGGCGGTGTATTTGCGGTCGTCGAACTCAACATCGATCATCGTTGCGCCTTCGAAGCGGATTTTCACCTCGATCACGGTGTCTTTGGTGGGCACTTCCAGGCCATAGACGGCGGCATGCGCGGTGATGACGGACTTGCCATCCTTGGAGGGCTCGTCCTTCACGCGTGTCTGCGTGCCTTTGAGCGCGTTGTTTTCAAAGACGAAGGTGTCCACCACGCGGTGCCAGCGCTTGTCATGCTCGCTGCCATTCATCTCATCGGAGAAGAGCAGTTCTTTCTTTTCGGCGATGGGTTTGGCGGGGATCTTTGGAAGGTCGGCGGCAAAGGCTGCTGCGCTGACGAGGAGGCACGGGGCGAGGAGTAAGCGGATGTTCATGGACGCAATGAAACGAGAGCATTCTGCGAGTTCATGCGCGGAAATTGCTGAAGTTCAGTCAGTGCTTGAGTTTCATTCACTCGACGTGTCTGGTCATTGCCTATGAGCCAACCTGCCTGCCCGATGTGCGAGATGAATGATGTTTTGGACCACGCCGACCGCTTTGAATGCATGACCTGCGGTCACGAGTGGCCGAAGGAAGCCGCAGCCGATGTGCCGGATGCGGAGCGCGTCGTGAAGGATGCCTACGGTGCCGTGCTCGCGGATGGCGACATCGTGGCCATGATCAAGGACCTGAAGCTCAAGGGCTCCAATGAGGTGCTGAAGGTGGGCACCAAATCGAAACCGATTCGCCTGGTGGACGGCGACCACGAAATCTCCTGCAAAATGGACGGGATCGCGATCGGCCTGAAGGCCTGCTTTGTGAAGAAAATCGTCAGTTGATCGGGCGGTTCACTGCAACATGGTGCGACCATGTCCGCTCCTGACAACGCCCCCTCTCCCCAGCTGTTCTTTGAAACGATCAACGCCTTTCAAAAATCGGCGGCGCTGAAGGCCGCGATTGATCTGGGGTTGTTTACCGCCATGGGCAATGAACCGGCGACTGCTGCTGAACTCGCCACGCTCTGCCAGTGTCCAGAACGTGGCATTCGCATCCTTGCCGACAACCTCACGATCCTCGGTTTCCTCATCAAGGAGGGCGGGAGCTACAGGCTCACGCCTTCGTCGGCTGTTTTCCTGGATCAAAAGTCTCCGGCCTACATGGGGGCTGCGGTGAAGTTTCTGCTGGCTCCCGGTTTGACGGAGGCCTTCACCGATCTCGCGTCCACCATCCGGCGTGGCCGCTTGCACACTTCTGAGCAGGGCACCACTGCGCCAGATTATCCGGCCTGGATCGACTTCGCGCGTGCCATGGGGCCGTTGATGATGCCCACCTCGCAGGGGGCGGCGGAGCTGCTGACGCTGGACCCTTCCCGCGACACACGCGTGCTGGACATCTCCGCGAGTCATGGAGCCTATGGTATTGCCGTCGCGAAAAAGAATCCGCGCGCCCATCTCGTCGCGCTGGACTGGGAAGCCGTGCTGGAGGTGACGACGGAAAACGCGAACGCTGCCGGCCTCGCGGACCGCTTCAGCACCATCGTTGGCGATGCCTTCACCGTGGATCTGGGGCGGGACTACGACGCCGTGCTGGTGCCGAATTTCCTGCATCATTTCAATGTCGAAGAATGCACGCGCTTTCTGAAGCGTGTGCATGCGGCACTGCGGCTGAACGGCAAAGTGGTGATCGTTGAATTCGTGCCAAATGAAGACCGCATCACTCCGCCTCCGGCAGCGAGCTTCAGCCTCGTCATGCTGGGCACCACGCCGGAGGGCGATGCCTACACCTTTGCGGAGTATCAGCAGATGCTCAAGGAGGCTGGCTTCCACAGCGCAGAGCTGCATCCGCTGCCGCCCACGATGCAGAGTGCGGTGATCGCAGGCGTGTGAAGACAGCGCTATTTCTTCCTCGCTGCCGGTTTCGATTTGCCGGCTGCGGGTGTCGATACCTGGCGCCGGATTTCGCAGAACTTGTCACCTGCGGGTGTCACATCGCCCTTGGTGGCACGGGCGATGCCGATGCTGTGGGCTCCGTCTGAATTGGAGATGCGGCGGTAAACGAGCCGCTTGCCAGCGGCGCGCTGCAGGATCTCACTGATCACGGCGACACCTCGGCCCACTTCGATTTCGGTGATCAATGAGCTCACCCCATCACACTCCGCAGCAATATTTGGGCGGAGCTGTAAAGGGAAAAAAATGCCATCCAGAATCCGAAAGTGCTCGGAATAGTTCAGGCGGCACAGCACCACCAGCGGCACCATGGCCAGCCGCTCCACGGTAACGGACTTCAACTTCGACAGGGGATGGCCGGGCTTCATCGCCACACAAAACGGGTAGCGTTTTAGCTCCTCAAACTCCAGGCCCACGGCGGACTCCTCGCTCGGCTGGATCATGACCGCGATTTCCAGCAAGCCGCTGCGGAGTCCGGCACAAAGCTGGTCACCTGGGAGATCGTGGAGGATCACCTTCACTCCAGGGGCTGCATACCGGAAGGCGGCCAGAGCAGGCGGCAGGATTTCCACGGTGGGTGATGGCGCGTAGCCGATGTGCAGTTCGCCATATTCGCCGCGTGCGAGGGCGCGCACTTTTTCCACAGATTCATCGACGCGCTTCAGCGTCTCCATTGTTTCCGCAAGAAACAGTTTTCCTTCTGCCGTCAGGATCACGCCGCGCGGGCTGCGCTTCAGCAGATCGACGCCGATTTCATCCTCCAGGTCCTGCACCTGCCTGCTCAAGGAGGGCTGTGCCACGCGCAAGCGCGCGGCGGCTTTGGTGAAGTTCAACACTTCAGCCACCGCCACGAAGTATCTGAGATGTCGCAGTTCCATGGATGGAAATCCATCATGCCTGAAAAGCATGGCTGCGCAAGGATCGCGGTATTGGGCGGAATCGGCGGCGGAGACTACCTCTGGCAGCAGACGGACGAGGAGTCCGCGAAGCAAACATCCACCGAACAGGAAAACAACATCATGAAAGCGGCCTATCTCACACACAAAGCTGGCTCCGAGGCTTTGATCATCGGCGATCAAGCGACTCCCACACCCAAGGAGGGAGAGTTTCTTGTCAGAGTTCATGCCTCGGCCATCACACCGAGCGAACTGGACTGGTATCCCACCTTTCATCTGGCATCAGGCGCGGCACGGCCATTCCCGATCGTGCTCGGTCACGAATTCTCTGGTGTGATCGAATCCCTGGGCGCTGCTGCCGCGGGCTTTCAGGCTGGAGATGCGGTCTATGGTCTCAACGACTGGTTCGCCAACGGCGCGCAGGCGGAATACGTGGTGGCTCCCGCTTCAATGCTGGCGCACAAGCCGGTGACGCTTGATCACACTCAATCAGCAGCCGTTCCCATCTCCGCGCTGACGGCCTGGCAGGGGCTCTTTGAGAAGGCCAGGCTGCAACGTGGTGAATGGGTGCTCGTTCATGGCGCTGCGGGAGGTGTGGGCCAGTTTGTGGTGCAACTGGCCAAACAGCACGGTGCCCATGTCATCGCGACTGCTTCGGCTGCCAACAAGCCGTTCCTTCAGGCGCTCGGTGCGGATGCTGTCATCGATTATCACAGCACCCGCTTTGAAAAAGCTGTCAGCAACATCGAGGTCGTGTTCGATACCGTTGGTGGCGACACGCTGGAGCGTTCATGGCGTGTGCTGAAACCCGGCGGGCGCCTGGTCACCATCGCCGCCTCCAGCGCGGACTCTGCCGAACCGCGTGTGCATGATGCCTTCCTTTTGGTGCGCGCGGATGGAGCCCAGCTCGCAGAGATCAGCCATCGAATCGACTCCGGTGCGCTGCGCGTCATGACTGCTGGCACCTTCCCTCTTCAATCGGTGCACGTGGCCTACCACCATGCCGAACGCGGAGGCAAGCAGGGCAAGGTCGTGCTGCAAATCACTCTTCCAAACTGAACCTCACTGACCTATGAGACACGAAACCACATCATCCGAAAAAGAGGCACTACCAACTGCCGAAACTGCAGCGGCGAATCCTCCTGGAAAAAGCCGGAAGCTTGCGATCGCGCTGGGCTTGCTCGGTGCATGCGCCCTCCTCGTTCTGGTCATTCCCTGGATTCGCCACAGCATGCACACGGTTTCGACTGACGACGCCTATGTGAACAGCTACGTCACCTTTGTGGCACCGCGAGTTCCGGGGCAGGTGGCCCGCGTGCTGGTGGAGGACAACAACCGCGTCAAAAAGGGTGATGTGCTGGTGCAGCTCGACCCCGAGCCCTACCGCATCAAGCTCGCTGTGGCTGAAGCCGCGCTTGAAACTTCACGCACTGATCTCGATGCCGCCAAGGCGAACACACTCGGGCTGCTGGCGCTCAGCCGCAGCGCCCGTTTCAAGCTCGAACATGCCATCGAGGATGTGGACAATCAGGCGGCCGTGCTGCGTCAGCGCGTGGCGCAATGGGAGGAGAGCAAGGCCAACCTCCGTCTGGCGCAGATCCAGGCCGAGCGTGCGGACAAGCTGGTGAAACAGAATGCTGTCAGCGTTCAGGAGGCCGATCAGCGCCATGCGGATCTGGAGGTGGCGCAGGCCCGTGTGAATCAGATGCTGGAAAACGCCCATCAAGCCCGCGTGGCTCTTGGACTCACTGCCGAACCTGCGGCCGGCAAGAGCCTCGACGAGGTGCCTGCGGATCTGGACCAGACCTTCTCCTCCGTGCGTGAGGCACTGGCCAACCTCATTCATCAGGCTGCTCAGCTCGGCATCAGTCCTTCGTCCTTAAACCTGACACCGCGTGAGACCGTGGCAGAATTCTATCGTCGCGATCCTGCGGGTGACATCGACCGCATCTACGCTGACATCCTGGCAAAAGCACCCGCGCTGAAACAGGCCGAGGCCCGTGTGCAGCAGGCGGCGCGTGATGCTGAGCAGGCGCGGCTGGATCTCAGCTACTGCAGCATCAAGGCAGACATCGATGGCGTCATCACGCGGCGCAATGTGAACCCCGGCAACGGCGTTCAGGTGGGGCAGAGCCTCATGGCCGTGCGCTCTCTGCAGGACATTTGGATCGATGCCAATTTCAAGGAGACCCAGCTGCGTGAGCTGCGCATCGGCCAGCACGTGGAGCTGAAGACGGACATGTATGGAAGCCATCAAGTATTCAAAGGACGGATCTCGGGCTTCACGATGGGCACAGGGTCCACGCTGGCTCTGCTGCCTGCACAGAATGCCACAGGCAACTTTGTGAAGGTCGTTCAGCGCCTTCCTGTTCGCATTGAACTGGTGGATTACGATCCCGCCCGCGCACCTCTGTTTGTCGGCCTTTCGGTGGAGCCTGAGGTGGACACCGCCAGCGCACCCACAGGAGCGAATGCCGGGCAGTTCCTGCAAGCTCTTCCCATCTCTGCCAAGGAGGCCCGGCCATGAATACGGCACCCAAGGTCTTCAATCCCTGGCTGGTCGCCTTTGCCGTGGTCGTGCCCACGTTCATGGAGGTGCTCGACACCACGATTGCGAATGTGGCGCTGCGTCACATTGCAGGCGGGCTTTCCGCTGCGCAGACAGACAGTGAGTGGGTCATCACCAGCTATCTGGCTGCGAATGCGATCGTTCTGCCGATCACTGGCTGGATTGCCTCGCGTCTCGGGCGTCGTCGTTACTTCCTGCTTTCCATCAGCCTGTTCACCCTGGCATCCCTGCTCTGCGGTTTGTCCACGAGTCTCGACATGCTGATCTTGTGCCGTGTGTTGCAGGGAGTTGCCGGTGGTGGCTTGCAGCCCTGCAGCCAGGGCATTTTGCTCGATACCTTTCCGCCGGAAAAGCAGGGCGCGGCACAGACGCTCTTTGGCATCGCCGCACTCATTGCGCCGGTGGTGGGGCCAACGCTGGGTGGCTGGATCACCGATCAATACTCCTGGCGCTGGATCTTCTACATCAACCTGCCTGTGGGTGCGCTGGCCTGGTTTCTCTGTGCCTCGTTGGTTTGGGATCCCGAGTATCTGAAGCAGGAGCGTGCAGCTCAGGTGAAGCAGCCGCTGCGTTTTGACTTTCCCGGTTTGAGCCTGCTCATCCTTGTGATCGTTGCGTGGGAGCTGCTGCTCAGCAAAGGGCAGGAGTGGGACTGGCTGGGCGATCCCTTTGGCCGCATTCAGTCGCTGGTCGTTCTGTTTGTTCTGGGGCTTGCCGCGCTGGTGTGGTGGGAAGGGCGGCAGACCCGCCCCATCGTCAGCTTTCAGCCGCTGCATGATCGCAACTTCGCCCTCTCCAGCATCATCATCTTCTGCTCGTTCGCCATACTCTATGGCTCCAGCACGCTGCTGCCCGGCATGCTGGAGACGCTCTTTGGCTATGATGCGCTGCATGCAGGACTGGTGCTCTCGCCATCCGGCGTCTTCACCGTGATCGCGGTCATTCTCGTTGGGCGCATGCTGGGGCTTGGCATGGATGCACGCTGGCTGATTGGCGCCGGGCTGCTCATCCTTGCGCTCGGGAGCTACTGGATGGCATGCATGAATCTGGAGATCTCGCCCGGTCAGGTGATCTGGCCGCGCGTGGTGCTCGTCATCGGTCTCGGGCTCGTTTTTGCGCCGATCAATGTCGCCGCGTATCTTTACATCCCGCAGAAAATGCGTGGTGCCGCCGTGGGCCTCTTTGCGCTGCTGCGTAATGAAGGCGGCAGCTTCGGCACCTCATTGGGGCACACCTTGACCGAGCGCTTTCAGCAGTTTCATGCCCTGCGCCTGAATGAATCGCTCGATCCCTTCAATCCGGCGGTCACTTCCTTTCTCACCCAGTCCAAAGCCCAGATGCTCCAGCAGACGGGCGATCCGGTGGCGGCTGCGCAGATGTCGTTGCAGGCATTGTACAATCTCCGCACCGTGCATGCCCAGGCGCTGTCCTACCTCGACTGCTTTCTGATCTTTGCCGTGGCAGGAGGAGTGCTCGCATTCTTCGTGTTTGGCATGCGGCGTTCGGTGGCTGAAAAAGGCGCACACATCAGTGCGGAGTGAATACGCATTCACTTCGCGCCAGGAATCAGCCTGCCTTCGTCGATCTCGATGAATTCAAACATGGTCTGCACCGTGCCGGGTGGCAGGCCGATTTCTTCGAGGCGCTCATTCAGGCGCTGGGTGCCGGCATCGCGCCAGCCGCGCTTGGTCATGAAGCCGTTCCAGACTTCGATTTCCTGTTCGGTGGGCTGGCGGCCATTCGCATAGGCCCAGGCCAGCAGGCTTTCATCGCTGCCGCCTTTGAGGGTTTCGGCTTCGAGTGTGGCGTAGTCGATTTTCAGGAACTCGCAGCAGCGCCAGTCAAAGCTGCCTTTGGCGTTGCCACGCATGGGCTGCCAGCCTTCGGGCAGCTTGCCTGCGGCAGTCAGGCGGATCTTGTCCAGCATCCGGCCGAAATAGACGAGGCCGTGCACTTGATCGAAAGGGCTGCGGAGACCGGGGATGTGGGTGGGGTAGGGGAGCGTCATGCGGGAGCAGAGCATGGCCTGCACACGCCTTCAAGAAGAGCGTGTCGGTGCAAAGGGGCGAAGCACCCATTGCAAAGCGGGCTATTTAAAAGTATCGGAACCCCATGAGAAGCCAAAAAGTCAGCAATCGATCCCCCCGCCCCTTCAAGATCCAGACGGACCAATGGTCGGGTATCCGTGCCCCCAAGGTGCTTTTTACGGCTCCCAAGCAAGCCGCGCCTCCTGTCAAAGCCGACGCTGCTGCCGAAAAGCCTGCGGATCAGTCAGCCGATAAGAAATAAAGTGATGGGGAATTGAACCTCCAAGCTGCCACCATGAGCGCTTCATCTGATGCCGCCGAGCTGCTGGGCCTCACAAGGACCAGCACGGGAGAATCGCTCGCGGCGCTGTCAGAGAAATCTCCGGTGCTGCTCGTGCTGCTGCGGCATGAAGGCTGCACCTTCTGCCGCAATGCCATGTCTGACATCGCACGCTTGCGCCGGCAGATCGAAGGCGCCGGCACGCGCATCGTTCTGGGGCACATGGGGACTACGGAAGATTTCGCCGCGTTTGCTGAGCGCTACGGTTTGGCGGACATCGCCGCTGTGGCGGATCCTGCACGCACTCTTTACAAGGGCCTGGGGCTGCGGCGTGCGCACATGATGCAGCTCATCGGTCCGCGCGTGCTGTGTGCCTGGGTCAGGTCCACTGTGGCTGGTCATCCGCCAGGCACTATCAAGGGGGATCCGCTGCAGCTTCCAGGCGCTTTTTTGCTGCACCATGGGCAGGTGATCAAACGCCACAGCTACAGCGATGCTGCGGACAGGCCTGATTATGTGACGCTCGCGACGCCCCAAGCGGCGTGAGATGCGAATTTGAATTCAACTGCATGCCGCGTGTTCTCATCCTGTTCTTTGCACTGAGTCTCGGAGTCTTCGCTCAAAGCCCGGCTCCGCGCACGGTGATCGTGTTTGGAGATTCCATCACCGCAGGCGGCGCTTTGCCAAAAAAGGAGCGCGAGCATCTCTGGGTGACGCAGGTGCAGCAGCTGTCGGCGGGAGCACTCACGCTGATCAATGAAGGCAAAGGCGGGCGTCCGACGAACTCGCTCCCCGAGTTTGAGGCGATGCTAAAACGCTTTGCGAAGGCGGACGCGCTCGTCATCGCTCTTGGTATGAATGATTCCCGCGACATCACGCCGCAATGCATCCCCAAGGCGGTGGCAAATGTGCGGGCGATGATCGAGAAAACGCGGGCAGTCTACGGCGCAAAGCTGCCCGTGCTGCTCGTCGGTCCCACGAACATCAACAAGGCCGCGCTGGGGCCGACGAAGCCCATCGCTAACGAACGCGAGGCAAAGCTGCGTGAACTCGGCGCTGCGTTTGAGAAACTCGCCGCTGAGACCAAGAGCGAATTCGTCAGCCTCTTTGGCATCGTGCCAGATTTATCTTTGCTCAAAGATGGGGTGCATCCTGATGGCGCTGGGAATGATGCCATCGCGAAAGTGATGGGGGAGAAGTTGAAGGCGCTGCGCTGGTAGTGGCGCGTTACGATTTCACCGCAGCATCATCCACAGCGTGCTGGAGCCATGGCCGGGCGGGAAATCCACCGGCGTGCCGAGCTTGAGGTAGTCGGCGGTGCGGCGCTTGCCTTTCGCGCACCAGCGCGCGCTGCGCTCCAGTGTGGCGGGGTCGAGCTTGGTGCAATTCGTGGAAAGCAGGATGGCGCATTTCTGTGCCGCCACTTCCAGCGCGGCATTGAGCAGGTCTTCAAAGTGATTCTCCACCTGCCAGCGGCGGCCGTTCTTGCTGCGGGAGAAGGTGGGCGGATCAAGGATGATGGCGTCAAAGCGCTCGCCACGCACGGAGAGCTGCGGCAACAGCTCGGCGGCGTCATCCACCACAAAGCGGTGCTTCGTTTCCGCGATGCCATTGAGCGCGAGATTCTGTTTGCCGCGATCGAGTGATTTGCGGGACAGGTCCACGCTCAGCGTTTCCGCGCCCGCAAGCGCGGCCACCAGCGAAAAACTGCAGGTGTAGGCAAAGGTGTTCAGCACGCGCTTGGGCTTCAGTGCATGCAGCTTGGCGCGGTTCAGGCGCTGATCCATAAACAGGCCATGGCTGTAGCTCGCACCGATGTCGAGGCCGTAGCGAATTCCGGCCTCCGTCACCACCGTGGTCAGGGGCAGCGTGGCATCGCCACTGTGCAGCACGGGCGAGACGCGGTCGGCGTTCTTGATGGGCATGAAGCGGTGAAACACCCGCACAGGCTGCCAGCCCGAATCTGTGCACCACTTGGTGAGACCGGCGGCGAGTTCATCGCGGGCGGTATCGCTTTTGTAGGAAAGGATCACGTCATCTCCCAGTCGCTCCACCCAGCCGCCGGGGCCGGAGGCGAGGCGGTGCGCGTTGGTGCCTGCGGTTTCAATCACTTTGCACTGGGCGGGCGTCATCCATGTCAGGGATGGAGGGGCAGGACGTGGGTCGGGGGGAAGGTTCACTGCCTCACTCCTGCCGCAGGATGAGGGGTGAGGCAATGCGGGTGTTGGGGTTCAGCAGTATCAGCCGGCGGCTCGGCCGTTGAGTATCATGGGCTCCGACGTCGGCGGGCTGGGACAGCCCGCCCTACCCGCGATGGGCGTTTGAGCGTCGACTGTGCAAAGGTAGGGCGCGCTCTCCGAGAGCGCCGCCGAACGTCTCCAGTCTCGCATTTGCAAATGAGTCGTTGGAATCGTCATGCAGGCTGAAGCGCCGCTTTTGCCAAACGCATTTCTATCTCAGCTCTTCGGCGGCCACTCCACACCCGCAAGCTCCTTCGGCAGTTGCGTTGGGTCCGTCGGATAAATGAGCGACATATCAGGCTTCGCTGTGGCACCGGGAAGAAATTCGAGTTCCTCGGGCGCACCAATGATGAGCCACAGCACTTCTTCGGTGCTGTCGTTAAACACCTGCCGGAGTTGATCCGGCCCGACGTGGACACCGCCATGCTTGGGCACGGTGAGTGTTTCATCACCCACGCGCATGCGGCCTGTGCCTTCGAGCACAAAGTAAAACTCCTCGGCGCGGATGTGCTTGTGCAGCGTGTTCGCGCTTTTGGGCGGCATGCGCCAGAGTCGCGCGCCCATGTTTTCGCTGCCGGTGCGCTCCAGAAAATCCGCGTTCGGGATGCGCATGAGATTCGACAGCCGCCAGGTGAGATCTCCGGGCGTGATGAGATGATAGCCTTGCACGGGGTTCATGGAAATGCAGGTCAATGCGCGGAAGAAACCGCTGCTTCTCGTTTCCGCAACTGACCACACGCGGCATCGATGTCCGGCCCACGTGCACGGCGCAGATGCGCCACGGTGCCATGGGCGCGGAGTTCGGATAGAAAGGCTTCGGTTTGCTCCAGGCTGCTCGGGGCATAGGTGCGGCCTCGCAGGCTGAGGCCGGTGGCATTGTAGCGCAGCAGATTCACATGCATGCGCCGTCCTTCCAGCAGACGCGACAAATCGCGCGCCTGCGCGAGGGAATCGTTCACGCCATCGAGCAGGCAGTACTGGATGGTGGTGATGCGGCCGCTGCTGGCCTGGTAGCGGTCCACGGCGGCAAGCACGTCCTGCACATCAAAGCGTTTGCCCATGGGCAGCAAGTCGGCGCGCGTTGCGTCATCCGGTGCATGCAAGGACAAGGCGAGGTGCACGCCGAGATCGGCCTCGCGCAGTTCATCAATGCCCGGCACGATGCCCACGGTGGAGATGGCGATCTGCCGCCAGCCGAACGCGCCGAGCGTGGGCGCTGCGATGCGTTGCACGGCGGCGAGCACGTTTTTGAGATTCAGCATCGGCTCGCCCATGCCCATGAAGACGATGGTGCGCAGCGTGCGCCCGGCGGCACGTGCCTCACGGCGCAGGTGGATGAACTGCTCCACGATCTCGCCTGAGGTGAGATTGCGCTCAAAGCCGGTCTGCGTGGTGGCGCAAAAATCACAGCCCATGGCGCAGCCCACCTGGCTGGAAATGCAGCCCGCTGCACGCTCCGGGTGAAAGTCTGGCATCAGCACGGACTCCACCGTGCGCCCGTCATGCAGGCGCAGCAGCAGCTTCGCGGTGCCATCTTCGGAAACCTGTCGCATGGCGAGGCTTGCGGCTGCGGTGGGAAAGGCAGACTGCAATTGCTGAGCAAGCTCCGCTGGTAGCCGCATGCCGGGGTGCTCCCTGCTTTCATCACCATGCACTTCGAGGAGATTCCGCAGCACGCGCGGTGCGTGCGCGGCTTTGAACCCCTGCGCGGCCAGCCACGTGCCCAGCTCCTCGGCAGAGAGATCGGGCAAGGTGCGAGCTGGGCGGGTGGTCAGGGACATGGGGCGGGCGCAGACATAAAGGCGCCCCGTTGCGCCGCAACTGGAGTTCTGCTGTCCGCCCCGGTCTTCCTAACCCCGTTGCAGTGCAACGGGGCTGCTTTGGCCAGCCTTACTGCGCTCCGTTCACCTGCAGCAGATGCACTTGGAAAATCAGGTCGCTGTTGGCCGGGATGCCACCCATAGACTGGGGGCCGTAGGCGATGTTGGCCGGGAGGTAGAGCATCCATTGGTCGCCAGGCTTCATGAGCATCAGCGCCTCCGTCCAGCCGGGGATCACCTGACCGACGCCAAAGGTGGCCGGTGTTCCGCGATCGTAGGAGCTATCAAACTGTGTGCCATTGGTCAGCGTTCCTTTGTAATGGACGGTGACCGAGTCACTGAGGGTGGGGTGTTTTCCTTCTGCAGGGCCAGATGTCAGCACCTGGTAGCGCAGCCCGCTGGGCCTGGTGACCACCGTGCCGGGCGCTTGCACGGCGTTGCTGGCCGGGGCCGTGGCTTTTTGCTCTGCTGTGGGCTTTCCGCTCTCGCAGCCCGGGATCAGGAGCAGCAGTGCGGCGGACAGGGACAAAGACAAAGGAGTGCGTTTCATGGAGACAGCGGTTGGGTTGGATGGAGCAGGGGCCTTGTTTTGGGGCCCGTGGTGCCGGAAGATGTGGCCGGAAACGGCCTTTGCGCAACTGGGATGCACGGTGCTGCAAGGAACAGCGGGCAGGGGGGCGGTAATGTAGTGAAGTCTTTGCTCACGCCCTTTTGACCTTCGCTGGGACTGACAAAACTGACAGAACCCAGTTTTCTCGGTTGTGTCAGTTTTGTCAGTGCCTTTTACAAGGGGAGGTATTTTTTCAGGGTGGGTTCGGGTGGTGGAATGATACCGGAGGGCAGGCTGCAAGAATGGGTTCATGAATGGCATGCTGCTAGATACCACTCCATGCTATGCATGATGCCTGCATCATTTGTCCTGCATCCACTCCCGTGGATCCAGATGGTAGTATTTGGCCAGCTCCGCGTACATCTCCGGCCGCTCCTCAAACAACTTCTCCGGTTTCTCAAAGAAAGTCTCGGTGGCCACCGCGAAGAACTCCGCAGGATTCGTCGCGCCGTAGGCATCCATGACGGTCTTCCTGCCTTCCTCCGTGCTTTGCAGGAAGTCGGCGTAGTTGTCATGGAACACCCGCGACCACAGTCGGTAGGCCGCACCGCTGGGCAGGGCAGGGGCGCCATCCGTGGGGCCATCTTCGTGGTCCAGCTGGTGGGCAAACTCATGGAAGGTCACATTGTCCCCATCATGAATGCAGCGGGCTCCTTGAGCCACGGAGTCCCAGGCCAGCACCACCGTGCCCCAGCCCCAGGACTCCCCCAGCCGGCGCACCTCGCCCTCGGTGACGATGCCGCTGGCACCCACGCTCTTGCGCACGGAGCTGAAGGTGGTGGGGTAGAGGTACACCGCACTCAGCTTTGGGTAGGGCTTCCCCTCCCGGTGCACCACCAGCAGGCAGGCCTGCGCCGCCACCGTGAGGATCATGGCCTCCGTCAGCTCCAGCCCGCCACAGCCTTCAAAGCGGATGGTGGAGATGAACTGGGCGATCCTCTCATGAAGCCGCAGGCGCAGCTCCTCCGGCAGCCTGGCATACAGAGGCACGTTCTGCTTCAGCAGAGCGATCCATTCTTCATGGAACACCACCGCCTCCTGCGTCTCCCCGCCAAAGAATGCCTTCAGTTTCTGCCAGATCATAGGATCGAATGTTAGGCCATGTTGGCCACGCTGCCAGAGCATTCACGGTGAAGCGCGCTGGTAGAGAGGAGCGCGGACACTCTTGTCCGCTTCGTCTTCTCCTCGCGGCTTTGCCGCCTGTTGAATGCGGCGGTCAGGAGTGACCGCGCTCCCTTCTTGAATGGAGCATCAGCCCGCCATGGCTCAGACCTGCAGGGAGCAGCTCAAAATCATTGTCGTCGGCTGTACTTGGAATCAGGGCACAGCAAAGCTGATTGATGGTGCGAAAACCAGCAATCGAATGGTAGAACGCAGCAAGAAACGTGCCATCACCTGGTGGTTTTTTCTTGTCGGGTGGCGGTGGCTTGGTTAGCATCGCCACCCAACCAGCCTCCAACCAAGGCTTTAGCACCAACCTACCAACCAACCATGACCCCATCCCTGCTGAAACGCACGGGGAGCGGGGCCGCACGGCATTCCATTGCCGTGCTGGCCGCGCTCGCTCTCGCCACAACCACCGCCCATGCCGCCGACGGCTCCACCATCAACAGCGGGGACACCGCCTGGCTGCTGACCTCCACCGCGCTGGTGCTCTTCATGATGATCCCCGGCCT
This sequence comes from uncultured Verrucomicrobiota bacterium, assembly GCA_903838675.1. Taxonomy (GTDB): domain Bacteria; phylum Verrucomicrobiota; class Verrucomicrobiia; order Verrucomicrobiales; family Verrucomicrobiaceae; genus Prosthecobacter. The sequence continues at coordinate 32,437 of CAILZI010000189.1, forward strand.
GGCGCTGTTTTACGCCGGTCTGGTGCGCGCGAAGAACATCCTCTCCATCCTGATGCAGTGCTTTGCGCTGACCGCCGTGCTCAGCCTCGTCTGGCTGGCCGTGGGCTACTCGCTGGCGTTTTCAGACGGCGGCAGCATCGTTGGCGGTTTCAGCAAGGCCTTCCTCAGCGGAGTGACGCCCACTTCCGTGCGCAGCGACTGCCCCACCATCCCCGAGCTGCTGCACTTCGCCTACCAGATGATGTTTTTCCTCATCACGCCGGGGCTGTTCATCGGGGCGTTTGCCGAGCGCATGAAGTTCCAGGCCATCCTGATCTTCAGCGTGGTGTGGAGCCTCGTGGTCTATGTGCCCTGCTGCTACGGTGTGTGGCACAAGGCGGGCGCGTTCTTCGGCCTCACCGGTGTGATCGATCTCGCGGGCGGCATTGTCGTGCACATCACCGCCGCCGTGGCCGCGCTGGTAGCTTGTATTATGGTCGGCCCGCGCCGTGGCTTTCCCCATGCGCAGATGATGCCGCACAACCTCGCCCTCACCGTCACCGGTGCAGGAATGCTGTGGGTTGGCTGGTTCGGCTTCAATGCCGGCAGCCAGCTCGCGGCGAATGGCTCTGCGGCCATGACTCTTGTCGTCACGCACATTTCCGCCAGCTCTGCCGCTGTGGTGTGGATGCTCATCGAGTGGCTGCGCAACGGCAGGCCCAGCGTGCTCGGCATCGCCACCGGCTCCATCGCCGGGCTTGCGGCCATCACCCCGGCCTCCGGGAAAGTGGGCCCCGTGGGAGCCCTCTGCATCGGTGCCATCTCCTCCATCCTGTGCTGGCTGGCCTGCGCCAAGCTCAAGCAGCGCTTCAAGTACGACGACTCGCTGGACGTCTTCGGCGTCCATGGCGTCGGCGGCTTCGTGGGCACCATCCTCGTGGCTGTGTTTGGCACCACCTCCTTCGCCGGCGGCCTGGGCAGCTTTCACATCGGCAGCCAGCTCGTCACGCAGCTCCTTGCCTCGCTTTACACCATCGTGCTTTCCGGCATCGCCAGCTACGTCATCCTCAAGGTGATCGACGTCACCCTCGGCCTGCGCGTCAGCCCCGAGGAGGAAAATCAGGGCCTCGACCTCGCCGAGCACGGCGAAGCTGCCTACAACGACTGAGTTTCAATCCGTGGCGCGGGAGGGGGATGGCGGTGGTGCTAGCAACGCCACCGCTCTTACTCCCTGACCATGGAATGGTATTTAAAAGTATTAGGAGGTCAGACATCGACCTTCCAAGTCTCCTTGAGCATCCAGCGCCGTCCCTCGCTTTCTTTGGCAAACACTTCTTCAGAACTCAGATCCTCATAGAGGCACCAATCATCACCTGTGGTGCGGCGATAGCCGGGAAAATCTCCTGCATCCCTGGCGCACAGCAGCCAGCGAAACCTGCCGCTGTTCAAATAGTAATCGGGGGCATGATTGGCAACCAGCAGGAACCCAAACCCAATGCCTTCGGAATAGACCTGAGCTTCGGCGTTCCAGGGCGCTGCACCCTGAGATTTTTCCGTGGAAATGCAGATCGGCCAGCGGTTTGCCCGTGTCAGAGGATCTGAATTTGAGCGCAAACGTTGCTGCATGAAGGCCAGTCGAGTCGCCTGATAATCGTCGACGAGGAAGCTGACGCAGGTGACTTCGGCGCGGCTCAGCAATTCGCGCAGCATTTCATAAAAGCGCTGGTTGAAGCATGGCTTTATCCGACTCCGGTAGTCTGGGCGTGTGAGCTCCAATGGCGTGCTGGCATCAAAGTCATAGGTGTGGCGGCGCAGATCCAGACAAGCCAGCTCCGTTCTGATCAAAAGATCTGTGGATTCTCGCAGGGAAACTTGGAACGCCTTCACCTCGGCGTACAGCTCGCTTGCCCAGTCCTTGAATGACGGGCCTTCGCGTTCAGTCAGCCAGCAACGGGATTCAGGCGTGGTGTCGTCGCAGGCCCAGTAAAAGCAGCGGTCAAAGTCGGCAAGCGGCAGCCAGTTGTCCGGCCATTTGTGGGCATCCTTGGTGTCCTTTTTTCTCCAGCTGCGGAAGTCGTGGACCGTAGGCGGCACGTCCAGCAGCTCCACCCAGATGTATTTCCACACATCCCCGGGGCGCTGGATGGCCATCAGTTCATATACGCGGTAAGCCTCAGCGGCATCGGCCATCAGATGCCGCAGGGACAGGTCATGAAGCTTCACCCGAAAGGGCAGGGAAGGATCATTCCTCCAGAAGTGGCAGATGAGATCAACGAGCATGGGAATGACAATCTGAAGAACGTTGGCCCTGGCGGCAAGCCGCAACACGATGCTCACGTAATCCCTGCTCCATTTCACCCTCGCCAGCGCGTTCCATTTCCAGTACCCTCCCACCACCATGCCCATCCACCTGCCTATCGCATCCCGGCGCGACTTCCTGGCTCAGCTCAGCGGCGCGGTGGTCTGTGCCCCGGCGCTTCATGCGGCAGACGCGCAGCGGGTGGATGAGGACCGCATCGCCATTCTCAATGACACGCACATCGCCGCGCAGCATCCGGCCAGCGCGGCCATCCCCACGCACCTGCGGGAAACGGTGGCCTGGCTCGTCGCGCAGGAGCGGCGGCCTGCGGCGGTCGTCATCAATGGCGACCTCGCCTTGAGCAATGGCCGGCCCGGAGACTACGAGCACTTCACGCGGCTCATCGCCCCGCTGCGGGATGCCGGCATGCCGGTGCACCTCACGCTGGGGAATCACGATGACCGCGATGTCTTCCATCAGGTGCTGCAGGCGGAGAAAGCGGCGGAGCCGCCCGTGGTCTCGCGCCATGTCGGCGTCGTCTCATTGGCCAAGGCGAATCTCTTCCTTCTCGACTCGCTCAAAACCGTGGGGCAGGGCGCGGAGGCCCGCGTCGTCGCGCAGGGCTTGCTTGGTCCCGAGCAGCTCGCATGGCTGGGCCGCATGCTCGATGCGCATCCCGGCAAGCCCGCCCTCATCTTCGGCCATCACAATCCCCGGCTCGGCGGCGGGGAGCAGCACTACCCCGGTGGCCTGGAGGACTCCGAGCCCCTGTGGGAGCTCCTCGTCTCACGCCCGCAGGTGAAGGCCTACGTCCACGGCCACATCCATGACCGCAGCCACTTCCAGCATCGCGGCATCCACATCCTCAACACCCCCGCCACTTCCTACGTCTCCAACCCCACTTCCAGCACCACCGGCTGGACGATGGTGCAATTGAGCGACCAAGGCGTGGACTTCACCACGCTGACGCACGCGAAGGAGCATGCGTGGAATGGCAAAGTGGAGAAGGTGGCGTGGAAGGTGGGGTGATGGATGAGGGCTTCATGAAGTGCTCTGTTCTTGATCACCTTCTGCGACCTTTTTCTGCGCTTCCCGGTTCATCACTTCGCTGAAATGTTTGGTGATGCATTTCGGACAGATGCCATGGGTGAACAGGGCCTCGGATCGCGAGGTGACGTATTCTTCAATCTGCTGCCATTCGCCATTTTCGTCCCGGATGTCTTTGCAAAAGGAGCACGTCGGCAGGAGTCCCTCCAGCGTGCGGACGCGGGCGCGCAGGGCCTGGGTCTGCTCAGACAGTTTGCCGCACAGGAAGGTGATGAAGAACAGGATCGCGAGCCGCAGGATGGCGTTGATGATGGCCACGGGCAGGGTGTACGGAATGCCCCAGGCGTATTGGATGCTGAATCGAATAATGCACAGGATGGCCCCCAGCCACAGGGCGGTGCGGAGGCCGCAGTTCCACGCCATCAGCGCGACTGGAATCACGAACAGGAAGGGGAAGAAGACAATGGGGCCCGCCAGGAAGTCGCAGCAGGACATCAGCAGGGCGATGAGAAACAGCACCCGCCAGTCGTTCCAGGGAGACCGTTCGAAAAAGTATTCAGACGGAGGTTGAGGCTGAGGTCCATTCATGGCGTTGGCCGCTTGAGAGGCATGGGATAGGCGCTGCACAGGAGCAGAGCCACCTAAGTGATTATGCGTCAGTGACCAAGGGAGGGCAATGAATTCCCGTCAGAACATTCATGGCCGGGAGTACAATTCGGATCCCCGTAGGATGGGGGTGGCGACAGTCCGCGTGTCTGCCAGCATGCGGCAGGCCCTGAGGCGCGCGAACGTCCTCGAAGTCGGGCGGTTTGGCGAAGGGGGCGGGGGCTTGTGAAAAGGGGGATGCGATGAGACCGCAGACCACGCTGGACCGAAGGATTCAACGGACGCGCACAGCGCATCCCTACCACCCAGAGCAGCACCTGACGCAGGGCTACGGCCGGAAGGCCGCGCTATTCGAGAACGTGCCTAGGATGCATTGGCCCCTACTTCACCGGCTCCGCGTTCCAGATCTTGAGGTCGTCGAAGAAGCCGTCTTTGCCCATGCAGCCGAACTCGACCTTGGACTTCGTCGGGTGGGCGATGCCGGGGGACTGGAGGAAGGCGACGGGCTTGCCATCGATGGAGGCGCGCATGGTGTCGCCCACGGTTTCGAGCATGAAGGTGTGCCAGGCCTCGGGATCGAGGCTGAGGGGGAAGCTGGCGTTTTTCCGGCCTTGCGGGGTCGGGGGCTCGCCGGTGGCGCCTTCGGGGCGGGCCACGGCCAGGCCCTTCTGATCGACGAGGATGATCTTGTCCGCCGCGATGCGCGCCATGCAGAGGTGCCCGTAGTGCGAGCCGTTGAACTTGCGGTCGTCAAACTCCGCCGTGAGGGACTGCGCGCCGCCGAGCCGGAAGCGGAATTCGATCACGCTGTCCTGCGTCGGGATGTCATTGCCGATCACGGCCTGATGCCCCTTCACCGGCGGCTTGCCCTCCTGCGCCGGGGCATCAAAGCGCATCTGCGTGCCCTTCAGTGCACCGATCTCCAGAGAAAACGTCGGCACCACGATGGCCCAGCCCTTGTCCTTGCCCAGCTCCGCCCGCTCAAAGTCATCGGAAAAGAGCAGCTCCTTCTTTTTCGCCGTCGGCTCTGCGGGAATCGGGGGCAGCTTCGGCGCATCAGCAGCGAAGGTGGAGGCGGTGAGAAGGCTGGCCAGCGTGAGGAAGCGGAGGTTCATGGGGATAGAGGGAACGCGCGGCGCGCGGCGGTTTGTCAGCTTATTGAGCCTTGCTGGCCGTCTTCTTCCCAGCTTTGCCATCACTCAAAGTGAGTCGCTGCCGGGCGCGGACGACGGCTTGGTGGAGCTTTCGTTCGAGCTGTTTCTTCGGCAGCAGTTGGGTCCAGTAAGTCGCCACGTGGATGCCGCTGCTGGCGAGTTCGAACAGCTCGACGTGCTCCTCGTTCTTGCCCGCGCAGAGGATCATTCCCAGTGGTGCTTCTTCGCCCGGCTCGAGGGCGTGGCGTTTCAGCCAGCCTAGATACAGCTCCATCTGCCCTTTGTCCGCCGCCTCGAAGTCGCCGAGCTTCAACTCAATCGCCACGAGCCGCTTGAGTTTCCGATGGTAGAACAGCAGATCGAGATAGTAGTCCTTGGCATCAATCTGCATCCGCTTCTGCCGCTCCAGGAAGGCAAAGCCGATGCCGAGTTCGAGGATGAAGCTCTCCACCTCGCGCAAGATTGCCGTCTCCACGTCCTTCTCGGCATAGGTGTCCTTCAGCCCGAGGAAGTCGAGGATGTAGGGATCGCGAAAGACGAGGTCGGGCGTGAGCTTGTCCTCGCTGCGCAGGGCGGCGAGTTCCTGCTTGATGAGCTTGTCCGGCTTCTTCGAGATCGCCGTGCGCTCGTAGAGCATGGAGCCGATTTTTTTCACCAACGTGCGCACACTCCAGTTCTCCATGCGGCACATCTCGGCGTAGAAGTCCCGCTTCAGTTCATCGTCGAGGTAAATGATCGAGCGAAAGTGGCTCCATCCCAATTTTGCACACAGCGTGTGCAAAATGCCGCGATCCGGGAATGCCTCCGCGAGCTTGACCATGTGTGCCAGGTTCCGCTGGCTAAACCCTCGGCCAAACTCCTTCTCCAATTGTGCACTCAGTGTGTGCAAAATCTCCTTTCCGTAATCAGCACGCTTCTCCTTCAGCACATCTGTGCGAATGCGAGTGCCGATCTCCCAATACAGGAGCGTCAGACCGGCGTTGACGGTCCGGGCAACGGCTTCGCGGGCCGTGAGGATGAGATCGCGCACATCCGCAAGCAGCGGCGCGGCAGGGGCGGCGGGTTTGGGAGCGAGCGTGCGAGGCTTGGGCTTGGCGGGCATGGCTCCGTCAGAGTAGCGCGGTCAGGCGGCTCCGGGAAAGGTGAATTGTCTCCGCATTGCGGAGAGAGTCCTCGTGCCATTCTCCACCGAAAACGTCGGCACCACAATGGCCCAGCCCTTGTCCTTGCCCAGCTCCGCCCGCTCAAAGTCATCTGAGGTGGACCCCGAAATTCGGGCCAGTAGTGAAGTTATGCGATTATGGT